>NZ_AP023054.1:1207228-1810842 GCF_019703835.1 Thaumasiovibrio subtropicus | reverse complement strand
TGGCGGTTATGTTTGCGCACTTTACCCAAGAGACCGGCGCACATAATCCTCATTCACCCAATGAAGAGTGGCGACAAGGGCTTTACTTTGTCAGAGAAGCTGGCTGTGGCGATGATCCTAACAGTTGCGGTTATAACAGTGAATGTGCCGTCGATAATTGGCAAACTCAAGCTTGGCCATGTGGCACAACACCAGAAGGTCATTATGTGAAATATTTTGGCCGCGGTGCCAAGCAGCTTTCATATCACTATAACTACGGGCCTTTTTCTGATTTTATCTTTAACGATGTGAAAGTGTTGCTCGAGGATCCGGAGCAAGTGGCCGATAGCTGGCTAAACTTAGCATCGGCGATCTTCTTCTTCGTCTATCCGCAACCGCCTAAACCATCAATGCTGCATGTTATCGATGGTACATGGCAACCGACAGAACAAGATATCGCGGAAAAACGCGTGCCGGGCTTTGGGGTCACAACCATGATCATTAATGGTGGGATTGAATGCACGGAAGAGCAAGAGAAGCCGCAGTCGGTGAATCGAATCAAATATTACCGAGGTCACGCAGCCGCATTGAGTGTCGAGATTCCAGCTGACGAGCAATTGGGGTGTGCTGGTATGAAGCCATTCCGAAATCAAGGTGACACAGGATTTGGATTGTACTGGGAAAATGATTGGTCTTATGTGGCCGACAATCCGGAAGGCGCGAGCTTTGCGTGTAAAATTGTGAGCGGTTATCAGACGGCGCATACCACCCTGAAAGAGGGTGATTACGCGAAATGTGTTCAGGAATATTACGGCGTTACGGTCGAGTAAGGATATTAACAATAGAGGCATAACAAAAAACCGATGCATTGGCATCGGTTTTTTGTTTCTATGCTCGCGCTATCCCTAGAATGTTTGTTCTATACGCACGCTGAAAGTGACTTGCATAGCGAGTCAGCGTATGATGCCGCGGTTATTTCGAAATAGAGTTTTACCATGCGTATCCATGCCATTCATCGTCTTCACAAAGCGCGTCTTGCCAGAGCGACTAAGCCTTTCAATGCGAGGGGAGGCAGCGTAGATCGCTGTGAGTTTTGCATGGTTAACCGTCATCTTTGCATCTGCGAGCATAAACCTAGTTTAACCTCTCAAGCGGCGTTCTTATTAATCATGTTTGATGATGAAGTCCTGAAGCCCAGTAACACAGGGCGCTTAATTGCGGATTTATTTGAAGATAGTTTCGCCTACATTTGGCATCGCACTGAACCCGACTGCGATATGCTCGCTGTGTTACGTGATCCGCAATGGCAACCCTATCTTATTTTTCCGTCGGAATATGCGCCGGAGAGAGAAGTGACGAACATCCACGTGCAGCACGGCAAGCGCCCGCTCTTTGTTTTGCTTGATGGTAGCTGGAAAGAAGCAAAAAAGATGTTCCACAAAAGTCCATATCTTGCTGATCTGCCATTGCTGTCAATATCCCCGCAAGAAATGTCACGTTTCAGATTACGAGAAGCAAGTAAGAAGAACCAACTCGCAACCGCAGAAGTGGCAGCCAAGATCGTTGCTCGCTATGGTGAAACCCATAATGCACAGTTACTTGATTTGTGGTTTGATGTGTTTCGCGAGCATTACGAAACAGGTAAAAAGCAACGCCAATTACCTGTGCCGGGCGCGTTAGAACGACTAAAATCGGCTCAGTAAAGGTGTATTTTGGTGACGGCGTCACGTATATGGCGGTGAAATGTAGTTGCTTTTTAACCAACTAAGCTATGTTGTGATAAATAACCACAGTTTCTTTGCTGTTCATCACGGACTGTACAGAGTCACTTAGCGATAATTGTCACAATTTTTTATATTTTGCTTATTTTTCAGGGAGAACAGGATGTATTACGGCTTTGATGTCGGTGGAACAAAGATTGAGTTTGGCGCATTTGATAACGATCTAAATCGTGTCGCGACTAAGCGTGTTCCAACCCCTACAACAGATTACCAAGAATTGATTGATACATTAGCGACACTCGTCCGTGAGGCGGATGAAGAGTTCGGTGTTGAAGGTAAAATTGGTATCGGTCTTCCTGGAATGGAAGAAGCGGAAACTGGTGCGGTACTCACGGTAAATATCGGTGCTGCAAAAGGAAAAACGCTTCGCAAAGATCTAGAAGCAGAACTTGGTGGCCGACATGTTGCACTAGAGAATGATGCAAACTGTTTCGCCCTGTCTGAAGCGTGGGACGAAGATCTCCAGCACTACCCATCCGTTGCAGGCCTTATTATGGGGACTGGCTTTGGTGGTGGTTTGATTTACAACGGCAAAGTTTTTTCTGGCAAGAACAATGTTGCTGGTGAGCTCGGCCATATGCGTCTCCCCCTAGATGCATGGTTACACCTTGGCGAAAATGCGCCGATGTTTGACTGCGGATGTGAAAACAAAGGCTGTATTGATAATTATCTATCTGGCCGCGGGTTTGAAATGCTTTATGCACATCAGTATGGTGAGTCACTTAAAGCGATTCAGGTGATTGAAAACTTTTATGCGGGCGAAGAAAAAGCCGTCGAGTTTGTCGATATGTACCTCGAGCTGGTTGCCATCTGTTTCGGTAACATGATGACGGCACTCGATTCGCACGTAATTGTGCTGGGTGGCGGTCTATCAAACTTTGATGAAATCTATCGCCAAGTTCCTGAGCGTATGCAGAAACATTTATTGTCTGTCGCAAAGCCACCCGCGATTTTGAAAGCGAAACATGGCGACTCAGGCGGCGTACGTGGTGCAGCCTTTTTAAACATTGAGTAAACAAATGTTTGTATATTGATTGATAGGAAGCCTGCTGTTTGCAGGCTTCTTTGTTTGCTATCACTAAAATCCGTAACAGTTATGGAAACCATTGCTTAACTTATTGTTATCTGAGATTATTTTATTTAGGTAGTAAAGGAACATTTGGATGAGTTATGACTGAGTTCGTACCTATGTCATCACAGGGTGTTTTCAAGAAGCTGATATTGACAATGCTGGTCGTGTCGATCTTCTTGATCGGTTGGCATCATATGGGTGGGGCGAATCGCGATTTACGTGTCACTGTGCCTGACTGGCGTTTTGAGAAGGTGGATGACAGCCTTCAAGGCGGGAAGACGGAAGTCAGTATCGTTGAATGGAAGGAAGGGGCGAGTATCACTTGCCGTATTGTAAATGCTGCACCATACCCTTTTTGTGAGATTGCCATTTTTCCGCAGCAAATCGGCGAATCCCTCGACCTGACTAAGTATCACTCGGTCAGCTTAGATATAGATTATCACGGTCCTCTGCCGGAAGGCCGTGTGCGTGTCTATTTACGGAACTCCAACCCTGCCTATACCGATGAAAGTGACCCTGTATCCTATAAGTTTAACGCGATTGAATATGCGCCAGGGATTAATCAAGGCCCGCTAACCATTCCACTGAAATCCTTCCATGTCCTGTCGTGGTGGATTGCAGATTACAACATCGACCTTGATCATGCAGGTGTCGATCTTTCCAATATCGTTCATATTGAAGTTGCAACGGGTAGTCATGTTGAAGAGGGGGAATATACTTTAACCCTGCGAGAAATGACGTTTCATGGGTATTGGATAACGGAAGCAGAGCTATTTAAGCTCGTCATGGGGATGTGGATCCTTGCCGCGATATGCTATCTCGGTTACGAGTACATTTTAGTTCGCTATCAGTATCAAGTGGCATCGCGCCGCGAAGAACGTTTGCGTAAAAACAATATCACTTTGAGCTTACAAGCGAAGAAATTTGCCGCACTGGCCGAGCGCGATACCCTGACGGGGGTAAAAAACCGCGCTGCTGTACAAGAATGGGTGGCGCAAGCGGTGAAACAAAGTCAACGATATCAGCGTCCATTCTCTGTGGTGTTCATGGATATTGACCACTTTAAAGAGGTCAATGATACCCATGGTCATTATGTGGGAGATGATATCCTTCGCGCGTTTAGCCATTTGGTAGTGGAGTGGTTGGATATTAACGATGTTTTTGTGCGTTGGGGGGGCGAAGAATTTATTATCTTTTGTCCAGACAGAAACATTCAGTCTGTTACCGATCTGGCGGAGACGATTCGCTACCAAGTAGAAAGTGCCCATTGGAGCCATGATGCGAAAATCACCATCAGTGCCGGTGTCGCCCAGCTCGAAGACGAAACGCCAACGGAACTGATTCAACGTGCAGACGAAGCGCTTTATAAAGCCAAACACGCGGGCCGGAATCGCGTCACGATTTCATCGCCATATCGATAATCCAGTGTGTGAATACATTAGAAATATTGCTTAACGCGCGGTTAGTCATTCCAACAAATCCCCCTTTCATGGGGGATTTGTCATGTTTAAGGCCAAACTACTGTGGTCGCGAGAGACACTTTTCGATCGATTCGGCAAGGAGCTCTGTGGCAGTTTGCTCGCAAGGTGGCAATGTTGAAGTGTTTTGACTGATTGGTGTAACCCTGTCACCCCATTGAATAAGCCCCGCTCCCCAAGTTAAACCTGCGCCAAATGCTGCGGTGAGTATTTTACTGTTAGGTTGGATATGACCTTGTTCCACCGCTTCACAGAGTGCGATAGGGACAGTTGCCGCAGACGTATTTCCATAACGAGAAATATTGACAAATGCCTTCTCAACAGGGATTTTTGCATAGTCACACAAGGCTTCAATAATACGTAGGTTCGCTTGGTGCGGTATGACAACATCAATGTTTTCGCTACTGAGCTGCGCTTGGGTCAGTACGTTGTGCGCGGCACTCGTCATGCCTTTTACGGCGCGTTTGAATATCTCACGGCCGATAAAATTGAACTCGAAATAGCCGCCTAGTGGGTCAAAGCGATCCATCGCGGTACCGAACTTAGGAATGGCTAAGATATCTCTACCTTCTGCATCACAGCCCAGTTTTGCCTGCTGTAGGCCGAGAGGTTGCTCGGTTTGGCTAAGAACAACCGCCCCCGCGCCATCACCAAACAGCACTGCGGTATCGCGCTTACTCCAGTCTAGATACCAACTTAGGCGTTCCGCGCCTATGACTAAGGCGTGCTTGTATTGCCCGGCTTGCACCATGCGGGTTGCGGTTTCAAGACCATAAAGAAATCCCGTACATGCGGCATTTTGATCAAAAGCGGCAGCCTGTGTGGCACCGAGGGCAAGTTGAACCTTTGATGCCACGTTGGGCAGTAAGGTATCTGGAGAGCAAGTTGCCACAATAATCAAATCAAGCTCTGAGGCGTCAATCCCTGCACATGCGAGTGCATCCCGTGCAGCGTACTCTGCAAGTACCGAGGTATCGACATGGCTAATGCGACGTTCGGCAATCCCAGTACGAGTACGTATCCATTCATCGGATGTCTCTACAAATTGGCTGAGCTCGTCATTGGATAAAACAGTGGGCGGCAGGCATTTCCCCCAGCCGCTAATATTGGCATATTTCATACTTATTCTTTTGGTTAACGTTTTGAATATCATGCTGCCAACCAAACGAAAACACAAGCCTATATACTCAAGCCACCTCAAGGTGCTTGTTCAGCGAGCGCTTCTAGGTTTGCCATCGAGGCACGGTTTGGAAGATCTACTGGACTAAATCAAAAAGTGTACGCAAGAAAAATGCCCGCTCCGGAGTGATAGAGCGAGCATTGGGGGGAGGAAAAATACGCTGGCGCGTTGCTTACCAGAAAATCTGAGTAAAGAGCGTTAGCGCTACGATACAGGCTACGTTGAGATAGAGGCCGACTCTCATCATCTCTTTCTGTTGAATATGCCCAGAGCCAAACACGATGGCATTCGGCGGCGTGGCGACAGGCAACATAAAGGCACACGATGCTGCGATAGCGATAAGTGCCGATAAAATCACTGGAGACACACCTAGGGCTTCTGCAATCGTAGCGAAAATAGGCACAAGTAATGCAGCAGAAGCGGTATTGCTGGCAAACTCAGTCAAAAATACAACGAATGCCGCAACCGTCATAATGGTGAGGAAAAGCCCTGCTTGCTCTAGGAATCCGCTCAAGCCGTGGGCAAGGAAGACACTAGTCCCCGTTTCTCTGAGAATATTACTCAAGCAGATACCACCACCAAATAACAATAAAACACCCCAGTCCGTCGACTTTTCAATCTGTTTCCAGTTTACAACGCGAGAAATGCCCAGAGCGACGATGGCAGAGAGTGCAACAAAGGTGTCGAAGCTTTTCACTCCACCAAGTGCCGCATTTAGCGGTTTACTGAAAATCCAGCACAACACGGTGAGGAGGAAAATGACCAAGGTGGCGAGCTTAGCGTTGTCCCATTTTACTGGTTTATGCTCCATCTCAAAGGTATGGTTTAAATCAGGTTTCACAACCCAGAACAGTAAACAGATCGCGAGTGGCAGCAAGCAAATGGTGATAGGTAAGCCTAACTTCATCCATTCAGCAAAGGTAAGCCCGACCTCCGCAGCCGCAATGGCATTTGGGGGGCTGCCGACGATGGTGGCAATACCACCAATACTTGCGCTGTAGGCGATACCCAATAGGACAAAAACGTAGGTCTTGCGCTGAGATTGCGCATTCACTTTGTTAAGAATGCCTAATACCAGTGGCAGCATCATTGCAGTTGTTGCGGTGTTACTTATCCACATTGAAAGCCCAGCGGACACACCAAACAGCATCAGTACCGCGACAGACATTTTACCTTTCGCAAAGACCAGTACTTTATCGGCAATCGCTCTGTCTAACTCCTGGGCATGAAGTGCTGCAGCTAGTGCGAACCCGCCTAAAAAGAGAAATATCGTCGGGCTTGCAAAGTTGCTGAGGGCTTTGCCGGTATCGAAAATGCCGAAACCGATCGCAAGCACAGGCACGAGCAATGCCGTGATACTGACATGAAGCGCTTCGGTTAACCAAAGTACTGCGATAAAGATCAGAATTGATAAGCCAATCACGACATTTTTATCGAAAGGGAGCGTTGTGTAGAGTAGGGCAAATAACAGTATGTTGCCGATAAGGATCAGGCTGTTACGTTCCATCACCCAATGGCGTAGGGCCAGTGTAAGCGCTGTCATCATTATCTTCCTTTTGTAGGTTGTTATGTTGCACATATGTTAGAGCGCAATAAAGAACAAAGGAGTGAGAACGATCACCAAAAGCTTTTATTAAAGAGAGAGTTACGAGAAATGTGAAACGGTTATTTGTAAATGGGTAGTAACCTACCCATGGGGATTTTCGCCAATATGCATCACAAAGCAGCTAAGGAGCCAGTAGAGGAATCAGTTTGCTTCTGTCACAGTTGTTGCTGCGGATGAGGCTGCCTCATTGACCGTTGAAGCTGCTGAGGAGCTTGTCGCACTTGCCGACGAAATGGTGTTGACGGCAGAACTTGATTCCGCTTTGGCGTGCGCTAAGACCGGGGCGGCATCAGGCTCAATCGGGTGTGGAGGACCGAGAAACTTAGGTTGCTTATTGAGAAGGTAGACGTCGACAACTGCATTGAAGCGAGCTAAGACTTCGCGGCCGCGAATTTTCCAACCACTTAATCCGCCGGGCATGGGCGCTGCAAAACAGATCGCATCAATGTTGTTGTGTTCAGCTAAAAACAGCGCCCGTTCGCAATGAAAACGTTGTGTGATGACAACAAGATCATTGGCTTCGAAGATTTTATTGGCACGTACTATGGAATCTAAGGTGCGAAAACCTGCGTAATCAAGGACGATGTTCTCATCCGGTACACCCGCGCGCATAAAGTCGCGCTTCATGGTCCAAGGCTCGTTATAGGAGCGATGCGCGTTATCGCCGCTCAATAAGAGTACCGACACTTTTTCCGCATCATAGAGTTTCAGGGCGCTATCGATACGGTGTTGATAAAACCAGTTGAGGGTCTTACCAATGTATTTACTGGTACCAAGCACAATGCCGACGCGGCGTTCAGGGATGAGTTGGACATCATTATAGATGTCGTTGCGGTATCGAAATGAGATCCATTGATCAATCGCGACGAGCGAAAAAGCGCACAAAACCAACAGGGAAATCAGTGTGAGAAAAGCCTTTCGCATTGATAGCTCAGTGAGTATGGAACATTGGCTTAATTTGCCTTAATTGTATGTGTTTTACAATATAAGCAGCTGATTTTTAGATACATAAGCAAAAAACTGACATAACAGGTTACAGAGCACGGCAAGATAAGCGGTTAAAGCACCGTTTAGGGAAGCAAGCGCTTGGATAGACATGAGATGTTAAACATTTAGCAACGGTCAGAGAAACAAAAACCGCAGCAAGCGCTGCGGTTAGTGTTGATGCCTTGTATCACATGCGAGGGTTAGAACGAAGTACGCTTGTAGCTGCGATATTGTGGCTTCCAGAAGTTCTGCTCGATCTTCTCTTTAATTCGCTCATCCGTGTTCTTGGAGGTTTTACCTTGCAACATCGCTTGCTTGGCGACAGCGAAAGCGATGTGTTTCGAGACATGGTGAATATCTTCAAGCGGTGGTAACAAAGCGCCTTCGCCAGACAATGCCATTGGTGAGCACTCTGCAAGGGCGCGGCTGGCTTCCATCAGCATTTCATCTGTGACGCGGCTAGCATTCACAGCCAGCACACCTAGGCCAATCCCCGGGAAAATGTAGCTGTTGTTACATTGGGCAATTGGGTAAGTTTTACCATTGTAAGTAACGGGCTCAAATGGGCTACCCGTCGCAACCAGTGCATTTCCGTCAGTCCAACGAATGATGTCAGCAGGTGTGGCTTCAACACGGCTTGTTGGGTTCGACAGTGGGAACACAATTGGTCTATCACAATGAGAGTGCATCTCTTTGATGACTTCCTCACTGAAGAGTCCCGGAACGCCTGACACGCCAATCAAGACAGTTGGCTTGGCATTGCGCATCACGTCGATGAGAGAAATACCGTTCTCATCAGATGCCCACTCGCTGACGCGTGCATGGTTTTGACCGAGCTTTTTCTGGAAATCTAGCAGGTTAGGCATGTTGTCTGTCAGCAAGCCCCAACGGTCAACCATGTAAACACGCTGACGCGCTTCTTCATCGCTAAGACCTTCAGACATCATTTGAGCGATAATGGCTTCAGCAATACCACAACCTGCAGAACCGGCACCAACAAAGGTCACGACTTGGTCAGAGAGTTTTTTGCCTGCTGCACGGCTTGCTGCGAGCAGTGAACCAACAGAAACCGCAGCGGTGCCTTGGATGTCATCATTAAAACAACAGAAGCGATCTTTATACTCTTCAAGGAGAGGCATCGCATTCTTCTGCGCGAAGTCTTCGAACTGGATTAGGGCTTCAGGCCAGCGACGTTTCACTGCACGCATAAATTCTTCAACGAATGCTTTGTACTCTTCGCCGCTGATGCGAGTGTGTCGCCAGCCCATGTACATAGGGTCTGACAAACGTTGCGGGTTGTTTGTACCTACATCAAGTACCACTGGCAAGGTGTATGCAGGGCTAATACCACCACAAGCGGTATAAAGTGCAAGCTTACCAATTGGGATACCCATACCACCGATACCCTGGTCACCCAGACCAAGAATACGCTCACCGTCTGTGACAACGATGACTTTCACGTTTTGGCGTGAAGCGTTATTTAGCATGTCGTCGATGTCGTGACGGTTAGGGTATGAGATAAACAGACCGCGACCACGACGATAGATACTAGAGAAGTTTTCACACGCTGCGCCGACCGTTGGGGTGTAGATAATCGGCATCATTTCGGTGATATGGTTTTGAATTAAACGGTAATAAAGCGTTTCGTTCGTGTCTTGGATATTGCGCAAATAGATGTGCTTATCCATATCATTGTCAAACTTTTGGTACTGCTGGTAAGCACGCTCTGCTTGCTCTTCAATAGATTCAAAAGCTTCAGGCAATAGGCCTTCGAGATTAAAGAACTTACGTTCATCAGGAGAAAAAGCACTGCCTTTGTTGAGAAGCGGCGTTTCGAGCAGGGCAGGGCCTGCATATGGGATATATAGAGGACGTTTAGAGTTATTCATGAAGACACGTTATCAATGTGGAACAAGGAAGCAAGATGGTAACGCTAATCCTTTGTTATTAAAAGTGACCATTCGCGTATTTTATCAATAAAGTCAAAAGAAAAACGCAGTGTGAAATGACACACAAAAAAAGGGTAGAAAAATACCCTTTTTGTTAACCTCTGACGCACTCTCAAGCAGTGATTTGTTCACCAAGCTGAATCTCTACTGAATGCAATGGTGTTCATACGCTTATGTTAACCCCTTACCTAAGGGAAAGCATTGTTTCTACCCGGCCTAGGAGTGGATACCTCGTGGTTGAAATCATCACCAAGATGAACGGCTAGAATGCTCCGTTGTGTGAGTACACCAATGACCAACTTTTCACTCGAATCTTAGAGCTGTTTCACCTCACTTTACATGCAAGTTGCATGGCTTAGTAAAAAACTTTGATTTGGCCCTACCGAAGTGAAGGCGAAGGTTTGAGTATTCATGACATCTGAATAAAATAGCAAGTGATAACATCCGCGTAGAGATACGATAAAGACAATGGATACGCAGTGCGTTTTTTCTTTATAATCAAAACGTTGAACGATGGTCAACTGTTTATTCTTGGCCTTACTCCGACAACGCGCTTTTTCGACAGTTAAGTTGAATAGTAGCCTTTTGTTGGATTTGGCTATCAAGTCTGAAACAGAAAATAAACAGACTGAATTGATATGATTTTTACTATGTTGACTATGTACAGGTAAAATAATGAAGAAATTAGTATTATTGTTATGGCTTGTTACATCAAGTGTCTTATCCTTTGAGCTGAGCCCCCGAGACAAAGAGATTGTTGAAAAGTCGGAACACTACGCGTTGATAAGTAAACTATATAACCAAGGGGTGATTGATTCACCGTTAAGAGTGTATGTTGAAAGTGATGAGACAACCTATCGTCTCTGGCAAAACAAAAGCCGATTAGGTTATTCTGAAATTTCAAATCCCAACTGTCAATTAATACTTGGAAGTAAAGTCAGGCCGTGTAAATCAAATCGAAATGAAATAGTTATTGATCAGGATGGTAATGCAATTATTGTAAACTTGAGATCAGATAAAAATTTTGACTTTAATTTATTAAGAAGTATAGGAAGCATAAAAGTATTAATGATTAAGTTAAGTGGACAGAGGCCGGGTTATGAAAAGATTGACCTTTCATTTTTATCCAACCTTGTTCATTTAGAATTAAACTCAATGTCCACTCAGGTCATGATCCTGCCCGTTTCCAATAACTTAGAAGTAATAAAATCTGTAACTTTTAAAGCAAACAGTATAGACAATATCGATAATAAAGATAAGCTTGTTTATTTCGAAATGTATGGAGAGCTTAACGGTTTGGAAAAATAAATAATAGTGATGATCTCATTAGTTCTAACTGCTACTGACAATGAAAGTGCGATTGGGAAAATTGAACTTGGAAAGTTTAAAAATTTACAGTACTTTGCCCTCAAGAATGGAAAAGAATTTTTCTCTCTTCCATTCTCAGACCTCACTTCTTTAAAGGCCTTGCATGTTAATGGATATGATGCCAACCTAGTTGATCTACCACCATCACTGGAATACCTAGAGATTGAAGGTTTAGAGAACAAAAAAATGCCAAATTTATCGGCGCTTAGACAATTAAAGACACTAAAAGTTGTTTATACAAACATTGATGAAATTGGTGATTTGAGGAATAATACGAATCTTCGTACCCTTGAGGTTTCTTCTAGTCATGTATCCAAGATACCGAACCTTTCCTTCTTAGAAAATCTGTATCAACTCGATCTTGCCGGTAACAATATTTCAGTTGTTGAGAATTTGAATGATCTTAAGGGGATCAAGGATATCGTTTTGATAAATAATCCGATTGAGAAATTCGAACTCAGTGACATAGATAATCTGAAATTTGTGAACATTTTACATAACTATACTCATCCAACAGATCCAGATTTTAGATATAAAGTAAGAAACCTAAAACGCTTTGGATCATTTGAACGACCAAAGCGCTAGTATGTTATGAGCAGGGCTTAGGTAACGGGTAATGAATGATGAAGTTATTAGTAATTTTATGGTTTATAGCATCAGGTGCATTAGCGGTCGAGCTAAGCCCACAAGAAAAAGAGATTGTTGAGAAGTCAGAACAGTACGCGTTGATAAGTAAACTATACGGCCAAGGGATTATTGACTCATCGTTAAGAGTGTATGTTGAAGATGAAGATACAAGCTATCGCATTTGGAATGACACACGTAAAATAGGTGCATCATACTTAATAGAGCCTAAATGCGAGTTTATACTGTCGGACAAGACTCGCCCATGCAGATCAAACCGTACTGAAGTATTTCTTAATAAATCTGGTGATATTGAAGTTCTAAGCATTAAGTCAGAGAAGATTCTAGATCTTGAATTTATTAATAAATTCAAGGATCTAAAATCCCTCATGATCACACTCGATCGAGATGTTTCTCCGCTAAAAGTAGTCGATATATCAAGCCTTAACGAATTGATTTACTTAGAGTTGAACTTAATTGAGTCAGACAAGGTAGTGTTACCTAATCCGAGTAAGTTAAAATCAATCAGCTCGGAAACTCTAATCGCACATCGTTTGAATAACCTGTACAATCAAGTCAATTTGGAATATTTTGCGGTCAACGGTACGGTTAGCAACTTGCACGAGATGACTCAGAGTAAGAATCTCCAGGTTTTGGTTGCTCCAAGTTATGAAGTGCCGCATGCAAACTTTCATCTTTCAAGCTTTCCACATCTTAAATATTTAAGGCTCAAACCAGAAAAAGAGTTTTACTCTCTACCATTCTCTGAACTTAATGATTTGAAGGCGTTACATGTCCGTAGTTACGATGCTACTCAAGTTGACCTACCATCATCACTGGAATACCTAGAGATTGAAGGTTTAGAGAACAAAAAGATGCCAAATTTATCGGCGCTTAGACAATTAAAGACACTAAAAGTTGTTTATACAAACATTGATGAAATTGGTGATTTGAGGAGTAATACGAATCTTCGTACCCTTGAGGTTTCTTCTAGTCATGTATCCAAGATACCGAACCTTTCCTTCTTAGAAAATCTGTATCAACTCGATCTTGCCGGTAACAATATTTCAGTTGTTGAGAATTTGAATGATCTTAAGGGGATCAAGGATATCGTTTTGATAAATAATCCGATTGAGAAATTCGAACTCAGTGACATAGATAATCTGAAATTTGTGAGTATTTTGCATAACTATACTCATCCAACAGATCCAGATTTTAGATATAAAGTAAGAAACCTTAAACGCTTTGGATCATTTGAACGACCAAAGCGCTAGTATGTTATGAGCAGGGCTTAGCAGGCGCGTTAAGCCCGCAAATAAAGACAGCGCTTAAGAAGGCTATCGTTGGCTCTTAATTGAGCGTTTGTCCGCTATTTCACATCAATCACTCGACTCGCTTTTTTATAGCGGATACGCCAGCCTGACCAACTGGGTAGTTCCCATCGTTTGGGGGCGTCTTTGCGACCGCCACTGAAGTAGTGGACGGTGATGCGCTTTCCTTTTGGATGATATTCGACCGTTAGCGTCAAGTCAGCGAGATGTAGACGTCGAGGATAACGTGCGTCGAACTCGTCGCGTTCCCATTCGGGGATTCCGTCAAAATGAAAATCGTCATCATTAAAAAGGGCCAAGTCATCAAAACTTTCGATGCCTAGAGCTTCGAGTTGATCAATTAGCCAAGCCTCAAGCGTGACACCTTGCGGAGCGGAAGTGTCAGTGGTGGGTTCTAGTTCGCCATAAAGCGCCCACTGCGCCATATCATGGGCAAGGCGCGATGCGAGGCCAGGAAATAACTGCTCTTCAATAATCATTTTTGCTACTGCTTGCACAAGTAAAGTGTCGTCAGGCGCCGCTACTTCTGAGGCAATGAGGCGACCCGCAAACCAGCGTTGTTGTGTCATCTGAATTTGACCATCAACCACATCGCCTTCAACAAGGGTTGTCTCACCAAACTCTTTTTCAACCAGCATCGTGATCGGTAACGGAGAGCAACAGGTCGCAAGGTTGAGTGTTTGTTTCTTACCCTTACCGGGAAGATGGAACTGGTCAAAGACAATAAAGGCGATGTCATCACTTTTGGTGCGCTGTTCACGCCCTAGGATGACTTCAGCATAACCATTGCCAAGGGCCTCATCACGTCGTTGGCGACGGACAAAAACCAGTTCAGGTGTTGCATCCGCGACAGCAGATAGCCATTGTTCCCGAGGGATACGAGAGGCGACGTCTAAGTGTGGAAGCGACAACGCTTCCCGTATCTGCTGGGCATTTTGTTGTGATTCTTTTAAGGCTTCTTCATTTATGGTGAGTGCATCACATTGAAGCCCTCGTACGAGCTGAATCAACATGTTGGCATCACAGTGCAAGGGCTCCCAGCGCGAAAGCGCCTCAAGGCGTTCTTCATCTTTCGGCAAAGTCGCAACTCGCTGCGGTACTGAAAGTGCACTCGCGAGATCCACCATGGCTTCTTGAGTCGCCTTATTGGGCATGGCGGTAATCAAATGGGCAAAAAGAGGGTCAATCGGCAGTGGATAGAGTTTTTTGCCATGCTCTGTGACATTGCCCGCTTTGTCGATCGCGGCCATGTCAATAAGGCGCTGTTGAGCCTGTGAAAATGTTTTATCAGGTAACGCTTCGATGAAATCTAAACGGGCCAAAGGCTTACCGCAGCATGCGGCGGCAAGCATTGGTTCGATCAGTTCTTCGCGGAGCATATCCGGTGGGGTCACGGCTTCCAATGGCGCTGCGCTGCCATAAAGGCGCACACATTGCCCGTCCATAATCCGACCCGCTCGGCCTTTCCGCTGCTCTGCGCTGGCCTGTGAAATCGCATGTAAGCTCAGCACGGTACGCCCATTGCGTTGATGCGTGCGGCGCTCTAAGCCACTATCAATGATGAGGGTGATCCCGGGAATGGTAAGCGATGTTTCGGCTATGTTGGTTGCAAGTATGATTCTGCGTTGCTTGCTGGTGTTGAGCGCGCGATGGCGTTCATCATCACTCACACTCGCATGTAAGGGGATCACATCGAAGCGATGTTCTTGAACAAAAGCATGTTGTCGCAACCGCGACAGTGTTTGTTGAATCTCCTTACGCCCTGGAAGGAATACGAGAATATCACCATTCTGCTCGCCATTAACGTCGTTATTATTACCCCAATCAATGACTGCATTGGTAACGCGCTCTTCTAAATTGCGCGCATCAGGACTATGGCGTGAATCCGTCGCGGCATGAGTCACCTCGACGTGAAATCGTCTGCCTTCAGCTTTTAAGACGCTGGCATCGAGAAAGTCAGCGAAACGGCGGCTATTCAAGGTCGCAGAGGTTAAAACAACACGGTGTTGTTGATGGTCTTTCAGCAGGGAAAGCAGCAGATCCGTATCCCAACGGCGAAGATGCATCTCATCAATGATGATCACATCAAAGCTTGCGAGTTTATCTTCACTAAACCACCGTAGCGCAACACCCGGTGTCACAAATACCGTCTTTGTTTGTTCCGTGTAATGATGTTCAAACTTTACCGCATAGCCAATACTGGCACCGACCTGTTCTCCTTGGTATTCAGCAAGGTAGCTCGCTAAGGATGTACAAGCAATACGACGTGGTTGAACAACAAGCACACGTCCCATGCATTGAGACCAGATGGGAAGACGCGTCGATTTACCCGATCCTGTTTCGGCTTCTACAACGAGGTGGTGATTTTTTAACGCTGACTTGTATTGTGTTTCGATAGTATCGATGGGGAGGCGGGTTGCGTCGTACATAAGGGCAGAGTGTGCTTGAAGATAAAGAGGCCAATTGTAACGTAACCAGTAAGTGAAGATAAGTGATTGTGTCAGCCTTGACTAAGGATCAATGTCGACAATGCGACCGATGAAGCTGGAGATGTCGTGAAACAGCGCTTGATGATGAGCTTTCATTGCACTCAAGGCTTCAACTTCGGTGAAGTTGACAACATAAAAGTAAGCACAGAAAAGAATGAGACCGATCCGAAACAACTGCTTCATGACACCTAGACTAATGGCGACGACACCTTAAGATGTTTAGCAGGGTTCCTTTTTTACTGCCAGTGGTTCGGGCGAGTGTAGAGGGGTATTTTTGTCAAGTCTTGGAATTGACGCACAATTTCTTGCTTTGAATCGGTAATGACACGGCTCAGTAGCGTTTGGTCAATATCTGAGGCGAAGACAAACACGATTGCTGAAAACAGTGCATATCGAAACAATCGCATGGTCAGACACCTTTACTTAACCCGAGAGTTGAACACGGTGCAAATGGCATACCGACCTTAACAAGGCACACTATGATTGTTGGGCACGAAGATTGACTGAGTAGTTAGCCAAAGGTCAAAAAAACTGAGTAGATGTATAGACAGACCGTCGAGGTGTACGGGTGTTGAGTTTGCCAAAATCGCAAAATGCAAATTAATTTGCGATCTTGGTTCAACTTATTAGAGCAAGAGGACGAAAAGGGATTGGGTGGCTAGGATGATGCGGCCTGCTGAGCCGACAACTTCGCGCGAATGAACTCGGTGTGCTCGACATAAATAAGTTCAGAAACTTGGCGAATCACGGCTTCTTCTAGTGGGTCGATTTCACCATCGGCGTAGGCGACTTGCCACATTGCTTCTATCAGAGAAATGCGTTCGTGGGCCTCAAGGCTTCTGAGCTTGGAGGTAAAGTCATACAGAGAGACAGCCTCATCGCTCGCTTTTGTCGCCTTCTCTAGCAGTCTATCAGCTTCTTCTCCCTCTACGTCGAGTAAAGAGGAGAGCAAGTGGCGTTTGGCTGCGTGTTCTCGTGGGTCAAGACTGCTATCTGCGCGTGATACTTCGCAAAGCAGCCCAGCCATCGCAAGATTGAGTGCTGGCGTGTCGATGATCCCGCCTTCACCTCCTTCCGCAGTGAGTTGTCGAAAAAGCACTTTCAATTGTTTAAACATAAATCTGCACGACCTTTTTTAGTTCTCATATTTGATTAGTGTGGGCAACGACCAAAAGATTCAATCCATACTGAGAATAAACTTAAGCTGATGCATTGCGTGCGTTGGGCTAAATGTCATCTAAGGCGAGCCGCTGTTTATTGAACAAAACGTTTGCGGTACTCGCGTGGGGTTAAGGTGCTCCACTTTTTAAATCGCGTACTGAAGTTGGCAGGGTTAGGGTAGCCCACCGCTTCGCAAATCTGTTGAATAGACATATCAGAGGTTGAAAGAAATCGCGCGGCTTGCTCCATGCGCAGTTTAGTCAGGTGCGCGATCGGAGAGTGGCCAAGGTAAGTTTGGCAGAGTCGATGAAAGTGCGGTTCTGAGCAGGGATGGAGTTGCGCCAGTTCATCCACACTCCAATCTTTGTGTAGCTGTTGTTGAACTCGCCGAAACACGCGTTCTAAGCGAATTTGATTTGAAGTGACGCTACTCGGCAGCATGTGATTGACCAATAACCGCAATTGCTCAACCTGCAAAGCGAGCAGTTGATCAGCCAAGGGGTAAACCGCGACTTGGCTATGATGAATACAATCAATGATCTGTTTCACCAGTTCAGCGTTTGCACTTTCGCGAAAGGTGAGCTGGCTGGGTAAACGGTGCTTCCATTCGCTATCTGGCTCAACGGAAATCCAACAAAAGTCCCACTTCTCGCCTCTAAGATTGATTCGATGCGGCGCAAAAGGGGGAATGTACGCCACCTGATTGTCTCTCAAGGATTGGGTGCAATCCGGCGTCGAAATTTCCCCTTCACCACGAATACTGAATAGCACGATTTGCTTTTCTGAGTACCGCCGAGAAATATCGAAATTTTCTCTCGCATAAGCATAACCGACTTGGACGATTTGATTTGTTTCGAGGGCATAAAGCTGCTCTTGATCGATAAACAGCTGGCGCGATTTTTCCGAAATAGAAAAGTGGTCAGGCCATGGCATATGATAGTCTCGCAAAAGTATTTGATGAGATAGCATAAGAGTATTTGTTTCATCAGCGGTATGATCTCCATCACACCAAACGAAAAATAAAAATGAAGGAGGATAAACATCATGCATACGTGGAAATCTGCCGCTGATAAGCAATTTTGGCAAAAAACGTTGCGACTCGCACTACCGGTTTCGGTCCAGTGTATGTTGTTCTCGGTACTAGGCTTGGTGGATATCTTAATGGTCTCCCAATTAGGCGAAGCACAAGTTGCTGCCGTGGGTGTCGGAAACCGGATTTTCTTTTTCAATTTGCTGATGATTGTCGGAGCGAGTGGCGCAGTCAGCGTGCTAGCTTCGCAGTTTTTTGGCGCAGGCAATATAGCAGGGGTAAGACGTACCTTGTTGCAAACTTGGGTCTGTGCCATCGCATTCTCAATCCCGTTTGCGATTCTATATAGTTTGATGCCTCAGCAAATTGTGCAATTTGTCACAGATGACAGCGCCTTTGTAGAACATGCCACTCAGTACCTATTAATAACTGGCTTTAGCATTATTGCCACGGCGATCGTTGTGCCGCTAGAAGCGGCGATGCGCTCAGTAGGCGAAGCAAAACTACCAACGCGGATCGGCTTTGTCGCGGTGGGTATTAATGCCGCACTTAACGCCTTGCTTATTTTTGGCTTATTTGGCTTTCCTGAGTTAGGCGTAGCTGGTGCCGCAATTGGTACTACGGTGTCGCGCTTTGTGCAATCGGCGATGCTGCTGTGGGCTGCGAAGCGTTATCACCCACAGATTTTGCCTCGTCGTGATGAGCTAGGAGAGGCGTGGAAGCCAACAGCGCGCAAAAAGTACATGAGTGTCGCCATGCCGATGATCATTCATGATGCGGGTTGGGCCGTGGGTATTTTGGTATACAACCTGATTGTTGGTCAACTTGGCGTTACAGAGCTCGCCATCATCAGCTTGTTATCGCCAATTGAAGGGGTGTTGATCTCAGCCTTTATTGGATTTGCGGTGGCAGCGGCGACGCTGTTAGGCCATGAACTCGGTGCTGAAAACTATAATCGCGCCTTCTTCCAATCATGGTGGCTGCTCGCTTTGTCGGTCTCTTTGGCACTGCTGGTGGCGTTAGTGGTGGGATTATTGAGTAATCAGATCGAGTTTGCATTGTCACTCACAAACATCCCTGATCTTGATATGGCGCTGAAGGTGACGTTAGTCATGGCATTGGGCTTGTCCCTAAAGGTCTTTAACATGGTGGGGATCGGTGGCGTCTTGAAAAGTGGTGGCGATATCAAATACACCATCTTTATCGACTTGTTTGCGCAATGGGGCGTAGGGATTCCATTAGCCTTCTACACCGGACTTGTACTGGGATGGCCGCTTCATATGGTGATGATGGTGATTTTAGTAGAAGAAGTCGTAAAGATAGGCTTAACCGTTCATCGCATTTACGGTAAGCGCTGGTTGAAGAACTTAGTCAGTGATGAAATCCACGCTGAGCCTAATGCGCTTGCTGCCTAAACACCACGTCTAATGACAAATGACCCAGCCAACGAGCTGGGTCTTTTTTTGCCTGCAATTCAGTTTGTAATGCCTATTTACACTCTTTTTCTTATCACTTTCACTATATTTGGTTAATGTTGTGTGTTTATCTTGTTGATTTTGTGTTCATCGAGAAGGGTGGTGGGTCGGTTTCTATCGACCATCGTTATTCATCGACAGTAACGCATGTCTAAGAATGTCATCTCGTTCTTAGTCAACAATAGGTACATTGGTCTAGTTTGTACGCTTAGCGCATTGGCTAAGCATATGGCTCTCATGTCGTATATTAATTGCACACCTAATCGTGACAATGTCACAAGAAGTGTATTCTTTTTAACTAGCGGTTTTTATTCGCTTTTTTATCGCCAGAATACATGGATTTTTGTTGTTATAGGTTAGCAAGTTGTAAACGAATCGAGTAGCATACGTGTTTGATATTACGTTTGGGTAAGTTGGATATTATGGCAACAACACCTTCTTTAGGTAAGCAATCCGCATCTGCATCGCCGCCCTTGTTATGGTTATATGCACTGTTTCCAGCCGCTTTATTGCTGGGCTTCGCAGTCGCCTATGAACCACAAGGGGTGAGCTTTGTCTGGTCTTGGGTTCCTTCGATGGGCATCGATCTGAGTTTTCGCATTGATGGCTTGTCGTTTCTTTTTGCAGTTCTGATTTCAGGTATCGGCTGCTTGGTTCAGATCTATTCGCTCTCTTATATGAAGAGCAAGATCAACAAGCGTTCGTTTCACCTTTATCTCACCTTGTTTATGCTCTCAATGCTCGGGGTGGTGCTGAGTGATAACATCTTATTGCTGTTTGTTTTTTGGGAACTGACGACCATTACCTCTTATCTATTGATTGGTTTTAACCATGAAGATGAGACGTCCCGTAAAAACGCGTTGCAAGCCATGCTTATCACCGGCGCAGGGGGATTAGCCTTACTGGGTGGCTTGATCATGCTCGGCGAGATGGCAGGCAGTTATCAGATGTCTGAGATCTTGCAACAAGTCGAGACCATCACTGAACACTCGCTATTTTTGCCGTCAATGCTGCTGGTACTCTTGGGCGCATTTACCAAATCAGCCCAATTTCCATTTCATTTTTGGCTACCGGGAGCCATGGCGGCGCCGACACCTGTGAGTGCCTATCTACACTCGGCAACCATGGTAAAAGCCGGTATCTATTTGATGGCACGACTATCACCTGTCTATGCCGCCAGTGATGTGTGGTTCTATCTCCTTGTAACGGCAGGTAGCATTACTGCTTTTTGGTCAGCACTTTTGGCTTTGAGACAAACGGATCTCAAGTTGATGTTGGCAAACAGCACCAACATGGCGTTGGGCAAATTAACGGTATTACTTGCCTTTGGCACTGAGTATGCGGTTGCAGCGGCATTACTTCTGATCGTGGCACATGCTTTTTATAAAGCGTCTTTGTTCATGGTTATCGGTAATGTGGATAAGTCGACAGGCACGCGTCAGTGGCATAGTTTGTCAGGCTTGAAAGACCCTTTGAAGCTGAGTTTTGTTGCCGCGGTGCTTTCTGCGATGTCGATGGCAGGATTACCGCCGTTGCTCGGCTTCCTCAGTAAAGAGTATCTCTACAAAGCGAGTTTGGAAGTAGGCATAGTACCGACAGCCATTCTCTTGCTGGCGAATGCTTTGATCGTGGCGATGACACTGTTACTGATGCTGAAGCCTTTCTTGGGCAAGAAAGATGAACACAGTGTTGCTGCGAAATCCATTGAGCATGAAAAAGGGCTTTGGCTTCCTCCAATGCTGCTCGCAGTAGGGTCATTTGCCGTGCCTGTACTTGCGCTTGGTTACTTGCAAAATGCCGTTATCGATCCTGGTAGTCTAGCGATTTTCCCACAAGGGACACCAAAAACGGTGTATATCTGGCAAGGCGTTAACTTGCCGCTGATACTGAGTGTGGTCACGTTAGTATTGGGTGTGCTGATTTACCGTAGCCATGCTGTCTTCCTCAAGGTTACGGGGACACTGTTGCGATTCCTCCCTCAGGGCAACAAGGTTTATCAACGTGGTTTAAATGGCTTAATGGCCGTGGCTAACTGGCAGACAGGTTTGCTTCAACACAAACATCTGAGTTTATATGGCCTCGGATTTTTCACAGTACTGGCGCTACTCTTGTTGCAGCCAACACTTGCCGTGTTTGGTGCAGTGCCTGTTGGTGTGTTGTCTGAGATTCACGAAACACATTTCTATGAGGTGGCACTGGCCTTATTACTCGTGACATCCGTGGCCGCTTGTCTCGTGGCGCGTTCTAGTCTTCTTGCGGTGGCAGCGCTGGGCATGGTGGGCTTTATCTCTACGTTAGTCTTTATGCTCTACAGTGCCCCTGATGTTGCAAAGACGCAGTTGCTTGTTGAGATATTGGTTGTGGTTATTGTCGCCTTGTTGTTGCGACACTTACCAAGCCTGACCAGCGTACCGTCCCACTCACTGTCTCGCCGTACAGTGCATGCCATTGTCGCCAGTGTTTTAGGTTTGGCTGTGACCGGCATTTTGATCGCAATCACACATACGCCGCTTGATATGACGCTCAGTGAGTTCTTTGCTGAAAACAGTCTACCGGGCGGGCATGGGCGAAACATCGTTAACGTGATTCTCGTTGACTTCCGTGCGTTCGATACCTTAGGAGAAGTGGTTGTGGTTGCCATGGCTGCGGTGGCGTGTCTTGGTTTGTTTACCACTAAGAATCGAGCGAAAAATCGTATCGAGTCGATCATCTTCCGCAGTACGGCCCACATTGTTGCTGTGCTGATGCTGGTGTTCTCCGTTTACTTGCTTATGCGCGGGCATAACTTGCCGGGAGGGGGATTCATTGGTGCACTTATCGCGGTGATTGGTTTTGCGTTGCTGATGTTGGCGGAATCCGCAGGCTATGTGAGAGAAAGGCTACGCTATTCTCCGTTGAAGATAGCGATATTTGGTGTCGCACTCGCGCTGCTCGCCGGTGCCATTAGCTTCCCACTGGGCTTACCTTTTATGACGGGTCTATGGTGGAAGGAAATTCTGCCCCTTGGCACACCGTTGCTGTTTGATGTGGGTGTCTATCTCGCGGTGTTTGGCGCCGTGCTAGGAATACTGTTGCGAATTAATGAGGAGCTAGATTGATGGAAACGCTCTGGAGCCTAATGGTAGGTTTACTGGTCGCGGCAGGAGTCTATCTCTTGTTAGAGCGACATATGTTACGTGTGATGTTTGGACTTATTTTGCTCAGTAACGCTGTGAACCTTGCGATATTTGTCGCAGGTCGTTTAACCCGTGGCGAGCCGCCATTGATTGCGGAGAATGCGGTGTTGCCACCCGATGTCGCAGCAAACTCGTTGCCACAAGCCCTGATCCTAACGGCAATCGTGATCGGCTTTGGTTTGTTGGTCTTTGCCTTAATACTCTGTTTCCGTGCTTATCAAGAAAGCGGTACTGCAGATATGGATAGTATGCAGCGTTCGGAGGCACAGGAGTAACAATGAGCGATATGTTGTTAACTTTACCGGTGATTATTCCGCTCATCGCGGCGACCGCTGGATTTTTTATTCGTCACTCTCATTCATGGGCAACCCGTGTCGGTATTGGTGCTGCATCACTTTCGATGTTGGCTGCGATTGGTTTGATGTTGGAAGTGCTCAATCATGGGCCACAAGCTGTTGCCTTTGGTAGCTGGTCTGCGCCCTTTGGGATTGTTTTCGCGGCGGATATTTTGGGCGCCGCGATGGCATTGATCACGACGATCATTGGCCTTGCAACAGTGATCTATGCCTCTGCCGACCTTAACCAAAAGCCAAGTTACGGCATGTATCATATGCTGTTTCAGGTGCTACTGGCCGGGGTGAGTGGGGCGTTTTTGACTGGCGATATCTTCAACCTATACGTTTGGTTTGAAGTGATGCTCATCGCCTCTTTTGGCCTTATGGTGTTGGATGCGAAAGGCAAGCAGATTGATGGCGCTGTCAAGTATGTGGTGTTGAACTTGGTCTCGACACTGGCATTCTTACTGGCGATTGGTTTGCTCTATGGGGCAACAGGCACCCTGAACCTTGCTGACCTATACAGCAAAGCGGCATTGATTCCATCCACAACAGCCACTTTCTTGTGTGCGCTGTTCCTGTTTGGTTTTGCAATTAAGTCTGCCTTGTTTCCTGTTTTTGCATGGCTGCCAGCGTCATACCACACGCTACCTAGTGGGGTGGTCGCGCTATTTGCGGCGCTATTGACCAAAGTGGGCGTTTATGCCCTCATTCGCTTGTTTACCTTGGTTTTCCCACTCGATCAAAGTGGTATGCAACCGCTGTTGCTTGTCATTGCGGGCTTAACCATGTTGACCGGGGTATTGGGGGCGGCGAGTCAATTTGCTATCAAACGTATTCTTTCGTTCCACATCATTAGTCAGATAGGTTATATGGTGATGGGGTTGGCGCTGTTCACGCCATTGGCGTTAGCCGGGATGATTTTTTATTTGATTCACCACATTATCGTTAAAGCTAACTTGTTCCTGATTGGCGGTTTCTTAGCGCGTAAATTTGGTAGCGATAATCTGGGTAGGCTTGGCGGTATTTATAAGAGTAAACCTTGGCTGGCGGTACTGTTCTTAATCCCCGCGTTTTCACTGGCAGGCTTCCCGCCATTGTCAGGTTTCTGGGGTAAGTTTCTTGTTATCAAAGCGAGTTTCCAAACAGAGCACTATTTGCTCGGTGCGACGGCATTACTCGTTGGTTTGTTGACTGTTTTCTCGATGACAAAAATTTGGAACGAGGCGTTTTGGAAAGCCGCGCCAGAAGAGCCAACTGAAACGCTGACCCATAGCGAGCGTGTGTTGTACATCGTACCGATGGTGGTACTCGCAGCGCTTACTGTGACTATCGGTTTAGCGGCGGAGCCTTTCTATCAAGTTGCGGTAGAGTCGGCGGAGCAATTGCTCGATCCAACACCCTATATTCAAGCGGTACTGGGGGTAACACCATGACTTATTTCTTGTTGAACTTGTTTCTCGCTTTAGTCTGGATGCTGATCAATGCGGGATATAATGGTCTCGATTTTGTGATTGGCTTTATGGTGAGCTTTCTTGCACTGGCATTAAGCCAACCCTTTGGTTTGGATACCAGTTACTTTAAGCGCGTGAAGGCGGCCTTTGTGTTGTTTTTCTACTTCCTCTACGAAGTCATCGTCTCCGTGGCGCGTGTCGTATGGGATGTGATTACACCAACCCACTTGAGTGAGCCCGATATTGTTTATGTGCCGCTGGATGCAAAAAGCGACTTGGAGATCACCTTGCTAGCTAACATGGTGTCGCTCACGCCAGGCAGTTTAAGTTTGGATGTATCAGAAGATAAGAAATTCTTGATCATTCACGCCATGTTCGCGCCAGACCACACTAAGGTCATCGAAGATATTAAATCTGGCTTAGAGAAAAAGCTGTTGGAGGTAACCCGTGACTGATTTTCTCGCTACCTGTGTTGCGGTTGCCTACGCGGGTTTGCTGCTGAGTTTCGCGATTTCGCTTGTGCGATTGATTAAAGGACCCACCCTTGCTGATAGGGTGGTAGCTCTGGATCTCATTGCCTTTTTAACTATTGGTTTTATCGCAGTCTATACCTTAGATAGTGGCAAGAAAGCCTTCCTTGATGTTGCTATCACCTTGGCCCTCGTGGCGTTTCTGAGCACCATTGCATTTGCTCGCTTCATTGCAAAAAGTGACAAGGAGGAATGATGGGAGAGATATTTGCCGGCATCTTTTTGCTGTTAGGAACCTTCTTTGCGGTTGTCGCAAGCTTAGGGATTTTACGCTTACCCGATCTCTTTATTCGCATGCATGCAGCCACCAAAGCCGGCACGGTGGGGCTGGCTTTCTTGCTGCTGCCTGTGGCTATCATGCTGCAAGAAATCGCGGTTATATCAAAAGTACTGGGCACCTTGTTCTTTATTTTGATCACCGCCCCGGTCGCTGCTCACCTGCTTGGGCAGGCGATGGTGCGTAAAGGGTACAAGATTTGGCGAAGCCCTTCGGCTAACCATGCAAACAAAAAACCGTAGTCCTCAAGGCTGCGAGTATTGGAAAGCCCAGCCTCCGTGCTGGGCTTTTTTATCGTGATAAATGAAGGTAGTCGATATGTTAATCGAGGAGACCGTTGAGTGATTGGGACACCACAATGGCCTTGTATTCTTAAGTTGGAAGGCGACGATGAGCTTTTGTATCTTCACGATGCGCAGACGTTTGTTGATGAATGCAAGGCGCTAATGACCACGGCCGGCGATAGGGTTATTGACTCGATGGGGCAGAGTTACAGTATCGACCTCAATGGGGAAGATACACCGATCTTATCACCGTTAAAAACTGTCTATACGGCCTATCAGTTGAGTCAACTTATTCAGGCGCATGAGTTTTCGAAAGCGCAAGTTTGTCTTACTAAAATTCAGTTTGCTGCCGTTGCTGATGCCATTGCGGCGTTAGCCTTTTCTGAGTAAAGGATGTGAAGAGGGCAAGATTATACAAAGCCTTTGAGCCGTTATCCGTTATATACTCGCTTAACGAGCATCTTGAGGTGGTTTGAGTATGTTGAAGAGAAGAGTCAGGGAGGGGTAGGATGCAAAAAGAGCGCGCAGTGATCAATTACGCAGAAGAACTAGGTGGCGTAGAAGTGTTACAAGCGACCTATCATACCCAGACGTTTTCTCGTCATAGTCACGAAGGCTATTGTGTCGGCGTTATCGAAGAGGGCGCGCAATGTTTTTATCGCACTGGCGGCAACCATATCGCCCCTCAAGACAGCATTATCCTGGTGAACGCGGATGAGGTGCACACTGGCCATTCGGCGACCGAAGAGGGTTGGTCCTATCAAGCCCTTTACCCATTGCCAGAGATGTTTGAAAGTGTGTCAAGAGGCAGCGAATCAGGCACATTTGCACCTTACTTTTCTGATCCCGTTGTTTACGACCCAGAGCTAGCGCAGTTGTTGCGAATGGTGATAAAGGCGCTAACGGAATCGCAAAACCGCCTTTATCGCGAAACCCTGCTGCAAGGCGCGATGTGGCAGTTGATGAATCGTCACGGCAAGCAACGCGGCCAACTCACCGCGCCATCGACCCATACCAAGCGCCAAGTACAGCGAGTGAGAGCCTTCTTAAAAGACTGTCCGGAAGAGAATGTCTCTCTGACCGAGCTCGCCAACTTAGTTTCGTTGAGTCCGCACTATTTGGCGCGGCGTTTTAAAGTCGAGGTGGGCATGCCTCCTCACGCCTATCAACTTCAAATGCGACTACGTAAAGCGAAAGCGCTATTGAGAGAGGGATTGAACGCAGGCGAGGTTGCAATAGAGACTGGTTTTCATGACCAAAGCCATTTTCATCGTCATTTTAAGGCAGCGATGGGTGTTACGCCGAATCAATATCGCACCGGTGCGTTGCACTCACGTCGTGTCGTTTACTCTCATTAAGCCCTTACATCCTGCAATCATGCAATCCCGCAGCAATATTGTACAAGAAAACCTGTTGTTGCCACGCTAAGGTAGTTTAACTATCAACCTCTGATATATAGGAATGATGTACAAGGAATGAAGATGTCAGATATCGTAGAACAACGTGGTAACGATAACCGAAGTCTAATGTGGCAAGGCACAGTGGCGATGATGCCTTTGAGTATTGCGGTGGTGCCTTGGGGTTTGCTGGCTGGGTCGTATGCAGTCGAATCAGGTTTGTTGGTGATAGAAGCGCAAGCACTGTCGGCCATACTCTTCGCCGGGGCGGCACAGCTCGTTGCCATTGGCATGTTCAACACAGGCGCAAGTCTCGTCACTATGCTCATCACCACGTTTTTCATCACATCACGTCATCTGTTATACAGTGTGGCGATGCGAGAAACCATCAGCCCGTTGCCTCTAAGGTGGCGGCTCACGCTAGGCTTTTTGTTAACGGATGAACTCTTCGCGCTCATTGGTCACCGACAAACGAGTTTCAATCGCTATTATGCGTTAGGGGCGGGGCTGAGTTTTTATCTGATTTGGAACTTGGCCTCTTTCGTGGGGATCATTGGTGGGAGTGTGATCCCAAACCTCGACTCACTGGGTTTAGATTTTGCTATCGTGGCAACCTTTATCGCACTGGTTGTGCCGAATGTGAAAACCAAACCCGTGTTGCTCACCGTTTTGGTCGCGCTGGTCAGTTCTGTGGTTCTCCATCGACTGCAAGTTAATGGCGCGCTAATGATTGCAAGCTTAGTTGCCATGATCGCTGGCTATGCCGCTGAGCGCTATGGTGTCGGAGTATCTACTGAATCCAGTCAAGATATCGATAAGGAGAAACGAGGATGATCTTACTGAGTATTCTTGCCATGACCTTGGTCGTTTTCCTCAGTCGCTATCTGTTTCTAGCACCGACGCTTCCATTGAAACTTGGCTCTGAAGTGAAGCGATTTTTGAAATACTCGAGCCCGGCGATTCTGACGGTCATTCTTGCGCCGATTATGTTCTTAGAAGGGGAGTCTCAGCAATTGATGCCATTGGTGAATCCCTATCTGATTGCCGCTGTCATCGCGACTTTGCTTGCATGGAAGACGGCAAATGTGTTGTTGACTACAGGGGTAAGTTTTGTCGCGTTTCTTTTGATGAATGTGTTTTGGGGATAACTTTTGGGTTATCACTTTTCTAACGAATCCGAATGCTTAGAGAGGGAATGACGACGGCGAGTAACTGATCGATTTGGTTGATTAATGCGTAAATCCTTTTCCGTAAGTTTGCGGCTTTATGGTAAAATCCCGCCAATTTTTCTATCAGTAACAAGTAGTCAGGAATCATTTTGAGCGATTCTGTACAGAATAATGAAAAGACGTTGCGTGCAGCATTGAACGACTGCATGATTCGCGATCGTTTTCGCCTCTCTAAGCGTATTCAAGGCGCTAGCCGAATTCGCAATCCAGAAGCCAAGCACAAGGTGTTTGATGAAATTGCACTCGACATGGCTAAGTCGATGCAAACGGCACAATTGCGCGAGACAAATCGTCCAGCGATAACCTATCCAGAACAGCTACCCGTTAGTCAAAAGAAAGACGACATTGCTGAGGCAATTGCTCACAACCAAGTGGTTATCGTCGCGGGTGAGACCGGTTCGGGTAAAACGACCCAGCTACCCAAAATTTGTTTGGAGTTGGGTTTAGGTAAGTTTGGTACGATTGGCCATACTCAGCCACGTCGCCTTGCTGCACGTTCGGTTGCAAATCGTATTGCTGAAGAGCTTGATACCGAAATGGGGTCGCAAGTCGGCTATAAAGTGCGATTTAACGATCAAGTTTCCGATCAAACCCAAGTCAAACTGATGACAGACGGTATTTTGCTGGCCGAGATTCAAAATGATCGTTTCTTGAATCAGTATGACACCATCATTATCGATGAAGCGCACGAGCGTAGCCTCAATATCGACTTTATCATGGGGTACTTGCGCGAACTTCTGCCAAAACGTCCTGATCTTAAAGTTATCATTACCTCGGCAACCATTGATCCTGAGCGTTTTTCAAAGCACTTCAATAATGCACCGATCATCGAAGTTTCAGGACGTACGTATCCTGTTGAAGTGCGTTATCGTCCAGTAAGTGAAGACGGTGACGATACCGACCGCGATCAAATGGAAGCAATCTTTGATGCGGTAGATGAGCTTTGTGATGAAGGTATGGGGGATATCCTCATCTTCATGAATGGTGAACGTGAGATCCGTGATACTGCGGATGCACTAAACAAACGGAATCTTCGCGATACCGAAATTTTACCGCTTTATGCGCGCCTTGCGGCAAATGAGCAAAATCGTGTGTTCCAAACACATCGCGGGCGTCGTATTGTCCTAGCGACTAACGTTGCTGAAACCTCATTAACTGTTCCGGGAATCAAGTACGTTATTGACCCGGGCACGGCGCGAATTAGTCGCTATAGTTATCGCACTAAAGTGCAACGTCTGCCGATTGAGGCCGTGTCTCAAGCGAGTGCCAACCAGCGAAAAGGACGTTGTGGTCGTGTCCAAGAGGGCATCTGTATCCGCCTCTATTCGGAGGAGGATTTCCTCTCACGTCCTGAGTTTACTGATCCGGAGATCCTGCGTACCAATCTCGCCTCTGTTATTTTGCAAATGACCGCGATTGGTCTCGGCGATATTGAAGCCTTTCCGTTTGTTGAAGCGCCGGATCGTCGTCATATTCAAGATGGTGTTCGTCTTCTTCAAGAGCTTGGTGCAATCAATGAGAAAGCAAAAGATCCCCGTAAACGTCTGACTAAACTCGGTGTTCAGCTTTCTCGTTTACCCATTGATCCGCGTCTTGCCCGCATGGTTCTCGAGGCCCCTCGCTATGGCGCCTTGAAAGAAGTGATGGTGATTGCGGCCGCGCTGTCTATTCAAGATCCGCGTGAACGTCCGATGGAGAAACAACAGGCGTCCGATGAAAAGCATCGTCGTTTCTATGATAAAGAATCGGATTTCCTGACCTTTGTAAACCTTTGGGACTATGTTCAAGAGCAGCAGAAAGCGCTATCCGGTAATCAGTTCCGCAAACAGTGTAAGAAGGACTACTTAAACTACTTGCGTGTCCGTGAATGGCAAGATGTCCATTATCAAATTCGCCAAGTTGTGCGTGAGCTAGACCTAAGAGCGAATGATGAAGCCGCGAGTTATCAAGCCGTTCACACCGCGTTGTTGGCCGGTATGCTGTCTCACATTGGTGTGAAAGACCAAGAGAAAAACGAGTATCAAGGCGCGCGTAACGCTCGTTTTAACATTTTCCCTGCATCCGCCATTTTCAAGAAACAACCGAAATGGGTCATGGTTGCCGAGCTGGTGGAGACATCGAAGCTTTGGGGACGTATTGGCGCTAAGATCCAGCCTGAATGGATAGAGCCACTCGCCGGGCACTTGATCAAACGCAGCTATAGTGAACCGCATTGGGAAAAACGTTCTGCCGCGGTGCATGCTTTTGAAAAAGTGACACTTTACGGTATTCCGATTGTGCCTAAGCGTAAAGTGAATTACGGCAGTATTGATGCAGCCGTTAGTCGTGAAATCTTTATTCGTTCGGCACTTGTTGAAGGGGATTGGGAAACAAAACACGCCTTCTTTAAACAGAACCGCAAGCTGCTACAAGAAGTGGAAGAGCTCGAACATAAATCTCGTCGTCGCGATATTTTGGTTGATGACGAAACCTTGTTTGAGTTTTACGATCAGCGCATAGATCTGAAGATCGTTTCTGGTCGTCATTTTGATAGCTGGTGGAAGAAAGCGCGCCACGAAGCGCCAGAACAACTCAACTTTGAAAAAGAGATGTTGTTCCGAGGCGATGCAAGCCATGTGACCGATCTGGATTACCCTAATTTCTGGCATCAAGGTGATCTTAAACTGAAACTCAGCTATCAGTTTGAACCAGGCGAAGATAGTGACGGTGTCACCGTTCATGTACCACTCCCAGTGCTTAACCAAGTAGAAATGGATGGTTTCGATTGGCAAATTCCCGGTTTACGTCATGAGCTCGTGGTTGCCTTGATTAAGTCACTACCTAAACCGATTCGTCGTAATTTTGTGCCTGCACCAAACTATGCGGATGCCGCGTTAAGCCGTATTGACGCGCTCTCTATGCCACTGCTTGATGGCTTAGAAAAGGCGTTGAAACAGATTACTGGCACGACAGTATTACGCGAAGACTGGAAACTGGACGCTGTCCCTGAACATTTAAAGATCACCTTCCGAGTGGTTGACCATCGCAATCGCAAGCTGAAAGAGAGTAAAGACCTTTACAGCTTGAAAGATGGCTTGAAAGAGAAGGTGCAAGAGACCTTATCGAAAGTGGCCGATGATGACATTGAACAGCAAGGACTGAAACAGTGGTCGTTTGGTGAGCTCCCTGAACGTTATCAACAAAAACGGGGTGGTTTTGATGTCAAAGCGTACCCTGCGATTGTTGATGATAAAGACTCGGTGAGCATCAAACTGTTTGAAACGCCTGATGAACAGCAAAGTGCGATGAAGCAAGGTCAGCGCCGCTTGGTGTTACTGAATGTGCCATCACCGATTAAGTATCTCCATGCGAACTTGCCAAACAAATCTAAGTTGGGACTCTATTTCAACCCGTATGGCAAAGTGCTCGATTTGATCGACGATTGTATCGCTTGTGGTGTTGATAAACTGATTGAATCGCAAGGTGGCATCGCTTGGAACAAAGACCAGTTTGAGGCGCGTAAAGAGTTCATACGAGGCGAGTTGGGTGACACGGTAGTAGATATCGCCAAGCAAGTAGAAGCTATCCTTACCACCGCTTTTCAGATCAATAAAAAGCTGAAAGGGAAGGTGGATTTATCGATGGCATTTGCCTTGTCTGATATTAAAGCGCAAATTGAAGGATTGATCTTTAAAGGCTTTGCGACCGAGTGTGGTTGGCAACGACTACCGGATATTTTGCGTTACATGAAGGCAATCGAGCGCCGTATGGAGAAGCTGCCGATCGACCCCAACCGAGATCGGGTACACATGATAAAGGTGGAGTCGGTAAACAAAGAGTACAAAGAGTTGCTTAATAAGATTCCGAAAGGCCAACCAGTACCGGATGCAGTGAAAGAGATACGTTGGATGCTTGAGGAGCTTCGAGTGAGCTACTTCGCGCAGCAACTTGGTACGCCTTATCCAATCTCTGATAAACGGATTAAGAACGCGATTGAAGCGTGCTAATTCAATACGACAATGATAAAAACCCGCATTTTGGCGGGTTTTTTATTGAAAGACAATCTGCCCACACCATACGTATTCTCGATGCATTCACCCGCGACACAGTAAATGACGCTTTCGCATAAAAAGGAATTACAAATTAGAACAATATTAGGTTCTGATCGACCTAATGCGCTGGCTCGCGGCTAGCCATAAGATAAAGTGAATAAAAAGAGAAGGTTAAAGTTACGGGGAGGGACTAACACTTTTTTGCAACTTTCCTCTGTTGTGGTTGGACAGGGGGCGACTCGAGAACTTTTTAAGTTCACTTTGCTCTGAGTATATGCTCACGCTCCTTGAAGGAGGTGAAGCATTTAATCATGGACATGAGGAATTCGTATTTTGAACAAGTTCGCCTTTTTGCTCAGCGCATTTTTGTTTTTTCCCTTGCATGCCGCAGAGCCAACGTCAACTCAGGGAGAGAGAACATTAACCCGTGCTGATGGCTCAACACTGATCTACTACTTACTTCCCAAACAAAGTCGTCAACTTCTTATCTTGCTGCAAGGCTCAGATTGCAATAGCGTAAGCCACAACCCGAAAATAAACGGTGTGTTTTCTTCCGTGATTCCTGATGCGGATCTGCTTTTAGTTGAAAAATATGGCGTTAATAGAGATCTCGAATGGCAGACCACCTCTGATCGTGAGGATTGTCCAGCCTCGTTTGTGAGCAATGACTCTCCTGACCAACGAGTTAGAGATATAAAACTCGTGCTAAACCAGTTAGAGAGTCGCTATGATTCCGTGATTTTACTTGGGGGCAGCGAAGGGGCGGTAGTAGCCGGTATGCTGGCTGCGAGCGAACAACGTATCGATGCGGTGGTCGCGTTGAATGCGGGTGGTCGATTCTTCATTGATGACGTACTCTACAATATGCAGTCGACGATGCCCCCTCAAGCATATAATGACGCATCGAAAGGGTTTAAAGGCTTCGCCAATGCCGTCCTGTCACAAGCATCGATGGACATAACATCGGGAATACATGGTTTTCGTTGGTGGAAGAGCATGCTAAGTACCGATCAACTCGACATTTACCAGCAGATTGATGTGCCTGTTCTTTATTTACAAGCGGAGTTGGACATCAACGTCGATCCTAAAAAAGCACACGCAATGGCTGAAGCATTGAATCTCGATAAACCACTGTTTGAGTATCAGGTCTTAGCTGGACTTGATCATGGCCTACATGATGTAAATGGTGCCGATCAATCTGAACAGGTTGTCGATAAAATACGGGATTGGCTTAGACGCTTAGACATCAAAACTGAGTAGCTGGGTTTTGACGCATATTGTGATTGGTATGTTTTTGTGGGTTATTTTGTTTGTTGGTATATCACTAGTCTAGCGCACTATAACTAGTGATTATCGATATAAACAGACAACTCAATTCAAACCAAAAGTTAACAATGTAGGGCTTAATAGATAAAAGCGAGGGGTGTTACAACGTCTAGGTTCAATAATAGCGAGCCTTTTAAGCTCGCTTTGTAACAAGTTGCTACTTGAAGTAGTTTAACGCATTGAAAATTAAACAATAACATTTTTGAACTGTTTCTTTTTTCTTTTCAAGTAGTCAAGATCTGGCGGGAAGTCTTTGTTCGATTTCGCATGCTTCATCATATCGAACACAGTAAATTCGGTCAGAATGGCAAAGTCATAACCGCTGAATGCGTCATCTTCAATTTGAAGGGTAGGGTCAAAATAACGCTCGCCTTTGCGAATAATGGCATGGTCTACCGGCGGCATCTCGCCTCGGAAACCCAGTACATAACGTTCACCTTGGCCATAAATGACATTCATATAGCTGTTGTAGAAACATTCACCTTCTTTCGCGGTGCAAGCTTCTAACTCTTCGGCAGACAAGGCTTCAACACGCACGATACGCATCTTGTCGCCAACAAAACCCATTGAGGTCAATTGATCACGAAACTCTTTTTCAGTCACGGTTTACTTCTTATTGATGATGGAGTGAAAAACGGCGAAATGATACACCAAAGTTCGATTTCAAGCCATGCTGTGGTGAGAAACACAGATCACCGATGCTGCCTATTCACGCTGGCTTCAGGATAGTGGTTCGTCATGTCTGCAGGTACGCCGCTGTTTTGGTGTGCTGAATCAAAGATCGCTAATTCAGGCGGATAAAGATAACGCGCTTCAAAAGCGCGCATCTTGAGGTGAGTTGAATATAATTTATGCTCTATCAGCGGCTTATAATTAATGGATAGCCTTTTTTAGGATGGGGAATAACATCCACTTGCCACTGGTACACCTCTTCTATCAATGGAGAGGTCAGCACATCCAACGGGCTTCCATCTGCCACTATGCCCCCTTGATTAAGCACAATGAGACGGTCGCCATACTGCGCGGCAAGGTTGAGGTCATGAATCACTGCGACCACCGCAGCACCTTCAGACGCCATTTGACGAGCGAGTGATAGAGTTCGATGTTGATGTGCTAAATCAAGAGCTGAGGTCGGTTCATCGAGCAGTAGCGCACGTCGTTCATGACTTTGAGCAATTTGAGTGAGCACACGGGCCAAATGCACCCGCTGCTTTTCACCACCGGACAGACTTGTATAGATGCGATCAGCAAGATGAACGACATCTGTTAACGCCATGTTTTTCAGCGCTACTTGTTCAATCTCTTTTTGCGACATCAGCAAGTTTAAACCACCGAGTTCGACGACTTCGCGCGCAGTGAAGGCAAAGGTCAAGTTACTGTGTTGCGGCAATATACCGAGATGATTAGCAAGTTGCGCGGGCGACCATTGCGCCAATGCGGTGCCAAAGTATTCAACATGGCCTTGCGTTTTCCATTCTCGGCTAATTAACTTGAGCAGGCTACTTTTTCCCGTTCCATTTGGGCCAAGTAGAATCGTAAACTCGCTGGCATGAATAGAACGGGAAACATCGGCGAGAATCGTTTTATCACCCAATGTTAAGTTCAATCCTTCGAAAGCAATTGCACAACTCACTGCAGACGTCCTTTTTGTTGAATCAATAACCAGATAAAGAAGGGTGCGCCCAAAATGGCGGTGATGATGCCCACTGGCATATCCAGTGGAGCGACAAGGGTTCGAGCTAACATGTCTGCGACCAATAACAACAATGCACCTATCAAAGTTGCTAATGGTATCAATGTCTTATGGTTAGGGCCAGCAATCATCCTTCCTAAGTGCGGCACAATTAAGCCAATAAACCCTATCATACCAGCGAGTGACACCGTCACCCCTACGCCAGCAGCTGTCAGCAAAACCAATCGGCGTTTTAACTGCTGTACATCTATGCCCATGTGGTTCGCTTCGGCTTCACCGAGCAGGAGGGCATTCAATTTGTTAGCATCACGATAAAACAGTACAGACAGAAGTATGAGGCTGGTAAAGCCTAGGACTAACCCTTTCCAAGACGCACCCGCAAGTGATCCCATTGACCACAAAGAGAGATCGCGAAGCGCCTGATCATCAGCAAAGTAGTTCATCAAACCCAGTCCAGCCCCCGCCAATGCACTGATAGCGACGCCAGCGAGCAGCATCATGGTGACGGAGGTGCCATTGGCACCTGTCCCCATCTTGTAGACAGTGACTGTTGTGATAGCGCCGCCTAAGAACGCGAAAACGGGCACAGTGCCAAACATCATTAACGTAGGGAATGTCTCGGCTAGGCCGCCAAAAAGCACAATCGACAACGCCGCACCCAGTGAGGCTCCGGCTGAGACACCAATGATGCCCGGGTCCGCAAGCGGATTTCGGAACAACCCCTGCATCACTGTGCCACACAGCGCTAATATGGCCCCAACTGCCACGCAGAGTAGCGTACGGGGCAAGCGTACATCTTGAATGATTAATAGCACATGTTTCGGCAACGTATGGTCACCGGGCCATATCGCTTTTAAACTGTCAAAAAAACTGATGTTCATTGGCCCCATAGTGATAGAGGCAACAACAGCGACAAACAGTAAAAAAACACCGCTAAGCAGCAACAAGCTTAGCGGCGGGCGTTTGTTGTTCGAAGCGATCATTGGGTGACGCTGTCCGAAGAGAATGTTTGTTGCAATGTTTCGGCAAGCTTGAGGCTACCCAAACCGAAACCACCGACAATTGCAGGCCCCGGAATAGGGATGAATTGATTCTTTTCACCTGCTGGCGTCGCAACCAACAGCGGCATTTTCGCCAAAATACCTTCAGCACCGCCCATGCTGCGCCAGCTGCGCGAAGCCACCAAAATGTAATCGGGTTGTAGCTCAATCAAGGCTTCCACAGACATAGGCTTGTAGCTCTCAAACGCGTCTTGCGCTGGATTAACCGCGCCCGCTAGTTCAATCACAGTATCGACAGGGGTTTTGTTGCCTGCGACTGTCATTGGTCGTCCTTCCGCTAACAGCATAAATACCACTTTAGGTGGGTTCTTGAGCTCTGTTGCTGACAGTTTCTCCATTTGAGCGGCAACATCAGCCTTGAGGGTTTCGGCTTTCTCCGCCGTCCCCGTCAACGCGGCGACTTGGTCAATTCGCAGATGAAGGTCCTCAAGACCGAGACCAGAAGTCACGGTTTCAACGTCAATGCCTGCCTCTGAAAGCGTGTTGAGGGTCTTCTCTGGACCCATTTCATTTGAGCCAACCAGCACCGTTGGTGCAAGCGCCATTAAACCTTCTGCTGATAGTTGGCGGTGATAACCCACCTGAGGGATATCGGTGCCCATCACAAAGCCCTTGCTAGTCAGATCCACTGCGACAAGCTGCGACTCGGCTTCCAAGGCGAATATCAGCTCAGTAACGGCAGAACCTGCGCTAATGATACGAGGCTCAGAAGAGATTGTTTGGTTCGATTCTGGTGCGGGAGTGGCCAACGCGGCTGTTGATAGCGAAAAACTGAGGGCGCCAAGAAGCGCTAGCGAAGATAAATTCATTTTTTATTCCATTTAATTTTGAGAGAGCAAAGAGCCCAAATGAATAACTTTTAAGACAAAATGCACCATTCCATACGCAGATGCGATAAACGCCTAATATCGAATACACCTTGAATTTAAAGGGATATTGGCGCAACACAAGGTCGCTAGGATGTTAAAAAATTAGGCGATGTCTTGTTTCAATTGATTATCCACTCATTCGATAATAAGATCAATTATCAATTGCATTATCACTACACTAAAGTATCATTCACTAAGTCGTTGATACTCAAGTATTAACTGTTTAAATTTATGTAAATGACGTGTGATAAAAATGATGGATTTAAGCGATGTATCCCTGGTAGGGAGTGCGACACCCGATCCTTTACGCTTTGCATTTTCACGCAAAAAAATGGCACATGCCGGCGGAAATGTTAATCGTATAGCGCCCGAAAATACGCAGCAGGAATTAAAGGATGTATTGAATTCTATACCATTAGCGCAGCAAAGCCGATGCTTATACATCCACATTCCTTTTTGTCGGGTGCGATGTACTTATTGCAACTTCTTCCAGTACGCATCCAGTAAGTCGTTGATTGATAGTTACTTTGAAGCGCTAATGAAAGAGATTCGCTTCAAAGCGTCACAACCATGGACGCAATCTACATCATTTCGCGCAGTGTATGTTGGCGGGGGCACGCCAACGGATATCTCTGCTGCACAGATTAAGCAACTGGGAGACGCAATACGTGCCTATTTCCCTCTGACACCAGATTGTGAAATCACGCTTGAAGGGCGCATTAATCGTTTCAGTGATGAAAAATTTGAGTCGGCGCTAGAAGGCGGGTTTAACCGTTTCTCTTTTGGGATTCAGAGCTTTGACACCCATGTCAGACGCAGTGCTAAGCGACTTGATGATGGGGATGTAGCGATGAAACGCATCCAAGAGATGGTCGCTTATGACGCCGCGCCAATTGTGATCGACTTACTGTTTGGGCTTCCCTATCAAACCGTCGAGATTTGGCAAAAAGATCTGGAAGGTTATTTGGAATCAGGCGCCCACGGCGTCGATCTTTATCAGCTCATTGATATGCAAGGGCTACCCATGCATCGAATGGTGGAGCAAGGCAAGCTCCCTCATCCAGCTGATACACCCACAAAAGCCGGCATGTTTGAAACGGGTGTGAACTTTATGGCGAAGCACCATCAACGTCGTCTTAGCGTCAATCACTGGGCACATGACAATAGAGAACGCAGCATTTACAACAGCTTAGCTAAAACGACCGCAGACGTATTACCGCTTGGTGCCGGGGCAGGTGGTGCGATTGGCGATTTACAGATGATGCAACACCGCAAGATGGAAGACTACATCGCAGCGATTGATGCGGAACAATACCCAGTGCCAATGCTGATGCGAAGCAGCCCTCTGCGAGAGATACATGCCCATATTAAATCCGCGTTTGATCGCGGTGTGCTGTCGCGCTTGAAATTGAACACATTGGCAGGCAAACCCTTGTATGAAGCGTTAATGCCGTTGTTTGAAGCGTGGCAAAGCAACGGCTTAGTGAGGCTAGAAGGTGATTACCTTGTTCTGACACTGGCCGGTGAATTTTGGAATGTGACATTGTCACAAAATGTAATCAGAGCAATGATGGAAAGCCAACACCCTAGCGGTAAAGCTCACGTTGCTTGATTACTGTGTTTGCTTACAACGTGACTCAACACAGGTTGTGAGTAGATGCATTTAACGAAGAAAGCTGCCATTCATAGGTGGCCATTTAAGGAGAAAATCGATGTACAACACACGTACATACGAAGAAACGCAAACTCGTGTTGCTGCACTGATCGAAAATGACCCTTCGATCTCAGTACCCGATTTAGCGTCAACACTGGAACAAACTGAAGCGGAGGTGAGCCTTGCGCTCCCACCTGAGATGGTGACGCCAGTAGAAGGTGCTCACGCCGAAGCGATTTTGAATCTTTTACCCGAGTGGGGCCCGGTCACCACGATCGTTATCTCTCATGGCTCGGTATTTGAGGTAAAAGCGCCATTTCCTAAAGGAAAGTTTGGCCGAGGCTATTTTAATCTCATGGGCGAAAACGGCGAGTTACACGGTCACTTAAAATTAGACCTAATTACAGACATCGGTCTAATCAGCAAGCCTTTTATGGGTAAAGAGAGTCACCACATCGCGTTTTACAACGGCGAGGGCGCTTGTGTATTCAAGGTATACCTCGGTCGTGATGAAAAAAGAAAATTATTACCAGAACAATTAGTGAAGTTTCAGCAGTTAAAAAAGGATTTTAAAAAATGACCGATAAAGCCGAACGACTACAAGGCCGCCTATTGCCAGAGATGAAAGAGTTGCGCGAAAATAGCCAAACGCTTCAACTGGCAACCATCAACAAAGAAGGCAAGCCGACCGTAAGCTATACGCCATTCGCGTATACTGACGACGCCTTTTACATTTTGATCAGTGACATTGCTGCTCATGGTCAAAACTTGAAGCTTAACAATGATCTCTCATTGATGCTGATTGAAGATGAATCTGCTGCGAAGCACATTTATGCGCGCCGTCGTCTGTCGTTCGAAACATCGGCTACGCTGATTGAACGTGACACTGCAACGTGGTCTGAAGGCACCGAAGCACTCAAAGCACGTTTCGGTGAAATCATTGGTAACTTGACCAACATGGAAGACTTCCGCCTCTACCAAATCAAGCCAGAGAACGGTTTGTATGTGAAAGGCTTCGGTCAAGCTTTCAACGTTCAAGGTTTTGATTCTGTGGAAGTTGTCCATCTAGATCAAGGTCACGTTGAGCGCCAAAAGCAGAGTGCCTAACTCTGCTGTTGTTAGCGCAATTTTTCACTGTTTCAAAGTGATTCTTATGCCTGCTCATGGTGAGCAGGCATTTTTTCGCCTATCCGCCACCGATTCCCATTCTGCTACGTATACTCAAAGTATTGTTCCGACGCATTGGGCCTCTTCCTTTGAATACCACCACCTTACAGTCTCTTTCTCCACGCTGGCTTTATCAACAAGCTCTTAAGCACAAAAAGCGCCTGATCATCGCCAACTTGATCGCTATTGTCGCCACCGCCATCAATGTGCCTATCCCCCTGATGCTGCCACTCATGGTCGATGAAGTCTTATTGAATCAGCCCGCTGGCGGTATTGCGGCAATGAATCAAGTATTGCCTGTCGCGTGGCAGCAACCCGCAGCCTATATCGTCTTTGCCCTAGTGCTTATCATTTTTATGCGCACGGCGAGCCAAGGATTGAATATTCTGCAGAGTCGCCAATTTACCCTAGTGTCAAAATCGCTTACCTGCGTTATTCGTCAAGCCTTGTTGGATAAGCTTGGCCGAGTCAGCATGCGTCAATATGAAGAGAAAGGAAGTGGGGGCATTACGTCGCATTTAGTGACTGACATTGAAACTATCGATAAATTTATCGGCGACACATTGAGCCGTTTCATTGTCGGCTTGCTGACCATTGTTGGCACCGCTGCGATTCTGTTGTGGCTGGATTGGCGACTAGGTTTGTTTATTCTGCTGCTTAACCCTGTGATTGTTTACTTTTCCAAGCTATTAGGGCAACGGGTAAAATCGTTGAAAAAGAAAGAAAACCAGTCATTTGAACGCTTCCAACAGCGACTGGTTGAAACGCTAGATGGCCTTTATCAACTGCGCGCCGCCAATCGCGAGCGCGAGTATCTGCACAGCTTAAAGCAAGACGCAGAGGCAATACGAGAAGACGCGGATCGCTATGCGTGGCAATCTGAGGCTGCAAACCGTTTGTCATTCTTGCTGTTTTTACTCGGCTTTGAGCTCTTCCGTGCAGCAGCCATGATTATGGTACTGTTCAGTGACCTCACTATTGGGCAGATTTTTGCGGTGTTTGGCTACCTCTGGTTTATGCTGTCGCCCGTTCAAGAGCTGCTGGGTATTCAGTTTGCTTGGTTCAGCGCGTCCGCTGCTATCAATCGCTTGAACGGCTTACTCGAACTGGAAGAAGAAGCGCGTCCCGAACCAAGCGTGGATCCTTTCAATCAGGAGAAGGCCGTCGAAATCTGTTTTCGCAACATTGAGTTTGCCTATGATGATGAAAAACGGGTTTTAGATGGCTTGTCGTTGCTGGTTCCCGCTGGAAAGCGCGTTGCACTTGTCGGGGCATCGGGTGGGGGAAAATCGACCTTGATTCAACTATTGATGGGGATTTATCAGAAGGATCGCGGCGATATCTTTATCAACGGTGAACCGATCGAAGCGGTCAGCTACGAAGCACTGCGGGATCGCATGGCAGTTGTACTGCAACATCCGATGATCTTCAACGATACTCTGCGGCAAAACTTGACGCTGGGTGATACCTCGTACAGCGACGAAATGTTATGGAAAGCGCTAGACGTTGCTCAATTAGGGGATGTCACCAGTAAACTTTCCGAAGGCTTAGCATCGCAATTAGGACGACAAGGCATTAGGCTGTCCGGAGGGCAAAGACAGCGCCTTGCAATTGCCAGAATGATCTTAACTAACCCTGAGATCGTCGTATTAGACGAAGCAACTTCCGCATTGGACACGGCAACAGAGGCAGCTCTGCATCAAGCACTTAACGCCTTTCTTGCTAATCGAACCACCCTCATCGTTGCACACCGACTCTCTGCAGTGAAACAAGCCGACCTCATTTATGTGCTAGAAGATGGCAAAGTTACCCAATCCGGCAGCCATTCTGAGCTAGTTTCTGAGCCAGGCCTCTATCAAACCCTTTATGGCAACCTCCAAGCCAGTTAGAAAAAATCCTTTGATTACATATCCATAGTGATTTCACTGTGAAATATCATTGCTCTTTACGAGGGCAATGTTACTTTTTTACTACAACGTCTTGTGGATTTGCGTATTAACCACGGGAATGTGCATTTTTAACTTTTAATGATAATTGATTTCATTTAGAGTAACGGAAGTTTTGCTCTTATCACATTTTAACCTGTTGGATATCATGACATTAAATAAACGTCTCTTGCTTGTCGCGATGTTAGGACTGACGTCGGCAACAAGCTACGCTTCTCTCGATGGTGCCCGAGGCATTGAATCTCGTAGTCAAAAGGATGCGGTTGCGGCTCAAGGTAAAGTCAATACCAGTGCAGAAAATACGATCCAGTACCGTGCGGAAATTGAACAGCTCAAGAAAGAGATAGAAAATCTCTCTGTCTATCGCGAGCACTTGACGGCTTTGACCGACAATCAAGCACAAGAAATGGTCAACCTTGAACTTCAAATCGAAGAGATAAAAGACACCCGACAAGGCGTGGTTCCCTTGATGTATAACATGCTGGCAGGACTGAAAACCCTTGTCGAAAATGACCGTCCAATTCGTGCTACTCAGCGTCAAGAACGTATAGCAAAACTCGATACCATGATGACAGATGCCAATGTCGCGGATGCGGAGAAGTTTCGTCGTATTCTCGAAGCGTGGCAGATAGAGATGGATTATGGCACCAAAATTGGTACGTATCAGGCCGCTGTCGATATTGACGGACAAACTCGCCAAGTAGACGTCCTTTACTTAGGCCGCATCTCTCTTGTTGCCCGTAGCCTTGACAACAGCCACTACTGGGCTTGGAATGACCAGAGCCGTCAATGGCAGTCTGTCGACATCACTGTGGGACAGGGCATTGATCAAGCATTTGCGCTGGCATCCCGTCAAATTGCACCCACTATGCTAACCCTGCCTGTTTCTGCCAAGGAGACTGAGAAATGATCAACACACGTCGTCCTTTAAAAGTGCTCATGGCAGCCATGTTAGCCACAACCTGTTTTACGACTTTCTCATCGCACGCGTTACAGTCTGCAACTCAAGCCGCAGCGAATGATGAGCGAGTGATTAACAACGAACGCGTTACCGAGTTTTCTCAAGAAGAAGCCAAGTTCAAACAACAACGCGATGCACTATTGGCACAGAAAGCACAACTCGATGCGGATATCGAAGTTTTAAGCAACACCTTTAGCGACAATGAACAGACCCTCGCGGAGTTAGAAGAGTCTTTGCGCCTTGAAACCGGCAGCCTCGGTGAACTATTTGGTGTAGTGCGTAAATCCGCGAAAGAGTTACAACTTGAGTTAGAAACCTCTGTCACCGCATTCGATAAACAGAGTCACAATGGCGCGATTGATGACATTATCGCAGCCCGCAAACTGCCAACCATAGAGCAACTCACCGCCATGTGGGCAGCGATGGAAGAGCAGGTCATTGCCAGCGGTGAGATCACCGCAGTCGAAATCCCCGCCGTTGGGGGTGATGGGGTGGCGACAACACTTAATGGTATGCGTCTTGGCGCAATCGGTGTCGTCAGCGATAACGGCTACATGAGTTGGAATGGCAGCAATGCCCAGTATTACCCACGCCAGCCTGAGAACACGCCAACTCGTTCAAACGTCAAAACCGATGGCGCTATTCAACAGCTACCGGTAGACCCTTCACGTGGTGAGATTCTAACGAGACTCGCGGATGTCCCTGATCTTAAACAGCGTCTAGAGAATGGTGGCATTGTTGGCAAAATCATTCTTGGATTGTTGGGCTTTGGGGTCATCATTAGCCTTTATCGCGGTGTCGAGCTAACCATGATCTCGACCAAAATCCGTGCGCAGCTAAAGAAACCGCAAACGCCAGGAAATAACCCGCTAGGGCGTATCCTCTCTGTTTATGATGCAGAGAAGAATCGTTCGGTAGAAGCGCTCGAACTGCGCTTATTAGAACAAGTCATCGATGAGCAACAGGGGCTTGAAAAAGGGCTATCAATGATCAAACTGCTTGCCGCCATTGCACCCATGCTTGGGTTATTGGGTACGGTGACAGGGATGATTGAAACCTTCCAAGTCATTACTCAATTTGGTAATGGTGACCCAACCATCATGGCAGGTGGTATCTCTATGGCACTGATTACGACTGTCTTAGGCTTGATTGCAGCAATGCCACTGCTACTTGCACATAATCTGTTGAGCACAAAAGTGGACAACATCAAGAGTGTGCTTGAAAAGCAAGGTATCAGCTTGGTGGCTGAGCGCGCTGAAAGCGACGATCAAATCGAATTGGCGGCCGCATGAACGTAATTGAAGCAACCTTATTATCCAATCCATTAACAGAAGGGTGGTGGGAACGCCTCTCCGCCTTTATGTCTCAGGGTGGTCAGGTGCTTTGGGTGTTGGCGGCCGTTGTCGTCATCACTTGGCTGTTAGTCTTCGAGCGCATTTTGTTTCTCTCTTTTTCTTGGCCATCACTGCGCAATAAATGGCTGGGAGAGTGGCAAACACGGCGTAACTTCGAAAGCTGGCATGCCCATGCCGTTAAAGCGGGCATGTTAAGTCAGGCCCATATTGCCCTGAATCAAAACATGAACTTGATCAAAGCGCTGGTCGCCATCTGTCCGATGCTTGGCTTGTTAGGGACTGTCACCGGGATGATTTCTGTCTTTGACATTATGTCAAGCCTAGGCAGTAGCCAACCCAAACTGATGGCGTCTGGGATCTCAATGGCCACACTTCCTACAATGGCAGGGATGGTCGCCGCGTTAGCGGGAATGTTTGTTCACGCTCGACTCATGAAAGCGTGTGACATGCGAGAAATCAAAATGGAAAAATTACTCAGGAGTGGTGAACAATGCGTTTAAGCCGACCTGCAAAACCGCGTGAAGAAGCGCAAGTTGACTTGACCTCCATGCTGGACATCGTTTTCATCATGCTAATCTTCTTTATCGTGACGAGCTCATTTGTGAATGAGTCTGGTGTTGAGGTCAATCGTCCGCAAGCAAGCCATGCGGTAAGCCAAAAAGATGCGGGTATCTTTGTTGCTATCACCGCCTCTAACGATGTCTTTATTGACAAGCGAATGGTTGATGTTGAGCGTGTTCAAGCAACACTCGAACACCTCTTAATGGATAAGCCTGAAACCTCACTGGTGATTCAAGCCGATGAACATGCCTACAACGGTACGGTAGTGAAAGTGATGGATGCGGCCAAAGCCGCGGGGATAGATAGCATTGCCTTGGCAGCGGAGAAGATGTAAATGAAGCGTCTATTGATGGCTTTGCCCATCGCCGTGATATCGACGCTTGGGTTGTTTACCTTTATGGCTTGGATGGTCAACCCGGTGCAAAACAGTACCGCTGAACGTCGTGCACCGCTCAGTTTCAACATGGTGATGTTGGAAAAAGAAGAAGCGATTCAACGACGCCAGCGAACCGTACCTAAACAACCGGACCTCCCTGAGCCACCGCCAGAGGCAAAACCGACGACCACGCAGCAAGTGGCAGTCAGTTTAAATGCGGCGCCAGTCACCCCAACGCTTAACCTAACGACGGCGATATCCGGTATCAATGTCTCGGTACCGAGTTTCGGTAAAGTCGGCGTGATTGCTTCAACCAACAATCAACAGGTGATGCCGCTGCATCGGGTTAACCCCAATTACCCAGCGAAGGCGCAGCGACAAGGTATCGAAGGTAAAGTGGTGCTCTCGTTCACGATTGATGAACAAGGGCGACCAACAGATATCAAGGTTGTGAGTGCAACGCCAAAGCGTATCTTTGAACGGGAGGCGATGCGCGCTCTGCGTCGTTGGAAATATCAACCTCAGATCATTGACGGTGTTGCGGTAGCGCAACCAGGCAAAACGGTCACCATCGAGTTTAGGATGCCAAAATGAAGACAGTGATTCTCATCATCGCACTCTCACTCGGATTGAGCTCAACCGCGTGGAGTGCAGAGCTAACACAACAAACCGCAACCCGTGTCCAGCGTGCTCAAAAGCTCCAGCAAGACGATAAAATTCGTGAAGCCATTGATGTGCTGAAATCGGTCTCACCATCTCGCGCGTTTGATAAAGCCTATGTTGATCGCATGCTGGGCATTCTCTATTGGCAAAATGACCAACCTAATCAAGCGGTCACTCGGTTAACACGCGCCATCAACAGTGGGGAGCTGCCAAAAAAAGAAGTACCGACGACACGTCAAATGGTCGCGGATATTTTGCTGATGCAACAGCAATACCGAAAAGCGCTACCGCATTACTACAAACTCACTTCAGAGTATGCGGAACGAGCAAAACGTTCAATGGCATGGTTACGTATTAGTCAAAGCCATTACCAGCTAGAAGAGTGGGAAAAGGTGTTAGCGGGCTTAAAAAGCTATCGTGCTAACAATGGCCGAATGAAGGTAGAGCACTACCGCATGACACTCGGCTCTCAACTCCCACTGAAGCACTACAAAGGGGCTGCCGCCACGCTGGAAATCTTAATCAAGATAGAACCTAAAGAGGTAATGTGGTTCCAACGCTTGGCCGGTATTCAGATGCAGTTGGGACGCTATAAAGGCGCAATGCAGACGCTCGCGATTGCCCATCACAATGGGTTAAACCTGATGCGTCAGGATAAGCTCACCTTAGTCCAGCTGTATGGCCAACAGGGGATGCCAGAGCGCGCTGCTCGCCTTTACACAACACTGAACCCGACCTCTTCGCGAGAACTCGCCACGTTGGCCACATATTGGCAGATGGCGAAAGAGTGGGACAAAGCCATCGCTGTATTTGAGCGTGCCGCGGCGAAAGACAACAAGCATCGCTTGAAGCTCGCACTGTTACAGATGCAGCAGCGTGATTTTTCGGCAGCGCTAAGTAACCTCAATCGGGTCAATAACCCCAATAGTGAACAGGTCTTGATGGCAAAGATTCAGATTTTGTATTCGACTGGAGACATCAGCGGCGCACTGCGTGTTGCTCAGCAGGCGTACTCTAAAACCGCATCCAAGTCATCACAGAGCTGGATTAAGTATCTGTCGAATCTCGACACACAAAGCTCATCTGTATAATTGTTCTCAATCTCTGTTAACCTCGGACAAGCAACCTCAATCAGCTTGTTCGAGGCTATCAGAGTCCTGCATTAGTTTCGCTTTTTCTCGATTACCGCAATCTTAGCCCTCGTCCTTTCTCTTTTCTCCAAGGTTTGCACCTCATTGTCGACTCTATCGAAAATCTTGATGATCTTGGTTGAACTAGCAACATTTTATTAACAGATTGCTGAGGTTATAGTTTGACCATCAGACATCGAGAGGGAATAGAACAATGAAAGTTATCGCATTTGGTGCCACTAACAGCCGCAACTCCATCAACAAACAACTCGCTACCTATGCCGCTCAGCAGATTCAGGGCGCAGATATCGACGTACTTGATCTCAACGATTATGAAATGCCGCTCTTTAGCGTCGATAGGGAGGCAGACATCGGTCAGCCTCAGCTTGCGAAAGATTTTCTCGCCAAAATCGATGAAGCCGATTTAGTCATCATCGCCTTCGCAGAACATAACGGTTCATACACCGCAGCGTACAAGAACCTGTTTGATTGGGCGTCACGTGTTCGTATGAAAGTCTACGAAAACAAGAATGTGATTATGCTCTCAACCTCACCCGGTCCCGGTGGAGCAAACAGCGTCCTGACTGCGGCCACCGGCTCAGCCCCTTACTTTGGTGTAAATCTTATCGGTTCGCTTTCAGTACCTTCATTCTTCGACACATTCGATGCTGAACACGGGGAGTTTCGGGACGCTGAACTCAAAGCGAAATTGGCCGCCATCATCGCAGAGGTTGAACAACCTTAAGTCTCATGCCCGTCGCGTTACCCGTTAATCGGCACACCTCATAACCGAACAAGTGACTCACTTGTTCGGTTCTTTTGTCTGGCAAAGATAATGAAGGTAATCAATAGGGGGTATACATTCGATGAATATATGCTACAGTTTTCCTCTACCTAACACACCATGCATTTCAGCGCGTTTCTGCGCACCTAAGAATTTAAGGAACTTTACCCTATGAGCGAACCTCGATCGTTGGGGCGTCAGTTATTTACAATGACTTGGCCAATGATGTTTGGCGTACTTTCACTCATGAGTTTCCAGCTTGTCGATAGTGCGTTTATCGGTCAGTTGGGCGTATTACCACTGGCGGCTCAAGGCTTCACCTTACCGATCCAGATGATCATCATCGGCATTCAAGTGGGCTTGGGGATTGCGACGACCGCAATTATCTCCCGCGCTCTTGGCGCCGAACAACACGAATACGCCAAGCAACTCGGTGGCTTGATTATCACGATTGGTGCCATTGGCGTCGCGCTAATTGGACTGGTCATTTGGATGCTCCGTACGCCAATTTTACAGCTATTAAGTGCCCCTGAATCCGTCTATCCAATCATAGATAGCTATTGGGTTATCTGGTTAGTCAGTGCATGGGTCGGCGCTATGCTCTATTTTGGCTATAGTATTTGTCGCGCGAATGGTAATACCATGTTGCCCGGCACCATGATGGTGGTGACCAGTGTTATCAACCTTGTGCTTGATCCTATCTTCATCTTTTGGCTGGATATGGGCATCAATGGTGCGGCCCTAGCCACCATTTTAGCCTTCGGTATTGGTTCACTCATTGTTTACCCAAAAGTCATTTCAAAACAGTGGCTGAGTTTCAATTGGAAGACCATCAGCATTTCCAATAGTGTCGGGGAGATCGGCCGCATTATGGGGCCGGCGATGATGAGTCAGCTATTGCCGCCTGTTTCCTCGATGCTAGCGACAAAGCTGATTGCTGGTTTTGGGACAGCCGCGGTGGCGAGTTGGGCCGTCGGCTCACGCTTCGAGTTTTTCGCTATCGTTGTTGTTTTAGCTTTGACCATGTCGATGCCACCTATGATTGGTCGCTTATTAGGGGCAAAGAAGTTCAACGATATTGAACAGCTCGTCACGATTGCGACGAAATTTATCCTCGTGTTTCAGTTTTCTATCGCCATTGTCGTTTTCTTTATCGCGCCCGTCTTAGCCGATTGGATGACCAGTGAAGAAGCGGTTCGCTCGGTGCTCGACATGCACTTAACCATTGTCCCTTTCAGTCTAGGACCACTGGGCATTTGCATGTTAATGGTGTCTGTCACTAATGCGCTGGCGATGTCGATGCGAGCCTTGATAATCTCTTCTCTGCGCCTTTTTGCCTTTTTCTTACCCTGCTTATGGGTAGGGGCAACACTCGCTGATCTTTACGGGCTCTTCTGGGGTGCATTTGTCGGCAACTGTCTAGCTGGATTAACCGCCTGGATGGTATATAAGCGCGCGATTCAGCAGCTTTCACAGCGTCACTACGCCACTGAACAATAACCCTAACAACAACCATAGAAAAGGGCAGCGAGTTCGCTGCCCTTTGCATCTACAATTCGTCAGGGTAGGTTAAATGACAAATAACGCGGAGATAACCCCAATCACACCACCAAAGATCCCGCCCCAAACAACTAACCAACCTAAATGTTGGTGAATCATTTTTTGCACCATCTCTTTGACTAGTTGCGGCGTCAGTTCATTCAAACGCTGCTCAATGATTGCATCGATCTTTTCTTGGATATCTGCCATCATTTCAGGCTGTTCGAACTGGGCAATCAAGGCTTTTTGAACCGCTGGTTGTTGTGTGAGAGTCGTCAACTCTTGCTGCATTCGCTCGATGAAAGGGGCTTTTAACGGTTCCAAGGCTTCAGCGCCGCCAACCATCGCCAGCATACCGCCAAACTGCGATTGATTAATCACATCCACCAAACTATCAAACGTCGAATCAAAATTGACTTGCTCGAGGATCGGTTCAACGTTGAGGTTAACCGAACTGTTCATCTCTGCCTTTAAGAAACGATCGATGTTTTCTTTGGTGAAGAACTCATTCATCATCAACGTCTTGATCGCGACTTTGAACTCTTCAAATCGAGCAGGGATCACCCCAGAGCCGTAGAGTCCCGGCACTTTTTCAAACAGCATATGCACCGCTAACCAATTGGTTAGTGCACCAGAAAGGGCAAATAAGCCTGCATAGTAAAGCAGAGTATGATCAAGCTGCCAGCCAACAATAAATAAGGCTAGGGCGGCCAAATTGGTGATTGAGCTTTTGTTCATGCCACTTTCTCGTTTATTTGAGCTTTTTAGGCTGTACAAGTCGAATGCCTGCCGCCGCGTAGGTCTCTTTATCTTTGATCTCGAATTGTGAATAGAAGAACCACGCAATAAAGACGATCAGCTCGTCGCCTTCATTCATCACCCACTCGGCAAACTCTTCTTCTTCACCCGCTTCATTGACTTGGGTAAAGACATGATAAACACGGTTTTTACCTTCCATCTCTGCGAGCTGAAACTTACCTTGAAGGCCTTGAGCGGCTTCGGCAACTTCTGCTTCTTTATTTGCGGCAAGCGCTGTTAACACATCACCGACACCATTTAATGCGACCAGTTTTTTTACCAGTGCTTCAAAATCTGTCTGTTCCATACCTAATAAGTACCTCAATTTGTTGTTGAGCGCATTCTATCAGATTGGATCAATTTGTCTCGTTATCTCCCGATTTCGGATGAAGTATGATGTCGATTTCGTTGCAAAGGGTGTACGCGCTCGAGGTTAATCCGTAAAAGCGCCAAAAACAGATTAAAAATCAATCACATCAAATATAATCTTCCGACATGATTTTATACGGTGTTGCCTTGGTGTACAGGCAGTTTAAGAAGCAGCGCACAACCTTCACATTCAGACTTGCACAAGCTCATGGACCTATGAAAAAGTGAGAACTGGTAGAAAGACAATGTTGACGTGCTACATATTTATACTCATGCCACCCCAAAGCGTATGGACTGCTTGGTCATTCGAGAAGGAACACGATGATTAAACTTAAGCCTTACACACAGCAGCTACACCAGGATGTTGTAGCGCTGAAAGTGAGCGACCATCAAAACGCATTTGTCATCCCAGTTGATGAAATGCTGGCACTGAGAGAAGTCGATCTCTCTCATCACGTTATTGAGTATCAGGACCGCAATGTCGGTTTCTTTATCCTCGACCCTCACTTCAAAAAGCGCATTCCAGACGCCACCTCTTGGATTGGATTACGTGGCTTTTTTATTGATCAACATCATCAAGGGCAGGGGATTGCCCGTGAAGCGCTCAAAGTGCTGCCTTCTTATATTAAATCGCATTACACCGAGTTCGACTCGCTAGGCCTTACCGTTAACCTGCGCAACCTAAAGGCAAAACAGCTCTACCTTAAAGCGGGCTTTACTGATACTGAGCAACAGTATTTAGGAGGCCCATCTGGACCACAACACGTCTTCAAACTTCCACTATAGTCAATACCACGCTGCCTCTCATCACTCTGTGAGGTAGCCTAACCGCTAGGTGTTGATCCTCTCATTCTCCCATTGCAGCGAAGAAGAAAGTAGAGGAGAGATGCTCATCTGTACAAAATGTTCTCCATCACACACCGACCGCTATTGCACGCTTCACAACGCCCACTTCTGTGTTATTATTCAAAAATAGAACATATAAATTCACCATTTTGGTTTAAGGACGTTATGTACAAGGTATTTATTGACGGTGAAGAAGGTACAACCGGCTTACAAATAAAAGAAAGGCTCGCGAATCACAACCAAATAGAGCTCGTCTCTATTGATCCCGCACAGCGCAAAAATGATGAAGCCAAAAAAACGATAATGGAGGCTGTCGATTTAACGGTACTTTGCCTACCTGATGAAGCGGCAAAATCATCAGCAAAATTAGCCGCATCGGTTGGTTGCCGTGTTCTCGATGCAAGCTCTGCACATCGTATTGCAGATGGCTGGGTTTATGGCATGCCGGAGCTTAACGCTGAACAACGCGATAAAATCAAGTCAGCTCAACATGTATCGAACCCGGGTTGCTATGCCACAGGTGCTATTTTACTGCTTAAACCAGTCATCAACTTGATCGACAGCGACAACATCACCATTAATGCTGTTTCAGGTTATTCGGGCGGTGGCAAAAACATGATTGCGCATTTCGAAGAACATGGTGAACCTTTCGGGCTTTACGGTTTGAACATGAACCACAAACACATTCCAGAGATCACCCAGTGGGCTAACTTGACAGCAAAGCCGATTTTCATTCCGTCGGTCGCTAACTATGCGCAAGGCATGCTGGTTTGTATCCCAGTTCAAAACCGTCATAAAACGCCGATCCATGTTATTGAAGAGCAGTATAGGAAAGCGTACGCGAACGAAGACTTCATCAACTTTCACGGTGTGAATCGTGACTATAGCGATCAAACATTTTCGCTAGCGACGCCACAACGTCTTAATGGTACAAACCAAGTGGATATCGAAATTTTCAGCAGTGATGAAGACAGATTCGTTTTGGTTGCGCGCCTCGATAATTTAGGTAAAGGCGCCTCAGGTGCAGCCGTGCAAAACCTCAATTTAATGTTGGGACTTGAAGAAAGCACAGCGACAGCATTGTAAGAACTGTAAAAGCGGTTTGTTCAAAATCGACAGGCCTCAGCACGCGCTGAGGCCATTCTTTTAGGGAAATACCCACAAACTCACGCAGATTTCACGTAGCGCACGCCAGTTTATTCATCGATCAGCACAACAAAAACACTTCAATGCTAATTAGCAGCTTTTTGTCATACAGAGAGCATTCGCGAACGGATGACAAATAAGATGTTTATTAGCTATTTTATGGTAAATAGCGCGCACTGGTTAAATACACAGTATTTTTGATAGCCCCGTAAAAATGGCACTTTAAGGGGAGAGAATGGCGATGTAGTAGACAAGTTGATGCATTCACCATCAATCCCCAATACCTTATTTAACATAACATACATAATGCGCACTGAGACGTTGTAACGCCCAGTACAGTAATCCCTGTAATAACATGAGCATATCGACTAATCCTTGTCGCCTTTAGCTTTTCCATAATGCCTTCAATGATTTGCTTCGCTTCGTAGTTCTTTGATTTGTCAGCGGCTAAACCAAGCAATGCTTGCTCAGAATCGATTTCTGCATTTTTAGCTAGAAAAAGTGCTTCAGTCTCAGTGAGATATCGACGACCTTTGCGAATTTCAGTCATCTTCTGTGGCGAGATATTCAAATCATGCGCAATTTGCTTGTCTTGTACGTAGTTTTTGGCCTGTTTGTAGGCATCTAAAAGATAATTTGCATACATCACCAATCCTCCTTTTTCCTGATTTTAGCTTAATAACACTCAAAAAACGGGATTTACAATCCGGATTTTAGAGTACTAGACTACACAAAAGTCAGGATTTCAAGGAGCCTATCATGTCATGGAGTGATTTCGTTGTTATCAACATAGAGAAGCATTTGCGCCTGCTTGGCTTGCCTCGTGCGGCGGCGACTCACTACGCGGCTATTGGTGGTGATTACTACCTTGAACAGATTGGCAACTCTCAGAACCCCTTCAAAGAAACCTTGGATTATGTGGGCAAGCTCGCAGAGCAAAATGTCAAAGGCTTCAAATACACACCGCCCAAAACAGCCCGTCGTTATCGGTCTAAACGTCCGCCTGAGCTCTTTGATTTTGGAGACATGTCATGATGACGGCCGCCCAAACTCACCTGACTGAGCCTGATTTTCTTAAGGCGTATGGCTACCCACAAAGCTGGGGTGTCAATCAATGCGATCAGCCTGTTGATGGCTCTTACGTGGTGGTGCCTAAGTCCCATCGTCAGTGTGAACTCTACGACATGATCACTGATTTCAATCTCACCGAGCATAAGTTCAGGCTGAAAAACTGGGCGAAACCTGTTTATGAGGCCGTGCGTGGTCATGGTTCGTTTGCGCCTAAGATGGTGCGTTCGTTCCTTGATATTGTGAAACGCCGTGGTTATCTGGAAGCTCTGCACGCCGTTGAAGCGGCCGATCAACGGTTGCGATCCCCTGCCCTTAAATGCTCGATTTCCGATGATGAGATCATTCAACTGGCGGCTACCGGCTCGCATAAGTGCTCGGTCGCGGTACTTAAGTTGGACGGCTCAACTGATGACAAATTTCAACTCGTTCAAGACATCCTCCGTGATTACGACATTGCGTTTAGTCACGCTGAGTATGAAGCGCGTCTAAAGAAAGATGATTTCAACGGTACAGACATCGAAGTGCTATCACTGGTCAATCGGGCGTGTTCGGATGTGTGGTGGCGCCGTCGATTGCGCCGTCATTGCAACATCACCCTAGAGCGCGTGGCGCGAGATTTGGAGCTGGTGCATAAACGCAAATCGGCTTACTGCTCACCAGATTCCGTTCATCGTGTGAAGTATCGCCGCGCCATGAACGATGATGTGTTGAAGCGTTTGGTGGCGGTTGACAGTGACGATGATGATGTCCATTTCACCTTAAAAGAACTTGCCGACAAATCTGTCAGCAATCCCGAGGTGCGCCGCGCTGAAATGTTTGTACGCATTAAGGGCTTTGACATGATTGCCGAAACTTCCGGCCATGCCTGTATGTTCATGACATTGACCTGCCCTAGCCGCTTCCATTCGCACAAAACCAGCGGTGAGGTGAATCCGGCATGGTTGCAGGCTGCAAAGCCTAATACCACTGATGCGCAGCAATACTTGATTGGGGTCTGGAATGCGATCCGAAAAGATCTCGATAAAGCCAGCATTCGCATTTATGGCATGCGCGTGGTGGAGCCCCATCATGATGGTTGCCCACACTGGCACCTCTTAACTTACTGCTTACCCGAAGACGCTGAAACGGTCGAAACCTGCTTTCGCAAGTGGGCATTGGCCGACTCGCCCGATGAAAAAGGCGCGCGTGAACATCGCTTTAAGATTGAGCCCATCGATTTCAAACGCGGCTCTGGCGTTGGCTATGTGGCGAAATACCTTTGTAAAAACATCGATGGTGAGTTCATCACCAAAGATAAAAACACCAACCTGCAAGCGACCGATGCGTCTGAGCGTGTGCTGTCATGGGCGCGGGTCAATAGCATTCGTCAGTTTCAATTCTTTGGGGGCCCGAGTGTCACTATCTGGCGGGAGCTGCGTCGCTTAAAAGTTGATATGGAAGAGAGCAATGCTATGAACAAATTTGATGATGTGGAGTGGTTCATTCTGGAATCTGCTCGCCGTGCTGCGCATGCCTCTGATTGGGCGGCGTTCTGTTATGCCATGGGTGGGATTTTTATCAAACGTACTCAACGACCCATCAAACCCCACTATCACACACCGCACCTCTTTGATGAGTTGCTGCAAGATTACCGCCCGTCGAATACCCGTTACGGGGAGATGGCCGCTCCCAGAGTCAACGGCCTGATGTTTCACTCTGTGTTCATCCTTACCCGTTTCAAGACGTGGAAAATCAAAGACATCGAATCCATTAAAACCAAGCAACAAAACATTATGAGTGAAGTCGTTGATGTGTTCGACCTGTTAGAGCAAGTCGAGCGCTACGAAGCCATGGCCGACGCTCAGTACGAAGCAATGCAAGCCTTTGTGGACTACTGCGAAGAGATGCTGTGGATGGAGTGACGACGAAGGCTGGCAGGAGTGTGTGCGCAGCGCGCCACCCCTGCCGCCCTTGGACTTGTATCAATAACTGTCGAAAAAAATAAACCAAAGGAAAATACCATGCAAATCAAAGGCATTATCTTAGATGACGAAGACATTGAAATGCGCTCATCCACCAACCCTCAAACGGGTGAAGTCAGCAATAAGGGCTCATTCAAATTACAGGTCATGAAACCCTCTCAAATCCTGACCGTGAATGTCACCACCCAGCAAGTGAAATCCGGCTTTCTCGATGAACTTAAAAAAGCCGTTGGCCTGCCCCTTGAGTACTTCATCGAGTTCACCGAGTCCAAGTTCGCGGGCGACAAAGGCCAACACGTCAGTTTTACGGGCATGCGCTTGTTCAAGCTGCCTGAGATGAAAGCGAAGTAAGGGCGGATTATGTATTGCGGCACGGTTAATCAAACGACGGGCGCGATCACTCTGACTCAATCGTTGGATCTTTCTAACACGCCATCGCAGGAGCTGTTTGCCCGATTGGCTGAGTTTTGCCCCGACAATCACACGCTAGTGATGACGATTAACGATGTCCCCGCCCTGCTTCCTTACGCGCAAAGCCAACTGGATGCGGCCACGGTTGGTGTGTTGTTTGTGCTGGCAACGGGTGTTTATACCGTTGCATTCATTGGCCGTTTAATCCTTCGACAATTTGGAGTATTCCGATGAAATTTTTCAACAACGTCAAAAAGTACGGCCTAGGTATCGCGTTGGTGGGTGGCACCACCATGAGTTCAGCTCACGCTTACGATCTTACCGCCGTGAAAACCACCATCACTGAAGGTACGTCCACCATTCAAGAAGTGCAATTACTGGTGATTGGCCTTGCGGCTGTTGCCATGATTGGGACTTGGGTCAAAGCCACCTTCTTTTAATCCACTTGGTGTGGGGTGTCATCGCCCCACCCGTTTTCCTTCAAAGGCTTCTCAATGTTACTGACAGTGGATGACATCATATGGTTTTTCGTTCTGTTCGTGTTGGTCGATGCTGTCAGGCGCTCTATGTTCTGATCGCGCTCTGCCTCTCATCGCCACTTTGGGCGATATCCCAATCCCCGCACTGTGTGGTTGGCTCTCTAAAGCACATTAATTTAAGTGGTTATCGCGATGGTTTGGCCGATGAGATGAGGACTATCAAGTGTATATCTAGCTGCTCGGTTAAGTATGAGTATTGGCGCTACGTTGAAACATGCCCTTATCTCCCCAATGGTGACGTTGATATTTATAATTGTGCCGCACAGGCTGATTTTAGTGTGCTGAGTAAGGATACGCATAATTGTGCAGGCTATATCATTGATTCTTCGATGCCTGATTCGGGCTCACTCGATAACAACCCGTATGAAGACCAACTTAACGATTCAGGCTTTCAGCCACCGGACACGCAAGGGCAAAGCAATATGCCCCCTGCCTTGCTGATCGATCCCCATGTGGCAACATTGCAAAGCTGCTCAGGGAACGATTGTTCCAGTGCGATTAACACCAACATCAAAAGCCAAATCTTTCAAAACGATGTTATCCAAAAGAACATGATCCGCTCGCAACAGGCGAATGAGAAGTTCTATGCAGAGAATCTGAAGTTTCTCGATACGGTACAACACTGGGCGCAAGCGACCGCATTGGCTGTCACCTCCTTAAATCAACGCACGGCCGCAGTCGCTAAAGATCAACTGTGGTATTCCACCATGATAAACAACAGCTTAAATGGTATCGAGCAACGCACCAATGAGAGCCACGGCACCTTACATAGCATTCTTGGTTTACAACAGATGATTGGGCAAGCAGCGGTAGCCATGAATCCTAATGTGGAAGACATTCGTAACGAAACCCGCACCCATACCACTATCTTAAATTCACAATCGAATAAGCTCTCTGGCGTTGAGTTCAACACCAACAAGATACGTCTAAATTCTTGGTCGATACGTACCGATGCCAAGAAAATTCTTGCTGAAGCGAAAGTGACTAACTCTGAGCTAGCCGAGCTCGTCAGTGACAATCAAGACATCAAAGGCTCACTGTCCGATCTTGTCACTTCTAACAATCAAATCGTTGAAGGGCTCGATAATATCTCGTTCACGGGTGACGTGAATGTCGATAACTCAGATGTGATTGCGGCTATTACGCAAGGGAACGCTGACATTGTTGAAGCGATTAACAACATCACGATATCCAGTGCCACGGGGACACAGAACACCATTGATGCATCGAGTTGTGCCGCCTTTAGTTGCAGTGGTGATGCCCATTCCTGCTTCATGGCGCGTCGCATGTGGGAAGCCGATTGTGCGGCGGATGAGATAGATGGCCTCCCCGCTGCGGGCGCATTCGGCACCATGACGGGCAATGTGGAAGCCAAACTGGAAGAAATCGCCGATGTGAAAAGCGATTTAGAAGCCGTTTATGAAGAGTATTCGGTGATAAACCTATTCGGCAAATACGCCGATGGTGAGGGTTTAGATTATCAAGCGAGCTGCCCTGATCCTGATGTGATCGATGTGCTCAATGGTGAGGTGCATGTTAGTTATAGTGCGCTGTGTGAAAGTGCTGGCCTGCACAAAGCCTTGTTTATCAGTTTTGCCTTCCTCTCTGCGGTTGGCATGTTCGTGAAATACATGTAGGAGGTTCTATGTTACCTGCAATTCCTTTACTTGCCACGGCGGCGGGTTGGATCATCCGGATTTTTGCTTGGCTACTCCCAACGATTACGGTGTGGCTAGGTCCTGTGGTGATGGGCTTCATTGCTCGCGCGTTCTTGTCGATGGGTGGCTTTGGTGTGGTGTTTTCGGGCATGAACTTGCTGTTCTCTCAAGTGATTGCGCACTTGGTTTCGATGATGGGCGCCATACCTGAAATCACGTTTAAGCTGGTTGTGTTAATGGGGATCCCTGATGCGCTCAATATCTACTTGGGTGCGCTGTCAGCGCTCGCTACATGGAAAGGCACCACTAAACTAGGTAGCGCGGTCAATACCATGACAGGCAAACCAAAACTCTCGGGTGGTTATTTCTTTACTGGCAAGCCATAGGGTTAAATCATGCTAACACTGATCACAGGTAAACCAGGGGCATCGAAAACCCTGCATGCACTCACCGAGCTTGTCGAAAGTAACGATGGCTCTCGCCCTATCTACTACAACAACATTTCTAATTTGATGTTGGATATGGAGTTCATCGCAACTTTTCGGGGGTTCTTCTATGGCTACTACCTGAGACGCAACAAGATTGAAGGCAAGTTAAAGCGCATCGTCGATGGCCGTCATGGTCAGAACATGTTTGTTGAATTTGAAGATGTGCTTTGGTTGCAAGGTCAGTTTGAAGCCTATGACCCCGTGGCGAACTGGTGTCACTACGTCGAAAAAGTCTATCCCAAGAAACAGTTACAACGTTACTTTGAGCTGCGGGAGATGTCCGAAGGCGAGTTGACCTTTTCGATGTTAAAGCCGCTGAACTTGCACTTCACCCATTTCAAGAATCCATTGCAATGGTATGAGCTCCCTACCCAATCGAAAATCTTGATAGATGAGTGTCAGCAGTTCTTCCCGCCGCGCCGTGTGGGCAGTGATATTCCGCAGGCCATTGCAGAAGTGGAGACGCACCGCCACAAAGGGTGGGATCTGTTCTATATCACCCAAGATCCAAAACTCATCGATGTGAACTTACGGCGCCTAACCGGTTGCCATGTTCACTACCATAACAAGCTCGGTGGTAAGCGGGTTGTACGGCACCAGAAACCGGAGGTGTTTGCGCCTGATGACTGGATGTCGATGAAAAGTACGGTGAAGACCTACCCCAAACACAACAAGAAAATGTATGGGGTGTATCACTCGGCGTTCAAACACACTCATCGCTTAAACATTCCCTTCATTGCGAAGGTGGCAATGCTGTTCATTGTGGCCTTCATTGGCTTTGGGGCATACAAGGCCATGACCTTTGGTGATGACATAGTGACCGCGCCGGATGGTTCAGTCATGGTTATTGGGGATAGCCAAACTCAATCAGTACAAACCAAACCCATTCAAAAGAGTCACCAACCGATTACGGATTACATGTCAGAATACGTCTCAACGCTGGTTGAGGGTGTGTTTATCACGGGGTCAGTCAAAGCCCTAGTAAACAACTATACCCGTTACAGCTATGTGTTTAGCTATGAGAACGGCGATGTGTTCTATCCTGAGAATGTCGGCATGAAGGTCATCCCCATCAATGACTGCTTTGTTGAGCTAGCGTTCGCAGACTACAGGACATTTGTAACCTGCAATCCGGTGAAAAAGTATGAGCAGCCCGAGCAAGTTAAAGATAATGAGCTTGAATTGGCAAATACGCTATTTTAACTAACCTCACTATTTAAATTATTAAATCAATTGGAAATATATAATTTAACTGGCACAACAATTGTCATGTCAATATATTTTAAACTTCAATAAAATAACATTTAATTACTTGATTTTGACGTGATTGACGTAATTACACAAGAGTTTCAACATTTAGTAATATTGCTCACAAATAGATTTGTTTTTAATGTATCACTTTAAATGATAAATATATTATTGGTTATTGCAATTATAGTTTTCAATTTTTCTCATAGTAGCGACGCGTTAACACCCTACTCAGGATGTTAACTGAAAAAGCGCGCTTCATCGTCGTTTCATTTTTCGATGCTGTCACACTGCGGGTTTGAATGACGTTGGTGTATCTCATCTTCGCAGCAGGAGCCACTCTAACGTGTCTGAGTGACTCTGTGACAGGTTATACTTACCTCTTATTAACCAGCTGCTTCTGTTTTATGTGGTAACGCCCAATCAAGGTGTGAAGCATGCGACACAAAACTGAATTTGACCGCCATAAACACTGAACTCGACCCAAACCAAAAATGCCAAGTGTGCTTAATCACTCTTAAATTGTGTGTTATGAGCGTGATCGAGAAAAGAGAAATTTATAATAAAACTCTCGGCAATCTGAAATTGTACACTGCAGTCGCCCTTGTTCTAGCTCACTTAAACAGCTATCGAGAACAGCAAGCACCAGAGTTTGAAACGCCTTTAGGTTTATTAGAGTAACATGGTTAGTTAAGTCATCGTCATATATGCCATTCCAAGGTACGGTTGGCCTTTGTATAACAACGTTAGTATCCGTTTTCATCCGGAATATTACATCAGTACCTGTATTTTGATTTCGGCTTGTCAGACTGCCATCATGGAATAATCCATGACGAAGAGTGACCAAATCTTCTATTTCATCAGCAGTCATCGTTGTGAAAGATTGCAATGCCCTCTTTATACCATTTGTCGCCCTTGGGTTATTATCTTGAATATGATACAAGCTACCAATTTGATCTAGAATGGCAAATGAAGTCATTAAGGGAACATATTGAGCGGTACGCTTATTGATAAATGAAGCGGATAATGTTTGAGTTAAGTCATGTAAGCACGACGTTAAATAACGTCCGTTTATCGAAACAAATTCATCCTGATACTGCAAATGAATTACATTCAAATCTTGAATAGTGAGTTGTTCGAGGTTTTTCCTACCAAATAATTATATTGGTCCATTCCATTAATGCTTGCTAAGTTCATTTTTACCTTATAAGTTCATAATACCCAATTAAGGTGTGAAGCACGCGACCACAGAGTTTAACTTAACCACGTTAAATTGTTTGTTAGCCGTTTCCTTCAGTCATGTATATACCTTTTGCCATAACCTTAGAAGGAGTTACATCATCACTCGTATATAGAATACAGTCTGGGTTGTACTCTCCGTTTTGGTGCATTTCCCATTCAGCTGCAAGCAACTTACTTTCAAAATGATTAAAATTGAGATTGAACCAGTTTTGTAGTTGCTGAAAGTTGTCAGCCTGCATTTCCCCTTGATGCTCTTCATGCATCGTGTCTAGAATAATTGGATATTTCCGTACAGTTGCAGCCATTAGTGCTTTTCTCGCAACACCCAATAACATTTGTCCCGTAAATTTGAGCTGAAAGTCCATTAGGTGATGTCGAAGCCCATATTTAATTCGAATTTCTTTCGAGTGAGACCAATATCTATTTTCCAGTAAGTCCAAGCGGGCTTCATAGGTTTTAAGTATTTCAGATTCGATAAAACCTTTAGTTTCCTCTTTGAGTTCGTCAAGTGTTAAGAGCTTAATGTTGGTATTCTTCGCAGCCTCAATTGCTCCAGATTGAAATCCACTGCTAGAAACAATAAATGCTTTGTCTACCCCTAGATCTTCTGAAATGCTGCGAAGAGCTAATACGTGACCTTTGTTTATCTTACGTTTCCAGTGCTTTGCTTCAACAATCCATTTTAGGTCGATGCCCAAAAATTTAGTTTTTACAAATACATCAACATCATGGCTTGTCCTGACACCAGTTAAGCTGACATTTGTTTCAGCTTCTGCTCCAATAGCGTTGAAGTGTTCGCATATTTCCTCTTGAAAGATAAACCAATTTTCTTGACGCATTAATCACCTTCAATACTCATACTTTGCCGAAACAGCTAACGCCTCAAACACCGGCTTGGTGAAGATGGCGAATTTTTTGGAACAAAAAAGGTGACAGCTTTGCCGAGACCGCGTGCTTTGACTTGTTAGTTGCTATCGCCAAAATTGCCACCATTTTTTAAGTGATGCTTGACGCATAGTTTCGCCTTCTGCTTTTAGTTCCTGCCAATTAGACCGACCATCCTCTCCGTATATCTCGCATTCTTCGCCCTGAACTTTTGCACTTAAAGACTCTGCTATTTTGTACATTTTTTGATAATTTCATCATCAGGATTCTTAACTTTGATATTACCCTCAAAATAATCAAACCATGCCATATTCCCGTCTTTTTCATGGCAGGAATATCCAGTCCAAACAGATAACCCTTCGCTTTCCACTCTAAGAGTACCGTTCGGAGTTTCTATTTCAGCAAAACCGTCCAATCTCATATCGGAAGAGGATTTAACAAAATTACACCATTCATCGAGGGTTATTTCATCGCCATCTTCATCAAACCATTCAGATTTTCTAGTAATGTGAAGATCGTATCCCATTGAGCCTCCTTGGGCAGCGTCTTGAACTCGTTAGTTTTAGTCATTATTAAACAATAATTTACATCAGATCATATGATCTTGCGAGTCATACTATGCGGAAAATATCCACATATCCAGCGATCTATGTGTTGCCGCTGGATAGAAACCAATGTTGCACTCTACAACCGACAAAAGGTATAGAATACGCATAGCTTTCCATACTTTACCTATAGTGCAAGTTTTCATATACATGAAGTGAAAAATATTAGACATTGCGCATATTGTTAGAGTCATGAAAGAAAGAGAGTTAAGACACCAAGACTTCACTGGTGAACGAGTATGCCTGCGAGTTTTTCATGTACTTTGCTCATTGTATAGCTATGTTTTACTTGGAATTCGACAAATGGTAGCGCGGCGTTTTTACAGATTTCACGAACAAATTCATCGCGCTTTTTGCGGTTTTTACGGTTGTGGGATTTGTCGTTTAACTCGATGGCGCATACTATGGTCAACTCCTCTCGGTCGCAGATGACGAAATCAAAGTGCTTTGCAGAAATACTATTGAATGCTCGTTGCCATTTACTCTTATCCGGCGTGGACTCTGGAGTAAGCACGTCTGCGATTCGCACCTTGCTGAAGATCGTGTATTTCTCTTCCATTACCACTTTTGTAGTATACCGTAGAAAGAACGTTCTGCTGGTGACATTAATGTATTGATTCGTTTATACGGATGAAATGTTTCTTCCTTTGGCGCAGCGCTTACACCCTCTTTGAAATTGGTGATTGTGTTACTTGGTTGAGGTGTGCGCTTTATTGGTGTGTGCTTTACTGGTTTGATGGTTGGTGTTTTTTTAAGGGCTATCGTACTGGGGTTATGTGTGCGCATCAGCAATGCGACGATGAGAGCGATGATGATTAAACTCAAGAACCAAAACATGACGACTCCTTGTTAATGCAAGCAAAACTAGTGTGCCATGCTATAGAGATTAGCGAAAATGGCATGTGTTTTGAATCGCTGTTAAACAATTTGTTATATGTGTTCTTGTTTAGGGTACAACTGATTTAAAAAATCCGCACACACACAGATGTGATGGTAAAAGTCTGGAACTAATAAGGTTGAGCCATGTGCTTGTGAGTTACGCAATCTAGAAATAACATCGATCATGCTTCGGCACCATTCATTAGTTGAACTTGGGTTATCAATATGTCGAAAGCCACTATCAGTAATCCAACCTTTATCTACAGCAAGAGTTAGCAATTTTTTAAGCATTAGTGGTCGATTATTTTTTCCACAAATACCAACTTGCTCTGCTTTTAGTCGTAAGGCTGACTCGATAATTGTATAAGTTTTTAGCTGAATTTCTGGAGCAAGAGCGTAGAAAAAGTAGCAGTAAAGCCCCATGTTCTTCGCTACATTAAATTGACCTCTAATATCCTCTGGGACTTCATCATTTAAGGTAACTTCTGAGAGATCCTCATGAATTATTTTGAGATCTGGTATATAGCCAGTAAGTTGACTAATCGATCGATGCTTTTCATCAAGCTTTGTGATATCAACAAATTTTTTGAACTCTTCCATGCTGCCAAACTCCAAAAGCATATAACGTCCATATAAGACGCCCATTACACGCTTGCTATTCTTTTAAGACTCACGCCCACCCAGCAAGCGTGTAATAGGTCGGCTTCAATGTGATTGTTAAGTGTTTTCAAGGATATATTTGGCGTGCTCGAATGCGCAACCGTTTAGCCTTGAAAGTATAGACCATATAGCTTTACTCGGTAGCTGCAGATCATGGCGGCTAAAGACTGAGTGTGACAGTGCATTTAATATGCTCTCTAGAACGATATCACTTTTCTCGTACTCTAGACGTGAGCCCAACTGATCAATGATTTCTTGTAATCTAACAGAACTTATAACTTCAGCCTCAAGGAGATCACCAAGATACTCTGCTGCTAGATCTCGTGTAGGTTGATCCTTAGATCCTAAGTCGGTGAAGTACTTTTCTAGTCGCTTGCTTTGATTCATTGCTTCTTACACTTTACGCCTGCTTAAGCCGCTGCCAACGCAATACAATGGCTACCGCATTGCGCTTTAAACACAATTATTACAAAACAAATAACAGTTTTGGCAGTTGGTTGCAGTGTCTTGTTATGCGCCACTTTTTACGTAATTATATGTGCTAGGATTTTCCGGGTTTTCATGAAATCCATTGCTAATAAATGAGCCAACATAGAGAACTTGGTTAAATTCATTCACATCGATCTCTAATCCATGCTCCTGTTCCCATTCACAGCTTCCGTTTGCCATAGCGTAGTATTGCTCATCATGAGAAAACAATGTGATGGTTCCAATCCGCAAAAACTTCCAAATATCTTCGCTCATTTGGATAGCAGGATATTTTTCTCCATACATGGCTAAAGTTACATCATAATAGGCAAAAGCATCGGCTCTAACGATTTAAAAATTCCGAATCCCAACACATTACACTCTTTAGAATATTTTCAAAGCCTTGTAATGACTCATCATTTCCAAGCTCTATTATGATATCAACCTCATATTTCAAAAATCAAAATAGAAACTTTTCTCTTGGATCTCTCTAAAATCTGAAATCTTCATTCAACTTCCTTTGCGCATAACGCTTTAGATACGGATTATTTCCGTATAACTTCCCTAAGTTTACTTCCGCATAGCATGCATACCTAACTTGGGATTGCTGACTTTAGTTACTTATAAACAATAACTTACATTAAATCATATAATCTTGCGAGTCATATTATGTGGAAAAGAATCACATATCCTGCGAACTATGTATTCCAGCTGGATAGAGCAATATCTATCCTAAACATATCTACTCACTCTTAGGAGGTTTGAGCCTAGGAAATCGTATCGTTAACCTTGTTTATAATGCGTGAATTATGGATAAGAAGGCAACCCACAGAAGTTGATTTGGTGATGAGATGCAAATTGCCGGGACAAAACACGACTTGATATCTGCGCTAAACGAGAGAGAGGTCTCGTCTAGCGCCGTGTGTTGCTTCGCGTGTGATGATCTTTTCTTACCACCTGAACCTACCCGCGCCCTACCTCGCCCGCTCTTAGTGCGCGCTGTAGAAAGGTAGCCTAATCTGCCGTTTTCATTGATAGTGCACTCATTTATCTTGGGTTGATATACTTCGTTGCCAAAAACTCGTTGATCTCGATAGATTGAGAGAGTAACCAATTTCAACAAATTCACCCACTAACGTGTCATTTTGGACTTTACCTTCAAATTTGCCCATCACTTCCGATTCAAAAGTAATGTTATCTGGCGAGCATTCGAAACAGTCAAGTAACTCTGGTTTCTTAGGCCATCCTTCGAAAAGTTGAAAGAGAATTGAGACACTATTCAAGTCAGATTGACCATTGTTAAGAATTAGCACTTCATAACCTGATGGTTCTCCGTGTTTAGAATTTACATTGCTGTAATAGCCATAGAGATCAGATGCCATTATGTTTGTTGAAGTGACTGTGAGGAGTAGTAACAAAAACATCACTCTGATAGGTTGAACTTTATGATTTGCATGTTTGCCTGTAAGTAGAACATCACGGAACAAAGGTGACGTGAACTGTTTAAAGGCTTTGAAGCAACGAGTCACAACGAAAAGTAATAACAATAGTGAGAGAGCAAACTTGATGGGCGACCCCTTGTTATCTCATACTTGAAAGGCATATTGATTAACTTAGCGTAAAGTGTCTGAATAATCGATAAGAATGTAACCTACATAATCTGATTTAGTGATGGGATGTAAATTGCTGTGACAACATGCAACTTGATACCGGCGCTAAACGAGACTGAGGTCTCGTCTAGTGCCGTGTGTCGCTTCGCGTGTGATGATCTCTTCTCACCACCTGAACCCACCCGCGCCCTATCTAGCCAGCTCTTGATACTCTCAGCGTGACAATTCGCGCATCAATCATCACTAGCCTTTGCAAAAGCAATGATGTGGCCATCGATATCTTTGCTATAGCCCACTGTATGACCCCAATCTCTTTTTTTAATGCCACTAAGTTCTGTTCCCCCACTGATAAGACTTCTCCCGTGATATTCGTGAGGGTTGTCAACTTCGATGTAAAGCTCGGCACATGGGTTCTGATTGGCGAGTTCTGGCGCTGTGATTTCCTCTCCAAGTAGGCGGTGAATACTGCTGTAGGGCATCAATCCCAAGGTACACTCGTTACTTAAATGAAATTCCGTCATTCCCGGCACGTTTAACACCGGATTTGTACAAAACACTCTTGAATAAAACTCAGTGCTTTTTGTTGATCTTTTACATATAGAATAAGGTGTGAATACATGTCGTCCTTCCTTTGACTCTGTGTTTGATCCAAGTAATGATTCGAGTTTCAACCATTGTTCTAGTGACAAATAGCGTTCTACTTGTCGTCATTATTGTAGTGTAATAAAGGAGTGGTAATAATGTAGCTTGTGCTATCCGATATTTCAGAAATAAGTTCCATATTAAACGCTTCAAGCCTACTAACTCTATGATTTACAATGTCTATATAGATTGGTGTATTTTTTGAGTAACGATGCCATAGTAAGTATACTTCGCCTTTAATAGTTACTTGAAACCAAGACTCTGATACAACGCCTTTTTGAAAAGTGATTTTTAAACTCATTCTCTCTTGCTATTGCAATGTTTTTCCAAACATCAACTTGGCTCTCATATCCTTCTTTGACCTTAATAAGACCCGATGTTACGCCCATGAAAATACCTTATACTTTTTGAAGCCAAAGTGGTAATTTGGCGGAGATAATTATCTTTTCTTTTCATTCATATTGATATTAATAGCAGCATGACGTTACAGTTTAATTACAGGGTATATTTCATTATGGATGGCATACTTATTAATATATAGTCATTTACGTATATCTTAATATTAAGACTAAGTTTAAAGTTTTAAGAAAACCGTCACACTCTACAAAACAATTTTTGTTAATATAATAGCCATCACTAAAAGCGAAAAAGCAATGTCGAAATTAATCAATAAAATCAATAAATTACGCTAACTAATGTTAAATAATCAGTACTGATTTTGGCATATTGAGAAAAATTAGGTTCGTTTTATGGTGATAGTTACTGCATATTTTGATAAAGAGGCGTCAAGAAAAGTTTTCTTTGCGCTAACCAGTTCTGATTTGAAGCTAAATTTGCGCTATTTTAATGCTAATCAAAGAAATAGAAAGCGCCAGCGTCCTTCAGGTAATTTTGATTTAGACTACTACATGGGTGAAGGAGATGGTTTTTACCTGTATTCAGAAGTAGCATCAATTTACTTTTGTTACAAAGATGGCTTTTACAAGCTGAGAGCTGACTTCAGCCTTAAAGTACCATCAAACACCTATAGCCTGTTATTCAAGAAGATATCGCGGATATCCGGTGTTTCATTTGCTTTCTGTTGTGATCGAGACGAACTAGTTCATCGAAACAGAGTAAGCAATCAAACTGATAGTCAAGTTCGGACTAAATGGATTGGTCTGGATCCTAATAAACTCATACCAGGAATTTATTGGAAAACGTACATTTCAAATCAACTATTAAGCGTGCACAAAGTACATTGCAGACATTTAAGTTTAATCCCCTCATTTGACACCAAGGAAAATGAGAACGGCATACTGATTAGTGCTTTCCCAATATTCAGTGATTGGAAACGTTTTCAAAAACTGATTGATGAGGTTTTGTATAGGAATCAAGGATTTTTTTCCAAAATTAGATTCAATGAAATGTGTTAGACAGTAATCTAATTGTTATGTAAAGAAGTCGGTTTAGTACTAATAAATGAATTGTTGAGTAGTATCATGTCGGCGCTCAACGAGAGCGAGTTCTCGTTGAGCGCCATATGTTGCTTCGCGTGTGATGATCTCTTCTCACCACCTGAACCCACCCGCGCCCTACCTAGCCAGCTCATAATGCCCTCAGCGTAAGAATCAGGTGATGATGTCATCATCGGTGTTAGTTTGTAGTGGCATAATGCGCACTTAAGGGTGTACATGCAACATCTTCACAAAACCTGTATTAGCTGTCTGCTTGATAACGCATACCCGCAGATTTTGGGCTAAAACCTTCTGGAAATTCGGTATTTTTGTCGTAAATCGAGCCTTCAAAACTAGCCCCATCGATTTCAGCTTGGCCTCCCATATTATCTTTACCGAGTTTTGCGCCTCTAAAGTCACAGTTAGTCAATATTGCATTGATTAAAACAGACCCTCTCATATCTGCGTTACGGAAATCACATCCACTAAAGTATGAATCGGATAAGTTAGCCCAGTAAAGAATAGCCCCCTTAAAGCAACGACCACGCAAGCCCCTCTGCCCAATGAAACACAACCCTGACAAATCTGCGCCTTCATAATCACAACCAGGTTCTGCAATATACGCGGTTAAAATTGGGTTGCCGCTATCGTCTTCAATTAATAATCGAGTCTTCTTAGTCATATGGCTAACATCCTGTTATTAATGAGTTATACTAGAACCAAGCAGTCACAAACAACGAACAATACGGAGTTCAATTTTTTATGCGCGCGGTTTAAACTTCTTCGTCATGCCTTGGCTAGAGGGAGAAACGAGCCTGTACCCCAACTTTTCATAGAATATTGGCTCATCGGCGATCATCGAAACATAAGAGCCTTCCAAGACAACCGACGACAAATAGTCATCTATATGCTCCATGACTTTTCGGCCTAACCCTTGCCCCTGATAATTTGGATCAACCGCGACATCCACTACTTCAAAATTGCATGCACCATCTCCAACCACACGCCCCATGGCAATCAAGACACCACCATCTCGAACCGAGATAGCATACAGGCTGTTTGGTAAAGCAATCGTAGCTGCCTTTAGCGACTTTGGGGACAAACCTGCCTTCACACGCATTTCACAAAACTCTATTGGGCTGGGGACTTTCGCTTCGAATGTTAACATCATTATATATAGCTCCTTAGTTGACACGAGGAGCATACACACAAACACTGTGTAAATAAACAGTAAATTGTTTTATGAGTAGTATAAAACGCCATTCTCTATTGCCAACGCAGTGTTTTACTTCGCGTAAAATGATGTCGTCATCGGTTTTAGTTGTTAATAAAACGCAATGTTGCTCTTGCGGTTTTCATGAGTTCCCTGTTTAGCTCTTCCTAAAACAGGGAATTCGCTCAGCCTCACAGTGCCTTTTAATTTCGGTGATGAGTTTCTCAGGTGAGCTGTTTAGGTGAGGATGTTCAGTCGAATACATCAACCCAATATCAAGTGGATGTTGCACATCTCTGACGATAAGTGCCGTCATATGATCAGAGAGCTTTTCAAACTCATAATCTGTCAGCCCTATTTGTTCACTTACACCGGGCACCATTAGTAGCCTCATGGCTTCTAGAAACTCTGACTCGGTATATTCATACAAGTAATCGTACATATTAGTTTTTGCTATGTAATTCGGTAGGTATTGATGAATGAACTCTATGTCTGCGTCATAGAAGTCGGTTAACGGGATATCCGTAGGATCGAACCAATAGAAACTTTGTTGACGTTCAGGATCAAGAGCTTCTGGTTCAATGCCTGCCGAAGTTGCCATAAGAACATAGTGAATATCACCACCAAATTGGTTTGTAAGCGTGTGACTTCCTAATGCCTTAACGTTTGATATCCCAGTCTCTTCCCATAACTCACGCACTGCCGCCTGAACACCAGATTCTTTTGGATCCACTGCACCACCTGGAAATTCAAACACCATACCTTGATTATGTCGATAACGCTTTTGTACAAGAACACATCCATTCCTAACGACAACAGCCATTGATAAATTTTTCAAATCTATTGCTCTATCCTAACTCATACGATTACGGGTGTTACCGAGAAAACGTAGACAATTAACGGACCATCTAAACCCACCCGCGCCCTATCCCACCAGCTCATCAAACTCTCAACGAAATAATCAGTCATCGATACCTAAGAGAAATTAATCAATTTAACTCAAAAGGCGAGCATGGTGTGCCTTGGTGATATTTTAGTTGCCAAGATGAACCAGTAAAACCCAAATAGAACAGCGTTTAGCATAGCCACTGACCTCGCCTACCTCATCGACAATGGCTGACTTATACTTTAGCATTTGGACAGAGGGTTCAAGTTGAATGCACTCATAGGCTTGCGAATGAACTCGAGTATTTGACGGTTTTTCATTTTTCATCATTTCAATGATTGAGGCAAAGTCATAGCTGTTCCCAGATTTACCAACTTCTGAGAATTGTGGATGAATCAAACGTTTTCTATCCACGTCGTTCTGACGGATTTTGTACTGGTGAAGTTCAATTTCTTGTTCAACTAGAATATCCATATAATCTCCGAATTCGATAAGATTGATAGCGCTGCGATCGCTAACATAGATTTACGTGAATTTTAACTAAGATGGTGCTTTCTTCAGACCCAAAAATCCAACGATAGACTGCTAAGTTAAGGTGATTATTCAGATATTCACCCACCAAAAAAACTCAGGCCTAAAGTAAACGTCAGCCTTATAGACGTTGCTTCTAACAAATTTTTTAGCTCTGGGCTAAAAAAAAGATATTGTTGATCCATTAGGAACACTTTTCTACCTCTAAGATCCAAATCAGCGATACCACACTCTCTCGGTTTACTCGTGTTTGATCGTCGTGAGAGAAACGATACATCTAGCCCCAAAGGGGTAAATCAGATCGATGACCTCTGTAGAGTCCCCAGAAGACATGGGGACGCTCTATTATTGATAGTACACATGAGTTGATTGAGGTGGTATAGATGGCTGAAGAGAACTATCTGAAAGAAGAGCTTTATTCTCTTATCTCTAGTAACCCAGAAATCTTTGACTTTATCTGTGAAAGCTCACTTGATGGGATTTGGTATTGGGATGTAGTTGAAGGCAATAACGAGTGGATGAGCCCTGAGCTATGGCATCTTCTCGGTTATGATCCCGCAGACAAAGCCCACCTCGTCACTGAATGGCAAGAGCTCATCAATCAGGATGATTTGAAGTTAGCAACAAAGAATTTTTTGTTGCATTGTGAAGATCCAAACCACAAGTACGATCAAGAAGTAAGATACAAACATAAGAATGGCACGACTGTTTGGGTTAGATGTCGTGGAAAAGCAATTCGAGATGAGAATGGTAAAGTAATACGGTTGTTTGGGGCTCATACAGACATTACCGAGCTGAAAAGAACGCAGCTTGAGTTAGAGCGAAAAAATGAGCAGCTCCAACACATGGTTACACATGATAATCTTACCGGCCTTTTGAATCGCAAAGGCCTTTCCGATTGCTTGAGCGACGCTCTGAAGAAGACAGGTTGCGATCGCGCCATGATTGGCATGGCAGTCATTGATGTAGATAATTTTAAAGTCATTAACGACACTTATGGGCATGTTCATGGCGATCGCGTCTTAACGTTAGTTGCTCAAACACTCAAGAACTCTGTTCGAGATACGGACTACCTATCTAGATTTGCCGGTGATGAGTTTGCGTTATTAATGCTAGATAAATCTGAAGGTTGTTTTTTGAAGATCTTAGAGCGTGCGAAATCCGCTATCTCTGCAAATGCAGAACTCAGAAAAATGCATGTGACAGTGAGCGTTGGTATTAGTTACTTTTTGTTGGAAGAGATTAAGATTTTGAGTACCAGTTCAGAGGCAATCGATCCTGCCCCTGTTTTAAAGTCTCTTATTTATCGTGCTGATCAGGCTATGTATGAATCTAAAAGGATTGGTAGAGATACAATCACAGTCAGCAACTAAGCAAAGTACGTCACTGTTAACTCGGATCAGAATCAATACAATTCATCCACTTGCGTCGTAACATCGCATACAAATGCGTGACTTCATTGTCACTTGCCCGCTATCTTACCCATCCACTCATGATTAACTATCACTGGGGTGAATTAATTGTACTCGCTAGGACAGAACTTTGACCCAAACCAAGGGTTTGCCCACACTTTTGGTTAATAATGCTTTGATCCTAAGTGACGAGTGCCTATGAACCGCCAAACCTTGCCAGAGAAATTGATCACCGCCCTATTCAGCCACCGTGAGCCGTTGCAAGCTCATCATGCTGTTACGTCTTACTGTATTCCTACAGACAAAGCGGGAAAACTAAGAGACGCAGTTCAAAAGCAGCGTGGCAATCAGGCAGATTCGTTGACCGGGCACTGTTTACTACATGATCCTTTTGATGCGCTGGCGGCGCGAATCGCCCTTATTCGCAATGCCGAGTTTACTATTGATCTGCAATACTACATTTATCGCAATGATACGGTGGGTAAATTGCTTGCCGCGGAGCTGATTAAAGCCGCAGAGCGTGGTGTGCGTGTTCGCGCCCTGATCGACGATTTTGGTAGTCAAGGCCTTGATGATTCGATCATACACTTGCATGCCCACCCAAATATTGAAGTGCGGCTGTTTAATGCGTTTTGCCGAAAACAGAATCTCTATACTCAGCTTTTATTCGGGTTCGGGAATACCTCGCGCCGAATGCACAACAAATCCCTTACGGCCGATAACCAAGTTTCTATTATCGGTGGACGTAATATTGGTGATGAGTACTTTGGTGCGAATCCAAACGTTGTGTTCGATGATCTCGATGTGTTGGTCACCAACCCAGCAGCGGATGATATTTCAACGGCTTTTGATTCTTTCTGGAACAGCTCAAGGGCTATGGCAATATGTGACGTTATTAAAGAGGCAGGAAGCCATGCCGCGTTAATGGCAAAATTCACTGCCTATCAGCAACTTCTTGACCTCGAAAACCACAATTCATTCTTACGAACATTTTTTCGCAACCCCTTTCTAGCCGTGAATGATTTCTCGCAGCTCAGCTTTCACTGGGCAAACGCTGAAGTGAAAGCGGACGATGTTTACAAAGTTTCGTTACCTCGATGTCGTGAAGATGTCATGTTATCAGCCCAATTAATGCCTTTAATTGAGAGTATTGAACAACAGCTGGTGATTGTATCGCCCTATTTTGTGCCAGGCGAACAAGGGGTGGCGTTCTTTGAACATTTAACGGAAAAGGGGATCGAGGTCATTATTGTCACCAACTCTCTCGCCTCAAATGATGTTCCCATTGTGCATGCTGGTTATGCGAAGTATCGCAAAGCGCTTTTAAAGGCGGGAGTTAATCTCTATGAAATTGACGGCAGTGTCACCAATGAAAAACTGCGTAAATCCCTACCGAAGTGGTTTGCTTCTCGCTCCAGTCTGCATGCGAAGTTCTTTGTTTTTGATCAAGCGGCCACTTTTATCGGCAGTTTCAATTTCGATCCGCGTTCGTTTTTTGAAAACACTGAAATTGGCGTGACATTACACTGCCCAGCACTGGCCATTGACACCACGGATAAGCTCGTTGCCGCGCTTCGAAACGGCGCGTTTAAACTCTCTATTGAAAAAGGCTCTTTATCCTGGCGAAGAGGCCAACAGACCTGCACTAAAGAGCCGCATACGTCATGGATTAAACGCGTCTCTAATCGTTTAATGGGCTACCTCCCTATCGAATCTCAGCTGTAAATAAGAAATGGAAGCGAAATGGATATTCTTCAACACATTGATTCAGGCAGCCACGTTTGCTTATGTGGCAGTTTTAAATTCAACGACGCATTGCTAGAAACAGCGACGACACTGCGCGAACTGGGTTTTAATGCGATTTCAGTGCCTTCCTTCAATCCAGATATCGCGGCGGGGGTGCAATCTTGTTTTCAACGCATCAATGATGCTGACATTGTCATTATCGTAAACCCTTCTGGTTACATAGGTACTAGTGTCCTCATTGACCTCGGTTACGCTGTCGCCAAACAAAAGCCGATTTATCTCACCGACCCACATCCGGACGCAGCTGTTGGCAGCCTCATTCACGGTCTATTAGATTAACTGCGTACTACTCATACCCTGATAGCATTAAGCGTAAGATCTGTCTCCTATGTATAACTAGGCAGACAGTTACACTGCAACACCGATATAAATTCAATCAAACTGATCGACTGGATCGACAATTTGCACATTTTTCATTTACACCACTCATACTGATAGGTACATTTTTTTGATTTTTTGACGTCCCGTTGCAACGAATTTGAGGCCATGATTCCAAAAACTGATGCCAAATCTCCTTGGCTGAGCATAGTAATGATGGGTATTGCCTATTTCATTCTCGCTCGATTTGGTATGCACTTATTCTCACTGCAGCCAGAAAATCTCACCATGATCTGGCTTCCTGGCGGCGTCGGCTTAGTCATGCTTTTAAGGCATGGACTGAAAGCAGCACCAGTAATCTTTCTTGCGAGCTTTCTTGCTAATTTTAATGGACTCCATATCGGCCACGATATCTCACATAGCGTATTCCACACCTTTGTCGCCGCGTTCGGCGATCTACTCGCGCCGGTCTGGGGTATGAAGATGCTGCAAAAGTCGCTCCCCAACGGCATCCAATACAGCAACGATCTGTTTAAGCTTGGCCTATACGGCTGCCTATTTCCTACCTTACTATCCAGTTCCATCATCAGCGCGAACCTTTTTTTTGGTGGCTACATTCATTTCAATGAAGTACTGGAAACCCAGCGTATGCTGGTGCTTGCCGACAGCTTGGGTATTCTGCTCATCTATCAATGCTATGCCAATTGGCATAAACGATCTGACGACATCACCCCGCAACTCACCGACCTCGCCATACTTGTCGTGTTGATTTCGTCTATTTTAGTGTTCAGCATGAGTGAGGGTAACGATTGGATCGCTTTCTTAGTGCTACCTTGCTTGGTTATGGCGGCATTTCGGTTGGACGGTTGGTTAGCGTCTCTCATTAGTGCTGGTACGATGCTGTGCTTTATTTTGCTTACGGCCAACGGTCATGGCGCACTGGTTTCCTCGAGTTCTGTAGAGACTAACTCGGAAATGATGGCGTTTGTCTTCTCATGTGCGATTGCCGTGTACGGGATCACGCTGCAAAAAGCCCACCTCATCGAGACAGAAAAAGCGAAAGTCCATTGGCAATATGAAGCACAATTCGATTCCTTGACGCGACTACAAAATCGACGTGCCTTCTTCTCAATCCTGCACGATGAACATTTGCGCGCAGAAAAGAACCATCACCATGTATACGTTTTAGCGGCATTCGATATCGATAACTTTAAGCAGCTAAATGATACCTACGGCCATGCTAAAGGGGATATTGTGCTTAAAACGCTTGCTCGAACCATGCGGGATGCTTGCCGAGCAAAAGACACCGCAGCGCGTCTTGGTGGCGAGGAGTTCATTGTACTGATGCCATACTCCTCCATCGATGATGCAATGCTGACAACAGATCTGATTCGGGAAACCTTTTCTCACCGAGCCGAAGAAGAATGTGACGTTACGTCGAGTGTGAGTATCGGCATTGCACAATACCGACCGGGGCTGGAAGCAGAAGAGATCCTCAACGCGGCAGATAAAGCGCTCTACAGCGCGAAGTCTTCAGGGAAAAACCGTGTTGTTATCGCGCCGGAGTCTTTTGCTTCTCGCGTTTAACTAGCGGCAAAGACAAGCGCATCGCCATTGTAAGTAAGCTGTGACATGAGTTGACGCACGCCATCAGCGCTTTTGTCATTGAACTTTACGCCAACACGTATATCACCACTGCCTAACGTTCTATTTTTCACTTCGCCACTTAAAACAAACACTTGATTGGTTAAGTCATTCTTAACCCGGATTTTTACTTGCTGCTCTACTGAAAGCACATCATGCAAACGATTCAGCGCTAAGCCACATCCTTGCTTGGATAAATCAGTAATGAGCATAGGCACTTTCTTGTCACTGTTTGCCACAACACCTTTAATCGACGTGGCATAACGAGACTCACTGCGCAAGGTCTTCATTGTCACCGTATATGGCAACTCAATCGCAAGTAGGTCCAACTCATCAACGTAGCGAGTGATACGTGATTTGAATGAGAGCCTAGCGCCTTCACCCCGATCACAGATGGTATCCACTTGGACCCAATACCCCGCATTCAAGAAGTAACGTTTATCGCGAGGAGAAATATCCGGAGAGGCAAGAAAGATATGATTACCAAAGTCACAGCCTGTGAGGCGAGATTTACAACGTATCTTTTTTCCGAGCGCGGTAGTAATAGACAGCGTCACTTCAGCCGAAAGCGAGACGAGTTTAAAAGCTTCTGCTCCACGCAGATAACGGAGATCGTCTTCAATGTTGACGTTGACCGCAGATTCAGACACACAAGCTATCCCATAAATAAAAACAGCTTTCAGGCTAGCAGTATCGAATTCTGTACGCAAACGTAGATTGGTCAATAAGTATCAGAATATGCTAAGAAAATGATTGGTTAGTCCCAAAAATGGCAAACACTTTTGAGACATAACGTTTTGATGATGGTTTATTTACGCGCTTTTAACTTGGCTTGATGCGGAAAAACGTTACGAATGCGCTGCTTCACTTTAGCAGGCACCGATTTAGAAAACACGAGTTTGGTTGTAAAGCGGTTTTTATACACCTTAATCGAACCAGAAAAAGGCTGTTTGTGGCCGATCTCTTTGCAGTCATGCAAAAAACCGTGAGGGATATTCCCTTTGGACTTAGTGATATCCCCATCTTTAAACCACATTGCAATAATCGGACGGTCTATAAAAACAAAGACACAGACCGCAATGGCCAGTAACAATACGTAAAGCATAATCAATCATCCATGTTGAGAAGTTCACTGAGATCATTACGAATATCGGAGACACGCTGAGAGGCACGGTTAGATTCAGTCAGTAGATATTCGATGGTTTCCGAAAGCGTCGAGCCCATTTCCATCGACTTGTCGGCGAGCATCTTCCAAACTTTGTAGTCAAGGTCTATCGATTTCTTGCGGGTATGCTCCTGCTCGGCATTAAAGTGACGCTTGCGCTTCGCACGAATCGCTTGCTTAAGCTTATTTTCTAACGGCTCGGCCATGTTGGCATCGATCCACTCTAACACGAGCGTTGGTTCATGCTCTAACGCCAAAAGTTGCTCAACAGCTGCTTTATCTTCACTTGTGTCGATATAGCGAGTCACCTTTTCACCGTCACGATACTTTTTCACTAAGTATTTCCATTTCCAGCCGGCTTCGAGGTTTTCAAGCTGTTGATATTTCATGTTGGCGGAGTTCCATTTTGTCGTTTGCTGAGTCTCGGTGACAGTGTAATGCATTACCAAGTGGAGTGACAATATCAACGTGGCCCGAATGCGGGGTCAATCCGCAACTCTGTGAATTAACGACAAATTGCTGGAACCAGTACGCATTTTCACGCTTGAGGCTTTTTTTTACACAAATTGAGCTAAGTAACATCGCCAACCTGACTTAAACCTGCATTTTTACTCGTATGTGTATATAATCGACTCCTTTTATCCCTATTACTGATGGCCTTACTCATTATGCAAAACCAACACTGGTTGCAGTTCGAACCAGATTACGCTCGATTTGAATCTCCGCTTTCTCAACTCGCTTATTCGTCCTCTTTTCGTGAGGAACTGCAACCTCGTTTGAGTGACGCCATCAGCCGCTTTGTTCGTTTCACCCATCAGCCTCGCATTCTTCGCATCACTTCTCAGGAAAACATGCTTTACCGTGATGAGTTAATCGCAATGATCAAAGCAAAGGACGTGTGCAATATCATCGCGCCTTCTACTTTTAATGCGCAGAGTATGCTGGGTTACTGCTATCAAGATGCACAAGGTGATACACACAAAAAACCGGGGTTCTTGCACGATGCGGACAATGGCATCTTGTTAATCCCTGCGACTCAATTGCTCGCTAATGCATCACTTTGGCCAGAGATCAAAGCCGTCGTCGCTGGTGAGAAGCTGGCATGGCGTGCAATCGACAATAAAAAGCAACTCCCCTTGCCCGAGCCTGCGTCTCTCAATATTAAGCTGGTGGTTTACGGTGATCGTACTTCGATGGCTGATATTGAAGCCGGAGAGCCTGACGTCTTTTCTGGCCTTTGGATCTATGGCGAGTATGAGCAAGATGTTGAGCTCCATGAAGGCATGCTTAACGCCTATACCAGTATGGTCACCGATTGGTGTGAACGCTTAAATCTTCCGAAGATGGCCGATGACGCCTGGCCTGCACTGTTTCGCGCAGGCGCTCGTGAAGCCGAAGAGCATGATAAACTGCCGCTTTGTCCTCTCTGGCATGTAGGCGTACTGACAGAAGCGGCACTAGAAGCCAACGGGGATGCGATCACCAAAGACGCAATACAATTGAGTCGCGCTGCTATCGAGTTCCGAGAATCGTATTTACCTAACCGTGCGTTGGAAGATATTCACGGTGGACACGTCATCATCGACTGTAAAGGCAAAGAAGTTGGCCAAGTAAATGGCCTCACCGTGGTCGAGATGTCAGGCCATCCCAAATCGTATGGCGAGCCTTCGCGTATTTCCTGTGTGGTTCACTTTGGTGATGGCGACATTGCCGATGTGGAACGAAAAGCAGATATGGCAGGGAACATTCACGCCAAAGGCATGATGATTATGCAAGCCTTTGTAAGTGCAGCGCTCGATCTTAATCAACCATTGCCTTACTCCGCTTCCATCGTATTTGAACAGTCATACTGCGAAGTCGACGGCGACAGTGCGTCTTTGGCGGAATTATGCGCCTTTGTCAGCGCATTGAGTAAAGTGGAAATCAATCAACAGATCGCGGTCACCGGTGCCGTAGACCAATTTGGCCGTGTCCAAGCGGTTGGCGGCATCAACGAAAAAATTGAAGGCTTCTTCCACGTCTGTTCTCATCGCGGCCTGACAGGCGAACAAGGCGTGATTCTTCCGCAAGCCAATATCGTCAACTTGTGCCTCAATGACGAGGTGATGAATGCGATTAAAGAAGGTCAATTCCATCTTTGGCCTGTTGAAGATGTCCACCAAGCCCTACCTCTGCTTACAGAAGTGCCTTTTGATGGTGAGCGAGATCAAGAGACGCTGCTTAACAAAATTGGCCAACGAATCGACGAATTTCATGGAGACGATTTACCGCCAAGAGGGCTTATAAGTCGAATACTTAACTGGTTTGTCCAGAACTGATCCGAGTTGTTTAGCGTACACGTGTTCGCTAAATTGGCTGCACCACAATAAGGAGCTGTTAGAAGAACTATGCTGATGAAACGTCAATCATTTGAATACGAGGACCTCGTTGCTGCGGGCACTGGAGAATTATTTGGCCCGGGTCGTCCTCAATTACCGTCAGACAATATGCTGATGATGGATCGTATTGTCAAAATCACCGACGAAGGTGGTGAGTACGGTAAAGGTTTCATCCACGCAGAACTCGATATCAAGCCTGATCTATGGTTCTTCGATTGTCACTTCCAAAACGATCCAGTTATGCCGGGCTGTCTTGGACTTGATGCCATGTGGCAGCTTGTAGGCTTCTTCCTTGGTTGGAATGGCGGTGCGGGCAAAGGTCGTGCACTCGGTGTTGGTGAAGTCAAGTTCACTGGTCAAATCCTACCAGACGCGAAGAAAGTCACTTATGAAATCAACCTAAAGCGTCTCATCAACCGCAAACTCATCATGGGTGTGGCTGACGGTCGTGTCCTTGTTGATGGTAAAGAAATTTACGTTGCAAAAGATCTTAAAGTAGGTCTTTTCACCGATACCTCTACTTTCTAAGTCGATTAGAATAGTGACAAAAGCCACCCTCTGGGTGGTTTTTTGTTTTTAGACCGTGTTATCACCCTCAAATCCCTTCGATAAATCCCCTTTTCTCTTGCCAGTTGCTAGCTACGTGATGCTCCTACGCTCTCTGCTTTGAAAAGCTATAAATCATTGCGATGAGTAATTCATCGTGAGCTTTGACCCGAAAGTTTAAAAACAGATAAAGCTCATTAGTTATAGTGCGTTAGAATGGTAATGAAAAAGCCCCTTTTTGGGGGGCTTTATCCTTAAATCGAAGGGTGTTATTTGTAGAGACCGGTTTGTATATCTTCTCTGGCATCCCGCCAGCCACCAAGCCATTGAGTACGGGTATCTAAGGTTTGATACGGACAACTTTCTTGAGAGCGACCATTAATACCAGCTTGGTATCCACTCTTTTGCGCACGTTCTAGACGATCCCGCTTTTGTCTCTTCATAGTTCGTTCCTCATCCTTACAATGTGTGGTGCTTCATTACTATGACGTAATGATGGAGTTTTTATGACTCCTCAGTAAGAATTGACGAAATGCGAAGAGATCGCAATGAGATTTTCGCCCTACCGGTTAAATTGTGAACAGGAGCGAAAATCTCGATCTTTCTTATTGACGACGCTTGCGTAACCCCATCAAGGCCAGTAGAGAGAGGCCCAACCAGCCGAAGCTACCACCCTTGCGCTCAACGTTAGTCGACTCCTGAGGGCGGCTCGCAGGCTCACCTTCTGGATTTGGCATCAACTTCACGGCCACCAGCGTTTCAGTCCCTGAACACGTTGCATTCGAAGCCACTGAATCATAGCCACCTTCACACTTCAGCGCCGTCGCTGAAATAACGCCTGCGTCATTAATGTCGTGTGCCTGCGCGATACGGTACTGGTTAGATGGTGTGCCTGCACCATCGCCTGAGTTATAAGTCAGATCATCTAACAACCAGCCACGATTATTATTAAACTTTGCTAGGTTACGTGACTCATCACCATGAAGATAGATGAAGCCTCGCTGACGACGCTGGCGACCTGAGATTTCATTGACGATTTCAACGTCTGTCCAACCAACAATCTCACTGTGGTTGTTAATAGAAGACGCAAACGTGTGCACATTACTGAACATCCCGTTTAAACTTTCGAATAAAACCGTATTGTTCGCCTTAACGTCGTAGACGAAACTCTTATGCGGGAAGATACGTGACTGCGCCACTTCGTTCTTGGCATGGCCAATCACTAAGCCACTTTGGTTGACATCAACTGCGCTGGTAAACAGGCGAACTGCGGTACCGTCCGAAATCAGCTCCAAGCCCGGAATCGTTCTCAACTCCCATTGAGGGTTTTCAAGGTCCGCGATATCGACACCGCCCTCTTTTGGTACAAAAACCACGGCGCGTGCCGCCATCGCAATGCCGTTAGCATTGATCCACTGCGAAGAATAACCCACACCATACGGTTGAGCACCGTCCCCGTTGCCGGTATCGACGATCTCGAAACCACGCAGTGACGCTTGGCGGGCACGATGGTCATTTAGCCATGATCCACCACCAATCCACCCGGAAACCATTGGGTAAGCTGTCCCCGCTTGATCCCAAACAACGGCTTGCGTCGCAAACGATAAGTTATTACAGGCTTCGCTGTCTGTACCTACGGTACAACTGTGAGCACCTGTTTTATCCGATGAGTAATTGGACCCAAAGACAACACTGGCACTCGACCCACCGACTAAGCGCTGGCCGCCAAAATCAACCGTATCAAAAGCACTGGTTTGGCCATGAGTATCAATAACTTCGTTAATATCAGCCAGCGGCTTCAACTCTGTGACCGTTCCACCATCATACACAAAGCCACGCTTGCGGAACTGACGAGGGTATGCGCCATTATTGTTCTCTATAAAGCCCGCACTGGTAGAACCAATAATGGTACCGTCAGAGGCAAATGTATTGACGACAGAGTTAACCGTTGACCCATCAGCGTCACCTGTCATTGCGCTTAAATCAAGCACAGTGCCGTTATTAATCGCGGTGGAATTCGCTTTGTATCCAGATCCCCAACCCGCACGCTCTCTTGCAATGGCTGACCACTCTGAGTCCCCCCAAGAGTCACAAGTACTGTAGCCAAGGAAGTCATAACAGTAGCGACGTAGATCATCGCTCTCATCAATATCGTTGCGGAAGAACCCCATATAAGGCACTTCATCACGATACGGTTCACCCATGCGACCTAACAAGGTTTCACCCGCGACCTGTGTATCGGCTACCGCACAATTCGCTGTAGTATCAAAACAGTTCAAATCGGCATTAGCGTATTCAGAGACAGCGCGCGCATAAGTGCTGGCTGGCATGTCTGTCACTTCTTCGATTTGATACAGCGCGGCATTCGCTTGTGCAGCTGCGGCAATACTTACTGTCAATACACTTAGCTTAAAGCCATCAATTTTTCGCATTATTGTCCCTTTTGCATTGCTTCTAACTCTTCCCAACGCTCAAAAGCGATTTCGAACTCTTGTTCCGCATCGTTTAAACGTGACAACGTCGCTTTGGTAACATCATCATTCTGTTGGAAAAAGGCAGGATCGTTGATATCTTCCTGCAACTTCGCAATTTCATGTTCAAGTTGTTCAATTTTTTCTGGCAGACTCTCTAACTCACGTTGTAGTTTGTAAGACAGTCGCTTGCTATTCGTTTTTTTCTCGGTCTGCTTTGCCGCTTTTTTCTCTTCAGAAAGGCGTTTCTTTTCAATCCGCTCTGCTTCGAGTTTGGCCTGCATCGCCGCTGAATTAGCGCGTTGATGTTGAGCGTCATGATAACCACCAACATACTCATCAATCTGCCCATTTCCTTCAAAAATCCAGGATGTGGTCACAGTATTATCGACAAAATGACGGTCATGGCTGACTAACAGCAATGTGCCCTCATAGTTGGCAAGCAATTCTTCTAAAAGTTCCAAGGTTTCGATGTCCAGATCGTTCGTTGGTTCATCGAGTACTAATAAGTTACACGGTTTGAGGAAAAGCTTGGCAAGCAACAAGCGGTTTTTTTCGCCGCCGGACAAGGCTTTTACTGGTGTCCGAGCTCGCTTGGGGTGAAACAGGAAGTCCTGAAGATACCCTAACGCATGTCGCGTACGTCCAGCGACGGTCACTTCTTGTTTACCGTCGGCCAAGTTATCCATGACACTCTTTTCAGGATCTAGCACTTCGCGATACTGGTCAAAGTACGCCACCTCTAGCTTGGTACCGCAGTGTAACTTACCTTCCATAGGTTTAAGTTCATCAAGCAGCAGCTTAAGCACCGTACTTTTACCGCAACCATTCGGTCCAATAAGCGCGATCTTATCGCCACGCATAATCGTAAAGCTAAAATCACTGACAATATTTTTGTCACCGAAACAATAGTGAATATTTTCCGCTTCAAACACAATCTTGCCAGAGCGCGATGAAGTATCGAGATTGATGTTCGCTTTCCCCATCACTTCACGTCGCTCACTACGCTCTCGACGCAGCTGTTTCAACGCCCTCACTCGCCCTTCATTGCGGGTACGGCGCGCTTTTATCCCTTGACGGATCCAGGTCTCTTCCTGAGCCAGCTTTTTGTCAAATTCGGCATTTTGCTCGGCTTCTACACGAAGTGCTTCTTCTTTACCATCAAGGTACTTTTGATAATCACCCGGCCATGAGCTTAACTTGCCTCGGTCTAGGTCAACAATACGAGTAGACATCGACTGAATAAAGGCACGGTCGTGAGAAATAAACACAATTGCGCCTTTGAAGTCTTTTAGGTAGCGCTCTAGCCATTCAATCGTGGTCACGTCCAAGTGGTTAGTTGGCTCATCGAGCAACAACACGTCAGGGTCGCAAGCGAGTGCTTTCGCCAGTGCAGCCTTGCGCTGCCAACCACCAGAAAGACTGGCCAATTGTGTCGCGCCGTCCAGATTCAAATCTTCAAGGACTGACGCAATCTTAGTGTCTGTTCGCCACGCATCCGCCAAATCAATCTGTTCTTGCAACTTTGCCAACTTGGCAAAATTACTCTCAGACGCATCGTGTGCGACTTTATCAAGCATTTGATGGTACTGATTCAGTAGTTTACCGACATCGGCCAAGCCTTCTGAAACAAACTCAAACACTGTCCCCGACGCATCGCGAGGCGGATCTTGTTCAAGCCGCGAGACACGCAGCTCTTGCATAAACTGAAGCGTACCGTCATCGAGCTGTACCTGCCCATCCAGTACTTTCATTAATGTGGATTTCCCCGCACCATTGCGGCCCACCAAACAAACACGCTCACCCGATTGTAGAATAAATTCTGCGCGATCGAGAAGCGGGTTATCACCAAACGCCAACTGGGCGTTACTGATCGTTACTAATGCCATGTTTATCTAACCAATCTGTTAACGTCGCCAAATCAAATGGCCAATTCAGCTCAGCGTCTTTATTTTCAAGCTTGAGAACAGGGATTGTGACCCCGTAACGTGAAAAGAGTGCCTCATCAAATGCAATATCAACGATTGAGACCTGATCTGAGACACCGAGTTGAGTGAGGAGCACATACGCCTCCTCACAGAGATGACAGCCTTCCGTGCTGTATAGAATCATAATCCTTTAAACCTAATCAAATACTTATTGATCGTGTGTGATGATCCAACAGTTGTGGATCTGCTTATTGCGAGCAAAGTCGAGTGGTAACGTCTTCGAGGAAATGTTATCCGCTTTCAAGCCTAATGTTTGAAGCTTATCCGCATCCATCTTAAAGCCGCGTTTATTATTCGAGAACACGATGGTTCCACCCGGTCTTAACAGGCGTTTTAAGTTTTCCATCAGCATGATGTGGTCACGCTGCACATCAAATGACTGCTGCATACGCTTTGAATTGGAAAATGTTGGCGGGTCGATAAAGATCAAATCATATTCGCCGTCCACTTGTTGCAACCACTGCAAACAATCTGCCTGAATAAACTGATGCTGACGACCCACTTGACCGTTGTGCGCCATGTTCTCTTGCGCCCAACGAAGATAGGTATTAGACATGTCGACGGTTGTCGTCGATCTCGCGCCACCGACTGCGGCATGCACGGTGGCAGAGCCGGTATAAGCGAACAAGTTCAAGAAATCTTTACCTGCCGCCATTTGACCCAAACGGCGGCGCGTAAAGCGGTGATCAAGGAACAAGCCGGTATCGAGGTAGTCGTACAAATTCACTTCAAGCGTGACACCGTACTCTTGCACTGTCATCGTCTTTTCCGCTTGAGACAGTTTTTCATACTGGTTAGTGCCTTTCTGGCGCTGGCGAACTTTAAGAATCACGTTATTAGGATCAACACCTGTCACGTCAATCGTCGCCCGCATGATGTCCATCAAACGCAACCGCGCCTTCTCTTCGGGCACAGATTTTGGTGCCGCGTACTCTTGAATGACAACGTAACCTTTATACCAATCAATCGCCGCGTTATATTCAGGCAAATCGGCATCATAGATACGATACGCTTCAATCCCTTCGCGCTTCGCCCATTTTTCGATTTTCCCCATGTTCTTTTTCAAACGGTTGGCGAAATCAGGGGCAATTTGTGCCTTTTCTACGGTGACATTGTCACCATCACGTTTCACGGCCCCACCAGTAATCAAATAGGATTTCAGTACCGCGTCGAGCGCACCATTTTTTAACTTATATTGACGATCTGCTCGCATACGCAAACAGCTCAATAATTCATTTGAAGAGGAATAAAACGACGCGGAGCAACCAGAAAATGCAATTTTTAGACGGTTACCCAGTTCTGTGTAGAGGTTTATCAAGGTTGGTGTCGTGCCCAAACGCTCACCATACGGTGGGTTAGACAGCAATACACCTTCACCAAAGCCTTCAGGAGCGGTTAACTGCGTTGCATCTTCTACGTCGAAGTTAATCAAAGCCGCTACACCGGCACGCCCTGCATTCTCACGCGCAATGGTCAAAACACGGCGATCCATATCACGACCAAAGAATGACGTTGTCACTTTCTTCGGACCACGGCGAGCCTTAACGGTGGCTTCCGTTAGCACGCCCTGCCAGATCTCGTTATCAAAATTCTCAAAAGCCTCAAAGCCCCAACGACGACGCTTTAATCCCGGCGCGATATCTGCAGCCATCATCGCCGCTTCAATCAATAGCGTCCCTGAACCACACATAGGGTCAAGCAGGTTCTTATCGGCTTGCCAACCACTTTTCATGACTAATGCCGCTGCATGTGTCTCACGTAGCGGTGCTTTACCTGCTTCAGTCCGGTAACCACGTTGATGCATACCACTGCCCGCCATATCAAGGCCTAAAATGCCTTTGTCACGGGACAAACGCATGTGTACTCGCAGATCAGGTCGCTCGCGGTCAATGTTTGGACGCTCAAAGCCAGCTTTAGTGAAACGATCGACGATCGCATCTTTGATTTTCAACGCACCATACTGGCTATTGCGAATTTCTCGGTTTGTCCCATTAAAATCGACAACGATACGTTTCGATGCGTGGAAGTGGTCTGGCCAATTGATGACCGACGCCCCCAAATAAAGCTCCAGATCATCACGAACCGAAAACTCACTCAACACATAAATAATTCGAGACGCTAATCGCGACCATAAACAACAGCGATAAGCCGTTTCTAAATCGGCTTTAAAGCGCACGCCCGCCCCAACCACTTCGACTTGGCTGGCACCCAGTTGAGTAAGTTCTTCACCTAAGAGATTTTCAATACCACGAGATGTGATAGCTAGATACTGATTCATGATGTCTTTCTTTGAACGATGTTGGCCGAGATTATAACTGATTAACCATCAATAAGCTTATCTATCTAGCCGCTTTTTAGCGCTTATTAGGCCTGTTATTTCTCATTTGACTATTTCATGTCCTTTACTGGCGCAGCCCGATGAATGCACTCCCTCTTGCGTAATGGCACCATTCAACTGTTTCCATTTGGAACCAAAGTTATCCACAGACAGCCCCTCCCCAAGTCCAGGTCGTGTTTCCAAATAGAAACAAAAACAAACACACATCACTCTTAGTTAGTGTGTATTTACTTTAATGCTATTGCCCATTTTCAGAGGACTCATCATTATTTCCTACTGGGAAACACGAGATGGATACTCGCCACAGGGGCTGTAATTAAATTACAGACATCAAATAAACAGGGAAATAATGAACAATTAGAGGGCGTTTTTGGCCGCAATTGCGTGAAATTGCCCACAATTTTGACGGAAAATTAATGCGCTTACATGGTATTGTTGATGCATTATTGGGATAGATATCACTATATCTAGCGCGGTACGATGAGGAGTGAATCGATGACAGACCACCAGCAAGGTCGGATTTAAGCTGCAGATGCAAAAAAGCCAGTGAAGTTTCCCGCACTGGCTTTTCAAAGAATAACGCTGTGTCTCGCTTAACTTACTTTCGCATATTGATGTTTCATCTCATCAAAGTAAGCGATTTGCATTCTGTCGTTCATCACTTTAATGGTATCGCAGAAATTCAGCATTTTGTTGCCATCGAGACTAACGGGCTCTAGGGAAGCCGACATCACTAAACTGGCATTACCGCTATTTTCTACAACGATGAAGTGCCCTTGCCCATGCTCGGTCTCTAATACCACCACTTCGCCAAGTTCTGGCGCGTCAATATCACCACACGCGGTGAAGAACCAACTCTTAGGTAACATAGGCTTATGATATCGATGTGCCGCAATCGCATTCAGCACAAGCTCAGCGCGACGGGGAGCGGTTAAAGGCAAATGATGCACCATATCACTGTAGGTTTGGAATAAGGTCGCATCTTCTACCGAAAACGGGATTCTGCGTGTCGCGTCAGGAATCAAGCGATTAGCGGGAATAGCCGTTTTGAACATCATATCAGCGCCCAAGTCCAGCATCAGTTGCTGCCCTTCAGCGTCATAAAACCAGGTCCATTGATTGTTGGGCTTAAGCATTAGACTGACCCACCTTCCCTGTTGGTTGATACGATGTTGCACTCAGACAACGGCTTTAATGTGAATTTTAATTTGCTAAAGACAAAAAAAAAGGGGAAATCCCATTCCCCTTTTTCGAACACTGCGCTTTGAAATGACTAGATATTTGTCACGATATCTTTGACCAACTTCGGGCCGTGATAAATGAAACCCGAGTAAACTTGAACAAGCTTTGCACCGGCTTCCATTTTCTCTCGTGCGGCTACCGCAGAATCGATACCACCAACACCGATGATAGGAATTTCACCCTTGAGTGCTTCCGCGAGTTTGCGTATCACTTCTGTGCTCTTGTTTTGAACAGGACGACCACTCAAACCACCCGCTTCATCGCAATGCTTCATACCTTTGACCAGTGTACGATCTAAGGTCGTGTTAGTACCGATAACACCGTCCATCTTATGGCGTAGACATGAGTCAGCGACTTGCATAACTTCCTCATCTTCCAAATCAGGAGCAATCTTCAGTGCCACAGGCACATACTTACCATGCTTCTCAGCTAACTCAGCTTGCTTCTCTTTCAGTGCAGATAAAAGCTCATCCAATGCATCACCGTATTGAAGCGAACGTAAATCAGGCGTATTAGGCGAGGAAATGTTGACAGCGATATAGCCTGCGTGTTCGTAAACCTTTTCCATACAGATCAGGTAATCATCTTTACCATTTTCAATCGGCGTGTCTTTGTTCTTACCGATGTTGATACCAATGATACCGTCATATTTGGCTTTCTTTACATTTTCAACAAGATGATCAACACCTTTGTTATTGAAACCCATGCGGTTGATGATGCCCTCTGCTTCTAAAACTCGAAACAGGCGTGGCTTGTCATTACCGGCTTGAGGGCGTGGTGTAACAGTACCCACCTCGATGAAACCAAAGCCCATTGCACCAAACGCGTCAATACACTCTGCATCCTTATCCAAGCCTGCCGCGAGACCGACTGGATTTTTAAAAATCAAGCCCATTGCTTCAACAGGTTTGTAAGGAACATTTTGACGATAGAAGAGATCAAGAGGTGTGCCGGTAAAACGAGAAAGGTTTTGAATAGTCAGTTCATGAGCATGCTCAGGATCCAACTTAAAGATTGCCGCTCTGGCAAGGGAGTAGAACATTACACCTCCAAAAAAAAGCCCCGAATAAACGGGGCATTATTATTCACTGATTTGGTCGACAATTCAAATTTAAAAGCACTAATTCACGCATTGCTACCGAGAACTTGGCGAATTCGTGGACATTACCCACTCGGAACTCCGCTAAAATACTCTCCCATCGTGATATCGCCACCTGATGTTCGTCTAGCCAGGCTTCAACACTTTCAACTGGGTCCGCATTCTCATTCAGGTCGATCACAATGGAAGCTGTCAATTGACGTTGCTGCCAATCCAAATCTTCTCTAAAGGTCGCACGCGCCAATGCTTGCCAATGATTCTCAACACTTTGATGGTTAATCTGATCCAAGAACCAGTGCAGCGACAGTTTCGCCCCCATCACAAAGTATGTCTTAGCAACAAAATCAATCTCTTTATGATGCTCTTCCGCAATTTGGGCAATATCCATTGCTGAGTAAAGGCTACTCATACGTGCAATGGTATTGGCCAAGTCTTGAGGTACGCCGCTATCAATGTAGCGCTGAGCATCACGATCGTGATCCGCCACTTCGTCGTCAACCAAGTAGTTCACTAAATTTTCTTTTAGATCATTCACTACAGGCTGGAAGATCGAAATTTGCTCTTCAATCCCTAGACGATCCTTGGATCTTAAGATCCAACGCGTTGCTCGGCGCAGCATACGACGACATTGATGCAGCATTTGATACTGAACCTTGGCCTCAACTTGATTATCGAGGTCGCGAATCTGCTCGAACAATTGACCAAACTGGAAAATCTCTCGTGCAACAGAATAGGCATTGGCAATGGCAATCACCTCAGCACCCGTCTCATCATGCATACGAGGCACAAAGTTACATCCCATGTCATTCGACATTTGGTTAGCAAGGCATGTCGCAATGATCTCTTTACGCAATGGATGTTGATCCATCGCGGAACGGTATTGACTCTGCAGTTCTGAAGGGAAATACGCAGGTAGCATGCGCGCATGGTAAGGATCGTTGGCAATCTCTTCCGACACCAACTGCTCTTTCAATACCATTTTCGCATACGCGATTAATACCGCTTGCTCAGGTCGGGTTAAACCCAGGCCTTGCTTCTCGCGCTCGGTCAACGTTTCGTCATCGGGCAAGTATTCGAGTGCCCGGTCAATGTGCCCTTCACGCTCTAGATGATGAAGAAAACGAATTTGCTCTTTGAGCGAATCCACACCCGTCATTTCAGACACTGATATCGATTCTGCTTGCCAATAGGCGTCTTTGAGTACGATTTCCGATACCTCATCTTCCATCGACTCGAGCAGTTGATTTCGCTTCTTAACGGTTAAATCGCCACTCATTACTAAGCTATTGAGAAGGATCTTGATGTTGACTTCGTTATCAGAACAGTCGACACCGCCGACGTTATCGATGAAATCAGTATTAACTCGGCCACCCTTCATCGCGAACTCCATGCGTGCGAGCTGCGTTAACCCGAGGTTGCCCCCTTCACCAACAATGGCGACATTCAACTCGTTGCCGTTGACGCGTAGCGCATCATTCGCACGATCACCCACATCTGTATGTGTCTCAGTGGTTGCTTTGACATAGGTACCGATACCGCCATTCCACAGCAGATCCGCCTTCATCTTCAAAATCGCGTTAATCAGGTCATTAGGTGCCATCGATTGCTTGCGCGTCCCCAACATTTTCTGCACTTGGCTGCTGAGCGGGATCGATTTAGATCGACGTGAGAACACGCCGCCACCCTCAGAGATCAAGGTTGGATCGTAGTCTTCCCAAGAAGATCGAGGCAGTTTAAACAAACGCTCTCGTTCTATGTAACTGGATTCTGCTTCTGGGTTTGGATCCAAAAAGATGTGCAGATGGTTAAATGCGGCTTGTAAACGAATATGACGTGATAACAGCATACCGTTACCGAACACATCTCCAGCCATATCGCCCACCGCAATACAGGTAAAGTCCGTCGATTGGCAATCAATCCCTATTTCACGGAAATGGCGTTTAACAGACTCCCATCCACCTTTGGCAGTAATGCCCATCTGCTTGTGGTCATAGCCGTTTGACCCGCCAGAAGCAAATGCATCACCTAACCAGAAGTTGTACTCATCAGAAACTTCATTGGCGAGATCAGAGAACGTTGCGGTGCCTTTATCTGCAGCGACAACCAAATAAGGGTCATCTTCATCATGGCGTACTACACTAACGGGCGGCACCAACTCACCGTCAATTATATTGTCGGTAACATCAAGCAAAGATTGAATAAATATGCGATAGCAACGTTGACCTTCCGCGAAGATTTCATCACGGGTCGATAATGAAGGTTGGCGTTTACAGACAAAGCCCCCCTTCGCCCCCACAGGAACAATAACCGTGTTTTTTACTTGTTGAGCTTTTACTAAGCCGAGTATTTCTGTACGGAAATCTTCACGGCGATCAGACCAACGCAAACCACCACGCGCGACTTTACCACCGCGTAGATGGACACCTTCGATATCTGGCGAGTAGACAAAGATTTCAAATGCAGGAACGGGTGCGGGAATTTCAGGAATTTCACTCGGTTTCAACTTGAAGGCAACCGACGACTTCCAATCCCCGTCCTTGCCTTTCTGGTAAAAGTTAGTGCGCAATGTAGCCAACATCATCTCGACATAGCGTCGCAGAATACGGTCGTCATCTAGGCTCTCAACTTCTTCGAGTTTTTTGTAGATTGAAGTGACAACGTCACCAATTAATTTTTCTGTATTTCGCTTCGCAGGGTCAAAACGTTGTGCAAACAGCTTCACCAGTAACTTAGCTATTTGCGGGTAGGTATTGACGGTCGATTGAATATATTCCTGACTGAATGGGAAGCCAACTTGGCGCATGTATTTGGTGTAACCACGAATGATCGAGACTTCCCTGCCACTGAGCCCTGCATTCAAGACCAGTTGGTTAAAGCCATCGTTCTCAAAACGGTTTTGCCAAATGCCCGCAAAGGTATCCTGGAAACGATCCCGCGTTTCCGCAAGATCATGATTTGACTTCGCATTATGGAGCATCTCAAAATCAAGGATCCAGAAAACACGCCCTTCATTGGTGACGATCTCATACGGCGCCTCACCGATGACACGTAACCCCAAGTTTTCAAGCATTGGCATCACATCGGATAAGTGCAATGGCTCATCACGGTGGAAGAGCTTCAACTTTAATTTCTTAGAATCACTGCTCTCTTCTTGCGGACGGTAGAGTGACATGGCGAGCTTGTTGGTTTCATTCAAGCTTAAAAGCTGTTGAATGTCTGCCACTGCACTGCCCGGCAACATATGCTCTTTGTAAGAACGCGGGAATGCACGAGAGAACTGTTTACCAACTGGCGTACCTTCATTCTCACCAAAGTGCGCCACCAGCGCCTCTTGCAAACGATCGTCCCACGATGAGGCGGCTTCCATTAAGTTGCGCTCCAGCAATTTCACATCAATATCAAAATTATTGTTATCTACACGAACAATATAGTGCGTTCGCGCAAGCGGGCTTTCAGAGAAGAAGGTGGTAAACTCCACATCCTGCTGAGAACCGAAGTAGTGCTTAAGTAACGATTGTGTTTTGCTACGTAGCTCAGTGTTGTAACGCTCTTTTGTGGTATACACCATGCAGGAGAAGAAACGACCAAAAGGATCACGTCGGACAAAGATCTTCAACAGATCGCGATCTTGCATCTTGACCACACCCGACCCAACATCAAGCATCTCTTTTTCAGAAGCTTGAAACAACTCATCACGCGGGAAAGTTTCAAGAATGTTTTTGAGGGATTTCCAAGAGTAAGACTCAGGTGCGTAATCACTCAGTTCCAGAATCCGTTGTACTTTATTGTTCAACAACGGAATGTTGTCGACACTCTGGTGGTATGCAGTTGCCGCATATAAACCGATAAAGCGATGCTCGCCAATGACTTCACCTTTCTTGTTGAACGTCTTCACACCCACGTAGTCGGTATAAGCAGGACGGTGAATTTTCGATTTAGTATTGCCTTTCGTTAGCAGGAGCACCTGAGGCTTGCGGGCTTCCAATCGCGCACTTTCCGGCAAAGATGACAACTTGATTGGGCGAGTGCGATCGCTGTTCGCCAAGATACCTAAGCCATCATCACCCGCGGGAACAAGTTGATGGTCACCCTCAATGGTTTGTAATTCGAAATAGTGATAACCCATGAAAGTAAAGTTGTGCTCGCACACCCAGTTCAAGAACTCGGCGGCCTCTTCTTTTTCAATCGGATTCTCTGGAAACTTGCTTTTCAACAGTTCTGCTTTGACTTGCTGCATCTTATCGCGCATTTGCTGCCAATCGTTGACGACTTGGTCCACATCAGCCAATACCGTTTCAAGTTCCTGTTTCATCGCTAGCATCTGTTGATCATCATTGAGTCGATCGATCTCAATATGAAAAACGGATAGCAATACGCCTGTCTCTTCACAGACTTTTTCGATTCTTCCCTCTTTATCTCTGCAAAAACGGTGCGGGCCATTAAGCATCATATGACTCGTCGTTTCCCGGCGACCTAATGTCATACGCACTGACTCAACTAAGAAGGGTCGGTCAGGACAAATTATTTCTACTACCGTGTGGGTAGATTGCCAACCATGTTGCGCCAAGGTTGGATTAAACACTCTGACAGAAAAATGGTTTTCTTTATTATCATTGAGGTGCTGCCATAAACTCATTACGGCACCATAAAGGTCACTCTCATTTCTTTCGACTAGGTCGTTATCATCCAACTGCGTTAATAGTTTTTTTGCCAATGCTTCGACTAAAGAACTCGCTGGTGGATCTACTTTTTCTTGAATCAATCGATACACTTTTTCGAGTAATACAGGAACAATGGGTTGCAATGCTGTCATCGGAGATGCTCCAACTTTGTAGTGTTTTTATAGATTTAGTATAGAGAGAAAAAGCACAGATGCTCGGACAACATTTTAACGCTGAGTTAACGGAGTGTAATAGAGAGTTGATTCACAAATAGTAAATTCTATGGGGAAAATAAGAAGAAATCAGACATTAACCTAGTCTATCCATCTGTTTTATGCGGTTATTTTCATCAATAATGATGCGAAAACGACCATTAATTCCAGCATGAGTTAAATAAGGTCTGAATCGTGTTGCAGGTAATTGTAAGCGCAACCCCTGTTCACATTCAATTAACACGGTTTTTGCAACCCCATTGTAGTGCTGCATAAAGAGGTGGTAGGAAATCGATATTCGAAAAGTATAAGCTTTCATCTCGCCAGAAACCAAAAAAAGGATCAATGTTTTACCATTGATCCTTTTAACGTTTCTCTAATTACTGTTCAAGCGCTTTATTAATTTTCTCGAACAAATCTTTTGCTAGACCATCAAGCTTAGCCAGTTTTTCCAAGCCTGATCGCATCAAGCGTTGGCGTGCTTCATCATAGCGTTTGAACTTCAGCAATGGATCAATCAGGCGAGATGCAACCTGTGGATTAACACTGTTTAACTGCGTCAACATGTCGACCAAGAATTCATACCCTTCGCCAGAACGGGCATGGAATCGCAATGGATTCTGGCCACAGAAAGAACCAATCAGGTTCCGGCATCGGTTCGGATTTTTGATATTGAATGCAGGGTGTGACAATTGAGCCTTCACGACATCGAGTGCATTTTCTGCTGGGTTCTTTCCTTGTAACATGAACCACTTATCCATGACGAGACCATCATGTTGCCACTTGTCACTGAAGTCAGCCATCAAGGTTTCACGACAAGGCAGCTTACCGGTATTGGCCGCATCCAATGCCGCTATCGTATCTGTCATATTATTTGATGAACGATATTGTGCCTTCACTAACTCATCGCCCGCCTCTGTTAACGCCAAAAAGCGAAGACAGGTGTTACGCAACTTCCGCTTGTTGATTGACGTATGCTCTACATCATAGTCAGCTTGAAGCAATTGATGGTACTTTTCCGTCAATGGCTCGACCATTTCCGACGCAAGGGTTTGACGAATAAAGCCTAGCGCGTTCGCGATCGCGTCGACATCAGCAACATCATACCAACCAGCGACTTCAGATTCGGTTGGTAGCGTTAACATCTCGGCCACGAATGCCGGTTCTAATTCCGCGTTGGTAAGTACACCTTCAAACGCTGCAATCACGGCCAATGGCAGCTCAAAAATGTTTTCTTGTTGCGATAAAGTGACGTTGTGACGAATATGCTTGGCCAGCAACATCTGCCCTGCATCCCAGCGCGCGAAGTCATTAGTGGCATTGACCATCAAGAAGCTCAGCTCTTCATCGGTATAATCGTAGTGCAACTTCACCGGTGCTGAGAACTCGCGCAGCATGGAGATTACAGGTTTTTCTTCAATATTTTCAAAGACAAATGTCTGGGTTGCTTGCGTGACATTCAAGACATTATCAACCGAACCACCGTTAAGGATCAACGGTAATACACGCCCATCTGCACCATACAGTTCGATATCAAACGGAATATGTAGTGCCTGCTTCTCCGCTTGATCTAACGTTGGCTTCGTTTCTTGTGACACGGTCACAGAGAAAGTTTTGGCTGTTGCGTCGTAATCAGTTGCCACCGTTAACTCAGGCGTACCCGATTGGCTATACCATAAACGGAACTGCTTCAGATCTGCACCTGACGCCTCTTCCATTGCGACAACAAAATCTTCGCATGTCGCTGCTGTACCATCATGGCGATCAACATACAAACGCATACCGGCTTGAAACTTCTCTTCACCGAGCAAGGTATGTAGCATACGGATAACTTCACTGCCCTTTTCATACACGGTGAGCGTATAGAAGTTATTCATTTCAATCACTTTTTCAGGTCGGATTGGATGTGCCATAGGGCCAGCATCTTCTGCGAACTGCGGGCCTCGAACAATGCGAACATTGTTGATGCGATTGACTGCACGTGAGCCTAGATCCGAAGAGAACTCTTGGTCACGGAATACAGTAAGACCTTCTTTAAGGCTGAGTTGGAACCAATCTCGGCAGGTAATGCGGTTACCGGTCCAGTTATGGAAGTACTCATGGCCAATGACGGCTTCTATGCCGAGAAAATCTGCGTCCGTTGCTGTCTCTGGCTTAGCCAATACAAACTTAGAGTTAAAGACATTTAAGCCTTTGTTCTCCATCGCGCCCATATTGAAAAAGTCGACTGCAACAATCATATAAATATCAAGATCGTACTCTAGGCCAAAACGCTCTTCATCCCACTGCATTGAGCGCTTTAACGACAGCATGGCATGATGCGAACGATCTAAGTTGCCTTTATCGACATAGATTTCAAGGGCTACTTCGCGACCACTCTTGGTGGTAAAGGTATCTTCGAGAATATCAAAGTCACCGGCGACAAGGGCAAAGAGGTAGCTTGGTTTCGGGAACGGGTCGTGCCACTCTACCCAGTGACGGCCATTTTCTACTTCACCTGCTGCTACCCGGTTACCATTACTCAGTAGTGACGGGAATGACGTATCCGCGATCACTTTGGTTGTAAAAATGGCCAGATTGTCTGGACGGTCCAAGTAGAAGGTAATACGTCGGAAACCTTCTGCTTCACACTGGGTACAAAACGCGCCTTCAGAAAGATAAAGTCCTTCGAGTGACGAGTTTTCTTTCGGATTGATTTTGGTATCAACCGTCAACTCAAACTCCGCAGGGACTTGGTGGATCTCAATCCCACCTTCTGTTAACGCATAGTCGGTATGTGCGACACCGTTAACCGCTAAGGCAACTAAATCAAGATCCTCGCCTGCAAGCACTAACGTTGAAGCTTCACTATGAGACTGACGCACTACCTTGTTCACAGCACGAACATGGGTGTCAGTTTCTTGAAGATCAAACGTTAAATGCACATGAGTGATAGAGAAATCTGCAGGTTTATAATCTTTACGATACTTCGCGGTCGGTTTATCCGCCATAATCCTTTTCCTTGTAAACAGCGTTGTTACTTAAATCTTAACTCACAGCCAGCAATGCTCTGCATACTGTGATCAATTGTCAATTCAGCCTTCTTTATATACGTCATGTGTCACCTTTGACATCAGCGCTGCCTCAACAAAGGATAAAACGTACGGCTTAATGAAAAGAGGCCAACTATTATTCTGATTTAATCCCAATCTATAGTAATTCTCAACTACAAAAGCCAAAAAGCCCGGCAATTGCCGGGCGCTAGCTCAGATGTTGGACTTATTTTCTTTACAGCGACTTAGCTCACACTATTGGCGCTCGAACACCGCTTCCATACCAAACTGCTCGTTGCTCAATGTCAGTGTATCGGAAGCCAAACTATAGCGGCTATCATGCTGACCATCTTCATAGATCAATACCAAATGATCATCTTCGATGAAGTAAATACCACGATGCTCGATAAAACGGCCGCTGCCATCTTGCGTGCTAAACGAAAACAAAAAATCGGGTCTTAGATTAATCGCCATTTTTACTTCGCCAATCACATCCACGCCATCAACGGACGAACTCACCCACTCTCCGGGGAGGTTTTCTGGAGCGAGTTTTGTAAATCTCGCACCATCCAATAAAAACTGATTGTAACTCAACTGATAATCGTGCGTTTGAGTTGGGTGCCCTTCAGCAGTAAGAGACAGGTTATCCTCATCGATATCGTAGAGACCGTTCCACCCGTCAATTTCTCCATCAACTCTCAGCAACCGTATCGCATAAGTGTAATCTGAAACAAATTTAACATGCATAGCACGATACTGTTTGCCCTGGCTTTCTATCCCATCTTCCGATGGACTAAACCAGTACCAATCACCCAGTAAAAGCGGATAATCAAACTCCGTTAGGTCATCTGCTTTTGCGACGAATGCCGACATCAACAGCATAAATCCAGCAATCAATCGAAATACCATATGCACCCCACCTTTAGTCTTCACCTTTTAACCTTAGTGGCTAGCCGTGAATTCCTCTAGGGTATTAATAAAAATATTGATATTTCGTTATGCGAATTTTCCATGCGATTTTTGGAGACAAGGATCACGAAAACAGTGATTTATTACATACAAAACGAATAACAGGCAGCAAGAGATGAGCATAAAAAAAGACAACTTTCACTAAAAAAGTTGTCACAGTATACGCAAGCTAAGAAGTAAAAGGGGCACAAATGCCCCTTTTGATTCTATGAGATATTTAGCATATCCAAAGTGATTTTTGCTGCCTCATTCAGATACACGTCAGGGGCTTCATAGTCCTTTGGTACATCCTCCAAAGATTCAAATGGTGCTTCACCTAATGATTTCTGACGAATGTTTAATCGCTCTAATCGCGCTTTATCTTCGCTGGCCTCTTCGTCCCGACGCGTTTGATAGTTCAAAGAGATCGAATTGCGATCTTTTTCAGCTTGGTAACGCGCAATGTCGTCTAGGATAAAGCCAAACTCCATATCACCTTTAACACGAGATTCATGCTGCTTTGTCAACGACGCGACTTGCTTGGTCTTGTCTTTCACCTGCTTGAACTGAGCCGGTTTAATACTGTCCCAAGGCAAGGCATTGTCTTCAACACTTTCGCCAGTTTCACTCGGGTCTACCGCAGAAGGAAACGCAATATCCGGAACCACACCGAGGTGTTGTGTACTGCCACCGTTGATACGATAAAACTTCTGAATCGTATATTGCACGTGACCCAACGCGTTATCAAACAGATCATAGATATGGTTTAAAGAGCGATGCTGTTGTACGGTCCCTTTACCGAAAGACTGTTCACCAACAACAACAGCGCGACCATAGTCTTGCAATGCTGCCGCAAAAATTTCAGACGCCGATGCGCTGTAACGGTTAATCAATATTGTCATCGGGCCATCGTAGTAAATATGCTGATCGGAATCGCCATTCACTTTAACGCGTCCATAACTGTCACGTACCTGAACAACTGGACCGCCCTTGATAAATAGCCCCGTCAAAGCAGTTGCTTCAGACAAGGCGCCACCCCCGTTATCACGCAGGTCGATCACGATACCGTCTACGTTTTGCTCATTCAGCTTGGCGAGCTGAACTTTGGTGTCTTCACTCAAGCCGACATAGAAGCTCGGGATCTCAATCACCCCTACACTCAAATCACCAAACTCGAGCACCTCAGATTTCACCGCTCTATCTTCTAGGCGAATCTTATCTCGTACAATTGTGACAGAGTAACTTTTTGCGTTAGGGCCTTCTGGCAAGATTTCCAGTCGGACTTTTGTCCCTTTCGGGCCTTTGATCAGTTGTACAACATCATCCAAGCGCCAACCGATCACATCTACGACATCGCCTTTCTCTTGGCCGACACCTATGATGCGATCACCCGGTGCAAGTTGCTTTGAGTTTGAGGCTGGCCCACCAGCCACCAGCGAACGAATCACCGTGTAGTCATCCTCCGTTTGCAACACCGCACCAATTCCCTCAAGCGAGAGATTCATTTCGGATTGAAACTGTTCAGCGTTACGGGGTGACAAATAGCTAGTGTGAGGGTCGACTTCACGGGCAAACGCGTTCATGTAAATCTGAAAAACATCTTCGTTTTTCGTTTGTACAAGACGTTTGATCGCATTGTTATAGCGTTTGGATAGGGTTTCTTGAATTTCTTCCCACTCTTTGCCAGCTAACTTAAGATTCAGTGCATCATATTTGACACGACTATACCAAAGAGCATCGAGCTCTTTATTGTCTTTCGGCCAAGGCAACTCACTTCGGTCAATGATGAACTCTTCATCATTGTCAAACTTCATTGGCTCATCGAGCACAGTCAATGCATATTGATAACGCTCAAAGCGACGTAACAATACTCGATTAAAAATTTCATAAGCCGCCTCTGACTTGCCTGATTTGAGCTGATCATCAAACTCTGACGCCCATTTATCAAACTCGTTGATATCGGATTGCGTTAAGAAATTCTTATTGTAATCAAGCATTTCTAGATAGCGGTTAAAGATACCTTCCGAGAAATCATCATCTAAGGTGAACTGCTTGTAATGGGATCGTGTGAAGCGTGATGTGACACGTTTACTGGCCGTTGAATGCTGCTTTTCAGCTTGCAGGGCGGGAATGTCTTCAACAGTGTATTTTGCCTCTAGGGCTTGCGCTGTTGCCGCTAGCATCATGCCAGCAGCAACAAGAGAAAAGCGGAATCGACAATTCATGCGTCGAGGTATCTCCTTTACGAACGCAGGTTCTCCGCTTTCACAGCCATGGTCAAGCCATTGGCTAAACGGACGCGAACCCCGTCCTTACTGATTTCAACAATGGACGCTGGCATGTTGCCGCTACCCATATTTATGTTTACTTGTTTACCAACTTGAATCTCGTCAGCATTTAGTTGACGCGTTTCAACCGCTGGCTTTTCATTTAGCTTAGTCGTTTTTTTCTTATTGTTTCTAGGTTTAGCAGATTTTGCACGTACTTTTTGTTCTTTTTTGTCAGCATTTGATGACTTTTTAGCTTTTTCTGCCTGCTCTTTACGACGCTCACGCGCTCGAGCCTTACTATCTTCAAGTGCTTTCTTCGCGTGCTCTACATGCTCTTGCTCAAGCTCTTCACCTTCTTGACCGTCCAGATCAACACGTTTTGCACCCGGTTTCACACCGTGAAGGTAACGCCAAGATGAAGTGTACTGACGCAGCGCTGCACGTAGTTGTGTTTTACTTACTTTAGGATCGTCAGTAAGACGCTCTGCTAGGTCTTGGAAGATGCCAATTTTAAGAGGTTTAGCTTCGCCTTCCAGCGTAAAACATTTAGGGAAACGTTCAGCAATATATGCGATAACTTCTTTGCTGTTCGTTAGCTTTTCAGTGTTTTCCATGAACTTTCTCAACAGGTGCAAACTTAAGCGTTTGCAGGTTATACAATAAAATTAAAGTTGCCCGCTATTATAGTGTGCTCTAAACGAAAAACCACCTTTGTCGGCGGCGTTAGAGATGTTTTTGCACAGATTCTACAAAGGCGCGCAATCCTTCTTCATCTTCTTCATCAAATCGACCAATGATTGGGCTATCGATATCCAACACCCCCACACATTGCCCCTTGACAAATAAAGGTAAAACGATTTCTGAGTTACTCGCGGCATCACAGGCAATATGCCCTTCAAAGGCATGCACATCGACAACACGCTGTACCTCACCTGTCGCGACGGCAGTGCCACAAACGCCGCGACCCACGGGAATATGCGTGCAAGCTGGTTTACCTTGAAAAGGGCCAAGTACCAATTGGTCTCCATCCATTAAATAGAAACCAACCCAGTTAATTTTCTCTAATTCAAGATTTAGCAACGCGCTAAGGTTAGATAGGTTTGAAATGCGGTTATCAACCCCTTCCATCAAGGCCACCGCTTGTTGGGTCACACGATGGTAAAACTTTTGCTTGTCTGTCATTTACTTCTCATATTTATTGCTTGATGCCTTCACTCGGCTTCCAACGTTGGGAAGTCAGCGATTGTGCACGCACGGCAAGCATCAACGTTTCTGGACCTGAGTATATATCACTTACCGCCCACCAAATTCAATCAGCAGCAATAAATATCAGCGCCATCAACATACTGATGTAACACTGTTAATCCATCTAAAACCGCTAAATTATTGGCTAACATCATAAGAATAGTTGCAGGAATAGCAACAATTCCGCTTTTTTTGTAACACTGACAGTGCAAAAGCTTTTATACTAGCGGCAGATAAGGTCTCAAATTCAGGATGTTATGCGAGAGTAGCATCAAGCGCGACAGACCCAAAGGGAATGCAACCTCACCGTGTCGACAACTCACTCACACATCACATTTTGTCCTGGCTGTGGACTGGCACTTAACCTTGATCAACCAGGTCATGGTGAAAGTTGTTTCTGTCCTCGCTGCCAAACGCGTTTGGTCAAGGGGAAAATGCTCCGCTTCAATACAGAAATAGCGCTTTCGCTCGCTTGTTTGACACTGTTTGTCCCTGTCCTGTTCATGCCCTTACTTACTATCACGCTGTTTGGCGTGAAAATACCCGCTACACTGCCAGATGGTGCCCTTCAATTAATGTTGAATGGTTTTCCTTTTGTTGGCGCACTATCCATGTTTTGTGGCGTCGTCGCGCCAGTACTTTATGTCATCACTGTGCTGCTCACCCATCTAGGTCTGGCAATGAAAGTAAAGCGGTTATTTGCCTCTGGGGTCAGAACGCTCGCATTTTTAAAGCACTGGGTAATGATTGATGTGTATCTAATCAGTCTTGCTATCTCTTGTTTCAAAGTAAGGGATTATGCTGATATTGAGTTTGGTATCGCGCTATACGCACTCATAGCCTGCCAAATTTTATTGATCATCTTACTTAGCCGAACCAGTATTCATCGCTATTGGGAACAGTGGCAAAGCGTACCCAAGTTCACCGTTCTTCTTCCCGAGACGCTTATCCAGTGCCATCACTGCCTCGCAGTGCAGTCGCAAGGTAAGTCACACTGTCACCGGTGCAATCAGACGCTTTCTCATCGACAACCACAAAGCCTGCAGCGCACTTGGGCCTATTTAATCGCCGCCACCGTTTTTCTGTTGCCCGCTAATTATTACCCCATATCCATACTCATAACGAACGGGTCGCGACTGGAAGATACTATCTTTTCGGGCGTCCTTTCTTTAATTAACAGTGACATGATACTGATCGCTATTATTATCTTTACCGCCAGTATTTTGGTGCCGGTAGCGAAAATCGCCATTCTCGCCTTCTTACTTGTTTCTATTCATAAGCAATCGAAACAGGGTTACAAAAAGCGCATGGCGTTACACCGTATCGTTCAATGGATCGGTAAATGGTCCATTATGGACCTGTTTGTCATCTCAATTATGATGACTCTACTCGACCGAGGCCAAATTCTCGACTTTACCCCTGGCATTGGGGCGATAGCGTTCGGTATCGTGGTGGTGCTCACCATGCTCGCTGCTGAAAGCTTGGATTCGCGTTTACTTTGGGACAACTATGACAACGAACAACCTACCTAACGCAGAAATAAAAAAAGACCGCTCTATCTCCCCGTTGTGGATACTACCGCTGTTATCGCTCGCGTTAGCTGCTTGGCTGGTTTATGGTGCTATCAATGAAGCGGGTACTCGGATTATGATTCAGTTCGATACCGCGCAAGGACTGGTACCTGGACGCACGCCTATTCGATATAAAGGTCTAGAGATCGGCATGGTCAGAAAGGTCGAGCTTGCCGATAACCTCTCGGGTATCACGGTATTTGCCGATATCTATCCCAAAGCTCAAAATACCCTCAGCCAAGATACGGAGTTTTGGCTTGTCAGCCCACAAGCATCTCTAGAGGGTATCAGTGGGCTAGACGCACTCGTTGCCGGCAACTACATCGCGATTATGCCGGGTGAAAGCCGCGAATCTGCCACCGAATTCGTTGCGTTGAAAAGTGCCCCTGTCGATGCCAGTCACATTGATGGTTTACCCATCTCACTGACCAGCCCAACCCTCAATGGTCTCTCGGTTGGCTCTAAGATCTATTATCGTCGTATCCCAGTGGGAGAAGTGACCAACTATGCATTGAGTAGTGATAGTCAGAGTGTTCAAGTCAATGCCGTGATTCGCGCTCCCTATGAATCCTTAGTCAAAACATCTTCACGTTTCTGGAATATCAGTGGGCTACAAACACAGATAGGCTTTGATGGCGTGGATATTCAAATGGAAGGCTTATCTACCTTGATTCTTGGTGGTATCGCTTTCGATTCCCCTCTCGATGGCGAGCTAGCCGAAGAGAACCGTCATTTCCGGCTCTATGACAGCATCAATATGGCAGGTAGAGGCACTGAAATTCAAATCATCTTGCCCGAAGACAATCAAATGAGTCAACGCGGTAGCGCTATCGTATATAAAGGCCTTTCTATTGGTGAAGTCACCCAGATATCGTTAGATGATAATCAAGAACAGATTATCGCAACAGGCCTGATCGAGCCCGCATTTCATCACTTGTTAACCCAAAATAGCCGCTTCTCTATCGAGCAAGCGTCCATCAGCTTAAGCGGTGTCAAAAATCTTGGAAACTTAATCACTGGCAATTATCTGCGACTCATTCCTGCTGACGGCGAGCCAAGTCAGATGTTTACCGCGACAACGGAAAGCAGCTACTTTATCAATGACAGTAACAACACCCGTGTCACGCTGTTTTCGGAAGCCTCATTCGGTATGTCTCCAGGCGTCACCGTTCGTCATCGCGGGATTGATGTTGGGCAGATTGCCGAGGTGCGCCTCGAGGACGAGCGCGTTCGCACCGAACTGGTGATAGATCATAAATATGCTCACCTGATCAAAAGTGATAACCGGTTTTACGTCGATAGCGGCTTCCAAGCGGAGTTGAGTACGGAAGGTGTCACCGTCGACATCTTACCATTCAAGCGACTGGTAAGAGAGTCCCTCTCGTTTACGAGTGACGGTAACACCACGCCAGCCAAGCAATATCCACTTTATCAAAGCAAACAGGCCGCACGAATTGCGTCTGGGAACGCCGAAGGACACAAACGTTTTACGCTGATTCATGAGAAAAAGCCCGGCATTGAAATCGGCAGTGCGGTGCTCTACAAAGACATCAAAGTGGGTAAAGTCGCTGAATACCAGCTCAAGGGCGACTTTGTAGTGATCGGCATAGATATTAGTAACAACTTTACCTACCTAGTAAATAAACACACCGTCTTCTGGAACTACTCTGGTATCAGCGTTGATGCGGGCTTAACGGGCTTTAGCATCGAGACAGGCCCCTTATCAACCATGGTCAATGGCGGCATCGCCTTTCATGAGCAAGCTGGCATTGATAATAAGCTGAAGGGTCACTTTCGACTCTTTGACAATGAACGCGCCGCCTCTCGCACTGGCACCATTATTACCTTACGTGCCGATGATGCGGGCGCGATCTCCAAAACGACGCCTATTCGATACCGAGGTGTGACTGTTGGCCAAGTACGCCAAACCATCCCTGATTTTGAGCAACAAGATGTGATTGTTGAAGCCAACATCTACCCGGAGTATGTTCATACAATTACCCAGTCAGACAGTTATTTCTGGGTGGTAAAACCCAAGCTTAGCTTAACTCAATCTGAAAACCTCGAGTCTCTGCTCACAACTTACATTGCCGTAGACCCGGGCTCAACACGTCAAAAAGCAACCAAATTCGCGTTATTCACCGAACCTAAGGGCAGTCAAGGGATGCAGCTTACCCTTCAGTCGCCAATGAGCTATGACCTCACAGAAGGTGCACCTGTCTTGTTCCGTCAAATGCAAGTAGGCGAAGTCAATACTGTCTCACTCGGTGAGTTAGCGGATCGCGTGGACGTGCGTATTACGATATACAGCCCCTATCGGCATCTTGTCAGAAAAAATACCGTATTTTGGAATCAATCTGGGGTCGAGTTTAATTTAGGCTTTACGGGAGCGTCCGTTGAAGCTGGCACTTTGGACTCTATTTTAAAGGGAGGGATCTCGTTTGCTACGCCGCCCGCCCCTCTCCAAGCAAGAGCGAGCAGTAATACGCCGTTTCTTCTTCACGCTTCACCACTCCCTGAATGGAAAAACTGGCGTACCGCCATTCCTCGCTAAACTGCCTGTGTCAATCCTAACGCCATCGTGCCCCGCTCGATGGCGTTTTTTATTTTACTTGTGCTAAACTCGCGCCATTCTTTCCCGCCGAGTCTTAACTGTGCACAACAATATCTATATTCCTGCTGACTACATCGAAACGCTCCAATCTACATTGCCTGAGGGAGTCGCGTTAGAAGAGGTACTCGAAGCCTGCAAACGCCCGCTACGAAAGAGCCTTCGCGTGAATACACTCAAAACATCAGTAGACGCCTTCCTCGAGCGGGCAGCAGAAAAAGACTGGCATCTCATCCCTATTCCTTGGTGTAAAGAAGGGTTTTGGTTTGAGGGCGACGAGTCAACAACGCCCTTAGGGAATAGTGCAGAGCATCTGGCAGGTTGGTTCTACATTCAAGAAGCAAGTTCAATGTTACCTGTTAATGCACTACTCGCGAATAACCCTAACCTTGACGCTGTGCTTGATATGGCATCAGCGCCGGGCTCGAAAACCACGCAACTGGCGAGTGCGATGCAACAGCAAGGCATCCTAGTTGCCAATGAATATGCCGCCAGTCGATTAAAGGTCCTCGCCGCTAACGTGCAGCGTTGTGGCATTGCCAACGTTGCGTTAACGCACTTCGATGCGAAAATTTTCGGCGAATGGCTACCTGAAACGTTCGACTCAATCTTGCTTGATGCGCCTTGCTCTGGTGAAGGAGCAATGAGGAAAGATGAAGCGGCCATGAAGAACTGGAGCGTCGCGTCAACGCTAGAGATAGCGGAGATCCAAAAAGGCTTGATTGAAAGTGCATTCTTTGCCCTTAAACCCGGCGGTACCCTTGTCTATTCAACGTGTACGCTGAATCACCATGAAAACCAATCGGTTTGCCAACACCTTTGCGATACATTTGGTGACGCTGTCACCATTGAATCGCTGAGTGATTTATTTGACGGCGCGTCCCAAACAGCCACGCCTGAGGGATATCTTCATGTCTATCCCCATATCTATGATACAGAAGGCTTTTTCGTTGCTAGATTCAAGAAGAACCATGCCGTCGACCTACCTAAAACCAAGTCCAAAAAAGGTAAGTTCCCATTCTCGCGCATTGAAGTGAAGCAGGCCGATGCGATAACGTCACAGCTCAGCAAAGACCTCGGTATTACGCTACCCGATCAGTTCTCGCTATGGCAGAGAGATAAAGAAGTGTGGATGTTTCCCGACGCGATAACCCCTATCATTACCCAAGTTCGTTACCAACGTATTGGGGTGAAACTCGCTGAGAGCCACAAGAAAGGCGTGCGTTGGCAGCATGAAGGCATCATGGCGCTTGCCTCGTTAACGGATAAAGAAACCATTTATCTCAATGCGGAAGATGCTCAAGCGTGGTTCATGGGCAGAGACATCCGCCCCGATGGACTCTCAGGAACAGGCGAAGTCATCGTGAGCTATAAGTCGATGCATATTGGCCTTGGTAAATGGGTGGGGAACCGAATTAAAAATGGGTTACCTCGCGATCAGGTACGCGATACAAACCTATTTAAAGATTGACCCCTTGTTGCCTTATCAGCGCGAAGTGAAAAAAGAACTATTGCGACTTTTATCATTAATGGCAATTTGTCATCTTTGCACTATAGTTAGAATTATTAAGCAATCACAATTAGCGCAAGGCTCTTAGGAGCCATTCCCCTAAGCCCGAGACAGGAGTCGTTTCGGGCTATTTTTTTGCTCACAATTTCCATTCCCAAGCATCAGCGATAGGCCCGCGTGATACACCGCCCTCAGTGATAAATCATTCAAATAATTCGAACAACTTGCACACCTTCTTTCGCTTTTCGGTACGGAAAAACTTCGATATGCTTACTCTCAGTCACCAAGGAGTTAACCATGACCAATGTATTAGTATTAAAAAGTAGTATCTTAGGACCACATTCTTCATCAGCAAAACTGATCGAGCATTGGGTGGAACAACAAGGTAATAACATCTCATTGATTGAACGTGATCTTGTCGCAAATCCACTACCGCTCTTAGACGCAAATGTCCTCGCTGCGTTTAGTGGCAAAGCGCTTAGTGAAGAGCAAGAACAGCTACTGGCATTGAGTGATCAGCTCATTACAGAGATAAAAGTCAGCGATCTGTTGGTCATTGGTGCGCCTATGTATAACTTCAGTGTCCCAACGCAACTAAAACTCTGGGTTGATCTTATTGCACGCGCTGGTGTCACATTCCAGTACACTGAAAACGGCCCACAAGGTTTATTGAAGGGCAAAAAAGCCAAAGTTATCACGACTCGCGGTGGCCTTCACCAAGACAAAGAAACAGACAACCTGGTCCCCTACTTGAAGACTGTACTTGGGTTTGTTGGCATAGAAGAGGTGGAATTCATTTATGCGGAAGGACTCAGCATGGGAGAAGACATTGCCAATGAACATCTCTCCCAAGCTAAAGCAGCGCTAACAGGAAGCTAATTCAGCTTACTTAGGAATATTAAACTGGCGCTCGTTGCTGCAAGTAAAGGTATAGTAGCTCTTACGGTCATGGAAGACTTTAAAGCCCTGCCCTGTACAATAAGCGCCATTCAACTCATGCATCATCTCTAATGTCTTTTCATCTTTTACCAAGAAGAAGCTGTCATCTTCACAGATGATACGAATTTTACCGTCGTCGCTGTGAGAGTAGGCTTTTACATTCGCAGCGCAGAGTTGATAACTGACATCTAAATATTCATCAGCGCGCTGATCTACACTTTTTGCACATCCCACTAACGCTAGACACACTGCTAGCAATCCAAATCGATACACGTGCATATCTCCTTAATATTCGACGATTGTCATTAGCCTATAACAAATAGACAATTGATCAACCATTTAGCCCGTTAATCTTTGTAAGATCTTGCTGTATTTTCTACAACAAAATCAGAACACGTCTAAAAATCCCACTGCAGGTAAAGTGTATTGTAGTTACTACCACCTTTGATACGGCCAAACTGCGAGGCACTTTCAAAAATTGCCGAGCGATGATGCATACTGTAACCAAACCAAACGTGATCCCAGCTCGGCTTGTTAAACACATCACCCACATTCACATCAAGTGACAAATCAATGTAGTTAAGCAACTTACTCGGCTTATACCCTTTTTCGTCCATCTCTTTCTGTTCAACTTGGGTGATCTTGTTGACGTAAGACAGACCTTCCCCGACACCCAAGCGCCATCGAACAGGCCACGTGAATGTTTTGTACGCTTTAATGGAAAGCACATATTCAAGGCCTGTCGCTTGCTCATCGTTCTTGTGATGCCAAGCTAAGCCAGGGCTAAAATAGAGATCCAATGGATAGCCAAACAGATTGTCAGCGATTGGATGCCCATAGAAAAGGGAGCTCATACGGTTATCATCAGGATCACTTTCCCAATTTCCAGCTAAGATATCGCCCATATTTGAAGGGGTTGCAAAGCCGTAAGACGCACGCCAGTACGACTTCATATCCAAGGCTTTGCCACGCTCTGCTGGGTTATTGAAAATACCGAACCCTAAGAATACTTCAGATTGAAAATCGCTATCGATAATCGAGCTATTTTGCACTGAACTATCCAAATAAGTGAGCTGTGCACCACCAAGCAGGTAGAGGTTTGAATAGACATGATAGCGAACATCAACACCAGCCGTTACATCAAAGCCACTCGACAGACTATCTCCGATACCGCCAAAATAGTGCTCAGAAAATTTACGTGTTTTATGGCGAAGGCCGATGTTAGGCATAATTTGCCAGTCGCCGGTATAAATATCACCTTGCAGGGTCAAGTTACTGTGCATACGTGAGTGAAGATCCCACATCGCCTCTAAATTGACATGCCATTGCTCTGATAAGCCGTAACGCAATTGCACACCTGCATCCGCTGTGTCTCCACCCGCCGCATTTTGCAGGCTTTTAGGCAAGTCAATAAAACGCATTCTTAACAGCGCGTTGAGTTCAACACTGTCATCTTTCCAAGCCGTAATGTGGCCTTCAGTGCCATTGATTTCTAACCAATCATTACGGTAGAACACCATAGGGATAAAGCTAGTCACATAGCTATCTGCCGTATCAAACGGGATAGAGGCGACCCGAAATCCCGCCGCGACACCCCACTCTTCATGAGATTCAACAGTAACTTCTTCAACCTGATCAGTGGTGTTTGCCAGAACGGGTGCGCTTCCTAGCGCGAGCAGTGATGCGAGTATGAAACGAGATGACACAGTAGAACGCCCAATTGATGTAACAGAAAACAAAACGAGCTGCAGTCTAGCATGAGTCGCATTCAATCTGTAAACCGAATCACAAAACTGCGATCGCCTATGTAAGTCATTATGTATAGGATTTCATTACAAATGCATGCTCTTTTTATCACTGTCAGAATGACGAATCCGGCGCTTATCGCTAAGCCCCACTTTTGCTAGTCAATATGACTACTCAAGCGTGTTGATAATTCAGGATTTGCAAATCAAATTCGGGGACGTTAAGAACAAAAAAGGCGCCATCGGCGCCCTAATCTGATCAGTGAATGAATTAACCTTCTAGCTGATCTTGCTGTTTTTTCATCTCAACGAGGTCATGACGTTTGAACTCTTTGATGGCTTTGCTGATCTCACGGCGCTCTTTTGAAAGCTCTGCGCTAATAATGATGTGATCATCTACGCGATCTTCGTAGTCACCCTTCATATTCTCAATAATCACTTGTACATCTTCAACAGACATTGTTGGTTTGATGTACTCCAATAGGTTCTCAAGAAGCTCAACACGCTTACGGTTGTCGCGGATTTTACGATCGTTATCCAAGATTTCGCGCTTCAGTTTATTCTTACGACGCGTTTTTCTCACGAAATCCAGTAAATTGTTCATAGTTTGTTCCTTCGGTAAACCTTTGATAAGAATTACTTCGTTTATATCAAAAAATCGCTCAGATTCACATCCTAGCTATCAATAAGTTTTCACTGACGGCGTCCAGTAAACCGAAAGTTAATGACACTTCGATGATATGCTTCAGTAGTCGCCTAATATTGCATCAATATTCGATAATACAATTCAGATTAGTCATTCATTGCTGAACAATCGAAAAACACAACATAACCCAAAAATTGCACCTAGCCCACCATCGCAATTGACAATTTAGAAATTAAGAATACGAAGCTCACAAACCAGTCATTATCTCTAACCAAGGCAACTAAAAGTCAAAACGACAGTTTGATTAGTTAATTTTTAACACATATAAAGTTTAAACAACTAAAGTATCAGAAAAACAACCACAGCAGACTTGTTACAAAGGTATAAGTAGCATTAACTCTTTACTATTCAGAGGGATAAAAGCTTGATTTAGACGTGAGTCAACGCATTCTAAACGAGAAAATCCTGTAAGAAGTTGTATGCGTGGGGGCTTTTTCACAATTTCTATCACGCTTTCAAGAAATTATGTTGCCTATCTTGATTTCACCACCTAATATGCCCTATGTAGCTCGATGCTGAGCTAGATTGTTACAATATGCAAAGTTTTCTGTTTACAGTACCTCTTGCTAGAGCTAGAACCTGAAGAATCTTTTCTATTGTCCACTCTGCGACGCATTCGGTTAAAGCGTTGGCGTAGCACATCGCGTGATTTGTAGATTTGTAATTCAGGAGACAACATGTCTAAAGCAACAGGCACCGTTAAATGGTTTAACGAAGAAAAAGGATTTGGTTTCATCACTCAGGACAATGGCGAAGGCGACGTTTTTGTTCACTTCCGTGCAATCTCTGGTGACGGATTCAAAACCCTAGCTGAAGGCCAAAAGGTTGCCTTTGATAAAGAGCAAGGTCAAAAAGGCCTTCAAGCTGCGAACGTAGAAAAGATCTAATTCTACTGACATCCAGTTTTCAGAAAGGAGCCCTCGGGCTCCTTTTTTTGTTGCCATGCCGTTTGGCTGTTCACAACATCGTCATTCCTTAAAACAAACCCTCGCAAAGCGGTAAATAGTTGTCGTCCTCTCGGAACAGAACCCGTTACAATAAGCAGATACTCTTTTGCGATAGATTTCAAAGGTCACTTGGTTATAGGCTAGATATTGCGTGAATCGCGAGTCACCCTACCATAAGCCAAGTATCACCTGGTAAGATTATGAATGATACTCAACAAGCCACCTTTTATTGGTTAGATTACGAAACGTTTGGCACCGATCCCGCTAGAGATAGAGCCTGTCAATTCGCTGGTGTACGTACAGACATGGATTTCAACATTATCGGCGATCCTCTTGTCATTTATTGCCAGCCAACAGATGACTACCTCCCCGCTCCAGAAGCTTGCTTAATAACCGGGATCACGCCGCAGTTAGCAAAAGCAAAAGGGCTAAGCGAACCAGAATTTATTCGCGCTATTCATGATGAAATCAGCAAACCGAATACCTGTGTTGTGGGTTACAATAATATCCGCTTTGATGATGAAGTGACACGCCATCTGCTTTATCGCAATTTCTATGACCCCTACGCTTGGGCTTGGCAAAACCGAAACTCTCGCTGGGACTTGCTCGATGTACTGCGCACCTGTTTTGCATTAAGACCAGAAGGCATTGAGTGGCCGATTGACGACAATACTGGCCAAGTCAGTTTCAAGTTAGAAAACCTCTCAGTGGCAAACGGTATTGAACACGAGAATGCCCATGACGCCATGGCCGATGTCATCGCCACGATTGAGATGGCGAAACGCGTAAAACACGCACAACCCAAGCTTTTTAACTTCCTTTTTGAACTGCGGAACAAGAAAAAAGTTCAAGCACTCCTCGACCCGGTCAATATGACGCCCGTCGTACACATTTCAGGCATGCTAGGCAATGAGTGCAGTAACACCAGCTGGATGGTGCCTATCGCTTGGCACCCAACAAACAATAACGCTGTGATCACAGTGAATCTCGCCAAAGATCTCTCACCACTCTTTGACCTTGATGCGGATGACTTGAGAACTCGCCTTTATACAAAGCATAGCGATCTTTGTGAAGGCGAACTGCCCGTTCCGCTCAAACTCATTCATGTGAACAAATGTCCTGTGGTTGCTCCAGCGAAAACCCTGACGGCGGAAGACGCCGCCCGCATCGGTATTGACCGACAATACTGCCTTGACAACTTACAGCGATTAAAAAACAGTCCAAGCATTCGTGAAAAAATCCTGAAACTCTATGCCGATGAGCCTGAATTTAAGAGTAGTAAGCCACCATCGCCCGACGCCACGCTCTATGATGGCTTTTTCTCATCGTCAGATAAGTCAACGCTCGATATCATTCGCCAAACTGCGCCTGAAAAACTTATCGATATGCCACTCAACGTCGAAGATTTGCGGATCGCGCCACTCATCTTTCAGTACCGAGCGCGTCATTATCCAATGACACTCGATGAGCACGAACAAAAGCGCTGGGCATTACATCGCAGAGAGTTATTTGAAGCTCAACTCCCACAGTATATGCTCAATCTCGAGAACTTAGCGCTGGAGCACGAACACGATACCTCTAAAATGAAAATTCTAGAGCAAGTCTATCGATACGTTGAGAGCATAGCGTCTTAACCTTCTGTTATTAAAAATAATTATTTGCAATCACAGCGTCAACCTTCGCAGGTTGGCGTTTTTTCCTGCTGCATTCCTTCACCACACCTATACTAAAGGGAGCGGTGTTGTCATGACTTGAAGGCAGTAGATATGACCATTTCCACACTTAATAAATGTTATCAATTCAGCGGCGTACGCTTTGAGTTCGATGCCATGCAGTTGGTATGGGACAATGGCGTTGTCACGCCGCTCACGCGACAAGAAGCACATTTACTCGACATTCTGTGTTACAACGGCGGTGAAGTGATTTCCTACAGCATTCTAACGAATACGCTTTTGGCGATTCATATCGAGGGGAAAATCATTCCAATTTCCGCGCTTATCGCGCGTATCAATGCAAAGCTAGGCCAATTTGGTGACCTCCAAATCCACCACATCGAAGATTTTGGTTACCGGATTTCCCCGTCAGACCGCCACACAAGTAACCCCGCGCCAAAGATCTCTGCCACAAAAGAAAGCACGCTACCCGCGGTGACAAACCCACTAGATAGCAAGTTACGTCGCTCACGACGAGGGCCTAAATCATCGAAAATAGTCATGGCGTTTATTCTATTGCTGATTATTTAACCAATCGTATATTCATATCTGGAGACACTTCGCAAAACGCAGTTTCAATGTAACATGTAATCGGATACATCATTAAAGAGTGATCGTGATCACTTAATGGCGTATTAAAACGCCTTAAACTGCACTCACTCAATAAAGGATGTCTGACATGAATGCAGAATTTTTAACAGCGCTACACAAATTACCTGACAGCATACAGGTGTTTTTCGAACAGGAATTTCCGAAAAACAGCTTCAAAGCCAGCTTTACTGCAGAGCAATGGCTACGACTTCAATCCGTATCTGAATTAGATGACACACAGCTTAAGCTCTCGCTTTTACCGCTCGCGGCAAGCTACTCTGTTGCGCCACTCTCCAACTTCTACGTCGGCGCAATTGTCGAAGCACTCAGTGGCAACATCTATTTTGGTGCAAACATGGAGTTTCATAATGTCGGCATCGCCAATACCGTTCACGCAGAGCAGTCGGCTATCACGCACGCATGGTCTCGTGGCGAAAAAGGCATTCGTAACGTCACCATAAATTACAGCCCTTGCGGCCACTGTCGCCAATTCATGAACGAGCTATCAAACGCTGAAACCTTGGTTGTTCAACTGCCCGATCACAAGCCACAAACATTGCATCAGTTTTTACCTGATAGTTTTGGACCAAAGGATCTCGACCAACCTGAGGGACTTATGGATGCTTCAACTCTAAAGGTGAACTACAACAGCGGTTCAGCATTAATTCGCCAAGCTGTAGAGTCGGCAGCGAAGTCTTACGCACCCTACACCCATAGTCACTCAGGTGTGGCATTGAAAGTGACAAGCGGCGATATTTTCCACGGCATGTATGCGGAAAACGCAGCATTCAACCCTAGCCTGCCCGCAATTCAAGTCGCGCTCATTCAGTTAAACATGGCGGGTGAAAAGATCACCAACATTCAGGAAGCTTGTCTGGCTGAAGTGAAAGGCAGCACCATCTCCTATCTTGCCGAATGCCAAGCACTCCTCGAGCAAATCAATCCGGACATCAGTTTTGAGTATGTTGTCGTCACGGCAGAGGTTTCAAGAAAGACTCAAGGTGCCTGCGCTTAAATTCGTTCACTCAAGATAACGACTGAGAAACGAAACTGTAAAAGATTAGGCTGCATACTGCAGCCTATTTCGTTTTTTCTCGTTAAAAATTGACCCTAAATCCTAACTTTGCCTCCCAATCAATTGCCATGCTGTCCAAATATAAGCTGGGAGAGAGATCAACATAAAATGTCATTGGTGCAGATGTCATGCTCGCACCAATGCCTGGTGCTAAGGCAATTTCATCATGGCGTCGATCAACATAATGTCCTCCCACAAACAGGTACATCGGGGTATTACTTACCGGAAACAGTTTATTGACCCCAAAGCCAAACTGCTCATCTAAACTTACGTTCACACGTAAAGAGTCAAACTTAGCCTCTACTCCCCAATAAGGTTGTCCAACAAATATACCGACCCCTGTGCTCGCAGTTGCTATATTCGTCCATAACAACAAATGGCAAAGCGCTGCTCTGAATAACATCTTTCTCATTAAATTAACAACTCACTTATAGATAGGAAAAATAATGGCTGCTTCTTTATAAACTGAACAATAATTTCTTTCGGCATCACCTTCGTTTATACCGCATTGAAAACTTGTTTTTTCTCAGCCCTTATTGGAAAACGCCGACGGTAACAGAGCCACATTAGAACGTCTTCCCCTATAGGAGAACGATGACAAACATCTGACAATATTGATGACTTAGTCATCACGATGTTAATGGCTGAAATAATTTACTACCACCAAGGCGCAAACGTTTGCCTTCTGCTGGTTATTCGGTATTATCGCCACACTATTTTCTCTATTCAGAAGGTATCCCGTTATGTTTGGAACGGCACTCACTCCTAATGCAACACGCGTATTACTTTTAGGCTCAGGTGAGCTAGGTAAAGAAGTCGCTATCGAATGCCAGCGACTCGGCCTGGAAGTTATTGCAGTTGATCGCTATGAAAATGCACCTGCCATGCACGTAGCACATCGTAGCTACGCCATAAACATGCTAGACGGTGATGCGTTACAAGCCATCATCGATAGAGAGAAGCCGCACTACATCGTGCCTGAAATTGAAGCAATCGCGACGGATAAACTGGTTGAACTAGAACAACAAGGCCTGAATGTTGTACCGACCGCCAACGCAACTAAGTTAACCATGAACCGTGAAGGTATTCGCCGCTTAGCCGCAGAAACGCTTGAGATCCCGACTTCACCTTATGAATTCGCGAGCGAGTTTGAACACTTCAAGCAAGCGATTACACGCGTTGGTATGCCTTGTGTCGTCAAACCAATCATGAGCTCGTCCGGTAAAGGCCAAAGTGTTATTCGAACCGAAGCCGATATTGAGTCAGCATGGCAATATGCGCAAGAAGGTGGCCGAGCAGGTGCCGGACGGGTCATTGTTGAAGGCTTCGTCGACTTCGATTATGAGATTACATTATTAACAGTACGTGCAGTGGATGGCGTACACTTTTGCGCACCTATCGGACACCGTCAAGAAGGGGGTGACTACCGCGAGTCATGGCAACCGCAAGCAATGACAGACAGTGCATTGAAGGCCGCTGAAGCGATGGCTGAGAAAGTCGTGAATGCCCTTGGTGGGTATGGTCTGTTCGGTGTAGAGCTGTTTATTAAAGGTGATGAGGTTATTTTCAGTGAAGTCTCTCCACGCCCTCATGATACAGGCATGGTCACGATGATCTCGCAAGACCAATCTGAGTTTGCACTTCACGTAAGAGCATTTACGGGGCAGCCTATCGGTGGTATTTGCCAACTTGGCGCATCGGCATCCGCTGTCGTGCTTGGCAACGGCACATCCAATGCGATCCAATTTAGCGGTCTAGAGAACGCATTGGCAATGCCGTTGACGCAAGTACGCTTGTTTGGAAAGCCAGATATCAATGGAGAGCGCCGCCTCGGTGTGGCACTGACTCGTCGTCAGGATTGTGAGACAGCAATTAATGATGCTGTTACCGCCGCTAATGCAATCAAAGTTCACTACTAGCGAAAAACCACGTGCATAGTAAAAAGGAGCCTATTGCTCCTTTTTTTGTATCAACCAAACGCGCTCATCAAACCTGTCTTCATCATCCGTGACAAAGGTCTCTAAGCACTGGCAATCATGCTCAGAAAACAGCTGAACAATGTCTTCATCACTAATAAAGAACGGCGGCCCTTCACGCTGAGGCTCACAGCCAACTTTGGGGACGATGTTAATCAACAACAAACGCCCACCAGCCACTAACATAGACATCAGATGATCGACATACCTTTGGCGTTGTTCAGGCGCTAAGGCAATCAACCCAGCCCTATCATAGGCCAGTTCAAACGGTGCATCGTTTCGAAACATAAAGAAATCGGTCTGATGAATCGTCAATTCATCAAGCGAGTAGATACGATGACGGGGTGATAACTGGGTCATCGTAGGAATAAGCATCTGCTCAGAAAAGAACGCATTAACAGCAATATCACTGAGTTCAACGCCCACGACTTGCTGATGCCTTGCGCATAGCCAATCGATATCCAATGACTTGCCGCAAAGTGGGATAATGACACGTTCATCGGAACTGGGTGTTAAGTGAGGCCAATACTTTATCAATAAAGGGTGAACAGCTTGTTGGTGGAATCCAATCCGATTCTCTGCCCAACGTGCATGCCAAAATTCATGATCCAACGTTTTACTTCTCTTACGCCTTTAGTGGGTTTTTCGGTGCTTCATAGAACCAACCATGAATAGGCTTATCTGAAGCCAGCGTCGTATATTCGCTGTTATGGTGCTCTTTTTCAAATCGAGTATGGGCTAAAGAGAGAGAAATCTCGGCTGCAGAATAAGGGCCTTGCGCAACGATTTCCCAAGCACGGCGTGCATCTTGCTCAGTCTTGAAGCTACTCAAGCTCTTAACCTCACCGTCAAAGCGATGTTCTGCAACGATGTAAAAGACACCTTCAATCTGCTCAACCCGAATGTCAGACACCTGTTTTCTTCGTCGGGCAGTCACGAGGTCTGGTAGCAGTATTGTTTTCATCTCTATCTCATCATTCCATCTGAAAAATTATCTTACGATAATAATACTTCATTTTTGAAAACAATCTGATATCGGCCTCACAATGTAACAATTTGCAAACAACCGTGTGTCAATTTGTTACTCACAACCGAGGTGCTGCAATTTTACTCAAAAAGGGGTTGATCTTTCCCAACACAAGAACTACTGTATGTAACAACAGTACTGTACATCAAAACAGTTTGGAGCAGATATGGAACAGATCAATTTCAACACCCTTCACAACCGTTACTTCACAGACGCTTCGTCGTTCAAAACAAGATCAACGGCAGGTTTGCAATTTGATGTACAGGATAAAGGTAGCTTTGGTTTTGCCATGTTATTGAAAACACTTAAAAGCTTAAGTCAGCAAGATAAATGGTTGCTTTTTATCGGCGGTGATAGTGTTGTTGACAGAAAAGTATTGAAGGCGGCTGGCGTTGATGTCCGTAAGATTCGGGTAGCGCGTCCTAAAAACCCACATCAAGCGCAGCAATTTATAGAAGAAGCAGCAAAGCATAGCCACTATGCTGCCGTTATTTGCAATGTTAATTTAGCCGACGTCAGCCAAGTCTGTGAGAGTCAGCCGCTATTAAAAGTGAACTTTTCTCAACGCGCCGTTCACTAAGTTTTAACAAACTTATGCCTGTGTTTTGTCATAAAGTGTCACGATTAATTTATCTTGATAATCTACTTTATTTTCGACTCGGCATTGACACTCGTCTTGGATGATTTGAATTTGTCTTTCTTCTAAAGCATAAGGAAGAATAACATCCAGATTATAGATACCGTGACGCTGCGCCACTTTTATCAACCGAACAATATTGTCTGTATCACTGTAGGAGATCGATAGTGAATGCATTGCTCCAGTATAAAAATCTGGGTCTTGGTTTGTGGTGAACAATTCACGAATAACATCGCTAAAATCGACTTTATTTTGCAAAGCGTGCGATAGAAACTGCTCATAGTTGAACTGACATACAGGTGTGTTTTTATCTTCCATGATATACCTGAACTCTATTACTTCTCGAATGGCTAGACTGGCGACTTTTTATTGGCGCTACATGGCCTGTCGCTACTTTTAATTCAACATACTCCCTGACATTATCAACCAAATCTACACGTTTAATCATGTCAAATTTCGCTGTTTTATAGTCACAGGGCATGTTCTATCCCCTATTACTATCTGAATCTAGGCTCAGTCGCAACAGATAAACGCTCAAATCGAGAAAATAAGATCAAGCTGGAAACATCTCCTAAAAAACTAAATTACATTACCATACCCATGTTTACATGGCATGAGCAATATTCATCTTAATTGACAACTCTATTAAATTCCCTTGCCTAGCTGATACTAGCACTCAACACCAGCAGACTGAGCAATATCGAGTATAACGTCAAGGCAGGTTTGTGCCGCTATCATTAACCCTCTCACGATCTCTTCCAGTGGCATTGACGGTAATGTTGAATCAGTCACCTGCTCAGGCAATAACGGGATATGGACGAATCCATGGCGGACCTGTGTGGATGCTAAGTAGTGCTGAATCGCATAAAAGAGGTGATTGCAAACAAAGGTACCGGCGGTATTGGAGACCTCCGCAAGAATGCCCTGATTATTGAGCGCCTGCGTTATCGCTTTGATAGGCAATGTTGAAAAATAGGCCGCCGGACCTTCAGCAATGACTGGCTCATCAACGACTTGATTTCCCTCATTGTCTGCTATCCGGTAATCATCAATATTGATTGCGATTCGCTCAGGTGTCATCGCCGCTCTACCGGCAGCTTGCCCAACCGTGATCACGACATCAGGCCGATATTTTTCAATGGCTGATACCACCAACTCCGCCGATCTGTACCTTACAACAGGCACGGAGCACGCAACAATCCTGCCCCCTTTCAGTTGTCGGCCGTCAAGTTGCTTTACAGCCTCCAAGGCTGGGTTTGTTTCACTACCGCCAAAGGGCTCAAACCCTGTTATCAGCACAGTTTTCAACGATTCATCCTTCTTAATCTGATGCTTGCGGTTACTTTACAAGCGACCAACGCTTTCCATTAACCTAAGAGACAAAAAAAGCGCCTCGAGAGGCGCTTACTGTTCACAGTCAGCAATTATCGAATACCGTTAAGAAACTCAGCGCGAGTCATTGAGCTTTTCTTAAACAAACCACCGAGGGCGGTGGTGGTTGTCGAGCTGGTCGCGTCTAACACACCGCGTGCCTTCACACAGTAGTGGGTTGCATCAATGCTTACCGCAACATCATCACTTTCAAGTAGTGTCTGCAAGGCAACTAAAACCTGCTGAGTTAATCGCTCTTGGACTTGTGGTCGCTGGGCAAAAAAGCGCACAATACGATTAATCTTCGACAAACCAATAATCTTACCGCGAGGAATGTACGCGACTGTCGCTTTACCATCGATGGTGACAAGATGGTGTTCACAAGTACTCGTCAAAGTGATGTCTTGTACACGAACCATTTCGTCACACTTCATCTTGTTTTCAATCAAGGTGATTTTTGGAAAGTTCTTGTAATCGAGGCCAGAGAAAACCTCATCAACGTACATTTTTGCAATTCGGCTCGGCGTCTCTGTTAGACTATCATCCGTCAGATCCAGTGAGAGCAGTTGCAGAATTTCAGACATGTGATGCTCAATGCGCTGCTTCTTCTCTTCACGATCAACGTTGACTTCGGTCATCGGCGTTTCGAGTCCACGTGCCGCAAGCGCGTCCTTCACTTTTCTTGCCGATTCACTCAATTCTGGCATTTTACCTCCCAATGCGTTAAGTGCACCATTGCCAGTACCACTCATTCAGGCCAAAATGACCTAAAAAATAATGACGAAGCATACCTGCATTACAGCCAAATTACACCTGCTATTTAATGCGGTTATATAATCAAAGGAAATGTCCATGGACGCATGCTCAACACCCGACCTTATTAGTGTCGAACAGGCCCTAACTTCATTGTTAGACAAGGTTTCCCCACTCAACGAACACTTTCAATGTACATTGAATGACGCACTCGACCATGTCATTGCAGAAGACATTCTCTCCCCCGTCAATGTGCCTGCCTTCGACAACTCCGCCATGGATGGATATGCCTTTGCTCATAACGAGGCACTCACGACCTTCACCCTCATTGGAACAGCGATGGCGGGCCACCCATTTACTGGTGACGTAAAACCGGGGGAATGTGTACGGATCATGACAGGGGCAGCGATGCCGTCCAATGTCGATACCGTTGTCATGCAAGAACAGGTAGAACGGCTAGACGAGACCATCACCCTGACGGTTGTTCAGCCCAAAGGGAACAATGTACGTCATGCAGGCAGTGACCTTATCAATGGTGCGACTGTTGTCGAAAAAGGGACCCTGCTATCCGCGCGACATATCCCGTTGCTAGCAAGCATTGGCGTCGATAAAGTCAGCGTCTACCGCCGTCCTCGCATCGCCTATTTTTCTACCGGTGATGAGTTAAAACCGCTTGGTGCCCCCCTAGAGTTCGGTGAAATCTACGACTCAAATCGCTACACACTCTCAGCACTCATTGAGAAAACAGGCTGTGAAGGACTCGACCTTGGCATAGTAGAAGACAGCCCAGAAGCAATTGAGCGCGCGTTTAAAGATGCTGCTGCGCAAGCTGATATTGTCATCACCTCAGGGGGAGTCAGCGTCGGTGATGCGGATTATACTAAGCAGGTACTTGAGGAAATTGGCGAAATTGGTTTTTGGAAACTCGCCATTAAACCGGGTAAACCGTTCGCTTTTGGTACCATCAATAACAGCTATTTTTGCGGGTTACCGGGCAACCCCGTTTCTGCGCTTGTCACCTTTGCTGAACTCGTTCGCCCATTAATCAGCAAGCTTGGTGGTGAATCGAAGCCCTTTGAGCCACTGAGACTGCCTGCCATTGCGGAGGGCGCGTTCAGAAAACGCCCTGGTCGCCTTGATTTCCAACGTGGTATTTATGAAATCAACAATGGTGTTATCACGGTGCGCTCAACGGGACATCAAGGCAGCAATGCGTTTAGCTCGATGGCAGCAGCAAACTGTTTTGTTGTCATAGAGAGGGAGCGAGACAATGTGGAAGTGGGTGACACCGTCACAATTGAACCCTTTGATGCTATCCTAAATTAATCGCTATTCCCGAATATGAAAGAATAAAAAATGCCGCCCTATTCAGGCGGCATTTCAGTATTTGAATGCAACGTCTCGATTACTTATCGTTAAGGCGGATCCCTTCACGTTCAATCACAATCAGGCCTTGTTTGTACAAGCCACCAATGGTTTTCTTGAATGTCGCTTTGCTGGTACGAAACTCCTGAAAGATCGCCTCTGGCGATGACTTATCAGAAAGAGGGATATATCCCCCTTTGCGCTCTAGTGACGTCAAGACTTTATCTGCCAAATCATCAACTTTGCCGCGGCCAAGTTTTTGAAGCGAAAGATCAATTTTGCCATCTGGGCGAACATTCTTCACGAAGGCTTTAAGGCGTTTGCCAATAAACAACTTACCAAACGACTCCGTCTTGAAGATCAACCCCCAATGCTGATGGTCGATAATGGCTTTATAGCCTAAGTCGGTGATCTCGGCTATCTGGATCTCTACCTGCTCTCCACGCTTGTATTTTGCGGGTGATTGATCGAGAAACTTGTTGAACTTAGTGGTGCCGACAATACGCCCACTCGCTCGGTCAGTATACACACGTACTAGCGTTGATTTGCCTTCTTGTAGTCGGCAACGTTGTTCGCTGAAGGGCACTAAAAGATCTTTATCCAAGCCCCAATCAAGAAAAGCGCCGATCGCGTTCACACCAACGACCTTAAGCAGTGCGAACTCGCCCACTTGCGCCAAAGGTTCCTGAGTCGTGGCGATAATTTCATCTTCAGAGTCGAAATAGAGAAACACGTCTAGGTCATCACCGATTTCAGCATCAATCGGCGCGTACTTCCTTGGCAATAGAATATTACCGAAATCTTCGCCACCATCGAGGAACAGGCCAAAATCAACCAGTTTGTTAACGCGAAGGCGGTTATACCGACCAATTTTAATCATGTTGTTATTCTCTATCTAAACTCGCAAGACGGCGGATTATACGTAAACCCAGCAGCAAAGTCAGGTAAGTTGTCTGACTAACGGCAGTTTTTTTGCAACCAGCGATCGAGCTGATTCCCAAAGGCCATTTTGTCAGCTTGGCTAAAGGCGGCTGGCCCACCCGTTTGCACTCCACTGCTGCGCATAGTCTCCATAAAATCACGCATTTGGAGACGCTGACGTATGTTAGACATGTCCATCACTTCACCTCTAGGCGTGATGACAAACCCTTTTCGCTCCAACACATCATTTGCCAACGGGATATCCGCAGTGATCACCAAATCCCCTACACTCAAGCGTTCAACAATGGTGTCGTCCGCGACATCAAACCCCGCAGCAACCCGTTCCGCTCGTATAAATGGCGAAGGAGGCACAGAAAGATGATGATTGGCGATAAGCACAAGTGAGACTTTTTTACGCTCAGCAGCGCGGAAAAGGATAGCTTTAACTGGGTTTGGGCATGCGTCGGCATCGACCCAGATAGTGACAGCCATGTAGAGCCCTCAGAAAAAATGCCATTGTATACTTAGCATTGCCCCTCACGCAATTGCCGCCCATGATACTCCCCCCCTCAAGATGCTTGAGTATGTACCCTGAATTAGGCGGTGAGTGTCGTCCCGCTATAGGCTGAGTTTACTAACAATATGTCGGGCGATAGGAAAACAAGAGGTCGCTGCTGGCGACGGTGCATTGCACACAACCACACTATGCTCAGTATGGTGAAATAGAAAGTCATCGATAAGCTCACCTTGTGGCCCAACCGCTTGCGCTCGAATACCGGCAGGGTGCGGTTCTAAATCGTCGAGCGTCACATCAGGGCAGTATTTACGCACTTGATCAAGGTAGCCCCGTTTCCACATGCTATTTCGCAGCTCTTGCAGCGCCATTTGCCAGTGTTTCTTGATGAGGTGCTGAAACCCCTTATAACCAAACATTTCCAAGCTGTCACTAAAACTGAACGCCCAACGTGCATAACCATCTCGAGAGAAATTAACCACAGCATTTGGGCCGACGGTAACATCACCATTAATCATTCTGGTTAAATGCACGCCTAGAAAAGGCAGGTTAGGATCTGGAACAGGGTAAATAAGATGACGCACTATCTGACGGTGCCGTTCTGGTAACCGGTAGTATTCTCCCCGAAAAGGGACCATTTGAAAATCAGGGGTACCACCGAGCATAGTCACTACTTTATCCGCATTAATCCCGACACAAGCGACTAATTTCCCAGCTGAAATCGATAACGTACCGCACTGGCATTCCACGCCTGTTTCTGTCTCTGTCACTGTTTGTAGTGGCTGTCCGTAGTAAATTGCGCCACCTGCTGCCAAAATGTCTTCCGCGAGTGATTCCGCGATGGTCGCATAATTGACGATACCCGTGCTTGGTACAAAGATCGCGCCCTCACCCACGACATTGGGTTCAAAGTGGTGCAAGTCACGATTGTTTAAGCACTCTATTTTGATACCGTTTTCCACCGCACGATCGGCCAACCCATCCAAACGACTATACTCTTCTTCGTTGGTGGCAACTAAGAGCTTTCCACATTCGAAGTGCGGGATAGATTTCTCGTCACAATAGGTTTTAATCTCGTGATTGCCCTGTTTGCAGAACGCCGCTTTTTTGCTTCCCGGTTTGTAGTAGACACCAGCATGAATCACACCGCTATTGTGCCCTGTCTGGTGCATTGCGGGGCCCTTTTCTGCATCAACGACAATCACAGAAAGAGTGGGAAATTGAACCTGAATCTCGCGCGCCGTTGCTAAGCCAACAATCCCAGCGCCTACGACCAATACATCAGCGGTTTTATCCAATCTCGCCCCCTTTCAACATCATTCTTTGGCCACTAGCCATCCTTGATCCATAGCATACCGCACCAGTCCTGCAGTGGATGTGACGCCGAGTTTCTTTTTTATTCTCAACCGATGGGTTTCAACAGTTCTGACGCTAATATTCAATATTTTCGCAATGGACTTGTTACATTCACCCTGCGCAATTTGAAGTAGAACATCTTTTTCGCGGTCAGTAAGCCCATCTTCCCCTTTTGCTGACATCTCCGTCATTGAATTAAATAAACGCTCTGAGACACCAGAACAAAAATGTGTACCACCTTGATACACCGTCTCTATGGCAGTAATTAACTCTTTGGAAGGCACATCTTTGAGTACATATCCCCTTGCTCCCATCTGCATCGCGTTCACAATGTACTCTTGATGATCATGCATGGATAACATAATCACTTTCGTTGCACTGCCAGAAAGCGCATTCAGGACCTCGATGCCACTCATCTTCGGCATATTGATATCCGTAATCAAAATGTCAGGGGCTAATCGCTCGACTTCTTTCAGTGCGGCAGCACCATTACTCACGGAAGCAACCACATCAATGTTAGCTTGATGTGCTAAGCGTGCTTCTAGCCCCTCTTTTACGAGTAAATGGTCATCGGCTAAAACAACTCGAATCATGCTGGTTTCCTTTTAGTCGCTCTCTCTTGCAAACGCGCAAGAGGTAGACTTAAACGAATTTCAGTTCCCTCACCCGCGTAAGCACGTATTTGCACGGCACCACCGAGATTTTCTATCCGTTCTCGCATATTTCTGAGTCCCAACCCACTGCCTGTTTGTCGAGTCTGAGCGGTAAATCCCGCGAGTCCAATGCCGTCATCGGCCACTGTCATCAAAAGTAGGTCAGCCTCTTGTTGTATAATCATGTCAACAGCAGAAGCAAAGGCGTGTTTTTCAATATTCAGTAAGGCTTCTTGCGCAACCCGATATAGTGCAAGCTCGGTTTCTTTCGACAATTGCACAGCATCGATATCATGCTCAAACGTAATCTCCAGCTCACTGCGATGCCGTACTTCCTCAACGAGACTATCCAACGCAGCAATTAACCCCAGATCATTTAACGTTACCGGGCGCAAGTCTCTTGAAATACGACGCACCTCGTTAATTGCATTATCAATGTTGACCTGAGCATGTTGCACAACGGTCTGCATCTCTTCCAATCGAGAACTGCATAGCGCCATTTCAAGTCGGTATTTCACCGACGCGAGAATTTGGTTTATACCGTCATGGAGATCGCGAGATACCCGTTCCCGTTCAGACTCTTGCGATTCAATGATTCGCCGGTTGAGCAGCTTGAGCTTATCGTCAGCAACACGACGTTCACTGATATTTATCGTCGCACCGAAACTGGCTATCAGGGAGATTGCCACCAGCAAAATCACGCAGAGTAAAACCGCGGCTTTTTTAATTCTTTCATTAAACTGAAAGTAGATTTGTGCTATTTCGTTCTCAATGTCATCAACATACACCCCGGTGCCCAGCATCCATTGCCATTTATCTAGGCTCACCGCATAGCTTATCTTATGTACGGGCGTCTCACGTGACGGCTTATGCCAGTGGTAGTTGACGAAACCGCCGCCATTGCGGCCAACGTGAATAAGGTCTTGCAGTAGCTTTGTGCCATTAATGTCTTCAACATCCCACAAGTTTTGTCCAATCACATCCGGTTGATACGGCAACACGAGGCTGGTTCCATCCCAAGTGTAAACAAAGAAGTAGCCGTCTTCACCGTAGATCATTTGATGTAAGATGGCTTTCACCTCTTTTTGTGCCAGTTCATCATCGACACTGGCCTTATCGTAAATAGGCCGAATCGACGCGAGGGCGAGTTCTATATACTGCACCAGCTCTCTCTTTTTGGACTCTATCACACTGGTTCGGAGGATATTCACCTCATCCTCTGCCAACTCAGACGCTTGTTTAAACACGATCACAAAAGAAAGCATACTCACCAGCATCAATGGCACGATAGACAGCAGCACCACTTTCCACCGAATTGAGATCCTATTGATTCCAGCGATAAGCATACCAACTCCTTTTTGAACGCTTTTCTCACCGACCATGGCATGCGGGTTGGTACGTATTACTACGTACGTCAACTCGAAAACTACGCAGCCAAGTGCCGCGTTGTTACTCATAGTAGTTCACCTTTTTCGCAGCTAAGCTGTTCTTGTTAACAAATTGTTACCTATCTCTATTTAATCCGCTCAACGTGAAAAGGGACTTACCATGAAACTTTGTCTCACAAAATTAAGTATTTCTGCTCTTGTCGCGACCAGCCTCGTCGCAGCAACGCCAGCGATAGCCGCAAAAAAAATCCTATTAAAAACACCCATTGCCTTCGGTACACATCTGCCCGCCCTTGGCACACCCATCAAATGGTACTCAGAACGTATTGAAGCCACATCAGGCGGCACTATTCGGATGAAAGTCTACGAGCCCGGCAAACTTGTGAGTCCCCCTGAAATTTTAGACGCAGTTTCGAGCGGCAAGGTCAATTCTGGCTATGCAACCGCAGGTTATTGGCAAGGTAAGCTGCCTGCAGCCGCGATTTTCTCGGCGGTACCCTTTGGCCCAGAAGCGGGTGAATACATGGCTTGGCTCTATTTCGGTAACGGCTTGAGCCTCTATCAGGAGATGTATGACCAAGGTGGTTTCAACGTCAAAGTATTACCTTGTGCGATCATATCGCCAGAAACATCGGGGTGGTTTAAAAAGCCGATTGAAAAACCCGAGGATCTCAAAGGCCTGAACATGCGCTTCTTTGGACTTGGCGCGTCTGTCATGGAAAAACTTGGCGTAGGCACTGTGCAACTGCCCGGAGGCGAAATCTTTGGCGCGCTTGAAAAAGGGGCCATTGATGCCACCGAATTCTCTCAGCCAGCCATAGACCAACGCCTAGGTTTCCATAAGATTGTCAAATACAACTATTTTCCCGGTTGGCACCAGCAAGCAACCGTCTTTGAACTCTTGATCAACAAAGACACTTGGAACGACATGGATGAGGCTCAACAGATAGCGGTCGAGACAACCTGCATGGCTTCAATGACTTACTCCATTGCAGAAGGTGAAGCAATGCAGTTCGATGTCATGAAACGTGCTCAACAAGATGGTGTCGAAATCCGCTACTGGAACGATGAAATGTTAACCCTGTTTGAAACCACGTGGATGGAAGTGGTTGATGAGAAGAAAAAGGCTGACCCTTTCTTCGCCAAGGTATGGGCAGATCTCTCTCAGTTCCGGGCTAACTACGATATCTGGGAAGCAAACGCGTTCTTACCAAGAGCACAAAAATAACCACGGTTAACAGGGAAACAGTGCTCCGCTATCTTGCGGAGCGCTGGGAGTTTTCGTATGTCAAAGTCTCACTCTTTATTTATCGCCGATGCCATCGACACCCTCATTCGACGCGCTGGACAGCTCTTTTCTTTGGGCTATTTACTGCTCATTGGTGTGATCATTTTGCAAGTTGTTTTGCGCAAAGGGTTCGCCAACGGCTTAATCGCCCTTGAAGAGCTACAGTGGCATCTTTACGCTGTCGGCGTCATGTTCGGCGTCTCCTACGCTCAAATCACCAATACCCATGTTAGAGTCGATCTCTTCTACCATCGCTTTTCAGACAAGACGAAAAGCATTGTCGAAATTTTTGGCATCTTATTTTTTATGCTGCCATTTATGTTTGTCGTCTTCTATCACTCTCTAGAGTTTGTTTATGAAGCTTGGCGAGTGAATGAAAGTTCTGACAGTCCCTCCGGCTTACCTTGGCGTTGGCTCGTGAAGTCAGTCATTCCCGCCAGTTTCTTCCTGCTAATGTTAGCGACCTTATCAAGGTTGATTCGCGAAGTGGCGGCGCTACAAGGAAAAAAGTCAACAATGAGCAACATCATTGATGTGAGCTCATAACTCTACCAACGTACAGGCTAGGAAGGTAAGAGAGTTCTTATGGACGCTAATGAAATTCTCGTCATCGGTATGTTTGTTTCCTTCATATTGATGCTATTTACAGGAATCCCAGTCGCCTATGTACTCGGCGGCATCGGTGTCATTTTTGCTGGAGTTGGCTATTTGGCCGATCTCCATTTCGATACGTGGACAGGGCTAGATTTCACCACCTTGGGATTGGTGGTTAACCGCATCTACAAGATAATGGATAACTGGATCTTAGTGGCGTTACCCATGTTTATTTTTATGGGTAACATGCTAGATAAGTCCGGCGTTGCGGAAAAGCTCATGCATTCCATGCAGGAGTTGTTTGGCAAAGTTCATGGCGGGTTAGCTATCACAGTGACGGCAATTGGCATTATACTCGCCGCTTCAACGGGTATTATCGGTGCCTCCGTTGTTTTATTGGCAGTAATGTCACTTCCCTCCATGTTAAAGCAGGGTTATAACGCCCCATTTGCCTTAGGGACGATTGCCTCAGCAGGCACACTCGGTATTTTACTCCCCCCTTCTATCATGCTAGTGATCATGGCCGACCAACTCGGCCTTTCGGTCGGAGATCTCTTTATGGGCGCGGTGATTCCCGGCTTGATACTGGGCAGCCTGTACCTCATCTATCTGTTTACGATAGGTAAACTACGCCCCGATTTCGCTCCCGTTCCTGAAGGTGCCCAACGTGCGGACTGGGCTGCTATCGGCAGAGTGTTTAAAGCGATATTACCCACGGTTATTTTGATTTTTGTTGTCCTTGGGTCCATTTTTGCGGGAATCGCTACACCGACAGAAGCCTCAGGCATTGGTGCGCTCGGCGCTTCCCTGCTCGCCGCTTATAATCGGAAACTCAATTGGCATGTCATCAAAGAAGTCGCATTAAGTACCTACAACACCACAGCGTATATCTTCGCGATCTTTCTCGGTGCAACTTGTTTTGCTCTCGTTCTAAGAGAACTTGGTGGGGATGAGCTGATTGAGAGCTTCTTGACTGGGCTACCCTTCGGTCCTTATGGGATTATCGCTTTTATTCTGGTGATCATTTTCTTGCTTGGCTTTTTCTTAGATTGGATAGAAATTACATTAATTGTTTTGCCCTTAATCGCCCCCGTCATTGCAAGTTTGGGCATTGAAATTGATGGTCATGGGGTCGTGGACAACCCATCGCTTGTCTGGTTCGTCATGCTCGTTGCTATGGCGTTACAGACTAGCTTCCTGACACCACCAGTAGGGTTTGCGCTTTTCTATCTCAAAGGTGTCTGCCCGCCCGAGATAAAGCTAAACCAAATCTATCGCGGTGTGATTCCCTTTATCATCCTGCAACTCGTCGCCTTGGTTGCCCTCATCATCTGGCCACAGACCGTCATTTGGCTACCCTCTGTTGCCTACGGCTAAGGCAATTTTCGGAATAAATAATGCAAAAAGCAGTGCCTTTGCACTGCTTTTCTCTGCTCAATCATCCCAACTATAGGTATTAAGCGCGAACCGTATAACGTGACAACATTTCACGCTGATTTTCGGCAATCTCGGCGACTTGTTGCGCATTCAACAACAGTTTATCCAACTGTTGATTATTTGCCTCTGCTTGCTCCGCCACTTTCTCGACCGAACGGCCAACTTCAATCGAGGCATGCTCTTGCTGTTGTGTCGCAGCAGCAATCATCACCACTTTCTCGTTCATAGAGGCGACAACCGACTCAATTTTGTGTATTGCGTCGCCTACATCACCAGATAGCACCATGGTATGCGTCATCTCCTCACGACTTTGCTTCATCGCGTGATTAGCCTCTTGCGCTGAGTGATGTAAGGCCTCTATCGATGAACGAATCGAATCCGTTTGCGCATTCGTTTCTGAAGCGAGTTTTCTCACCTCGTCAGCAACCACCGCAAATCCGCGCCCCTGCTCACCCGCTCGAGCCGCTTCAATGGCCGCATTTAATGCCAGCAGGTTAGTATTCCCCGCGATAGAACTGATCAAATCGACCACTTCAGTAATGTTGTTAACGTGCTTATCCAGTGCCTCCATCCGCGATTCGTTAACCGCAAATTGCTGTTCAAGCTCTTTGAGCTTTTTCATACTTTGGCCGATCACCGCAACACCCTGAGAGGCCAAGTCACGCGCTTCTTGCGCTTCTCGCTCCGACTCTACCGTACTCCCTGCGATTTCCTTGATGGAAGACTCCAGTTGGCCTATTGCAGAAACAACCGTCGATAAGTCTGAAGCTTGGCGTTGTAGTCCCTGCTTGGAAATATTGGTGGCAGATAAACTGGCGGAGGATGCTTGGTGCAACGCTTCACTATTGTCGGTCACCAATGCAATTGTTTCGTGATTATTACTTTGTGACTGGTTCAATAACTTAGCGAGAATTGAAAACTCTCGCGGGGCTTTTTCATTCGCCGTAACAGTTAGATCCCCTTTGCTCATCGACGTAACGACCCCATCGATGTTGTTGAGTGATTTAGACACGAGACGACTTACCCAAAACCCGGCGACAACCGCAAACACTAAACCAATAGCACTCAATATCATAAGCAAACGGCTCGCTTGGCCATTAGCGATAAGTACCCCTTGCTCTGCATCTGCTATCAGCATTTCAGACTGAGAGGTCATCGAGTCCAACTGCGACATCATAATAGAAACTTGCGTTTGCATCTCAGCGACTTTTTCATGCTGCTGCTCAAGTAATCGCAGTGTAGACAACTGTTTATTAACAATGCCATCTTCCAAGAACAGCCCTCGCACCATTTCCATAGGCATAGTCATACTTGGATAGGTCAGGAGCGCATCATCGATACTAACCAATTCTTGCCACGCGTAGTTCATACCTGCCATGTTGGTCACACGGAGTTCGCGTTCATAATCTTCGGCTTTATCTAGCACTTCAGATGTCAACAGGTTAACGAGGTGACTCGCCATCTCTAACGAGTGATTAATGTAATTGGTGACATGATTACGTGCGTCATAATCAGTCGCATAGAGCTCTACACCGATGCGAGACATTTCTGAACGCGATGAAGAAACGGCGTAATTCATCATCGGCTTGGCCTTCTCAATCGCGTCAACATTAGTGATAATTTCACCTTGTAGCAGGTGTACTTCCTCTACAAGCGATTGAATCATCTGCAATTCTTCTGAAAAGCGATGTGCCTCTTCTTGCAACCAAGGCATATCATATCGTCTCGCGAGTTCGGCGAGCTCCGAGACCGACTCATCGATAGCTGAAGCGTTGATGTTGAAGAGTTCGTACGACTGACTCAGTTGATCCATCGTCTGGCTTGTTGCCATCTCATTCATATTTTGCTGAGCTAGAAGAGAGCTTTTAACGATGATCGCACTCGCGTTAGCGACGGGTAATGCCTTTGCGGATAATGAGTCAAACTCGACCGAAATGTTATTTAATCCTCTCGAGCCGGAAAATGAGAGCAGTGCACCGATAGTAACCAGTAAAAATAAAACAAACTTGATACAAGAGACTAATGCGACCGAGTAAGATTGAGTCGATTTACTGTTTTTCTTTTTCGTCGACATTGATTTACCTTATATCCTAAACAAGTAATAACATTTAAAGACGTTGATAAGGTAAATTGTCTATATGACAAAAATATTTCAACTACCTCTTTAGTCAGGGTAATTTACAATATTTAAATAAAATGAAGGCGTTAAATTATGCATCTATAATGTGTCATTATATTGACATCGCGCCAATATAATCACCATTAATGACAACTATATTACTATCGAGTCACATAGTTCTGTGCAAGACGCTCTGCAATTGCAGAATCGAAGAGATTTTTAACCAAACTAATGTAATCTTCAAGAAAGGCAATTTGCTCATTGGTCGGACAACAGGTCCATACGGAAGAGAGCACTTCACTGAGATCTTCCATCACATTGTCCGCTTCTTGCATCAGCTTGAATCGGAAGTCAGCATCTAGGTCAGGGTTCTGCTGAAAAACCACCATGAGGTTCGAGGCAATCATGTCCATCACAACGTCTTCTATACACTCTTGCCCGCCTTCTTCACCACCTTTCTCGAACAGTGCTAGATGCTCGGTAAAGTGTTCGATCAGTGCATGATAACCTTCTGACTCTACGACCATAACTTCCTATTTATCCTCAAAAAACTTGTTGCCACAACTGACAAGGTATTCAACTCTCTCGCGAGTGTCAATCGTCTAACGGAGTATTATTAATATATTAGACCCCATTAACGGATAATGCCCTAAATCAACGACACTCGACCTAGATTTGATGCGATTTTGTGCGTTCCATTCGAATATCAAACACCATAAAGAAGTCTTAAACTGGATAAAAACAACACTAAAATCCGAAGGTTAGCATTTAGCCTTGAAGTGCAACAGCAGAGAGTGAATCACAGTGCATTGTCACTCTATTCCTACCCGTTTCCTTAGCATGATAGAGCGCCTCATCCGCTTTCTTCAGCCAGTCATCACATGATTCTATCGCAGGTGAATGTAAAGCAAGACCGATACTGATTGTCACCGGGATAGTGTCCGTTCCCGAGATCACGGGGTGTGAAGCGATAGATCGTCTCAAAGACTCGGCCAAGTCGAGCGCTTGTTGTTGCGACACATTTGGCGAGAATGCGACGAACTCTTCCCCACCAAATCGCCCACAGTGACCAATCGAAGATAACACCTCATTCCACTCTTTTGACACATAGCGAATAACATCATCACCTGTTTGATGCCCATAGGTATCATTCACTTTTTTGAAATGATCAATATCACAAATAAACAGCGCCGCAGATGTTTCAGGTTCATTATTAATCTGCACGTACGCTTCTTTTAATAAATTCTCCCAGTGTCTACGATTAAATAACTGCGTCAATCCATCTATTGAACTAATTCGCTGTAATTTCTGATTATATGTGCGCAGATTCATTTTATTTCTAGCAATATCAGAAACGTCATTTATTTTTATGCAGACATGAGAAACTCGTCCTGACAAATTAAATAGCGGTAAAAAAGTGACATCTTGATACATGACTCTTTCACCACCTGTCAGCGGACAAAAATTGTGAAATGGAAAAACATGGGGACGATTTTCCCAACTACTAAAACCACTCGCACCTGTCGTAATAACCTGTTGAATTCGATCCATCATCCAACTGCTCGGCAAATCGCTTAACACATCAAAAAGACGCTCACCCAGCACTTTATCCGAATTTAATCCGGTATAAGCTTGCGCGAAACGATTCCAAACCGTAATTTTTGCACTGTCATCAACGACAATGATCCCAGCATCGACACTGTTTATCACTTGAACAAGTGTATGAAACTCAGATAAATTTAAATCTCCGCTCATACCGTCCTCATTACTTTTTCCCACCGTTGCCCTGCGCCTTCATCCATTAAGAAAAGGACATCACAGTGGAAATCACTGTCTGCTGAGGTATAACTGTATTCAATGCTAAGACAATTGCCCTGTTCACTCTCTTTTTCGGTATGCATTCCCTGCTCCATCAGTGCTGATTCCACGACGACTGGCGGTCTAAGTGAAAACTCAATTAACACTTGCTGAGAGAGCGACACAAGAAAAGTCGATACCAATAAATTTGCGAGGTCTAGCACTTTTTCATTCGAGTCAGCGTGATCATCATCGCAGCCTAAGCGCTGAACAAACTTCTGCTTGTCTTTGCCCTGCATTGCAACCAAGGCTTCACCGTGAATGCCACCACCAACAAAACGTTGGGAGACAGACAAAATCTCCTTGTTAGAGCGAATATCGTCAATGAGCATCACAATTTCGCTCGAGGGCATTTCGCCAACTTTTGGCAACGGCATGTTAATGAACTCGCCTAGCTGACGCGCAATCACTGCCGCCCCCCGTCCAAGCGCAACATTACTGATCTCTTTAAGCTGCCGCTTGTAGTCAATATCCACCTCTATCGGCGCTGAGGTCGCGACATCTGTGACATAGAGATATTTTTTGACGACATCATGCACGTCTTGCTTTTGAAACGGTTTATTAATGAAATCTACCGCACCACTTTGAAGGCAGCGCTTACGCGCTTCTGGCTGTATATCCGCTGAAATAACAACGATAGGTAATTGAATGTGTTGATTTTGAAGTTCTTCCAATAATGCAAAACCATCCATTACTGGCATCGTGAGGTCAAGAAAAAGCAAATCGAAGCTTTTTCTTTCTAACAGCATCAACGCATCCCAGCCATTCTCTGCTGTTTCAATATCCCACTCTGGATCTAGACAAGCCGCCAAACGGTTACGCACCATTGGCGAATCATCACAAATCAGTATATTCACGCCCAATCCCTCGACATGGTGATATGCTCACGCTATTGTGACCTTGCTTCAAAGTTAACACTTTTCGATAAAAAGTGGCAATGCGCTGTTAAAACCTTGGACACTGCGCAATAATCTACAATATTAATGTTTCTCTTTTGTCACATTCTCACAAACATTTCGAAGTAACAGAATTACGCGTATCGACTATTATTGCGATAGATGCGCGAATTTTAAGAAAGGAACGCTATGAAAAAGAATAAAGTTGTGACTGCCGACGACATTTTGCTGAAACTTTGCAAATCCATCTCGACAGTTTTGAGCTCTGCCACCGCTTCTCATGTGAGCTACTCAGGCATGGTTCAAAAGATAAATAAAACGAGTTTAAAACCGGATATCGGTTGCTTCGTGTTATTTGACGGGGGTTTCTCTGGATTGGTTGTCATCAACTTCTCATCGCAAGCAGCACTCGAACTTTACGGCAAATACATGCAATCGATGGGCTTCCCATCCGAGGACTTAGCCATCTTGCACACCTCTGATGAAGTCTCTGATGTTTTAGGTGAGTTGATGAACCAAATCGTCGGCGCCTTCACAACAATGATCCGCAAAGAGCTGCAGATATCGATCACGCAAAACCAACCAAAAATGCTAGCACTCAACAAACAAGTGGTGCTTTCAGTCGATACGAATTTGGATCGCCCTCAAGTTCGCCGAGTCAGCTTCACGACCGAAACAAACAATATCTTTTACCTAGAGTTAGCGATGGATAAGACTGAGTTCATCCAAATCGATGAGTTCGAAGTTCAAGAAGACATCGACCCAGATGTTCTGATCGCGATGGAAAAAGAGAAAAGTCAGAACGCATCAGCAAATAAACCCGCAGCGGCGAGTGCAGCAGATGATGTCGACGACGACTTGTTTGATAGCTTAGGTATCTAAAACGCTTATCAACTCAACAAATTTGCCCGAGATCACTCTCGGGCTTTTTATTGCTAATCGCCAGGACTCAGGTACCACAAAATGTCTGATAGTCTTTATCGCCATCGACGGGTGAGTCCTGATAGTTGATTGTTGCATCTTGCATTTCGTAAGGGCGCGAGAGCACAGCAACGAAAGCGTGGAGCTCACTGAGATCCCCTTGTTCACAGGCTGACAAGATACGTTCGACGTGATGATTGCGCGGTATGACGAGCGGATTCACTTGTGCCATCACGGTAACGGGCGACACGGACTGCTTCTCTTCCACCTGACTCAGCACGTCTCGCCACGCTTGAACCCAAGTTTGAAATGCGTCGCTTTGTTCTGACAGTGCAACATCATCACTACCGCCCAATAACGCGCCCAGAAAGACGAACGTCTGTGTGTAGTCACGCTTCTCAACTTGCATAAGTGCCAACAAATCATCAACAAGCTTTTCATACTGCTCGATATCTTCCGTTTCGATACCAAGTTTTCTAAGCATCATGTGATAGAACGCATATTCAAAGTCAGCTTTGAATTGAACAATCAGCGGCTCGAGTTCTTTGAGACCCTGTTCCTGTGCGTCTCCGTACAAAGGCAGTAAGCTCTCCGCCAATCTGGCAAGGTTCCACTGTGTAATCGGCGCTTGGTTGCTGAAACAGTAGCGTCCTTCCGTATCGATGGAGCTATAAACGGTCTCTGGATGATAAGCGCCCATCATGGCACAGGGACCAAAGTCGATAGTTTCTCCACTGATCGTGGCATTATCTGTATTCATTACTCCGTGTATAAAGCCAACACGCATCCAGCCAGTCAGTGTTTCAATCTGTTTTTGCATCACAGCACGAATAAATGCGGTCACTTTTGTAGACGTGTCTTTCGCAGTGATCTCCGGGTAGTGACGCGCAATTGCATAATCCAACAGCGCCTCTAGAACACTTAAATCACCTTGCTGAGCGGCATATTGAAAAGTACCAATGCGTAGATGGCTCTTTGCTATTCTCGTCACGACCGCACCTGGTTCAGCGCCAGTGCGCCATACGGTTTCGCCCGTTGCAACGACAGCAAGCGTTCTCGTCGTGGGAATACCCAGCCCTGCCATCGCCTCGCTCATAATAAACTCGCGTATTGCAGGCTTTAATGCACAGCGACCATCACCACGTCGGGAGTATTTTGTTTGCCCAGACCCTTTCAAATGCACATCGAAACTTGCACCATCTTCACTTTCTATCTCAGCGATAAGATGCGCTCTACCATCTCCAAGTTGAGGATTGAAACCACCAAATTGGTGTCCCGAATACGCTAAGGCAATGGGTTGTTGCTCATCCAGCAACTGATTACCACTAAAAATCGCTGCCTTCTCGTCATCACTAAAGCGCCTTAATCCAAGTTGGTTAGCTAAGGCCGTATTCCAGCACAGAAGCGAGGGGTGATTCACTGGCGTTGGCGCAACAGTTTGATACATAACAGCATTAAGTGATTGATAGGTTTGGGTATATTTCACTCTTCACACCTTAATGAAACAATTCATTAACAGGATATACCGAGACGCAAGCCACCTCAAGTAACAACCCGCCTACAATTCTCAATATAAATTTACAAACAAAGCATTTAAAAACAGAGAGTTAAGCAAAGTCGCAAGTAAAAATTGTTCAAGCCGTGATATCACCTGCATAACCGCTGCATTCATCGCGCGCCCACAACCACCGTCTGATAAATTGAACGGCAGTTTTTGTTTTTAGGTCTTCACTATGTCTTCTAAAATTCCTAGCCTTCAAGCCCTAAGGGGCTTCGCGATTCTTGGGGTTCTCGTCATACATTGCCAATGGCTTATCACGGGGCCACTCGTTAATGACACACCCTGGTTTGGTTTAGTTGCCAATCAACTCAGTCGATTTGCCGTACCCGTATTCTTTATGCTGTCTGGATACTTTTTCTACCCAAAACTCGCCAACACAGGTCATTACCGTCGTGATCCTATTTGGAAGACGTTATTCCGTTACTGCGTTCCCCTCTTTAAACTGTTTATCGTTTGGTCCGTGGTGTATCTGTTACTTCCCTTTAACTTGGGTACCGTTATTGAGCAAGGGTACATCGCAGAGCGAACGGGATACTTAACCTATTTGTCTAGCAAAGGCCTCAACCCGTGGTTCGAAGGAGGTATCGAAGTATTGTGGTTCTTGCCCGGTCTCATTTGCGCGATGCTCATTACCACGGCTCTGCGCAGCTATTGGCGCGTACTTTGGATTGCCGCCATTGGGCTCTATCTCTATGGTTTAGCCGCTGGCAGTTATGCAGTCCATACTGGCTGGGAAAGTCCACTGTTTACTCGGAATGGACCATTTATGAGTACGCTTATGGTACTTATCGGTATGCAGCTTAGACAAAATAATACCGTTACGTTCATGCTAGGTGGGCTCTTCGCCTTGATCGGTGTCCTTGGACATTTAACTGAAGCATGGTTCCTTTCCAAGGCCGGCGTTGATTTTAACATTCATGACTTTTTGCTGTTTACACCGTTATGGGGAGCTGGGCTCGTTATGATGATGTTGTCCCGTCCCGAGTTTGGACAGCACCGATTTTTGCAAACCTTAGGCAATCAAAGTCTGGGGATTTACCTCATCCACATTATTTTCGTCATTCTGTTCATGAACCTTCAAGGTCTCATTCCTGCACTAAGTGATTGGAAAGAGTACCTTATTATCCCATTTACACTCTTCTGCTCACTGGCGAGCATTTGGGTCATTGACTCCTCCCCGCTACGTGGACTATTTCTGCGCAACCATAGCCAGCGCAAAGCCAAGCCCAATCTGGCGACGCCGTAATCTGCACTCGCCATCTTTCACACGGCTTACCTTTACGCCTTCAATGTCACTGGTCATATTCATTGAAGGCGTATCACAACTTCAGACTTCAATTTGCGTGCAGGCTTTAACCAATAAACGTACGCAAATGCTGCTAAAACCCCCATTCAACAAGGAAATTCATGTTAATACAGTATCCATTTAGGCCTTCTGTGTTAACATCGCGTGCATACATATGTCACTGACTGACGAATACTTAGAGAAGATATAGTTATGACTCTGGATTTTTCCCTGATTCCTACTGTTCTCGACGCTGGCCACGCGGGTTTAGCTGGTTTGAGCGTCATCCTACTTGCCCTTTATTTAGGTAAGAAAGGCAAAACGATTGAAGTTGAAAAAGTGGTTGAGAAGCCCGTCGAAAAAATCGTTGAAGTTGAAAAAGTCGTCGAGGTTGAGAAAGTCGTTGAAGTTGAAAAAGTCGTCGAGAAAATCGTCGAGGTTGAACCTCAAGTAAAAACGACGTCTCCTGACTCTGCGTTACAACTGATTGCGCTTTTACAGCAAGAAGCTCGTTTTATCGACTTTGCTCAAGAAGACCTCACCGGATTCCAAGATGCAGAAATTGGTGCCGCTGCGCGTGTCATCCACGAAGGTAGCCAGAAAGTGCTAAAAGAGTACTTCTCGCTTTCACCCATTCGTAACGAAGATGAAGAATCACGTATTACACTGCCAGAAGGTTTTGATAGCCAAGCAGTTCGCCTGAGTGGCAATGTCGTCGGTCAAGCGCCATTTACAGGTACACTACTACACCGTGGTTGGAAGGTTGATAACGTGAATCTCCCTAAGATTGCTGACAGTCATAATACAGCCATCGTTGCCCCGGCAGAGGTTGAGCTATGAGTGAGCGTCAATTCAGTGTTGGTATCGACTTAGGTACGACCCATAGTGTGATCTCCTATTCAATGTTGGATGATGAAGATCATGCGGTTGAAACCCTCGCGATTCCTCAACTGACGGCATTAGGCCAAGTTGAAAGTCGCGCTCAGCTACCTTCATTTATCTACCAATACCACGAAGCTGAAGTGGCCGAAGGCGATCTACGTCTTCCATGGTCAAGCGAGAGTCGTTATCTCACGGGCGCACTAGCGCGCACACTCGGTGCTAAAACCCCTATTCGCTTGGTCGCGAGTGCGAAGAGTTGGCTCTGTCATGGTGGCGTTAACCGTCGTGAAGCCTTCCTTCCTCAAGGTAGCCCAGAAGAAGTCAGCAAGATTTCTCCTTTTGATGCAAGCTTTGCCTATCTAGAGCACATCAAAGCCGCGTGGGAACAAGAATTTCCTGACGCCCCTCTTGCGCAACAAGACGTGACACTAACAGTGCCTGCTTCTTTTGACCCTGCTGCGCGCGATCTTACCGCTGAAGCGGCACGACGCCTAGGTTTACAACACCTGACTCTGCTCGAAGAGCCTCAAGCAGCAGTGTATAGCTGGATCAAAAATCAAGAAGAGAGCTGGCGTGACCAAGTATCAGTGGGTGACACCCTCTTGGTTGTCGATGTTGGCGGCGGCACCACTGACCTCTCTTTGGTGGCAGTAACAGAAGAAGAAGGCAATCTAAGCCTCAACCGAATTGCTGTTGGCGACCATATCCTGCTTGGCGGCGATAACATGGACCTAGCCCTTGCATACCGCCTAAAAATGAAACTGGCGCAAGAAGGCAAGCAACTCCAACCATGGCAAGTGCAAGCAATGACTCAAGCGTGTCGTGATGCGAAAGAAACGCTGCTAGCCGATAACGACGTACAGCGTGTACCGATCGTGGTTCCAAGCCGTGGCTCGAAGTTAATTGGTGGGACATTGCAAACCGAGTTAACTCGCGAAGAAGTCTCCCAATCGCTTGTTGAAGGCTTCTTCCCACGTAACGCGGTTAATGAGCACCCTCAAGAAACGCGTCGTGGTGCCTTAACACAAATGGGTCTGCCCTACGCACAAGATGCTGCAGTCACTCGCCATATTGCAGGTTTCTTAAGTCGACACGCGAGCGCAGTCGAAGGTAGTGAAGAACACGGTTTTGTGCAGCCGACAGCCATATTGCTTAACGGTGGCGTACTCAAGTCAAATCAACTCGCAGAACGTTTGGTTGATACGATTAATAGCTGGCTCTCTGCGGTTGGTGCTACACCGGCAAAACGATTGACAGGAATTGACCTTGACCTGGCTGTATCTTCAGGTGCCGCTTATTTTGGTAATGTTCGCCAAGGTAAAGGCGTACGTATTCGCGGTGGTATTGCCAGTGCCTACTATGTCGGTATTGAAAGTGCTATGCCTGCTATTCCGGGTATGGCGCCACCAATGGAAGCACTGTGTGTTGCCCCATTTGGCATGGAAGAAGGCACATACATTGAGGTGCCGAGCCAAGAGTTTGGCCTCGTCATTGGACACCCTGTGCATTTCCAATTCTATGGTTCAACAACGCGTCGCGAAGATGGAGAAGGTACTCATCTCGATTTTTGGCAGCCAGAAGAGTTAGAAGAGTTACCTGAAATTCAAGTGACCTTACCTGCTTCAGAAGGCCGGAACGAAGGGGACGTAGTGCCAGTGAGACTCGCCTCTTACGTCAGTGATATCGGGACACTGCGCTTAGAAGCCATTGCCATCGATAATGGCCAAAAATGGCAAGTCGAATTCGACGTTCGCGAAGCCTAACGCAACCCTTTAACAAGCGGCCTTTCGAGGCCGCTTGTTTTTATCTAAAACAACCCCAATTACATATATACTCAAACCACCTTACGATGCTTGTTCAGCGAGAATTTATAAGCTTTCAGCAAGGCACTGTTTTGAAGGTCTCGTTGGCGATATCAAAAAACAGTAACGACGGTGGCGAGCCTGTTTCAAGATGCTTTTCAACATAGCTTGTATCCTATTCGCCGCTGCCTATTTTGCTTGGTGTGTCCGTAACATCAATAACAGCATCGCGAATAAGTGCATCTTGACATATTTTGACTATACCGCTTTTTTCTCAGCCTCTGCGCTGATTGAGTCTGGAGCTTTCAATGTCCTCTACTACCCAGTATTTCGTCGGAATTGACCTCGGTACCACGCACTCCGTGATTGCATTCAGCCGTATCGATGATCCGCAGCAAACTATTTCCATTTTTCCGATAGACCAACTTGCTGGTCCCGGTGTTGTGGTGCGCAAGCCTTTGCTACCCAGCTTTCGCTATCACCCCTCTCAGGATGAAATTCGGAAAGAAGACATCGCCTTGCCGTGGCAAAAACAACCCGTTAAGGGAGACTTTGACCACGTCATCGTTGGCGAGTGGGCAAGGGAATTAGGCACCAAGGTTAGCGGTAGGCAGGTCACCAGTGCCAAAAGTTGGCTTTCACATCAAGGCGTAGACCGACAGGCCGCTATTCTACCTTGGAACAGTATCGATGACGTCACCAAAGTATCACCCGTTATTGCGAGTGCCAGTTACCTAAAACATATACACCAGTGCTGGAACTATCATCACGGCGAAACGCCGCTTGCCGATCAGTTCGTTGTCATCACTGTACCGGCCTCATTTGATGAAGCAGCGCGACAGTTTACGCTCGAAGCCGCAAGGCTCGCAGGTTTATCAAAAGTCCATTTACTCGAGGAGCCTCAAGCCGCGTGCTACGACTGGTATCAAAGACACCAAGACAGTGCGCAATCGCAGCTCGCCGAGCATCCACTGGTATTAATTTGCGATGTGGGTGGCGGAACGACCGACTTAAGCCTTATTGCCGCAACGACGGATGATGATGAACAACTGGCCCTTACCCGTATCGGTATCGGCGAGCATTTAATGTTGGGTGGCGATAATATTGACTTAAGTATTGCGCATCATGCAGAGATGTCGATTGCCAATGGTAAGCCTGTCAACGCTGCAAATCTCGCAAAACTGATTCAGCAGACGCGGAAATGTAAAGAGACCCTGCTTAAAATCGATGCCCCAGCCACCAGCAGCATCACCATGCTTGGTCGAGGCGCTAAACTTATTGGCGGAACAAAAACCGTAGAGTTAGATCGCGATACCGTGCAGCCTCTCATCTTGGATGGCTTCATGCCGCCTTGCGAACTGACGGAATATGAAAATAGCAGTCGCTCTGCAATGCAGAACTTTGGGTTGCCCTACGCAGCTAACCCTGCGATCAGTCAACACATTGCTAATTTCTTACTTGCTCACCAAAATGCCGCGAAAGCAGCCCTAGGGCTTGAAAGCGACGAGCTAGTGATGCCGAGTGCGGTCATCTTCAACGGTGGCTTCTTCAATAGCACGCTGCTCAAAGAGCGAACCCTCTCGTGCTTGAATCAGTGGCAAGCCGACCCCATGACAGAGTTGGATAACCCCCACCCTGATCTCGCAGTGGCGAGAGGTGCGGTCTGTTATGGTTTTGCACGCCAAGGACAACTGCTTAAAATCGGCGGCGGTTCAGCGCTCAACTATTTCTTAGAAGTGGAAACGAAGCAAGGAGAGAAGAAAGCGCTGGCCCTGCTAGCGAAAGGCAGCGAAGAAGGGGTGGAATTCCACCTCTCCGGGCGTCAGTTTGCCCTCTCGCTCGGCCAACCCATCAAGTTCAACATTATGACGTCGCGAGACGACTCCCCTATTCAAACCGGTACCTTGACTGAGATAGATGATAGCTTCCACTATCTTCCCCCCTTGATTGTAAGCCTAGAAGATGAGAAAGCCGCACAATCGAGTCAAGACTACCATGAACCCGTCACCCTCGTGAGTCACTACGACGAACTCGGGCTCGTAAAAGTCGCGTGCGTCAGCACCCAAAGAAATGCCAGATGGTTGCTTGAGTTTGAAATTCGCCACAAAGAGGAGAGCCAGCAAAGCGAGAGTAATCCTCAACTCAGTCATAGCTTGGCCTTGATTGACGCTGTGTATGGCGACCGCAACGATACTGACCCAAAAGCGATTAAAACGTTAAGACAACAACTTGAAAAGCAACTCGGCCAACGTGACGAGTGGGACATGGTGACATTGCGCGAATTAGCAACACCACTGCTTGCAGGCAAGAAACGCCGCCGACGTAGCGCGCAACATGAACGCAACTGGTTCAAACTGGCAGGCCAGTGCTTACGACCTGGATTCGGCTTTCCAGCGGATGAATGGCGAATGAAAGAAACATGGAACCTTTATCAACAAGGCATCCAGTTTGCTTCCAGCCAGACGTGGGCAGATTGGTGGGTATTTTGGCGCAAAGTGAGCGGCGGTCTCAATGCTCAACAGCAGAAGCAGATATTTAAAGACATTCGTAAGTATTTGCAGCCGGGAGCAGGTCGCAACAGTAAACTCGCAGCCGAGCGCCAAGAACGCGCTTACGAAGAGATGGTGCGCCTAGCGGCATGCCTTGAGAAAATTGATCTTGATGACAAGATGACAATGATAGAGTGGCTCTTCGGTCATTTACAAAAGTCACAATATCAACAAGCACACTGGTGGGCTATCGGAAGAATTGCATCACGTAGCGCGCTATCCGGCGAGGCGGATAAGCTGATGTCAGCCGCACATACTGAATTTGTGCTCACAGCGTTACTTGAAGAAGACTGGCTAAAGGAGCCTTACATTGGGTTTGCGGCGGTCATGATGAGCCGTAAAACGGGGGATCGTCATCTCGATATTGGTGAAGAGATTCGCCAAGCAGTTATCGCAAAACTAGAAAAGGCGAAAGCACCTGCCTCTTGGGTGACGTTAATTTCAACAACAGGAGAGTTGAGTCAGGCACAATCGCAGCACCTATTTGGCGATAGTTTGCCTACTGGGCTAAAACTTATCGGCTAACCCTCATTATCAAAACTAATCGCCCGGATTACTTTTTTTGTTATTCGGGCATTTTTCAACCTGTGTCACACTCTTTTTCACTTATTCTGGCACGTAAAATAATTGTTAACACGGATTTAGTTTTACGTAAATTCAAGCCCTCTCTTTCTAGATCTAAAGCAAAAATCACAGAAATAATACGCACACGATCCCACAAGCCGCTGTTAACGCGACATACAAATTTATAACAACGTACAATCCATAATCAGAATTGTTAACTGGTTGATCCTTGATTTTTCAAAATTTCATGCTAATTTTCAGCATCGATTACAGATAGTCACCGCTCGGATTAGTTTTATTATTCCGAACATTTTTCGTCCGATTTCGAGTGACTGCGAATTCAAATTGAAAAACAGGAATTGTTTATGAACGCTTTAAGTTCTTCCCTGGTTTCCGTTGTTGATTTTCTTAACGGTATGCTTTGGGGCCACGTGTTGGTTTATCTACTGGTAGGTACAGGTATCTATTTCACCGCCCGACTTGGCTTCATTCAGCTTCGCCAATTTGGCCATGCGGTCAATATTTTGAAAAATGGCAAAGAAGCGGGTACTGGCATTAGCTCATGGCAAGTCTTCTGTACGTCAATGGCTGCACGTGTCGGTACAGGTAACATGGCAGGTGTCGCTGTAGCGATTACTGCGGGTGGTCCAGGCGCGATTTTCTGGATGTGGGCAATTGCGTTACTGGGTATGGCAACCGCGTTTGTTGAGTCGACCCTCGCTCAAGTTTATAAAGAGAAAGACGCCGATGGTCAGTACCGCGGTGGTCCAGCCTACTACATGGAAAAAGGCCTAGGCCAACGCTGGATGGGAACCCTATTCTCCATCTGCTTGATTGTCGCCTTTGGTCTTGTTTTTAACGCTGTACAAGCCAATACCATCGCCGATGCGCTTCACCACTCTTTTGGTATCAACGAAAAAGTTCTTGGCGGTATCCTTGTAGCGGCGTCAGCTTTCTTCATCATGGGCGGTATTAAGTCTGTCGCGAAAGCCTCTTCGAAAATCGTACCCGTGATGGCAATCAGCTACCTTGTACTTGCTCTGATTGTCGTTGTAATGAACATCAGCGCCCTACCAGCGGCACTATCACTGATTGTGAAAAGTGCATTTGGTTGGACTGAAGCAGCGGCTGGTGGTCTTGGTTTCACCGTTGCTCAAGCAATGCGCAGTGGTATCGCACGTGGTTTGTTCTCGAACGAAGCGGGTATGGGTTCAGCAGCAAACATCGCGGCATCAGCAACTCCAAACCCAAACCACCCTGCATCACAAGGTTTTGTTCAAATGCTCGGTGTTTTCGTTGATACTATGGTCATTTGTACAGCGTCTGCCGCAATCATTATGGTTTCTGGCGTACTCGACATGGGTACAGAAGCGCGCGGTATCAGCTTAATCCAACTTGCACTAACTAACGAGCTTGGTGCATGGACCCAGTACTTCATGGCATTTGCGATTATTCTGTTCTGCTTCAGCTCTATCATTGCAAACTACAGTTATGCTGAAACAAACGTCCTCTTCCTCAGTGGCAACAAAAAAGGCGGTCTTCTCCCTTTCCGTGTTGCCGTACTGGGTATGGTGATGTTCGGTTCTGTCGCTTCTTTGCCTGTGGTATGGGACTTGGCCGATGCTTCTATGGGTGTGATGGCAGTGGTGAACATCGTGGCAATGATCTTGCTTTCTGGCCTGGCGATTCGTGTCATCAAAGATTACGAAATGCAGCACAAGGCAGGTAAAGTCCCAACGTTCGACCCAGCTAAGTTCCCTGAGTTAAACGGCGTTAAAGAAGACGCTTGGACAGGTCAACTTGCATCAAGCAAAGAGTAATCCTCGACCTATCTAAACAAGCCGGCGTCAATGCCGGCTTTTTCGTTCTCTATGTATCGAAAAATCAATATACTCAAGCAGCGCGTGCTTTTTCCAAACTTTGTGCTTGATATCCATCCCTTGCCGTGACATTGTCACAACTTAATAATCGACACAAAGCAAGATAACCGCGAGCGTTGTCACTTATTGTCCATAATCTCAGTTATATCTCATGCAAGTCAGATGTAATGGATTTCGCCCCAAACGGCTATTTACCGTTTATTCGTTGCCTAATATTCGGTATCTTATGCGGGTCTTAATTTTCCCATGGCCATAATATGCCTATAAAAACCGATGAATTACGTACACAGGCGATAGAGCGCCTACCGAGCCCGGCTCAACTTATTCAACAGTTGCCTATTGATGATGACACTGCTGCATTTATTAACACGCGACGTGAAGCTGTTGAACGTATTTTGACGGGCGAAGATAACCGACTTCTCGTGATTGTCGGTCCTTGCTCTGTCCACGACACCAAAGCCGCGATGGATTACGCAGCCCGCCTCAGTGCAGTGCAAGCACAATATGAGGATAGCCTGCTGATCGTAATGCGTACCTATTTTGAAAAACCACGCACCGTTGTCGGATGGAAGGGGTTGATTTCAGATCCGCATCTCGATGAGAGTTTCGACATGGCCAGTGGTCTGCGCCAAGCTCGCGAGCTACTTCTCAATATCAATAAAATGGGACTCGCAACGGCGACAGAGTTCCTCGACATGGTCACCGGCCAGTATATCGCTGATCTCATTAGCTGGGGTGCGATCGGTGCACGAACCACTGAATCGCAGATTCACCGCGAAATGGCGTCTGCACTATCCTGCCCAGTCGGCTTTAAGAATGGTACTGACGGCAACGTCCAAATTGCGATCGATGCAATCCGTTCCTCCCGCGCAGCCCATATTTTCTGCTCGCCGGATAAAGAAGGTCAGATGACGATTTATCGTACATCAGGCAACCCGCATGGACATGTTATTCTGCGTGGTGGTAAAGCGCCAAACTTTGATGCTGCCTCAATCGAAGCCTGCTGCGAAGTGTTGTCGCAATTTGATTTGCCAACTCGCTTAGTGGTCGATTTTAGCCATGGCAATTGCTTGAAACAACACGATCGTCAGTTGAATGTTTGTGACGATATTTGTGAGCAAATCGTCTCAGGCTCTAACCATATTGCTGGTATTATGGCAGAAAGCTTTATCGAAGCCGGCAATCAGCCAATTGGGCCTAAAGATACGCTTACCTACGGTAAGTCTATCACCGACCCTTGTTTAAGCTGGGAAAACACTTCGCTACTATTAGACAAACTCGCTTCAGCCCAACGCACACGTTACGCTGAAGCAAAATAAGGACACCACAGTTATGCCATCATTTGACATTATCTCTGAAGTAAACACGGTTGAACTTCGCAACGCAATTGACAACTCCGTTCGTGAGTTATCGACGCGCTTTGATTTTCGCGGTGTAGAAGCCGAAATCAAGTTAGACCAAGAGATTGTTAAACTGACTGCAGAAAACGATTTTCAAGTCGATCAGCTAATTACCATCGTACGTGGAAACTTGGCAAAACGTAACGTCGATCCACGTTCTATTGATAGTCAAGCAACGTCACGTTCAGGGAAGCATTTCCACAAAGATCTTGTCTTCAAGCAAGGTATCGATACCCCTACGGCGAAGAAAATCGTCAAACTGATCAAAGATAACAAGATGAAGGTGCAAGCTTCTATCCAAGGCGACAAAGTGCGTGTAACGGGTAAAAAGCGTGATGACCTGCAAACTGTTATCGCCTTTCTACGTGGCAATGAAGACATTGAACTGCCGTTGCAGTTTGAAAACTTCCGCGACTAAGTGATCAATGAGAACAATAAAGCCTTGCGAATTCGCAAGGCTTTTCATTTTCAGACAAAAATGTCTTGTTCATGTCACAGAAACAACCAACCAGTGATGCCCATTTAGCCACTCGCACTGATCCAGCGCAAAAGAAGTTGACAGCGAAAGCTCCAATTTTCTATAGTGTTTTCAAGAGCTAATTGGCGGGGTATAGCGCAGTCTGGTAGCGCACTTCGCTGGGGGTGAAGTGGTCGCAGGTTCAAATCCTGCTACTCCGACCAATTAGCTCTGCTTTTTCATCAAATCAACAGCTTCTTCCAATTTCATTGGCTTGTAAAATAGATAACCCTGTGCCACGTCTGCACCTGCATCCATCGCGAACGCTTTCTGAGAATCTGTTTCTACCCCTTCAACAATGACCTTTTTGTCCAAATCTTTACAGATAGAAATAATACCCTTGAGTAGAACAGCCGCGTTGTCACTATCATGTAATTGAAGCAAAAACGATCGGTCAATTTTAATCGCGTTTAATGGCATATCAAGCAAATATGAAAGTGAAGAATACCCTGTCCCGAAATCATCTAAGTGGATAAGCCAACCTTTTGATTGCAAGCGCTCCAAGGTGTCGATGACTATGCCTCCTTTTGCCATGGAGTTTTCAGTAATCTCCATCACAATAGCGTCATGCGTGACGCCGTAGCGAGCTAAAAGATTTTCAAGGTCATCAACAAGTTCAGGACGATTCAACGAGTTGGCCGATAAGTTAAAAGCAATACGGGTAAGTTCACTGTGCTCAGAAAGGATTTTACAACACGCCTCTACTACATACATATCAAGCTCGTAGTAAAGTCCTGAACGCTCTGCGACAGGGACAAAGTCATTCGGCGGTATCATCCCTTTTTCTTTGTGCGGCCAACGTACTAGCGCCTCAAAACCCACCACAGTGCCTTCCTCAATCAGGCTCACTTTGGGTTGTAAATACATCACCAACTCGTGGCTTGCTAATGCCTCACGTAACTCACCAAGTAGCTGAATACGCCCTCGACTCTCTGTTGCAAGCGAAGGTGTAAAGGCCTGCCCTCCCCCACGACGTACTTCTTTAGCCAGCTTCAGCGCAATTTCAGCTTGTCGTAACAGCTCTTCCCCAGACAAGTTGTCTTCTGGTAAGAATTGGGATACCCCAACGGAAACGCCAAATCTGAGCTTATCACCATCGACGTGAATGGCTTCGGCACATTGCTTAGCAATAAACTCCATGTCGAGCGGTTTATCGTCAAATACCACCACCGCGAACACATCGCTATGTAAGCGCGCAAAGACGCTATCTGCTGGCAAGATGCTCTGGATTCGATTTGCAAAACTCACAAGCACCTTGTTGCCATACTCAAACCCAAGCGACTCAGTCACTTCATGAAAGTAATCGATATCAAGGATACAGACAGAGAAGATTTCGCCGTTTTTCACCGCGGTATTTAAGCAGCGATCGATAACACCATGTCGTGTGTAGAACTGGGTGAGCATATCGTAATATGCCATCTGGGTTAGCTGGGTAAAGAACTTGGTGTTTTCTAAACCTAAAGAAACATTCATCGCGAAGACAGAAAGCAACTCATAATCGAGCCGTTCTTCATCAATATCTCCCTTGATGAATATCGCCCCCTCCCATTGCGAAGGGGTATTGAGAAACAGACAAATGTACTTGTTAGTAAACTGATGCTCTTTCGACGCTAGCGTACGATGTAATGTCTGCTTGGTCGTAATGTCATCAATATCATCAATCGCTTTTCCAAAATAACTCTTGAAGATATCAGTTGCCGCGACAATGCGATGTTGTTCTGCTTCAAGCGGTGCGACGATCATATCTCTGTCACCCGCAAGGGGGCCAGATGATATGCAAAATATCCCTTCACTGTGAATATTAAACAGTGCGTTAATTTGCAATAGCGCACCTTCTGAAAATTCGCGAATCGAACGCTCTTGGAATAGACTCGCCGACGAATCAATGATCTTTTGCAAACCCAGTTTGCTCTGCTCCATGGCGACAAGATGCTGATAAGTACGTAACGACGTATAGATAGTGCTGAATAATTTCGTTCGGGTAAGCTCGCTTTTCGTTTTGTAATCGTTTATCTCATATTCCGTAATGACGACCTCTTCAGGCGCGTAACCCGGCTGCCCCGTACGGAGAATAATTTGTGTATTATGGTTGCCCAGCTCTTGCCGGATCCGTCGCGCTAGCTGCAAGCCCGCTTCTGGGTTTTCCATCACCACATCAAGTAACACGACGGCAATTTCATCATCGCTACTCAGCAGCTCAAACCCTTCTTTTGCCGAGTAGGCACTAAGGAATTCAATCGGCCGTCCAAGGATTACCATGGAGGACAGCGCCAAACGAGTGACCTGATGGATGCTCTCTTCATCATCAATTATTGCTATCTTCCAAGTCGACGAACTGCCCGATACAACCTCAGCTTCTTGACCTTGGTCCGCACCATCATCATCAATAATATCGATAAAAAAATCGCTCACTACGCAACCTCTTGCTCACTTTGTGGTGCAATGCGTGGGATAGTTATATCAAACAAGACACCAACCTTGCTTTCTACCGAAATGGAACCACCTAAAACCCCTGTAACGATGTTGTGCAGTATATGCAGCCCCATACCAGACCCGCCCTTGCCCAACTTGGTGGTGAAAAATGGATCAAAAATGCGTTTTAAGTTCTCTTGTGGAATACCGTTCCCATCATCAGTATAGATGATGCGCACATCGCTGTGCCCTTCAGTGCGTACCTTTATTTGAATATTCCCGCTATCTTTACCTTCAAAACCATGCAGTAAGGAGTTGTTAATCAAGTTCGTCAGCACTTGGCCTAGTGGCCCGGGATAGCTTTCCAGCATGATATCTTCTGGACAATCAACGCGAATGTTGTAGTTAGTGTTTTTCACTTTATGTTTCAAGGTGACATACACTTCATCAATGTGTTGCTGAAGATCAAAACTGCGACGTTGCTCACTGGTTTGATCGGATGCCACTTGCTTAAAGTTGGCGATCAATTCACTCGCCGAGTTAAGCGACTTCTTCAAGACATCCACAGACTCACCAGACTGCGCTGAAAACGCCTCTAGGTCGGTCTTCTTGATCTGGCCGCTATTCACTTTATCGAGGAACTGCTTGAGGTTATGCTCAAGGGTCGTCGACATGGTCACCGCAACGCCAATCGGGGTGTTTATTTCATGTGCCACGCCCGCAACGAGACTACCCAATGCAGCCAGTTTTTCAGATGCCACCAGCTTTTCTTGCGTCGCTTGCAACGTTTCTAATGTTTCTGAGAGCCTATCTCGCTCGCTCGACAAATGCGCTTGTTGCTTCTCATTGCGTTCACGTAATGCATCCAGCTCAGCAAGTTCAGATTGGAAATCTTTCAAGCTTGCCAATACCCTGCCTAATTCATCATCGCCACTGGAGTTAAACTCGACATCTCGATCACCTGCACGTAGTTTGTCGATCGAGCTAGTAATATCCTGCAAAGGAAGGAAGACGTTACGTCGCACTGAAATATAGATGGAGGCCATCAGCAACAAGCCAACAGCGGCAATCGCCAACATGGTACGGGTGGTGGTGTTAGCCAAACTCTGCAGGCCCTCACTCCGTTCTATCAAGGCATTACTGGATTTGAGCGAGATCTTTTCTAACAGATCTTCCAAAACCCTCAGTTCATTGTGTTCAAAGGAATCGATAAAGCGTAGTGCGTTTTGGCGCTGTAAGTTGTTGTAGGTATCGAATACATCTTCTGCGGTCGTTTTTAGTACATTGAAAAGCCGTTGCACCTCTTTAATCTTCACAATTTCAGCGGGCTTTTGTTCCAGCGGGATTAGTTGGGAGAGGTAGAGTTCGAACTCCAAGGCGTCTTCGAAAAAGGTTTTCTTTGCCCCTGTATCACCGAGCACATATCTGTCTAGCGCCGCTAGCATGTCCCCGACTTCATCTACCAGCTCAAGGTAAAATCGTACTCCCGGTAAGTCATCATTAATAATCTCATCGGTATCTCCTGACGTACCCGCGTCATTGAGCTCTTCGATCTTTAACTCTTCCAACAGATCTTCAAGCGGCCCACCGACTTCGACCAGCAATCGCTCTATCTCCGCACGAGCGCGTGCTTCTATGGTCGGATCATACGTATCAAATACGTTTTTATTCGCGTTTTCCAACATAGCCGAGGAAAGGCGGATAATTTTCGCCAACTCAAAGTCGAACTCTGTATGGTCAGGTACTTTCGCTTGGAAGTACTTTAGTTCGTTGTAATTCTCAACAAACTCTTGACGCTCCTCATATTCACCCTGAGAATACTCCAACAGATTAGCATTCATATCTCCAAGCTCATCCAGCATGGCTAGCGCATTTAACGATGTAGGTAAGTCAATATCACTGAGTTGTGCACTCGATTCTTGAATTCGATTACCAATCGAGATAACGACGACGGTGATAGTGACAATGATGGCGGCAAGAAGTATTAAGATTAAGTTTAAGCGAGTCGCGATACTTTTTGACCCGAAATGCTTATTCAGGAACACAGCTAACCCTTTCAATTCGGAAATATTATCTGTGAGTATAGTGAACTTTCTCAAAAGTGACTTTTTTCTCATTGTTGTTTTTATCACCAAATTAGTGCTGATCTAAAGTAATAATATGTGGAATCAATGTCTCAGTTCTAATAAATCACTTTATTGGGTTTCAAAAGGGTGGCGAATTGAATTAACATTAAGCTATACAGTTAGTTAGCTTTTAATACACGGTCCCTTTTCTAATGACAAAGTCATCATTTAAAAGTGTGAGCGGCCAACAGTCCGATTATATCGACGACAAAACGGCAGCGCTCTTGCTTAACACACCAACGCATGCACGCTTTATGCTGTGGATGATGGTGTTATTTCTTGTCGTGGCTGTCGTTTGGGCCTCGTGGGCTCAGCTCGATAAAGTGACCGTCGGTGCGGGTAAGGTCATTCCGTCAAGCCAACTACAGATTGTACAAAACTTAGAGGGCGGTATCGTTAAAGAGGTGTTAGTCGCGGAAGGGCAAGTCGTTAAAGAAGGTCAACAACTTTTATTAATCGATGATACGCAATTTCAAGCTAACTATCGCGAGACCGCTCAAGAATTGGCTGGCATCCAAGCAGACTCTATTCGACTGCATACCCTAATAGAAGCCGTTCAAGTTAACGACGAACTGGTACAAACAAACTGGCGCCAAAGTGTCTCTATTAGTGAAGAGCCGTTGGCATTTACTGAAGAATTCGAAATTAATAACCCCCGACTTGTCAGACGGCAGCGCTCTGAGTATCGCGGCAAATTGAGTAATCTTCGTAATCAATTGCAATTGCTTGGTCAACAAATTAGTCAGAAAGAACAAGAACTGATTGAAGTGAATGCCCGCGTTCGTAACTTGCGAACGAGCTACGATTACGCGGCAAAAGAGTTGGCAATTACCCGCCCGCTCGCTGAAGAAGGCGTCGTTCCTCGTATAGAGCTTTTGAAGCTTGAGCGTCAGGTTAACGATACTAAACGCGAGTTAACCTCTAGCCGTTTACAGGTACCACTATTGAATGCCGCTATTCAAGAAGCGGTTTTAAAGCGCGTCGATACCGCGCTTCAGTTTCGTTCAGAGCTACAATCTCAGTTGAACGAAACCGATGACCAGTTAGCCGCTATCTCTGAAAGCCGAGTGGGTTTAGCTGATCGCGTGAAGCGGACTGTCGTAACCTCACCCGTATCAGGGACGATTCAGAAGATCCACGTCAATACCCGAGGTGGTGTTATTCAACCCGGTATGGATTTGGTCGAAATTGTACCCAACGAAGATAACTTGTTAGTAGAGGCCAAAATTGCGCCTCAAGATATCGCCTTTCTTCGTCCTGGTTTAACCGCCGTGGTCAAGTTTACCGCTTATGACTTCACCCGCTATGGTGGACTCAACGGTGAGCTTGAACACATCAGCGCCGATACTGAAGAAGATGAAGAAGGTAACAGTTTCTATTTGGTTAGGGTTAGAACCCAAGTCAACCAGTTAGGCACAGAGAGCGAACCTCTGCCTATCATTCCCGGAATGACGACTTCCGTCGACATCATTACCGGAAAGCGCACGGTATTGGACTATTTATTGAATCCGGTACTTCATGCACGTAGTAACGCACTGAGAGAGTAATAGATGTATAGCAAATTTAAGCAGCCACTCATTGCTATTGCACTGAGCTTCTCTGCGGCGCCGAACCTTGCGTCAGCCTATTCATTAGAGCAAGCCGTGGCACAAGCACTGGCCGATCACCCAGAGATCCGCAGCGCCTATCATGATTATCGTTCCCGCGTGGAAGAGGTCGGGATTGCAAAAGGGGACTATCGCCCAAGCATAGATCTTAATGCGGGTGTTGGCGTAGAGAAGTACAATAACGCCAATAACAAAGGCGACTTTGAACCATATGACGTCACCCTCACCTTTCGACAGTTATTGTGGGATGGCTGGGCAACCTCCGCCAACATTGATCGCACCGAGTGGGAAGCTGAAGCGCAACGTTATCAATTGATCGCCGATGCAGAAGATAAAGCCCTGCGCGTGGCCGAAGTCTACATCGAGTCACTCAAAACACGTGAACTACTAGAGCTCGCTGAAGCAAATTTTAAAGTGCACCGACGTATCTACAATGACATTCGCCGCCGTACAGAGTCAGGTATCGGTTCGGTGGCTGACCAAGTTCAAGTCGAAGCCCGTGTCGCTCGCTCTCAAAGTAATCTGCTTGCGGCGAGAAACAATTTGCTTGATAGCGAGAGTAACTATTTGCGCGTCGTTGGACGTCGTCCGCTCGCTGTCGTCAACCCTGAGGTCGATGCCACTAAGTTGCCCGTCTCTTTAGAGGAAGCCCTCTATCTCGCGGAGGAATTTCATCCCCGAGTGAAAGTGGCGACGACTGACATTGAGGCTGCACTTAGTCAGTATGAATCTCGACGTGGTGTGATGATGCCAACCTTCACCATTGAAGCGACTCAACAATGGGGTGAAGATCTTAACGGCAGTGCAGGACGCACAGACGAAACGAGTGCCATGTTACGGATGAACTTCAACCTCTATAATGGCGGTTCTGATAGTGCGCAATCCAAGCAAGCCGCTTACCAAATCGATAAGTCAAAAGATGTTCGAGATAACACATTGCGAATGTTAACAGAAGGCGTCCGCCTGTCTTGGAGTGCATTAGAACTCACCCTTGAACAACGGATATTTTTAGAAGAGCACGTTGATGCAGCGGCAGAAACCGTTATTGCTTACGAAAAGCAATTTAGAATCGGCAAACGTACGCTTCTTGATGTACTCAACACAGAAAACGAGCTATTTGAAGCACGTCAGTCATACATCAACGCATACTACGACGAATTACTTGCCAAGTATCGCGTACTAAACTCAACAGGACGACTCCTTGCATCACTTCGTGTGAAGCTACCCGAAGAGTGGTCAGAATCTGTTGTTGATTAAGGAGTAAGGAATGAAAGGCATAGCATTATTGTTGTCGGTATTCCTGCTAGCTGGATGCAGCTCTAATCAGGAAATTGCCCCCTACAGCTTTTCTAAGCAGCAGAGCGACCTGCGTGATTTTGATAATGACGGCGTAATCAATGAGCGTGATAAGTGCGAAGAAACACCGTCTGAAGCCATTGTAGACAATGATGGCTGTCCTAGCATGGTGCAGGTACAAGAGTCATACAAGTTGCAAGTTTTGTTTGGTAACGGGCAGACTGAGATACCCTCTCAGTATGTTTCTGAAATAAAGCAAATGGCGAACTTTTTACTAAGCTACAGTGATACATCTTTGGAAATTCAAGGATATGCTAGCCCAACAGGCAGCCCAGAACTCAACCTTGAGCTATCCAAAAAGCGAGCTGAAGCCGTTCGTTTGCAACTGATGCGATTTGGCGTGAAACCGAGCCGACTCACCATTGTGGGTTACGGCGACGCAAACCCAATCAACTTAGAAGATAGTGAAGCGGCTCATGCGTTGAGCCGACGTGTGGTAGGCACAGTGGTTGGATTCCGAGGTGATATAGAGAAAGAGTGGACTATTTTTAGTCGCAGGGAAATATAAGCGCTTAGGAACCACGTGCAAAAATACAAACATTGGCGATCAATGCTGTTTTTATTGATCATTTTATGCTCTCAAAGCTCTGCGCTTTCCACCGGCGAGCAAGAGATGATTCGCCAAGTACGAGACTTTTATGGGGAACGGGCCGCCAAGCGTGTAAACGCTTGGCGCCAACTCGTTTCTGAGACACAAGGAAAGTCAGAGGACGCCATTTTAGAAGCAACCAATCGCTTCTTTAACCAGATGTTCTTTGTCGATGATATTCATTTATGGGGAACAAAAGACTATTGGGCAACACCGTTAGAGTTTTTGGGAAGTAGTGCGGGTGATTGTGAAGACTTCAGTATTGCGAAGTATTTCACCTTGAGAGAGTTAGGCATTTCAGATAACAAACTACGTTTAGTTTACGTTAAGTCTCTGACTCTTAACCAGTTTCACATGGTGGTTGCATATTACCCCACCCCGAGTGCCGAGCCTTTGCTGCTTGATAACATAGACGGGGAAATCAAATATGCATCGAAAAGAAAGGACTTGCTACCTATTTACAGCTTCAATGGTAGTAAACTTTGGCTAATGAAAGAACAAGGCTCAGGTCAGGTCGCGGGCAACGCGTCGCGCCTTAGCCTTTGGAATGATTTAAGAGCACGGAATGATGGAAGTCGTCTTAAACGACCACAGATTAACTATGATGAGTAGCGGATTATGACCTTGTATAAGCAGTTGCTGACATGGATGCTTGTAGTATTTTTCTTGCTTATGTCAGCCGTATTTTTTGTCGACCTCACAACAACGCGAAACTTCTTGCTTTCGCAACAAGCGGTCGAAATTTCTAATGCTTCAACCGCAGTCGGGCTTGCCTTATCCCCGTATTTAGAAGCAGGTGATAAAGTGGCAGCCGAATCGGTCATCAATGCCATGTTTGATGGCGGGCTCTACAGCAATGTGACGCTCACCTTCTTGCGTGACAATGAGGTCATTGCCCTCGAGTATGCAACCCAATTTAGCGACGTCCCCTCATGGTTTTCTTCGCTCAATATTTTCTCGCCGTATACCCACACTCAAGTGTTAACAAGCGGATGGTTACAGCTTGGTGAGATCTCAATTACTGGCCATCCAGGCTATGCCTATCGCCAACTTTGGCAGGCGCTTGTCCAACTTTCAATCAGTTTCTTAGTGATCTTTGGGGTGACATCTGTTGTCCTTGCAGCGCTTCTTAGCGTTATATTGCGCCCACTTGAGTCCATTCGCCATCGAGCTAACGAGATGGCAAGAAACAAGTTTGGTGAAGCGCTTGAGTTACCAAAAACGATTGAGTTGCGTGCGGTTGTTAATGCCTTCAACCACATGTCGAATCAGCTTAAGCAATACTTCGAAGAGCAGGCGCGTGAAGCCGATAAGCTTCGCGTTCGCGCCTACCAAGATCAAGTGTCTGGTTTGGGCAATCGAAGCTTTCTCATTAGCCAGCTAGAACCGTGGGCAGCGGACTCGCAAACAGGCGGATTCGCTATTCTCAGCGCCGACCTTATTGAAGAGAGCTATATTAATCACGGCTATGAAGAAGGCGATAAACTCGTTGTGAAGCTAGCTGAGCAACTGGGGCAACTCGTTGAAGCTGAGTACACCATTGCGCGATTATCCCAAAAAGAGTTCGCGATCATTGCACCAAACATTGGCACAGAAGAGCTCCGTTTCTTGGGTCAATCGATGCTTCACATGGTACTCGAACTGCAAAACGACCCGCTTGGTGTTAGTCCACCGCAAGCGGCAGTGGGTTTGGTGCTCAAGGCCAATAAACAGTTACCCGGCGAAATCCTCGCTGAGGCTGATAATGCACTATCGAAGGCACGTCAAACGCCATCTGAACCTATCGCGATGGTGACGGGAAGCGAAAACAAAGCCGATACCCTTGGTAAGCAAGAGTGGAAAGCGCTACTCGAAGAAGCGATTGCCAACCAGTTGTTTACATTTAAATACCAAAAGGCCTGCAACCAAACGGGAGACACGCTGCACCGTGAAGTCTTTGCCAGTATCGAAAAGCAAGGCAAAGTGTACAGTGCAGGGCAATTCTTAGGGGCGGTAGAACAGCTCAACATCGGTGCTGAACTTGACACTCACATCATTAAGGTGATGATCGATAAACTGAAACGCGAACCTGAAACTGGCCCGATCACTGTCAATCTGACGGTAAGTAGCGTCTGTGACACCTCATTCATGCACTGGCTAGCCAATACCATGCGAGCCAACAAAGCGCTTGCTGGCAAGCTGATGTTTGAACTACCCGAAATTGTCTTCGTCAAATACTCTTCTGATGCCACATTGCTGTGTGAAATCATTCATCAAAATGGCTTCCAGTTCGGTATTGACAACTATGGTCATCACTTTAGCTCGCTCGACTATCTTACCAAACTGCGCCCAAGTTATGTGAAGCTCGATTTTGCCTATACCACGCAACTGGATAATCAAACCAAAGCAGACGTATTGGCATCGGTATCGCGCACCGCAATGCAGTTAAACATTATGACGATTGCAACACGCGTTGAGACAGAGAAACAGCTCAACAAACTCTCAGATTTATTCATTAATGGTTTTCAGGGCTTCGTCTTCGAGCGCCCAGAAACTAACGAGGTATAATGAAAGATCCTTTACTGCAGTCACTGGTTTATGTCAGTAAATTTTATGGGTTAGCCAATTCACCCGATGCGTTAATCAGTGACCTCCCCTTGGCTGACGGCTTGCTAACACCGTTTTTGTTTCCGCGAGCCGCGGACAAAGCCGGGCTGCAAGTCACCATGTCAAAAACAAAAGTGGAGCATTTATCTCCACTTTTATTCCCTGTCATCGCCTTGATGAAAGACGGCCAAAGTTGTGTCGTACTCGGTTGTGATCTAGAAAAAGACACCATCGACATCGTGTTACCGCAAAGCGAAGGCATGGAGCAGACCACACCGCTTGCCGATTTTAACAATGAGTACATGGGCGATGTATTCCTCGTTAAGAAGAAGTTCCGTTATGACGAACGTTCGCCAGAAGTCTTAAAAACACGCAAGGGACATTGGTTCTGGTCAACGATATGGCAATCACGCTCGATCTACCGTGACGTACTTATCGCCTCGATTTTGATTAACCTTTTTTCGATTGCCGCACCTCTCTTTTCACGCTTGGTGTATGACAAAATTGTCCCTAACTTGGCGTTCGACTCGCTATGGGTGCTGGCCAGCGGGATCCTCGTCATCTTCCTGTTTGACTTAATCCTGAAATCATCACGTAATTACTTTATCGATATTGCAGGAAAAAAATCGGACATCCTTATTTCATCAAAAATCTTCAGTAAGGTGATGGGAATAAGAATGGAAGCACGTCCCCCTTCCGTGGGAGCGTTTGCCAAACACATGCAAGAGTTTGAGTCGATACGCGAGTTTTTTACCTCAGCAACGGTGTCAGCCCTCATAGATCTCCCTTTCGCACTCTTATTTATGTTTGTCATTTGGTGGGTTGCTGGACCATTGGTTTGGGTGCCTGTCGCTGCGGTGACCTTGTTGATTCTCTATAGTATACTCATCCAGAGGCCGATGCGTGAGTCGATTGAAGAAGGCTCTCGATTAGCCGCTCAGAAACATGCCAACCTGATTGAAAGCTTGTACGGCTTAGATACCGTTAAGTTATTTGGTGCTCAAGCACAATTTCAACACCGCTGGGAAGAAGCCGTCGCACACATGGCAAACTGGGGGTTGAAGACTCGCCGTTTTTCAGACAGCGTCCAAAACACGGCTGGCTTTCTTCAACAAGTCTCTTCTGTGGCGATGATCATTGGTGGTGTTTATCTCATTTCTGAAGGCGATTTAACTATGGGTGGCTTGATTGCGGCCTCAATGTTAACCGCCAAGGCAATTGGCCCACTGGTACAACTCTCTTTGTTGTCAACACGCTATAACCAAGCTAAATCGGCGATGACCATTATCGATGAGATGATGCAGTTACCTACCGAGCAGGAAGAAGACAAACGCTACCTGCACCGCCCTATGATTAAGGGCAAAGTCAGCTTTAATCGAGTCAGTTTCAAATATCCCAACAGTGAGCATGCCGCCTTACGCGACGTCAGCTTTACCGTAAACCCAGGCGAAAAGGTTGGCATCATTGGGCGTATTGGTTCTGGAAAATCAACGATTGAACACTTGATCATGGGGCTCTATCGTGCCACCGAAGGCTCTGTGGCCATTGATGACACGGATGTAAACCAAATCCACCATATTGATGTACGACGTAACATCGGCTGCGTACCACAAGACATCATGCTATTTTTTGGCTCTATCCGTGACAACATCACACTCGGACGTCCATTGAGTGATGACAAAGATGTGCTCAACGCCGCGAGCCGAGCCGGTGTCACTTTCTTTACACAGCAAGATTCAGCCGGTCTAGACCGCCAAGTCGGCGAACGCGGCGCGGCATTGTCTGGCGGTCAACGACAATCTGTCGCCATTGCGCGTGCATTTTTGGGTCGGCCTCCCGTCTTGTTGTTCGATGAGCCAACCAGTAGCATGGACAACCGCTCTGAAGGGTACATTAAACAGCAGTTAGGTAATATGGCGGCGGACGAAACGCTCATTCTAATTACCCATAAGACGTCAATGTTAGAGGTTGTTGATCGGCTTATTATTTTAGAGCAAGGCAGTATCATTGCTGATGGCCCTAAAGATCTTGTCATGCAAAAGCTGCGTGAAGGAAAAATCAATACCGCCGCATAAGCCCTAACCTATTTTAGACCTCACGCATTCAAGCGCCATAATAAGCAAGAAACATGTTTACACACTCTTGTATATAATGGCGCTTTTCTTTATCTGACTCTTTGAGCGTTTGTCCAATTTGGCGATGGATCACCGCTCTCCCGTGACACATCAACAGAAACTGTACCGACGCCTGATGAGTATCAATCCCTTCTCTAAGTTCACGTGCGGCTTGTCGTCGTGTTAGAAACTCAGCAAACCGTTGCCCTGTTCGCTCAGGCCCAGCATTTAAGTAGGCCTTCGCTAAGTTCGGATGAGACTCTTGTTGTGAAACCGCCGCTTTGAATGTCGACTGTGCTTCGTAAGAAAGCATAAACTTATGAAATGCGAGGCCAAATTCAAAAAGGACTTCAGGTAGCAATCGCTCATCACCAAATGCCTCCTCCATGAGATAAATCTGTTGGCACTTATCTGCAATACACACTTCATACAAACTATCTTTATTAGAGAAATGGCTATAAACCGTTTGCTTTGAAACACCAGCTTGTTTTGCAATGTTATCCATAGACACGCCATATCCGTGTTCAATAAAGAGCTTTGTCGCTGCTTCAAGGATAAGCTCTCGCTTCGATTTTGGTTTCAACGCGCACCTCCATTACATCTTAATAACAATCAAACTGGACAGTCTAGTTTGATTGCATTATAGTCATCTGAAACTGTAATGCCAATTGAAAACTTGCTTTTGGTGCCTTATGAAAAAACTACTCGTAATCTCTGTCTGCTCTGCTTTGCTCTTTGGCTGCAACAGTGCCGGACAGTCCGCTTCAACTGACGCCCAAGTCTCTATTCCTGTCGCCAACGTCGCTGCACTAACAGCATCCGATAGTTATGTGATTACCAAAGAGTTCACTGGGATGGTTGAAGCGGCAAATCAAGCCTCACTGGGATTTGAACTCGGTGGCAAAGTCGATAAAGTGTGGGTTAGCACTGGGGACCGCGTCGCTGTGGGTGAGCCACTGCTGCGCCTAGATACCGCGATTTTGCAAACCGAGCAAGCGCAAATTATCGCGCAGAAGAACCAATTAGATGCGCAACTTAATCTTATTGATGCAAATCTAAAGCGCCAACGCACGCTTAAATCCAAAGGGTTCAGTGCTGAAGCAGAAATCGATTCACTGACAAGTGAACGCCGAGTCCTAATTGCCAGCCAAAACCAGTTAGATGCCTCATTAGCGACGGTCAATTTGCGTATCGAAAAATCCACACTTTACGCGCCTTACTCTGGCTTAGTTGCTAACCGTTTTGTCTCTATTGGTGATGTGGTGAATGTCGGGCAAAGTGCCATTTCACTGCTGTCTTCAGAGCAACTTGAAGCGAGTATCGGCTTACCCACAGAGTTGATTGCGAATGTGTTGGGTCAAGATAGTTTTAATCTGCGCATCAATGGCAGCGACTACCCAGCGCAACTGATCCGTCAAGCCGCGCAAATTGATCGGCTCTCGCGTACCCAGATACTCAAGTTCAGTCTGCCTCATGACCAAGGTCTGTTAAATGGCCAACTCGCTTATCTGGCTGTCAAAGAAACGAAAAAGGTGCCCGGCTATTGGGTGCCAGTTTCCGCACTCACTGATGGAGTACGCGGTGTTTGGAACGTGTTTGCCCTAGATAATGACAACAGAATTGAGCGTCGTACGGTCAATGTCATACACGCTAACCAACACAAAGCCTATATTACAGGGGCAATTCATGACGGTGACCAACTGGTCGTTAATGGTCTCCACCGTTTAGTCCCCGGACAGATCATTGAGCCGCGCAGGGAAAGTGACCAATGAACAAAATTCTTGCGAACAGTCGACTACTGATCCTCTGCATCGGTATGCTGTTGGTCTCCGCGCTTGGCGCGATTCAAGCGCTGCCAAGGGCCGAAGATCCCAAGCTTGTCAATCGCTGGGGAAGTGTTTCAACTTACAACCCAGGGAGTAAGCCTGAGCACATTGAAGCTTTGATCACCGAACCCATTGAACTTGCGTTACGTGAGCTAGACGAGATCAAGCTTATCGAGTCTGTATCACGTACTGGCATATCGATTATCAACATCGAGCTCAACGAGACACTGTCCGACACTGAAGCCGCTTGGTCCAAGGTCCGAGATAAGCTTAATGACATCGACGGCAGCCTTCCTGCTGGCACCTCCAAACCCGACTTTGATAACAGCAAGTCACAAGCTTTTACGTCAATTACCGCGCTAAAGTGGGCGCAAGACTCGCCTCCAGATCTCCTCGTGCTTTCTCGTTATGCAGATGAGCTTGCTAATCAACTTCGCAACCTACCCGGCACTGAGTATGTTGAAGTTTATGGCGCGCCGGAAGAAGAGATCATGGTTGAGTTCGATTTAGAAAAAGCAGCCAGCCTTGGGCTCACTGCGGATTCTATTTCGCGCTTGATTCAATCTTCTGATACCAAAACCAGTGCGGGCGAACTCTTCAATGATAGCTACCGATTTCAAGTTGAGTTCTCACAGTCTCTCGATAGTGTCGAAACCGTCCTCAATGCACCTTTACTCACACTTGGTAGTGGCCACCGTGTGACCGTTGGCGATGTCGCAAAGGTTTATCGCAAAGCGAAAACCCCTGATGAACAACGCGCACTTGTCGATGGTGAACCCGCTGTGGTGGTTGCGTCTCGCATGCAGTCAACACTGCGAGTTGACCTATGGACAGACAGAATACACCGTAAATATACTGATTTTCAGGCCGAGTTACCTAGCAATATCAAGATGGTGACACTGTTCGAGCAAAATGGTTACACCACACAGCGGCTAACCGAGTTGCTGAAAAATATGGGAATGGGCTTTGCGCTCATCGTTGTCGTACTGCTCATTACGCTTGGATTGCGCTCAGCCTTTATTGTCGCCATGTCCTTGCCGCTCACTTCGGCATTTACACTGGTGTTGATGAACTTGTTCGATATTCCGATCAACCAAATGTCAGTCACCGGTCTTATCGTAGCTTTGGGAATTATGGTGGATAATGCCATTGTTATGGTCGATACCATTCAAGAAGAGCGAAAAGCAGGGAAAGGTAACTTAGAGAGTGCACTCCATGCTATCCATCATCTGTGGATCCCTCTTCTTGGATCAACATTAACGACGATTCTTGCCTTTGCGCCCATCTTCTTAATGCCGGGCTCTGCAGGCGAGTTTGTCGGCGCTATCGCAATCACGGTTTCCTTCTCTCTCGTCGGTTCTTACCTCATTTCACACACCCTAGTCGCAGGCTTTGCTGGCCGAGTGATTGCGAGCAAAGACATTGACCCACGCTGGTATCACAGTGGTGTTCATCTGCCAAGACTGTCAAATGCCTTTCGACGTTTAGTGATGAAGGCGGTGCAATATCCTATTTTGACCGTTCTCCTGGTCTCATCAGTACCGGGCGTCGGTTTTTGGTCAATTAGCCAACTCACTGAGCAATTTTTCCCCCCTTCTGACCGCGACATGTTTCAAATTCAACTTCATTTGCCATCAAATGCCAGCATTGATGCTACCCACCTTGTCGTTAATCAGGCATCAGAGATTATCCATGAGTTTGAGGGAATTGAAGGTTTGAATTGGGTCATCGGTCGCGACTTTCCGTCGTTTTACTACAATCTCGTCGGCCGACACCAAGGGTCAGCGAACTTTGCTCAAGCGATGGTGAAAACAGATACCTTCAACACGGCAAACACCTTGATACCGAAACTGCAGGTTGCACTTGATACACGCTTACCCCAAGCACAAGCCTTAGTCAGAAAACTAGAACAAGGTCCCCCCTTTAACGCCCCGATCGAAATTCGCGTTTCCGGCCCCAACCTCGATAAGATTCGTAGCCTAAGTGAAGAGATCCGCAGTGTCTTAGCCACTACGCCGTATGTCGTACACACGCGTGAAACTATGCTGCCTGGTGTGCCAACCGTCAACGTGGATGTCAATCTTCATGAAGGCCAAATCAACGCCATGTTGCAGTCAGATATTGCCCGCTACCTTAACGCAAGTCTTTCAGGCGTGACCGGCGGCTACTTAATTGAAGCTACCGAACAAATCCCGATTCGAGTGAGGCTAAGTGCTCAGCAGCGAACGGGCATTGAATCGGTCGATAACATTAAGTTCCCTACTGCAGAACAAGGTAATGGCCAGTTTCAGCCGCTCAGTGCGATAGCACAAACCGAACTTATTCCTGGTATTGGTGCCATACCTCGTCGTGATGGGCGTCGTGTCAACGTCATTGAAGGTTATCTGCAAGCCAATATTCTGCCGCAAACCGCACTCGATATATTCGTAGAGCGTTTAGCCGCCAAAAACATCACTATCCCACCGGGGTACACACTCGAGCTTGGTGGTGAGTCAGCAGAGCGTAACGAATCGGTCAATCAATTGATGTCTAACTTGTTCGTCGTTTTCACTTTGTTGATCGGCGTGGTTGTGCTGTCCTTCAATTCCTTCCGCCTGAGCATCATTATTTTCTTAGTCGGGGGGCAAGCGGCGGGGCTCGGTTTGTTGTCAGTGTGGCTGTTCAACTACCCCTTTGGTTTTACGGTAATCATTGGCTTACTGGGTTTGGTTGGTCTCGCGATTAACGCTGCGATCGTTATCATCGCGGAGTTACGCACTCGTCCACTGGCATTGCAAGGTGACAGAGAAGAGATCGTATCAAGTGTTATGAGTTGCACTCGACATATTACATCGACAACGATTACCACCGTCGGTGGCTTCTTGCCGCTCATCATTGGCGGCGGTGGATTCTGGCCACCGTTTGCTATCGCTATCGCTGGCGGCACTGTGTTTACCACCCTAGTGTCATTCTTCTTTGTCCCCGCTGCATTTAAGTTAGCCCTATTCAAACGTCCTCTGACGATGGCAACATCGGATGTCGCAACTCAGATGAACAACACACAGTAACCCGCATTGAGCCATCGATAAACCTGCCGCATCAATACGATGCGGCAATGTCAAACTAGCGGTTTGTGGCTAAACAGGTTTGCGTATGACGGTTGATTGCTTGAGCAAAATTGGCGTTTGCAAATGATTCCCCATTGATCAGCAGACTGTTACTGTCAAACCAGTTATCCAATGCCGAACCATTTCCATATTGGATCTCGTAGACATGAAAGTTCTCTTGCTGACGGCGATAGGACAAGTTTGGAGAAACTCGTAGCGGTTTGTTAGGCGAATTAAGGTAGAAGTAAAAATTCCCTTCACACCCACGAACAACGTACGACCCTTTCTTACTTTTCACCGCTATGTATGGACGTGCACTTTCTTGATAGCGAAAGTTACCCCACATACCAGCTTGATTGATCGGGTGGATATCAAAGAATTCAGTTGGCAACGTAATCACCTCTGGTTGGGTCTCACTCAACGGTTCCAACTCAATGATGTCGTTTTCAACTGGCTTTTGTGGCCTTACAATTGTTACTGCGCGTTCTTCCTTTGCCTCTTTAGGGGCAATTAACGCCGCAATTTTCTCGCTCACACCCGGCATCGAGCCCAACATGGCGACAACCAAAATGATCCCCAACAGAACCAGTAACCCACTGGCACGCTTTGGACCTCGACGTCTCTGCGGTTCACCCTCTACGGCAACCGCATGTTCACGCTTCTCACGATAGCTATTGTATTCAGCCTCGAGTTTCGCGAACTCTTTTTCTTTGTCTTTAATCTGACGTTTAAGCCGCTTCAACTCGTCATCCGTTTGATGAGAGGCTCGGTCATGGCGACGCTGCTGCGTAAACTGTTCAGCAACTTGATCTTTTAGTTCTTCTTTTAGCTTGTCATTCTCTTTTTGTACTCGGTCGTACGCTTCCTTAAGCTGGCGGTTTTCCTTCTCCAATAAGCGGACTTTCGCTTGCAGTTTACTGACATCCCCTTTTTCAACCGTGACACTATTAAAGACTTCTTTGTTACCATCACCTTTCAATACAAAGTTATAGGACTGCGTCACGATACGCATCAATGCATCAGACCCTCCTTTATCGGGGTGGACGCGCGTCGATATCGATTTATAGCGCTTTTTTACCTCCGTCGCTGACATACTATCGTCGGTACCGAGCATTTCATGAAAGGTTGTCATTGATTGTTATCTTCTCATTGTTTCGTTGATCGTCATTGCCATGTTAGTCATCGCCCAAAAGTGCTAACACTTTAATTTTAGTCTGGATTTCGAGTTTGCTATTTCTCATTGCACTGGTATTGTGAACAAAAAGTAACAAGGGCGTGTTAGCAAAATGAAAATTAACAGCGATGTCGGTGAAAGTTATGGCCCATGGACGCTCGGTAATGATGAAGCACTCTTTCCTTTTCTCAATCAAGCCAACATTGCCTGCGGCTTTCACGCATCTGACCCAGCAACCATGGCGACAACGGTTAAACTGGCCGTGAAGCACCAATTGCTGATAGGTGCTCACCCCGGCTATGACGACAAAGTGGGATTTGGGCGTCGTGCCATACCCCACTCTCTCGATGAGATAAAGGCACTCATCACCTATCAAGTAGGCGCATTGCAAGCATTTTGTCTGCTAGAGAACACCACCGTAGCCTATATAAAGCCCCACGGTGCCTTGTATAATTTAATGATGGAAGACCATGAGGTATTTGAAGCGATAGCATCGACATCTGCGGGGTTAGGATTACCCTTGATGGCACTCGCGACAGAAGAATACCGCGATTACCAACAACTTGCGGATAAACATCAATGTGCACTCATCTACGAAGCATTTGTCGATCGCCACTATGCAGATAATGGCCGTCTACTGCCACGCCAACATGCAGAGGCATTACTCATCTCGGATATTGAGCTGAAATCACGCATTGACGATTTAAAGCAAGGATTTATCACCTCGCATTCTGGAAAGCGTCTGAATTTCCCAATCCATTCACTTTGTGTACATGGCGATACCCCAAAAGCGATCGAGATGGTGAGACAAGTCTCGCACTGGCTAAAATCAGATCAATAGCTTAGGACTCGAAGCAACGCAATGGAACTACAGCAAGTTAACGAAAATAGCGTCCTCATCAAGTTTGGTAATGACATTGATGTCGGTTTACCAAGTCAGATTCAATCTGCTTGCTCAGCCATCAAGCAGCGCTTTGTGCGCAATGTACGTGACCTCACCCCTTCCTATACAACCTTGCTCGTTGAGTTTGTAGAAGTGCCCGACTTGACTGAGCTACGCACTGTCTTAGTCGATGTAGCACAAGCGACTCCAATATCGCCACATTCCCCGCCAGTTGTGATCCCCGGATACTATCACCAAGCAGCCTACACCGATCTTGATAAGACTGCGGCTTCGCTAAAGCTGACCCCCGCGGAACTGATCCATCTACATACGTCTACCCACTACACCGTTTGTGCAATAGGTTTTATGCCGGGATTTGGTTTTATGGCCGAGCTACCTCCCTCGCTTGTTTTGCCGAGGTTATCTACACCAAAGCGTGTTAACGCAGGCAGCATTGCGATCGCTGATCGCCAAACGGCAGTCTATCCTAGCGAGTCGCCCGGAGGCTGGCACGTACTAGGGCTATGCCCACTGCCGCTATTCGACAAACAGAGTCCACAAGATTCGTTACTCAAAGTCGGTATGCAAGTAAGGTTTGAATCTATTTCACGTGAGCAATATTTTGAGCGCTTGGAGGCAGAGAAATGTTAACCGTCCTCCGTGCTGGACCCTCGATTCTTCTGCAAGATCTTGGCCGCTATGGTGTCGCCCACTTTGGGTTAAGCCAAGGTGGTCCTATGGATCTTCACGCATTTTGCTGGGCGAATACCTTACTCAACAACCCACCGAATGCGAGTTGTTTAGAGATCACCTTAGGATTATGTGCTTTTCAATTTCAATCGCCTACAGATTTTACGCTCTGTGGCGCAGACGCAAACAGTAAGCTCAATGACGCCAGCATCCAGCACTGGCAAACTCACCGCGCAAATGCAGGGGATGTGTTAACAATTAGCGGTTTCAAGTCAGGTAATTACCTTTATCTGGCGGTGAAAGACGGGTTTAAAGTTCCTAACACCCTAAACAGCCAGAGTACTGTGATCCGCAATCAATTGGGGGGCTTGTATGGTGATGGCTTGGCCTTGCAAAACCAAGATGAGTTGCCGTACCAAATACATACCCAACCTCTTAAGATGAAAGCGCTCTCCACGCGTCACATACCAAATTACAATGCAAATCTAACGCTTCATGTATTGCCAAGCTATCAGTTCCATCAATTTGAAGCGGAAGCCAAAGCGACTTTTTTTCAATCAGGTTACACCGTCACTCAAAAATGTAATCGTATGGGCTACTGCTTAAATGGCGCCCCCATTAACAGCCACTTAAACGGTGTAATATCTGAAGGTATTGTCCTCGGTGCAATACAAATCACTAACGCTGGCCAACCGATTGTCTTGATGTCTGATCGTCAAACAATCGGCGGCTACCCTAAGATGGGTGTTGTGATGAAAACCGATCTTTTTCGCTTCTCTCAAGCACGCTTCGGACAACAGATTCACTTTAAGCAGGGGCATTTTGACGTGGCTAATTTAAAGTGGCGAAAATTCAGGCAGTTCTTTGGCGTGCAATGTTAATATTTTGCAATAAGGCAGATAATAGTTAGTTAATTAAAAATAAATATGAGATTTATATCTAGTTTTTGAAGACAAGGCGTGATCTTTTTATTACTATCCTCTCGACAATTTGCGTTCCGATGAAGACAGCAGGAGAGAGCATTCGCTCGCCGAAGAAGTAAATCTTTCAGGCGCCTGAAAAGGCAAGGACTGTTGTTGGAGGAACCTCTGGAGAGATCCGTTAAATCGGACGCCGAAGGAGCAAGCCTAGTGATTTAGGTGAAACTCTCAGGCAAAAGGACAGAGGGGATAAGAGCTGGTGTTAATACACCGGATCTCGCCGATCTATTTTCACCAGATCTCTGTCTCCTCCTTTCAAGATGTTTATAAAGGAGGATATGTGCAACAACTACACTCACTTCTCGTTGCTTTCGACAATCTCGTTTGGGGCCCACCACTACTCATCCTACTCGTAGGGACAGGTATCTACCTCACTGTTCGCTTGGGTGCGATTCAAATTCGCCACTTACCCACAGCGTTGAAGTTGGTATTCTCAAAAAATAGTGGAGGTCAGGGCGATGTTTCTAGCTTTGCCGCTTTATGTACTGCGCTTTCGGCAACCATTGGAACAGGTAACATTGTCGGTGTCGCCACTGCAATTAAGCTTGGCGGACCGGGTGCACTGTTTTGGATGTGGCTTGCGGCGTTGTTTGGGATGGCTACCAAATATGCCGAGTGCCTACTCGCCGTAAAATACCGCCAAAAAGATGCCAATGGTGCCATGATTGGTGGCCCAATGTTCTTTATCGAACAGGGTATCGGTAACAAATGGCTCGCTAAGCTTTTTGCGTTCTTCGCACTAGGTGTCGCCTGTTTTGGTATTGGTACTTTCCCACAAGTAAACGCGATTGTGGACGCGGCAGAGCTGGCCTTTTCCGTTCCTAAGTGGATGACAGCGATCGTTCTCACTTGCTTAGTCGCTGCTGTGACGCTTGGTGGCATCCAATCTATTGCCAAAGTCGCGAGTAAAGTCGTTCCATCAATGGCAGTTTTCTATATCGTTGCCTGTCTTATCGTGTTAATTAGCAATGCATCTGCGGTACCAGCAGCAATCAGCCTCGTTATCAGCAGTGCATTTACACAGACAGCAGCAACGGGGGGTTTTCTTGGTGCAGGTATCATGTTAGCCATCCAAGCGGGTGTTGCTCGTGGCGTATTTTCTAATGAATCCGGGTTAGGCAGTGCACCAATGGCTGCAGCGGCTGCGCAAACTTCCTCTCCGGCACGCCAAGGCCTGATCTCCATGACTGGGACATTCTTTGACACCATCATTATTTGTACCATGACGGGACTAACCTTGGTGTTAACGGGTGCTTGGCAGAGTGACTATGCGGGTGCGTCGATGACGACCTATGCATTTGCAGTCGGCTTAAACGCGAACTACTGGGGCCCTCTTTTGGTTTCTATTGGGTTGAGCTTCTTCGCTTTCACGACGATATTAGGCTGGAACTACTATGGTGAGCGTTGCGTCGTTTATCTCTTTGGTATTAAGGCAGTGAAATTCTACAAACTCGTTTTTATTGTTTTAATTGCCTTAGGCGCGTTCTTGCAACTCGATATGATTTGGGTGATCGCCGATATTGTCAATGGTTTAATGGCTATCCCTAACCTGCTCGGCCTGATTATGCTTCGCCATGTCATTGTTGCAGAAACTGAGCTGTTTTTTAATGACCGAAAATCTGCTGCACAAAGCATCAATATATAAGCCAAACCAGTTTAACAAAGCCCAATAGAAAAAGCCGGATATCATCACTATGATATCCGGCTTTCTTTTAGGTCTCAGATCCCTATTTCTCTATTAAACCCGGGTTCGTTGGGTCATAAAGATAATTGGTTAAATCTGCGCTAGACACCCCTTCAAACTCGACAGTGAAAGACTCACCACCTTTATTGACAGTAACCACGGCATTGCCGTCAGCGTCGTCACTAATGTTCAAGTAATTGCTCACCGGATCATTCGGCTGCAAATCAGAGAACAAGTCTGAAAGGTCGAGCTTGTCACCTTCAAGGATACTAAAGTCGGTAATCACATCCGCATCGCCTGTATTACTCGCCCCTAGGCTTCCCAATTCGAAGACAAAGGTATCACTACCCTCTCCGCCAGTGAGAATATCGTTACCCAAGCCACCAAGCAGCAAATCATCGCCTTCACCGCCAATGAGGATATCCGCACCTAAACCACCATCTATAGTATCATCGCCTTGATGACCTAAGATAATGTCGTCTTGGTTTGTTCCCTCGATGACATCATCGCCTGTAGAGGCATTTACCGTATTCAGCACGGCGGCATTTGCTTCATACGATGGGCTAATGTTGACTGACAACAATTGTTCACTCTCATTACCATTGCTGTCAGCGACGGTATAAAGAATTTCCAACCCTACTGCTTCACCTGAATCGATGACAGGCGCACCAGAAATAGGCTGGAAGTAGTAGCTGCCATCTGACTCGATAAGCAAATCACCGTACTGCGTTTCAACTTTCAACTGGCCGTTGATCTCTGAAATAACTGGCTGATTCGAAATATCGTTGCCATTGTTGTCGATCATTTTCAACACTGAGAGCTTATCGACATCGATAACCACTGAAGCCGCGTCTTGACCTGTAATACCAGATGTCAACTGTCCTGCTTGGCCAATGGTTGGCACAAGCTTAGGTAACTCAGTTTTAATCTCTGAATCACTTAAGTAAGTCACGTTGCTAGAGATCAGTGACAGATCATCAAGGCCAGATTTATCTTGGTCATCACGTACGATGCCAACAGCTTGTACATCTTTACCCGCAATGAACTCTTCCCATTCATCTCTCGGCCCAGTGCTGCCGCCACCCCAGCCACCATTACTTTCCCCATCGCTGAGGAAGTAAATCACATCGTTAGTTTCACCCTCAATGCTTGTGATTGTGGTGGACTCGTAGCCACCCATGACAGCATATGCGGCCTCTTCATAATCGGTACCACCTTGAGGTTTGAAGACCCCGGAGTAGTTGTCACCATAAGCAGCAAGCTGATCTTTTGCCGTCGTCAAGGTACTGATAGCATCGTTAACACTGTACCAACCTAGCGAGGTTGCTGATGAATCAGACGAATCACTGTAACGGTCATCGAAATCAACCAGTTGAACAAGTACATCTTCCCAACCTTCTTGCGTTTTGAGGTTCTCAAGCATCGCAATACTTGCTTCTAGAACGATCTCAATCCGCATCTTGTCTTCATCAGGGTGATTATCGACATCATCATAAGGTTCAAAGTCCATACTGCCAGAGGAGTCGATCACTAGAGTAACCAGTGTCGTCGGTGTAGAGCCGCCTTGGTCGACAAAAATGTCATGTGCTGCAGCAGCTTCTTCACTACTTGATGCGGTAGACTCGCTGGCAGTGCCTTGCGTTGATGTTTCGATAGAAGTCGCCGTCACAGTGATATCAACATTCGCATCTTCTGGCGCTCTGACTGCTAGGCCAGAAATAGATACCGACTGCTGTCCATTAACAATCGGGATTGTCCAATTGCCATTACCGTCTGCGCTGCCAACAACATTGCCATTGGCATCAACAATAGATGCCCCATCTGGCAGGCCTGTAATCACGATGCTATCGATCACTTCGCTACCATCGGTGTCCGTCACCGATGCATCGATATCAATGGGGTAATCCAAGAAGGTTTCGGTTGCAAGAACCCACTCACCATTCACATTATGATAAACACCATCGGCAAACTGCAGATACTCAATATCATGCAACGTATCGGTACCTTCGTCATATTCTGAGGTATTGAGATCCGTGACGGTAAACGAGGTCGAACTATAGGTTGTTGGTTTGATCTCATAGTCGGCAAAATTACCCGCATAAACGGCTGTATCGATACCCTCATCACCATACAAGGCATCCCAGCCCTCTTCACCAATCAATATATCGTTCCCAGCGCCAGCATCGAGTGTATCGTTAACCGATATACCAGTGTCGTTATTGCCTAAGATACCGTCATCACCAATCAGGACATCATCCGTAACATTCGCGTGGGTAATCTGAATCGTGTCATTCATGCCGTGGCCAATGTAAAGAATGCCTGTGCTTGAGACACCATCCACCATGTGGTTTTGATTATCGTCACCTTCACGTTTTAGACGGCCATACTCATTCTTAACCGTCGCGAGATCCGTGTAGGTTCGACCCTCAGTGTTACCTGTATATATTTCAACCGTGGTTGGGTTACCAATTGTGATTGAAACATCCGGTGCATCAGCAACAGCAGCAATATCGATATTTGCTGTCGTTTCAACCGAGTGCAATCCATCTGAAATCGTGACATTGAACTCAACTGGCGCACCATCGGCTGTGTGAATATCTTTCGCCGGGGTGAACACTGCACCCGTAATTTGTCCATTCGACTCAGTTAAGGTTAGCTCGCCATATTGCGCATCAACCGTTAGGCCAGTAATGACAATCTCGTCACCATCGGCATCTTGAGCTGCTGAAATGATCTCATTGAGGTCGAGTGTGATCGCAGTGTCTTCTTGAGCAGAATCACTAAACGCGACCACTCCAATTGTCGGTGCATCATTCAAGGCGTCCTTAGTGCTATCGACATCGATAGTTACTGTAGAGCTATGCTCACCTCCATCACTGTCTTTGGCTGTGTAGTCGATAACTTCACTCACCTCAGCATCAACAATATCGATACCTTGGAAAGTAATATTACTGTTCTTACCTGAATCAGCATTAGACGCATCACCCTGTTCTGTGTAGATGCGGATTTCATCAAAACCGTTGCTCGAGGTGACATTAGCGACAAACTCACCAGAACCGTCGTAGTAACCTAGGTCACTATCGTCGAAAATCACTTTCTCGTACTGATTTGTCTCATTGTTAATCAGTAAGACGACAACTTGCGCGTCTGCAACATGACCATCTTCATAGTGAGCCCAAACGCTACCAAAGCTGACATTCGCTTCTGTCACCATGACACCATCTGCGAATTCCACCGCAATGTAGTCTTTCTGCGTGACATCGATTTCTGCGTCGCCAACACCCAAGCCCGTTTCATTGTCTGCGCCATCGTAGTAGAGCTCTTTCGAAGATAAACCGGAACCATAAGGTTCTTGACCTGTAAATCGACCACCGGAAATAACGGTGCCGTTATCCAACGAAATGGTTGATGTCGCTCCATTAACGAAGCCTGCTGGCAGATCTTCTGATGCATCAAAGCTCAAGTAATCGTGGAGGTCATCACGAAGTTGATACTCAACCACAGCGTCATCGTCTAGGACAGTATTTGCATCTATCGGCGTACGCTGATCACCGTCGACGATGTAAAGCGAACCAAACTGACCATCTTCGATATCGACAATGGTTGTCTCCTTCGCGTCGGTGCTGCTGCGATCATCTTCTACATCACTAACATGCTCATCAAACGTAAACTGCACTGAGCCGTCATTGGTGAGTGTTTCGATAAAGGCTTCAGCCGTTGGATTATCATTGGTACCTGTTATGTCGATATGAATGACTTGCTGAACAGTGCCACCTTCTCCATCTGATACTTCGACGGTCACTGAAATACGCTGAGTTTCATTCACCGCCATCGCATCATAGGCAACATCGGTAGTATCGAAGCTCCAATTCCCATCCGCGTCCAGATTGAAACCTGCTGGCGTATTGCCAACAATCGTAAAGGTGAACGCGCCACTATCGACATCAGTAACAGACACTGCTCCGGTTAGACTGCCATTGTCTTCAACCGCATCAAACTCTACGGTTGGTGTGACTACCGGTGTGTCATTCACCGGACTCACGGTCACCGCGATGGTCGCCGTGTCCGTGCCGCCCTTACCATCACTGATGGTGTACGTGATGGTGTCGCTGCCGTTGTAATCGCCGTTTGGCGTGTAGTTTAGCGTGCCGTCGGCGTTGATGGTCACCGTGCCATTTTCGGCGCTTGCGCCTGTCACCGTCAGGGTGTCGCCGTCCGCATCTGTGTCATTGCCCAACACATTGATATTGCTGACTGTAGTGTCTTCCTCTGTGGTGATCGCCGTATCGTCATTCGCCACCGGTGCGTCATTCACCGGATTCACGGTCACCGCGATGGTCGCCGTGTCCGTGCCGCCCTGACCATCACTAATGGTATACGTGATGGTGTCGCTGCCGTTGTAGTCGCCGTTTGGCGTGTAGTTCAGCGTACCGTCGGCGTTGATGGTCACCGTGCCGTTTTCGGCGCTCGCACCTGTCACCGTCAGGGTGTCGCCGTCCACATCCGTGTCATTGCCCAACACATTGATATTGCTGACTGCAGTGTCTTCGTCTGTGGTGATCGCCGTGTCGTCACTCGCCACCGGTGCGTCATTAACTGCAACAACGTTAACCGTCACCGTCGCTGTTGCGCTATCGCCATGCTCATCTGTGATTGTATAGGTGAAATCTGCAACACCATTAAAATCATCATTAGGTGTAAATAGCACATTGCCGTTGCTGTCTAACTCAACCGACCATTGTGCATTAGCTGGTGCTTGTACACTTGTGATGGTAATGGTGTCGCCATTTGGATCACTGTCATTAGCGAGTAACGTTGCTGAATCAATCGTTAAGGCATTGTCTTCATCGGTTGTGAGGACGTTATTCGACAACGTGTATTCATTTAGTGGTTTATAAACAGTGCCGCTCTCTTCGACTTTACCCAGTTCTGGTTTAAAGACATAAGCGCCACCTTGATCGAAATAGATGATCTCGATGTTGTAATAGCCATCTGAAGCAATATCGAATACACCGTGCTCTCGTGTCGTCTGGCTCTGAGTGCCATCATAAATCGCCACGGTTTCACCGTTGATGACAATGGCATAGCCGTCATCCGCAGTGACAGAGAACTTGTAGTCACCTGATTCTAGATAGATCGCGCCTTCTAAATGAATAAACGCATCAGATGTATCACTTGGGTCATTACTCAATGTCGCAGCGTCATCACCAAGGAAGTCTTGCAGACTATCACCTGTACCTAGATTATCTTCGCCACGTTCATAGCTGACTTCCTTAGCGTTAAAGGTAGCGTCAGCTTCGTTTGCCGCCAGATAATCTCGAGCTTCTTGAATAGAGTCTAAATTACTGCCTTGTACCGACTGTTCCCAACCATAGTAGCTACCTTGAAGCCCGAAGGTATCGTTGTTAGCTACAGGCGCATCATTAATTTCGACAGAGTCTTGTGCTGACGCACTTGTGAAGCCTTGATATTGAATCTCTGCCTCAACCGTGAAGTTGTCGAGAGTTGTATTAATCGAAGAGCCATCGACTTCTCGTTCGATACTTCCGTTTTGAATGTCTGCATCTGTCAATGTATAGGGTGCTTGTTCAACGCCATTTAGACTTAATATCAATACGGCACCCGCGACAGCACCTGGTGGCAAACCGATGGTGTACTGCACTTTACCTTCTAGCTCAGTCAACGACAGTGTGTCATCGTCATCACTGATAGTAACAGTAGGAGCGAACAGCTCATCTTTTGTCTTACTACCGTCCGTGAACTCAAAGACTTCAAACTCAATGAAGGTGTTAATATCATTGGAGCCAGTAGTTTCGGTAATAATGATTTCACCATTCGCACCCAGAGTGATTGTTGCATCTGATGAAGCGAAGTTTAGTACCGCGGTGTCAGTACCAGCACCGCCATCAGCAGTGAGCTGGTCATTACTATCGTCATCATTGACATACAGTTTGTCGTCACCCTCACCAAACAACGCATAATCATCTGAGACATCTGTCTGCGCTGGGTTGTAATCACCATGGAAATAGTGGGTTTTGTCTGTTCGGTCGCTCTCATTACCTGCCGCGTCAACCTGTGTGGCTGTGAAGAACTCATTATCATTATCCGGCGTATTCACCAAATCCGAGATATCGTAAGTCCAAGTGCCGTCTGCTGCGACAGTGATCGTCACCGGGCTTCCAGAGCTATCAACATTTACGAGATTATTGTCTTCATCGTAAATGTTAATCGTATTACCAGGCTCACCTGTACCATGCATTGTGACCAGTGAGTAGTCATTAGCAACCGAGTCATCGGTAATGTTTGTGATAGCTGGAGGGGTTGGCGCCTCTGTGTCCGCTGCCAACGCTGTCTCGCTCGCTTCGTCAGAGACGTTACCCGCCGCATCGGTGATTTGTGCGGTCACGGTGCCTTCTGGCGCCACTTCGACTGTCACTTTGCCATCGACGATGTCATCCGCAGACACGGTTTCACCGTTGATGGTCAACGTGTCGGTTTCCGCATTGAAGTCGTCTGGCAAGCTGATGGTCGCCGTCACGGTGCCATCTGTTCCAAGTTCTTCTGCGTTGTACACACCATCGTTATTGGTATCGCCTGCGATGGTGATCGTCGGTGCTTTCACTTCTGTGTCCGCTGCCAACGCTGTCTCGCTCGCTTCGTCAGAGACGTTACCCGCCGCATCGGTGATTTGTGCGGTCACGGTGCCTTCTGGCGCCACTTCGACTGTCACTTTGCCATCGACGATGTCATCCGCAGACACGGTTTCACCGTTGATGGTCAACGTGTCGGTTTCCGCATTGAAGTCGTCTGGCAAGCTGATGGTCGCCGTCACGGTGCCATCTGTTCCAAGTTCTTCTGCGTTGTACACACCATCGTTATTGGTATCGCCTGCGATGGTGATCGTCGGTGCTTTCACTTCTGTGTCCGCTGCCAACGCTGTCTCGCTCGCTTCGTCAGAGACGTTACCCGCCGCATCGGTGATTTGTGCGGTCACGGTGCCTTCTGGCGCCACTTCGACTGTCACTTTGCCATCGACGATGTCATCCGCAGACACGGTTTCACCGTTGATGGTCAACGTGTCGGTTTCCGCATTGAAGTCGTCTGGCAAGCTGATGGTCGCCGTCACGGTGCCATCTGTTCCAAGTTCTTCTGCGTTGTACACACCATCGTTATTGGTATCGCCTGCGATGGTGATCGTCGGTGCTTTCACTTCTGTGTCCGCTGCCAACGCTGTCTCGCTCGCTTCGTCAGAGACGTTACCCGCCGCATCGGTGATTTGTGCGGTCACGGTGCCTTCTGGCGCCACTTCGACTGTCACTTTGCCATCGACGATGTCATCCGCAGACACGGTTTCACCGTTGATGGTCAACGTGTCGGTTTCCGCATTGAAGTCGTCTGGCAAGCTGATGGTCGCCGTCACGGTGCCATCTGTTCCAAGTTCTTCTGCGTTGTACACACCATCGTTATTGGTATCGCCTGCGATGGTGATCGTCGGTGCTTTCACTTCTGTGTCCGCTGCCAACGCTGTCTCGCTCGCTTCGTCAGAGACGTTACCCGCCGCATCGGTGATTTGTGCGGTCACGGTGCCTTCTGGCGCCACTTCGACTGTCACTTTGCCATCGACGATGTCATCCGCAGACACGGTTTCACCGTTGATGGTCAACGTGTCGGTTTCCGCATTGAAGTCGTCTGGCAAGCTGATGGTCGCCGTCACGGTGCCATCTGTTCCAAGTTCTTCTGCGTTGTACACACCATCGTTATTGGTATCGCCTGCGATGGTGATCGTCGGTGCTTTCACTTCTGTGTCCGCTGCCAACGCTGTCTCGCTCGCTTCGTCAGAGACGTTACCCGCCGCATCGGTGATTTGTGCGGTCACGGTGCCTTCTGGCGCCACTTCGACTGTCACTTTGCCATCGACGATGTCATCCGCAGACACGGTTTCACCGTTGATGGTCAACGTGTCGGTTTCCGCATTGAAGTCGTCTGGCAAGCTGATGGTCGCCGTCACGGTGCCATCTGTTCCAAGTTCTTCTGCGTTGTACACACCATCGTTATTGGTATCGCCTGCGATGGTGATCGTCGGTGCTTTCACTTCTGTGTCCGCTGCCAACGCTGTCTCGCTCGCTTCGTCAGAGACGTTACCCGCCGCATCGGTGATTTGTGCGGTCACGGTGCCTTCTGGCGCCACTTCGACTGTCACTTTGCCATCGACGATGTCATCCGCAGACACGGTTTCACCGTTGATGGTCAACGTGTCGGTTTCCGCATTGAAGTCGTCTGGCAAGCTGATGGTCGCCGTCACGGTGCCATCTGTTCCAAGTTCTTCTGCGTTGTACACACCATCGTTATTGGTATCGCCTGCGATGGTGATCGTCGGTGCTTTCACTTCTGTGTCCGCTGCCAACGCTGTCTCGCTCGCTTCGTCAGAGACGTTACCCGCCGCATCGGTGATTTGTGCGGTCACGGTGCCTTCTGGCGCCACTTCGACTGTCACTTTGCCATCGACGATGTCATCCGCAGACACGGTTTCACCGTTGATGGTCAACGTGTCGGTTTCCGCATTGAAGTCGTCTGGCAAGCTGATGGTCGCCGTCACGGTGCCATCTGTTCCAAGTTCTTCTGCGTTGTACACACCATCGTTATTGGTATCGCCTGCGATGGTGATCGTCGGTGCTTTCACTTCTGTGTCCGCTGCCAACGCTGTCTCGCTCGCTTCGTCAGAGACGTTACCCGCCGCATCGGTGATTTGTGCGGTCACGGTGCCTTCTGGCGCCACTTCGACTGTCACTTTGCCATCGACGATGTCATCCGCAGACACGGTTTCACCGTTGATGGTCAACGTGTCGGTTTCCGCATTGAAGTCGTCTGGCAAGCTGATGGTCGCCGTCACGGTGCCATCTGTTCCAAGTTCTTCTGCGTTGTACACACCATCGTTATTGGTATCGCCTGCGATGGTGATCGTCGGTGCTTTCACTTCTGTGTCCGCTGCCAACGCTGTCTCGCTCGCTTCGTCAGAGACGTTACCCGCCGCATCGGTGATTTGTGCGGTCACGGTGCCTTCTGGCGCCACTTCGACTGTCACTTTGCCATCGACGATGTCATCCGCAGACACGGTTTCACCGTTGATGGTCAACGTGTCGGTTTCCGCATTGAAGTCGTCTGGCAAGCTGATGGTCGCCGTCACGGTGCCATCTGTTCCAAGTTCTTCTGCGTTGTACACACCATCGTTATTGGTATCGCCTGCGATGGTGATCGTCGGTGCTTTCACTTCTGTGTCCGCTGCCAACGCTGTCTCGCTCGCTTCGTCAGAGACGTTACCCGCCGCATCGGTGATTTGTGCGGTCACGGTGCCTTCTGGCGCCACTTCGACTGTCACTTTGCCATCGACGATGTCATCCGCAGACACGGTTTCACCGTTGATGGTCAACGTGTCGGTTTCCGCATTGAAGTCGTCTGGCAAGCTGATGGTCGCCGTCACGGTGCCATCTGTTCCAAGTTCTTCTGCGTTGTACACACCATCGTTATTGGTATCGCCTGCGATGGTGATCGTCGGTGCTTTCACTTCTGTGTCCGCTGCCAACGCTGTCTCGCTCGCTTCGTCAGAGACGTTACCCGCCGCATCGGTGATTTGTGCGGTCACGGTGCCTTCTGGCGCCACTTCGACTGTCACTTTGCCATCGACGATGTCATCCGCAGACACGGTTTCACCGTTGATGGTCAACGTGTCGGTTTCCGCATTGAAGTCGTCTGGCAAGCTGATGGTCGCCGTCACGGTGCCATCTGTTCCAAGTTCTTCTGCGTTGTACACACCATCGTTATTGGTATCGCCTGCGATGGTGATCGTCGGTGCTTTCACTTCTGTGTCCGCTGCCAACGCTGTCTCGCTCGCTTCGTCAGAGACGTTACCCGCCGCATCGGTGATTTGTGCGGTCACGGTGCCTTCTGGCGCCACTTCGACTGTCACTTTGCCATCGACGATGTCATCCGCAGACACGGTTTCACCGTTGATGGTCAACGTGTCGGTTTCCGCATTGAAGTCGTCTGGCAAGCTGATGGTCGCCGTCACGGTGCCATCTGTTCCAAGTTCTTCTGCGTTGTACACACCATCGTTATTGGTATCGCCTGCGATGGTGATCGTCGGTGCTTTCACTTCTGTGTCCGCTGCCAACGCTGTCTCGCTCGCTTCGTCAGAGACGTTACCCGCCGCATCGGTGATTTGTGCGGTCACGGTGCCTTCTGGCGCCACTTCGACTGTCACTTTGCCATCGACGATGTCATCCGCAGACACGGTTTCACCGTTGATGGTCAACGTGTCGGTTTCCGCATTGAAGTCGTCTGGCAAGCTGATGGTCGCCGTCACGGTGCCATCTGTTCCAAGTTCTTCTGCGTTGTACACACCATCGTTATTGGTATCGCCTGCGATGGTGATCGTCGGTGCTTTCACTTCTGTGTCCGCTGCCAACGCTGTCTCGCTCGCTTCGTCAGAGACGTTACCCGCCGCATCGGTGATTTGTGCGGTCACGGTGCCTTCTGGCGCCACTTCGACTGTCACTTTGCCATCGACGATGTCATCCGCAGACACGGTTTCACCGTTGATGGTCAACGTGTCGGTTTCCGCATTGAAGTCGTCTGGCAAGCTGATGGTCGCCGTCACGGTGCCATCTGTTCCAAGTTCTTCTGCGTTGTACACACCATCGTTATTGGTATCGCCTGCGATGGTGATCGTCGGTGCTTTCACTTCTGTGTCCGCTGCCAACGCTGTCTCGCTCGCTTCGTCAGAGACGTTACCCGCCGCATCGGTGATTTGTGCGGTCACGGTGCCTTCTGGCGCCACTTCGACTGTCACTTTGCCATCGACGATGTCATCCGCAGACACGGTTTCACCGTTGATGGTCAACGTGTCGGTTTCCGCATTGAAGTCGTCTGGCAAGCTGATGGTCGCCGTCACGGTGCCATCTGTTCCAAGTTCTTCTGCGTTGTACACACCATCGTTATTGGTATCGCCTGCGATGGTGATCGTCGGTGCTTTCACTTCTGTGTCCGCTGCCAACGCTGTCTCGCTCGCTTCGTCAGAGACGTTACCCGCCGCATCGGTGATTTGTGCGGTCACGGTGCCTTCTGGCGCCACTTCGACTGTCACTTTGCCATCGACGATGTCATCCGCAGACACGGTTTCACCGTTGATGGTCAACGTGTCGGTTTCCGCATTGAAGTCGTCTGGCAAGCTGATGGTCGCCGTCACGGTGCCATCTGTTCCAAGTTCTTCTGCGTTGTACACACCATCGTTATTGGTATCGCCTGCGATGGTGATCGTCGGTGCTTTCACTTCTGTGTCCGCTGCCAACGCTGTCTCGCTCGCTTCGTCAGAGACGTTACCCGCCGCATCGGTGATTTGTGCGGTCACGGTGCCTTCTGGCGCCACTTCGACTGTCACTTTGCCATCGACGATGTCATCCGCAGACACGGTTTCACCGTTGATGGTCAACGTGTCGGTTTCCGCATTGAAGTCGTCTGGCAAGCTGATGGTCGCCGTCACGGTGCCATCTGTTCCAAGTTCTTCTGCGTTGTACACACCATCGTTATTGGTATCGCCTGCGATGGTGATCGTCGGTGCTTTCACTTCTGTGTCCGCTGCCAACGCTGTCTCGCTCGCTTCGTCAGAGACGTTACCCGCCGCATCGGTGATTTGTGCGGTCACGGTGCCTTCTGGCGCCACTTCGACTGTCACTTTGCCATCGACGATGTCATCCGCAGACACGGTTTCACCGTTGATGGTCAACGTGTCGGTTTCCGCATTGAAGTCGTCTGGCAAGCTGATGGTCGCCGTCACGGTGCCATCTGTTCCAAGTTCTTCTGCGTTGTACACACCATCGTTATTGGTATCGCCTGCGATGGTGATCGTCGGTGCTTTCACTTCTGTGTCCGCTGCCAACGCTGTCTCGCTCGCTTCGTCAGAGACGTTACCCGCCGCATCGGTGATTTGTGCGGTCACGGTGCCTTCTGGCGCCACTTCGACTGTCACTTTGCCATCGACGATGTCATCCGCAGACACGGTTTCACCGTTGATGGTCAACGTGTCGGTTTCCGCATTGAAGTCGTCTGGCAAGCTGATGGTCGCCGTCACGGTGCCATCTGTTCCAAGTTCTTCTGCGTTGTACACACCATCGTTATTGGTATCGCCTGCGATGGTGATCGTCGGTGCTTTCACTTCTGTGTCCGCTGCCAACGCTGTCTCGCTCGCTTCGTCAGAGACGTTACCCGCCGCATCGGTGATTTGTGCGGTCACGGTGCCTTCTGGCGCCACTTCGACTGTCACTTTGCCATCGACGATGTCATCCGCAGACACGGTTTCACCGTTGATGGTCAACGTGTCGGTTTCCGCATTGAAGTCGTCTGGCAAGCTGATGGTCGCCGTCACGGTGCCATCTGTTCCAAGTTCTTCTGCGTTGTACACACCATCGTTATTGGTATCGCCTGCGATGGTGATCGTCGGTGCTTTCACTTCTGTGTCCGCTGCCAACGCTGTCTCGCTCGCTTCGTCAGAGACGTTACCCGCCGCATCGGTGATTTGTGCGGTCACGGTGCCTTCTGGCGCCACTTCGACTGTCACTTTGCCATCGACGATGTCATCCGCAGACACGGTTTCACCGTTGATGGTCAACGTGTCGGTTTCCGCATTGAAGTCGTCTGGCAAGCTGATGGTCGCCGTCACGGTGCCATCTGTTCCAAGTTCTTCTGCGTTGTACACACCATCGTTATTGGTATCGCCTGCGATGGTGATCGTCGGTGCTTTCACTTCTGTGTCCGCTGCCAACGCTGTCTCGCTCGCTTCGTCAGAGACGTTACCCGCCGCATCGGTGATTTGTGCGGTCACGGTGCCTTCTGGCGCCACTTCGACTGTCACTTTGCCATCGACGATGTCATCCGCAGACACGGTTTCACCGTTGATGGTCAACGTGTCGGTTTCCGCATTGAAGTCGTCTGGCAAGCTGATGGTCGCCGTCACGGTGCCATCTGTTCCAAGTTCTTCTGCGTTGTACACACCATCGTTATTGGTATCGCCTGCGATGGTGATCGTCGGTGCTTTCACTTCTGTGTCCGCTGCCAACGCTGTCTCGCTCGCTTCGTCAGAGACGTTACCCGCCGCATCGGTGATTTGTGCGGTCACGGTGCCTTCTGGCGCCACTTCGACTGTCACTTTGCCATCGACGATGTCATCCGCAGACACGGTTTCACCGTTGATGGTCAACGTGTCGGTTTCCGCATTGAAGTCGTCTGGCAAGCTGATGGTCGCCGTCACGGTGCCATCTGTTCCAAGTTCTTCTGCGTTGTACACACCATCGTTATTGGTATCGCCTGCGATGGTGATCGTCGGTGCTTTCACTTCTGTGTCCGCTGCCAACGCTGTCTCGCTCGCTTCGTCAGAGACGTTACCCGCCGCATCGGTGATTTGTGCGGTCACGGTGCCTTCTGGCGCCACTTCGACTGTCACTTTGCCATCGACGATGTCATCCGCAGACACGGTTTCACCGTTGATGGTCAACGTGTCGGTTTCCGCATTGAAGTCGTCTGGCAAGCTGATGGTCGCCGTCACGGTGCCATCTGTTCCAAGTTCTTCTGCGTTGTACACACCATCGTTATTGGTATCGCCTGCGATGGTGATCGTCGGTGCTTTCACTTCTGTGTCCGCTGCCAACGCTGTCTCGCTCGCTTCGTCAGAGACGTTACCCGCCGCATCGGTGATTTGTGCGGTCACGGTGCCTTCTGGCGCCACTTCGACTGTCACTTTGCCATCGACGATGTCATCCGCAGACACGGTTTCACCGTTGATGGTCAACGTGTCGGTTTCCGCATTGAAGTCGTCTGGCAAGCTGATGGTCGCCGTCACGGTGCCATCTGTTCCAAGTTCTTCTGCGTTGTACACACCATCGTTATTGGTATCGCCTGCGATGGTGATCGTCGGTGCTTTCACTTCTGTGTCCGCTGCCAACGCTGTCTCGCTCGCTTCGTCAGAGACGTTACCCGCCGCATCGGTGATTTGTGCGGTCACGGTGCCTTCTGGCGCCACTTCGACTGTCACTTTGCCATCGACGATGTCATCCGCAGACACGGTTTCACCGTTGATGGTCAACGTGTCGGTTTCCGCATTGAAGTCGTCTGGCAAGCTGATGGTCGCCGTCACGGTGCCATCTGTTCCAAGTTCTTCTGCGTTGTACACACCATCGTTATTGGTATCGCCTGCGATGGTGATCGTCGGTGCTTTCACTTCTGTGTCCGCTGCCAACGCTGTCTCGCTCGCTTCGTCAGAGACGTTACCCGCCGCATCGGTGATTTGTGCGGTCACGGTGCCTTCTGGCGCCACTTCGACTGTCACTTTGCCATCGACGATGTCATCCGCAGACACGGTTTCACCGTTGATGGTCAACGTGTCGGTTTCCGCATTGAAGTCGTCTGGCAAGCTGATGGTCGCCGTCACGGTGCCATCTGTTCCAAGTTCTTCTGCGTTGTACACACCATCGTTATTGGTATCGCCTGCGATGGTGATCGTCGGTGCTTTCACTTCTGTGTCCGCTGCCAACGCTGTCTCGCTCGCTTCGTCAGAGACGTTACCCGCCGCATCGGTGATTTGTGCGGTCACGGTGCCTTCTGGCGCCACTTCGACTGTCACTTTGCCATCGACGATGTCATCCGCAGACACGGTTTCACCGTTGATGGTCAACGTGTCGGTTTCCGCATTGAAGTCGTCTGGCAAGCTGATGGTCGCCGTCACGGTGCCATCTGTTCCAAGTTCTTCTGCGTTGTACACACCATCGTTATTGGTATCGCCTGCGATGGTGATCGTCGGTGCTTTCACTTCTGTGTCCGCTGCCAACGCTGTCTCGCTCGCTTCGTCAGAGACGTTACCCGCCGCATCGGTGATTTGTGCGGTCACGGTGCCTTCTGGCGCCACTTCGACTGTCACTTTGCCATCGACGATGTCATCCGCAGACACGGTTTCACCGTTGATGGTCAACGTGTCGGTTTCCGCATTGAAGTCGTCTGGCAAGCTGATGGTCGCCGTCACGGTGCCATCTGTTCCAAGTTCTTCTGCGTTGTACACACCATCGTTATTGGTATCGCCTGCGATGGTGATCGTCGGTGCTTTCACTTCTGTGTCCGCTGCCAACGCTGTCTCGCTCGCTTCGTCAGAGACGTTACCCGCCGCATCGGTGATTTGTGCGGTCACGGTGCCTTCTGGCGCCACTTCGACTGTCACTTTGCCATCGACGATGTCATCCGCAGACACGGTTTCACCGTTGATGGTCAACGTGTCGGTTTCCGCATTGAAGTCGTCTGGCAAGCTGATGGTCGCCGTCACGGTGCCATCTGTTCCAAGTTCTTCTGCGTTGTACACACCATCGTTATTGGTATCGCCTGCGATGGTGATCGTCGGTGCTTTCACTTCTGTGTCCGCTGCCAACGCTGTCTCGCTCGCTTCGTCAGAGACGTTACCCGCCGCATCGGTGATTTGTGCGGTCACGGTGCCTTCTGGCGCCACTTCGACTGTCACTTTGCCATCGACGATGTCATCCGCAGACACGGTTTCACCGTTGATGGTCAACGTGTCGGTTTCCGCATTGAAGTCGTCTGGCAAGCTGATGGTCGCCGTCACGGTGCCATCTGTTCCAAGTTCTTCTGCGTTGTACACACCATCGTTATTGGTATCGCCTGCGATGGTGATCGTCGGTGCTTTCACTTCTGTGTCCGCTGCCAACGCTGTCTCGCTCGCTTCGTCAGAGACGTTACCCGCCGCATCGGTGATTTGTGCGGTCACGGTGCCTTCTGGCGCCACTTCGACTGTCACTTTGCCATCGACGATGTCATCCGCAGACACGGTTTCACCGTTGATGGTCAACGTGTCGGTTTCCGCATTGAAGTCGTCTGGCAAGCTGATGGTCGCCGTCACGGTGCCATCTGTTCCAAGTTCTTCTGCGTTGTACACACCATCGTTATTGGTATCGCCTGCGATGGTGATCGTCGGTGCTTTCACTTCTGTGTCCGCTGCCAACGCTGTCTCGCTCGCTTCGTCAGAGACGTTACCCGCCGCATCGGTGATTTGTGCGGTCACGGTGCCTTCTGGCGCCACTTCGACTGTCACTTTGCCATCGACGATGTCATCCGCAGACACGGTTTCACCGTTGATGGTCAACGTGTCGGTTTCCGCATTGAAGTCGTCTGGCAAGCTGATGGTCGCCGTCACGGTGCCATCTGTTCCAAGTTCTTCTGCGTTGTACACACCATCGTTATTGGTATCGCCTGCGATGGTGATCGTCGGTGCTTTCACTTCTGTGTCCGCTGCCAACGCTGTCTCGCTCGCTTCGTCAGAGACGTTACCCGCCGCATCGGTGATTTGTGCGGTCACGGTGCCTTCTGGCGCCACTTCGACTGTCACTTTGCCATCGACGATGTCATCCGCAGACACGGTTTCACCGTTGATGGTCAACGTGTCGGTTTCCGCATTGAAGTCGTCTGGCAAGCTGATGGTCGCCGTCACGGTGCCATCTGTTCCAAGTTCTTCTGCGTTGTACACACCATCGTTATTGGTATCGCCTGCGATGGTGATCGTCGGTGCTTTCACTTCTGTGTCCGCTGCCAACGCTGTCTCGCTCGCTTCGTCAGAGACGTTACCCGCCGCATCGGTGATTTGTGCGGTCACGGTGCCTTCTGGCGCCACTTCGACTGTCACTTTGCCATCGACGATGTCATCCGCAGACACGGTTTCACCGTTGATGGTCAACGTGTCGGTTTCCGCATTGAAGTCGTCTGGCAAGCTGATGGTCGCCGTCACGGTGCCATCTGTTCCAAGTTCTTCTGCGTTGTACACACCATCGTTATTGGTATCGCCTGCGATGGTGATCGTCGGTGCTTTCACTTCTGTGTCCGCTGCCAACGCTGTCTCGCTCGCTTCGTCAGAGACGTTACCCGCCGCATCGGTGATTTGTGCGGTCACGGTGCCTTCTGGCGCCACTTCGACTGTCACTTTGCCATCGACGATGTCATCCGCAGACACGGTTTCACCGTTGATGGTCAACGTGTCGGTTTCCGCATTGAAGTCGTCTGGCAAGCTGATGGTCGCCGTCACGGTGCCATCTGTTCCAAGTTCTTCTGCGTTGTACACACCATCGTTATTGGTATCGCCTGCGATGGTGATCGTCGGTGCTTTCACTTCTGTGTCCGCTGCCAACGCTGTCTCGCTCGCTTCGTCAGAGACGTTACCCGCCGCATCGGTGATTTGTGCGGTCACGGTGCCTTCTGGCGCCACTTCGACTGTCACTTTGCCATCGACGATGTCATCCGCAGACACGGTTTCACCGTTGATGGTCAACGTGTCGGTTTCCGCATTGAAGTCGTCTGGCAAGCTGATGGTCGCCGTCACGGTGCCATCTGTTCCAAGTTCTTCTGCGTTGTACACACCATCGTTATTGGTATCGCCTGCGATGGTGATCGTCGGTGCTTTCACTTCTGTGTCCGCTGCCAACGCTGTCTCGCTCGCTTCGTCAGAGACGTTACCCGCCGCATCGGTGATTTGTGCGGTCACGGTGCCTTCTGGCGCCACTTCGACTGTCACTTTGCCATCGACGATGTCATCCGCAGACACGGTTTCACCGTTGATGGTCAACGTGTCGGTTTCCGCATTGAAGTCGTCTGGCAAGCTGATGGTCGCCGTCACGGTGCCATCTGTTCCAAGTTCTTCTGCGTTGTACACACCATCGTTATTGGTATCGCCTGCGATGGTGATCGTCGGTGCTTTCACTTCTGTGTCCGCTGCCAACGCTGTCTCGCTCGCTTCGTCAGAGACGTTACCCGCCGCATCGGTGATTTGTGCGGTCACGGTGCCTTCTGGCGCCACTTCGACTGTCACTTTGCCATCGACGATGTCATCCGCAGACACGGTTTCACCGTTGATGGTCAACGTGTCGGTTTCCGCATTGAAGTCGTCTGGCAAGCTGATGGTCGCCGTCACGGTGCCATCTGTTCCAAGTTCTTCTGCGTTGTACACACCATCGTTATTGGTATCGCCTGCGATGGTGATCGTCGGTGCTTTCACTTCTGTGTCCGCTGCCAACGCTGTCTCGCTCGCTTCGTCAGAGACGTTACCCGCCGCATCGGTGATTTGTGCGGTCACGGTGCCTTCTGGCGCCACTTCGACTGTCACTTTGCCATCGACGATGTCATCCGCAGACACGGTTTCACCGTTGATGGTCAACGTGTCGGTTTCCGCATTGAAGTCGTCTGGCAAGCTGATGGTCGCCGTCACGGTGCCATCTGTTCCAAGTTCTTCTGCGTTGTACACACCATCGTTATTGGTATCGCCTGCGATGGTGATCGTCGGTGCTTTCACTTCTGTGTCCGCTGCCAACGCTGTCTCGCTCGCTTCGTCAGAGACGTTACCCGCCGCATCGGTGATTTGTGCGGTCACGGTGCCTTCTGGCGCCACTTCGACTGTCACTTTGCCATCGACGATGTCATCCGCAGACACGGTTTCACCGTTGATGGTCAACGTGTCGGTTTCCGCATTGAAGTCGTCTGGCAAGCTGATGGTCGCCGTCACGGTGCCATCTGTTCCAAGTTCTTCTGCGTTGTACACACCATCGTTATTGGTATCGCCTGCGATGGTGATCGTCGGTGCTTTCACTTCTGTGTCCGCTGCCAACGCTGTCTCGCTCGCTTCGTCAGAGACGTTACCCGCCGCATCGGTGATTTGTGCGGTCACGGTGCCTTCTGGCGCCACTTCGACTGTCACTTTGCCATCGACGATGTCATCCGCAGACACGGTTTCACCGTTGATGGTCAACGTGTCGGTTTCCGCATTGAAGTCGTCTGGCAAGCTGATGGTCGCCGTCACGGTGCCATCTGTTCCAAGTTCTTCTGCGTTGTACACACCATCGTTATTGGTATCGCCTGCGATGGTGATCGTCGGTGCTTTCACTTCTGTGTCCGCTGCCAACGCTGTCTCGCTCGCTTCGTCAGAGACGTTACCCGCCGCATCGGTGATTTGTGCGGTCACGGTGCCTTCTGGCGCCACTTCGACTGTCACTTTGCCATCGACGATGTCATCCGCAGACACGGTTTCACCGTTGATGGTCAACGTGTCGGTTTCCGCATTGAAGTCGTCTGGCAAGCTGATGGTCGCCGTCACGGTGCCATCTGTTCCAAGTTCTTCTGCGTTGTACACACCATCGTTATTGGTATCGCCTGCGATGGTGATCGTCGGTGCTTTCACTTCTGTGTCCGCTGCCAACGCTGTCTCGCTCGCTTCGTCAGAGACGTTACCCGCCGCATCGGTGATTTGTGCGGTCACGGTGCCTTCTGGCGCCACTTCGACTGTCACTTTGCCATCGACGATGTCATCCGCAGACACGGTTTCACCGTTGATGGTCAACGTGTCGGTTTCCGCATTGAAGTCGTCTGGCAAGCTGATGGTCGCCGTCACGGTGCCATCTGTTCCAAGTTCTTCTGCGTTGTACACACCATCGTTATTGGTATCGCCTGCGATGGTGATCGTCGGTGCTTTCACTTCTGTGTCCGCTGCCAACGCTGTCTCGCTCGCTTCGTCAGAGACGTTACCCGCCGCATCGGTGATTTGTGCGGTCACGGTGCCTTCTGGCGCCACTTCGACTGTCACTTTGCCATCGACGATGTCATCCGCAGACACGGTTTCACCGTTGATGGTCAACGTGTCGGTTTCCGCATTGAAGTCGTCTGGCAAGCTGATGGTCGCCGTCACGGTGCCATCTGTTCCAAGTTCTTCTGCGTTGTACACACCATCGTTATTGGTATCGCCTGCGATGGTGATCGTCGGTGCTTTCACTTCTGTGTCCGCTGCCAACGCTGTCTCGCTCGCTTCGTCAGAGACGTTACCCGCCGCATCGGTGATTTGTGCGGTCACGGTGCCTTCTGGCGCCACTTCGACTGTCACTTTGCCATCGACGATGTCATCCGCAGACACGGTTTCACCGTTGATGGTCAACGTGTCGGTTTCCGCATTGAAGTCGTCTGGCAAGCTGATGGTCGCCGTCACGGTGCCATCTGTTCCAAGTTCTTCTGCGTTGTACACACCATCGTTATTGGTATCGCCTGCGATGGTGATCGTCGGTGCTTTCACTTCTGTGTCCGCTGCCAACGCTGTCTCGCTCGCTTCGTCAGAGACGTTACCCGCCGCATCGGTGATTTGTGCGGTCACGGTGCCTTCTGGCGCCACTTCGACTGTCACTTTGCCATCGACGATGTCATCCGCAGACACGGTTTCACCGTTGATGGTCAACGTGTCGGTTTCCGCATTGAAGTCGTCTGGCAAGCTGATGGTCGCCGTCACGGTGCCATCTGTTCCAAGTTCTTCTGCGTTGTACACACCATCGTTATTGGTATCGCCTGCGATGGTGATCGTCGGTGCTTTCACTTCTGTGTCCGCTGCCAACGCTGTCTCGCTCGCTTCGTCAGAGACGTTACCCGCCGCATCGGTGATTTGTGCGGTCACGGTGCCTTCTGGCGCCACTTCGACTGTCACTTTGCCATCGACGATGTCATCCGCAGACACGGTTTCACCGTTGATGGTCAACGTGTCGGTTTCCGCATTGAAGTCGTCTGGCAAGCTGATGGTCGCCGTCACGGTGCCATCTGTTCCAAGTTCTTCTGCGTTGTACACACCATCGTTATTGGTATCGCCTGCGATGGTGATCGTCGGTGCTTTCACTTCTGTGTCCGCTGCCAACGCTGTCTCGCTCGCTTCGTCAGAGACGTTACCCGCCGCATCGGTGATTTGTGCGGTCACGGTGCCTTCTGGCGCCACTTCGACTGTCACTTTGCCATCGACGATGTCATCCGCAGACACGGTTTCACCGTTGATGGTCAACGTGTCGGTTTCCGCATTGAAGTCGTCTGGCAAGCTGATGGTCGCCGTCACGGTGCCATCTGTTCCAAGTTCTTCTGCGTTGTACACACCATCGTTATTGGTATCGCCTGCGATGGTGATCGTCGGTGCTTTCACTTCTGTGTCCGCTGCCAACGCTGTCTCGCTCGCTTCGTCAGAGACGTTACCCGCCGCATCGGTGATTTGTGCGGTCACGGTGCCTTCTGGCGCCACTTCGACTGTCACTTTGCCATCGACGATGTCATCCGCAGACACGGTTTCACCGTTGATGGTCAACGTGTCGGTTTCCGCATTGAAGTCGTCTGGCAAGCTGATGGTCGCCGTCACGGTGCCATCTGTTCCAAGTTCTTCTGCGTTGTACACACCATCGTTATTGGTATCGCCTGCGATGGTGATCGTCGGTGCTTTCACTTCTGTGTCCGCTGCCAACGCTGTCTCGCTCGCTTCGTCAGAGACGTTACCCGCCGCATCGGTGATTTGTGCGGTCACGGTGCCTTCTGGCGCCACTTCGACTGTCACTTTGCCATCGACGATGTCATCCGCAGACACGGTTTCACCGTTGATGGTCAACGTGTCGGTTTCCGCATTGAAGTCGTCTGGCAAGCTGATGGTCGCCGTCACGGTGCCATCTGTTCCAAGTTCTTCTGCGTTGTACACACCATCGTTATTGGTATCGCCTGCGATGGTGATCGTCGGTGCTTTCACTTCTGTGTCCGCTGCCAACGCTGTCTCGCTCGCTTCGTCAGAGACGTTACCCGCCGCATCGGTGATTTGTGCGGTCACGGTGCCTTCTGGCGCCACTTCGACTGTCACTTTGCCATCGACGATGTCATCCGCAGACACGGTTTCACCGTTGATGGTCAACGTGTCGGTTTCCGCATTGAAGTCGTCTGGCAAGCTGATGGTCGCCGTCACGGTGCCATCTGTTCCAAGTTCTTCTGCGTTGTACACACCATCGTTATTGGTATCGCCTGCGATGGTGATCGTCGGTGCTTTCACTTCTGTGTCCGCTGCCAACGCTGTCTCGCTCGCTTCGTCAGAGACGTTACCCGCCGCATCGGTGATTTGTGCGGTCACGGTGCCTTCTGGCGCCACTTCGACTGTCACTTTGCCATCGACGATGTCATCCGCAGACACGGTTTCACCGTTGATGGTCAACGTGTCGGTTTCCGCATTGAAGTCGTCTGGCAAGCTGATGGTCGCCGTCACGGTGCCATCTGTTCCAAGTTCTTCTGCGTTGTACACACCATCGTTATTGGTATCGCCTGCGATGGTGATCGTCGGTGCTTTCACTTCTGTGTCCGCTGCCAACGCTGTCTCGCTCGCTTCGTCAGAGACGTTACCCGCCGCATCGGTGATTTGTGCGGTCACGGTGCCTTCTGGCGCCACTTCGACTGTCACTTTGCCATCGACGATGTCATCCGCAGACACGGTTTCACCGTTGATGGTCAACGTGTCGGTTTCCGCATTGAAGTCGTCTGGCAAGCTGATGGTCGCCGTCACGGTGCCATCTGTTCCAAGTTCTTCTGCGTTGTACACACCATCGTTATTGGTATCGCCTGCGATGGTGATCGTCGGTGCTTTCACTTCTGTGTCCGCTGCCAACGCTGTCTCGCTCGCTTCGTCAGAGACGTTACCCGCCGCATCGGTGATTTGTGCGGTCACGGTGCCTTCTGGCGCCACTTCGACTGTCACTTTGCCATCGACGATGTCATCCGCAGACACGGTTTCACCGTTGATGGTCAACGTGTCGGTTTCCGCATTGAAGTCGTCTGGCAAGCTGATGGTCGCCGTCACGGTGCCATCTGTTCCAAGTTCTTCTGCGTTGTACACACCATCGTTATTGGTATCGCCTGCGATGGTGATCGTCGGTGCTTTCACTTCTGTGTCCGCTGCCAACGCTGTCTCGCTCGCTTCGTCAGAGACGTTACCCGCCGCATCGGTGATTTGTGCGGTCACGGTGCCTTCTGGCGCCACTTCGACTGTCACTTTGCCATCGACGATGTCATCCGCAGACACGGTTTCACCGTTGATGGTCAACGTGTCGGTTTCCGCATTGAAGTCGTCTGGCAAGCTGATGGTCGCCGTCACGGTGCCATCTGTTCCAAGTTCTTCTGCGTTGTACACACCATCGTTATTGGTATCGCCTGCGATGGTGATCGTCGGTGCTTTCACTTCTGTGTCCGCTGCCAACGCTGTCTCGCTCGCTTCGTCAGAGACGTTACCCGCCGCATCGGTGATTTGTGCGGTCACGGTGCCTTCTGGCGCCACTTCGACTGTCACTTTGCCATCGACGATGTCATCCGCAGACACGGTTTCACCGTTGATGGTCAACGTGTCGGTTTCCGCATTGAAGTCGTCTGGCAAGCTGATGGTCGCCGTCACGGTGCCATCTGTTCCAAGTTCTTCTGCGTTGTACACACCATCGTTATTGGTATCGCCTGCGATGGTGATCGTCGGTGCTTTCACTTCTGTGTCCGCTGCCAACGCTGTCTCGCTCGCTTCGTCAGAGACGTTACCCGCCGCATCGGTGATTTGTGCGGTCACGGTGCCTTCTGGCGCCACTTCGACTGTCACTTTGCCATCGACGATGTCATCCGCAGACACGGTTTCACCGTTGATGGTCAACGTGTCGGTTTCCGCATTGAAGTCGTCTGGCAAGCTGATGGTCGCCGTCACGGTGCCATCTGTTCCAAGTTCTTCTGCGTTGTACACACCATCGTTATTGGTATCGCCTGCGATGGTGATCGTCGGTGCTTTCACTTCTGTGTCCGCTGCCAACGCTGTCTCGCTCGCTTCGTCAGAGACGTTACCCGCCGCATCGGTGATTTGTGCGGTCACGGTGCCTTCTGGCGCCACTTCGACTGTCACTTTGCCATCGACGATGTCATCCGCAGACACGGTTTCACCGTTGATGGTCAACGTGTCGGTTTCCGCATTGAAGTCGTCTGGCAAGCTGATGGTCGCCGTCACGGTGCCATCTGTTCCAAGTTCTTCTGCGTTGTACACACCATCGTTATTGGTATCGCCTGCGATGGTGATCGTCGGTGCTTTCACTTCTGTGTCCGCTGCCAACGCTGTCTCGCTCGCTTCGTCAGAGACGTTACCCGCCGCATCGGTGATTTGTGCGGTCACGGTGCCTTCTGGCGCCACTTCGACTGTCACTTTGCCATCGACGATGTCATCCGCAGACACGGTTTCACCGTTGATGGTCAACGTGTCGGTTTCCGCATTGAAGTCGTCTGGCAAGCTGATGGTCGCCGTCACGGTGCCATCTGTTCCAAGTTCTTCTGCGTTGTACACACCATCGTTATTGGTATCGCCTGCGATGGTGATCGTCGGTGCTTTCACTTCTGTGTCCGCTGCCAACGCTGTCTCGCTCGCTTCGTCAGAGACGTTACCCGCCGCATCGGTGATTTGTGCGGTCACGGTGCCTTCTGGCGCCACTTCGACTGTCACTTTGCCATCGACGATGTCATCCGCAGACACGGTTTCACCGTTGATGGTCAACGTGTCGGTTTCCGCATTGAAGTCGTCTGGCAAGCTGATGGTCGCCGTCACGGTGCCATCTGTTCCAAGTTCTTCTGCGTTGTACACACCATCGTTATTGGTATCGCCTGCGATGGTGATCGTCGGTGCTTTCACTTCTGTGTCCGCTGCCAACGCTGTCTCGCTCGCTTCGTCAGAGACGTTACCCGCCGCATCGGTGATTTGTGCGGTCACGGTGCCTTCTGGCGCCACTTCGACTGTCACTTTGCCATCGACGATGTCATCCGCAGACACGGTTTCACCGTTGATGGTCAACGTGTCGGTTTCCGCATTGAAGTCGTCTGGCAAGCTGATGGTCGCCGTCACGGTGCCATCTGTTCCAAGTTCTTCTGCGTTGTACACACCATCGTTATTGGTATCGCCTGCGATGGTGATCGTCGGTGCTTTCACTTCTGTGTCCGCTGCCAACGCTGTCTCGCTCGCTTCGTCAGAGACGTTACCCGCCGCATCGGTGATTTGTGCGGTCACGGTGCCTTCTGGCGCCACTTCGACTGTCACTTTGCCATCGACGATGTCATCCGCAGACACGGTTTCACCGTTGATGGTCAACGTGTCGGTTTCCGCATTGAAGTCGTCTGGCAAGCTGATGGTCGCCGTCACGGTGCCATCTGTTCCAAGTTCTTCTGCGTTGTACACACCATCGTTATTGGTATCGCCTGCGATGGTGATCGTCGGTGCTTTCACTTCTGTGTCCGCTGCCAACGCTGTCTCGCTCGCTTCGTCAGAGACGTTACCCGCCGCATCGGTGATTTGTGCGGTCACGGTGCCTTCTGGCGCCACTTCGACTGTCACTTTGCCATCGACGATGTCATCCGCAGACACGGTTTCACCGTTGATGGTCAACGTGTCGGTTTCCGCATTGAAGTCGTCTGGCAAGCTGATGGTCGCCGTCACGGTGCCATCTGTTCCAAGTTCTTCTGCGTTGTACACACCATCGTTATTGGTATCGCCTGCGATGGTGATCGTCGGTGCTTTCACTTCTGTGTCCGCTGCCAACGCTGTCTCGCTCGCTTCGTCAGAGACGTTACCCGCCGCATCGGTGATTTGTGCGGTCACGGTGCCTTCTGGCGCCACTTCGACTGTCACTTTGCCATCGACGATGTCATCCGCAGACACGGTTTCACCGTTGATGGTCAACGTGTCGGTTTCCGCATTGAAGTCGTCTGGCAAGCTGATGGTCGCCGTCACGGTGCCATCTGTTCCAAGTTCTTCTGCGTTGTACACACCATCGTTATTGGTATCGCCTGCGATGGTGATCGTCGGTGCTTTCACTTCTGTGTCCGCTGCCAACGCTGTCTCGCTCGCTTCGTCAGAGACGTTACCCGCCGCATCGGTGATTTGTGCGGTCACGGTGCCTTCTGGCGCCACTTCGACTGTCACTTTGCCATCGACGATGTCATCCGCAGACACGGTTTCACCGTTGATGGTCAACGTGTCGGTTTCCGCATTGAAGTCGTCTGGCAAGCTGATGGTCGCCGTCACGGTGCCATCTGTTCCAAGTTCTTCTGCGTTGTACACACCATCGTTATTGGTATCGCCTGCGATGGTGATCGTCGGTGCTTTCACTTCTGTGTCCGCTGCCAACGCTGTCTCGCTCGCTTCGTCAGAGACGTTACCCGCCGCATCGGTGATTTGTGCGGTCACGGTGCCTTCTGGCGCCACTTCGACTGTCACTTTGCCATCGACGATGTCATCCGCAGACACGGTTTCACCGTTGATGGTCAACGTGTCGGTTTCCGCATTGAAGTCGTCTGGCAAGCTGATGGTCGCCGTCACGGTGCCATCTGTTCCAAGTTCTTCTGCGTTGTACACACCATCGTTATTGGTATCGCCTGCGATGGTGATCGTCGGTGCTTTCACTTCTGTGTCCGCTGCCAACGCTGTCTCGCTCGCTTCGTCAGAGACGTTACCCGCCGCATCGGTGATTTGTGCGGTCACGGTGCCTTCTGGCGCCACTTCGACTGTCACTTTGCCATCGACGATGTCATCCGCAGACACGGTTTCACCGTTGATGGTCAACGTGTCGGTTTCCGCATTGAAGTCGTCTGGCAAGCTGATGGTCGCCGTCACGGTGCCATCTGTTCCAAGTTCTTCTGCGTTGTACACACCATCGTTATTGGTATCGCCTGCGATGGTGATCGTCGGTGCTTTCACTTCTGTGTCCGCTGCCAACGCTGTCTCGCTCGCTTCGTCAGAGACGTTACCCGCCGCATCGGTGATTTGTGCGGTCACGGTGCCTTCTGGCGCCACTTCGACTGTCACTTTGCCATCGACGATGTCATCCGCAGACACGGTTTCACCGTTGATGGTCAACGTGTCGGTTTCCGCATTGAAGTCGTCTGGCAAGCTGATGGTCGCCGTCACGGTGCCATCTGTTCCAAGTTCTTCTGCGTTGTACACACCATCGTTATTGGTATCGCCTGCGATGGTGATCGTCGGTGCTTTCACTTCTGTGTCCGCTGCCAACGCTGTCTCGCTCGCTTCGTCAGAGACGTTACCCGCCGCATCGGTGATTTGTGCGGTCACGGTGCCTTCTGGCGCCACTTCGACTGTCACTTTGCCATCGACGATGTCATCCGCAGACACGGTTTCACCGTTGATGGTCAACGTGTCGGTTTCCGCATTGAAGTCGTCTGGCAAGCTGATGGTCGCCGTCACGGTGCCATCTGTTCCAAGTTCTTCTGCGTTGTACACACCATCGTTATTGGTATCGCCTGCGATGGTGATCGTCGGTGCTTTCACTTCTGTGTCCGCTGCCAACGCTGTCTCGCTCGCTTCGTCAGAGACGTTACCCGCCGCATCGGTGATTTGTGCGGTCACGGTGCCTTCTGGCGCCACTTCGACTGTCACTTTGCCATCGACGATGTCATCCGCAGACACGGTTTCACCGTTGATGGTCAACGTGTCGGTTTCCGCATTGAAGTCGTCTGGCAAGCTGATGGTCGCCGTCACGGTGCCATCTGTTCCAAGTTCTTCTGCGTTGTACACACCATCGTTATTGGTATCGCCTGCGATGGTGATCGTCGGTGCTTTCACTTCTGTGTCCGCTGCCAACGCTGTCTCGCTCGCTTCGTCAGAGACGTTACCCGCCGCATCGGTGATTTGTGCGGTCACGGTGCCTTCTGGCGCCACTTCGACTGTCACTTTGCCATCGACGATGTCATCCGCAGACACGGTTTCACCGTTGATGGTCAACGTGTCGGTTTCCGCATTGAAGTCGTCTGGCAAGCTGATGGTCGCCGTCACGGTGCCATCTGTTCCAAGTTCTTCTGCGTTGTACACACCATCGTTATTGGTATCGCCTGCGATGGTGATCGTCGGTGCTTTCACTTCTGTGTCCGCTGCCAACGCTGTCTCGCTCGCTTCGTCAGAGACGTTACCCGCCGCATCGGTGATTTGTGCGGTCACGGTGCCTTCTGGCGCCACTTCGACTGTCACTTTGCCATCGACGATGTCATCCGCAGACACGGTTTCACCGTTGATGGTCAACGTGTCGGTTTCCGCATTGAAGTCGTCTGGCAAGCTGATGGTCGCCGTCACGGTGCCATCTGTTCCAAGTTCTTCTGCGTTGTACACACCATCGTTATTGGTATCGCCTGCGATGGTGATCGTCGGTGCTTTCACTTCTGTGTCCGCTGCCAACGCTGTCTCGCTCGCTTCGTCAGAGACGTTACCCGCCGCATCGGTGATTTGTGCGGTCACGGTGCCTTCTGGCGCCACTTCGACTGTCACTTTGCCATCGACGATGTCATCCGCAGACACGGTTTCACCGTTGATGGTCAACGTGTCGGTTTCCGCATTGAAGTCGTCTGGCAAGCTGATGGTCGCCGTCACGGTGCCATCTGTTCCAAGTTCTTCTGCGTTGTACACACCATCGTTATTGGTATCGCCTGCGATGGTGATCGTCGGTGCTTTCACTTCTGTGTCCGCTGCCAACGCTGTCTCGCTCGCTTCGTCAGAGACGTTACCCGCCGCATCGGTGATTTGTGCGGTCACGGTGCCTTCTGGCGCCACTTCGACTGTCACTTTGCCATCGACGATGTCATCCGCAGACACGGTTTCACCGTTGATGGTCAACGTGTCGGTTTCCGCATTGAAGTCGTCTGGCAAGCTGATGGTCGCCGTCACGGTGCCATCTGTTCCAAGTTCTTCTGCGTTGTACACACCATCGTTATTGGTATCGCCTGCGATGGTGATCGTCGGTGCTTTCACTTCTGTGTCCGCTGCCAACGCTGTCTCGCTCGCTTCGTCAGAGACGTTACCCGCCGCATCGGTGATTTGTGCGGTCACGGTGCCTTCTGGCGCCACTTCGACTGTCACTTTGCCATCGACGATGTCATCCGCAGACACGGTTTCACCGTTGATGGTCAACGTGTCGGTTTCCGCATTGAAGTCGTCTGGCAAGCTGATGGTCGCCGTCACGGTGCCATCTGTTCCAAGTTCTTCTGCGTTGTACACACCATCGTTATTGGTATCGCCTGCGATGGTGATCGTCGGTGCTTTCACTTCTGTGTCCGCTGCCAACGCTGTCTCGCTCGCTTCGTCAGAGACGTTACCCGCCGCATCGGTGATTTGTGCGGTCACGGTGCCTTCTGGCGCCACTTCGACTGTCACTTTGCCATCGACGATGTCATCCGCAGACACGGTTTCACCGTTGATGGTCAACGTGTCGGTTTCCGCATTGAAGTCGTCTGGCAAGCTGATGGTCGCCGTCACGGTGCCATCTGTTCCAAGTTCTTCTGCGTTGTACACACCATCGTTATTGGTATCGCCTGCGATGGTGATCGTCGGTGCTTTCACTTCTGTGTCCGCTGCCAACGCTGTCTCGCTCGCTTCGTCAGAGACGTTACCCGCCGCATCGGTGATTTGTGCGGTCACGGTGCCTTCTGGCGCCACTTCGACTGTCACTTTGCCATCGACGATGTCATCCGCAGACACGGTTTCACCGTTGATGGTCAACGTGTCGGTTTCCGCATTGAAGTCGTCTGGCAAGCTGATGGTCGCCGTCACGGTGCCATCTGTTCCAAGTTCTTCTGCGTTGTACACACCATCGTTATTGGTATCGCCTGCGATGGTGATCGTCGGTGCTTTCACTTCTGTGTCCGCTGCCAACGCTGTCTCGCTCGCTTCGTCAGAGACGTTACCCGCCGCATCGGTGATTTGTGCGGTCACGGTGCCTTCTGGCGCCACTTCGACTGTCACTTTGCCATCGACGATGTCATCCGCAGACACGGTTTCACCGTTGATGGTCAACGTGTCGGTTTCCGCATTGAAGTCGTCTGGCAAGCTGATGGTCGCCGTCACGGTGCCATCTGTTCCAAGTTCTTCTGCGTTGTACACACCATCGTTATTGGTATCGCCTGCGATGGTGATCGTCGGTGCTTTCACTTCTGTGTCCGCTGCCAACGCTGTCTCGCTCGCTTCGTCAGAGACGTTACCCGCCGCATCGGTGATTTGTGCGGTCACGGTGCCTTCTGGCGCCACTTCGACTGTCACTTTGCCATCGACGATGTCATCCGCAGACACGGTTTCACCGTTGATGGTCAACGTGTCGGTTTCCGCATTGAAGTCGTCTGGCAAGCTGATGGTCGCCGTCACGGTGCCATCTGTTCCAAGTTCTTCTGCGTTGTACACACCATCGTTATTGGTATCGCCTGCGATGGTGATCGTCGGTGCTTTCACTTCTGTGTCCGCTGCCAACGCTGTCTCGCTCGCTTCGTCAGAGACGTTACCCGCCGCATCGGTGATTTGTGCGGTCACGGTGCCTTCTGGCGCCACTTCGACTGTCACTTTGCCATCGACGATGTCATCCGCAGACACGGTTTCACCGTTGATGGTCAACGTGTCGGTTTCCGCATTGAAGTCGTCTGGCAAGCTGATGGTCGCCGTCACGGTGCCATCTGTTCCAAGTTCTTCTGCGTTGTACACACCATCGTTATTGGTATCGCCTGCGATGGTGATCGTCGGTGCTTTCACTTCTGTGTCCGCTGCCAACGCTGTCTCGCTCGCTTCGTCAGAGACGTTACCCGCCGCATCGGTGATTTGTGCGGTCACGGTGCCTTCTGGCGCCACTTCGACTGTCACTTTGCCATCGACGATGTCATCCGCAGACACGGTTTCACCGTTGATGGTCAACGTGTCGGTTTCCGCATTGAAGTCGTCTGGCAAGCTGATGGTCGCCGTCACGGTGCCATCTGTTCCAAGTTCTTCTGCGTTGTACACACCATCGTTATTGGTATCGCCTGCGATGGTGATCGTCGGTGCTTTCACTTCTGTGTCCGCTGCCAACGCTGTCTCGCTCGCTTCGTCAGAGACGTTACCCGCCGCATCGGTGATTTGTGCGGTCACGGTGCCTTCTGGCGCCACTTCGACTGTCACTTTGCCATCGACGATGTCATCCGCAGACACGGTTTCACCGTTGATGGTCAACGTGTCGGTTTCCGCATTGAAGTCGTCTGGCAAGCTGATGGTCGCCGTCACGGTGCCATCTGTTCCAAGTTCTTCTGCGTTGTACACACCATCGTTATTGGTATCGCCTGCGATGGTGATCGTCGGTGCTTTCACTTCTGTGTCCGCTGCCAACGCTGTCTCGCTCGCTTCGTCAGAGACGTTACCCGCCGCATCGGTGATTTGTGCGGTCACGGTGCCTTCTGGCGCCACTTCGACTGTCACTTTGCCATCGACGATGTCATCCGCAGACACGGTTTCACCGTTGATGGTCAACGTGTCGGTTTCCGCATTGAAGTCGTCTGGCAAGCTGATGGTCGCCGTCACGGTGCCATCTGTTCCAAGTTCTTCTGCGTTGTACACACCATCGTTATTGGTATCGCCTGCGATGGTGATCGTCGGTGCTTTCACTTCTGTGTCCGCTGCCAACGCTGTCTCGCTCGCTTCGTCAGAGACGTTACCCGCCGCATCGGTGATTTGTGCGGTCACGGTGCCTTCTGGCGCCACTTCGACTGTCACTTTGCCATCGACGATGTCATCCGCAGACACGGTTTCACCGTTGATGGTCAACGTGTCGGTTTCCGCATTGAAGTCGTCTGGCAAGCTGATGGTCGCCGTCACGGTGCCATCTGTTCCAAGTTCTTCTGCGTTGTACACACCATCGTTATTGGTATCGCCTGCGATGGTGATCGTCGGTGCTTTCACTTCTGTGTCCGCTGCCAACGCTGTCTCGCTCGCTTCGTCAGAGACGTTACCCGCCGCATCGGTGATTTGTGCGGTCACGGTGCCTTCTGGCGCCACTTCGACTGTCACTTTGCCATCGACGATGTCATCCGCAGACACGGTTTCACCGTTGATGGTCAACGTGTCGGTTTCCGCATTGAAGTCGTCTGGCAAGCTGATGGTCGCCGTCACGGTGCCATCTGTTCCAAGTTCTTCTGCGTTGTACACACCATCGTTATTGGTATCGCCTGCGATGGTGATCGTCGGTGCTTTCACTTCTGTGTCCGCTGCCAACGCTGTCTCGCTCGCTTCGTCAGAGACGTTACCCGCCGCATCGGTGATTTGTGCGGTCACGGTGCCTTCTGGCGCCACTTCGACTGTCACTTTGCCATCGACGATGTCATCCGCAGACACGGTTTCACCGTTGATGGTCAACGTGTCGGTTTCCGCATTGAAGTCGTCTGGCAAGCTGATGGTCGCCGTCACGGTGCCATCTGTTCCAAGTTCTTCTGCGTTGTACACACCATCGTTATTGGTATCGCCTGCGATGGTGATCGTCGGTGCTTTCACTTCTGTGTCCGCTGCCAACGCTGTCTCGCTCGCTTCGTCAGAGACGTTACCCGCCGCATCGGTGATTTGTGCGGTCACGGTGCCTTCTGGCGCCACTTCGACTGTCACTTTGCCATCGACGATGTCATCCGCAGACACGGTTTCACCGTTGATGGTCAACGTGTCGGTTTCCGCATTGAAGTCGTCTGGCAAGCTGATGGTCGCCGTCACGGTGCCATCTGTTCCAAGTTCTTCTGCGTTGTACACACCATCGTTATTGGTATCGCCTGCGATGGTGATCGTCGGTGCTTTCACTTCTGTGTCCGCTGCCAACGCTGTCTCGCTCGCTTCGTCAGAGACGTTACCCGCCGCATCGGTGATTTGTGCGGTCACGGTGCCTTCTGGCGCCACTTCGACTGTCACTTTGCCATCGACGATGTCATCCGCAGACACGGTTTCACCGTTGATGGTCAACGTGTCGGTTTCCGCATTGAAGTCGTCTGGCAAGCTGATGGTCGCCGTCACGGTGCCATCTGTTCCAAGTTCTTCTGCGTTGTACACACCATCGTTATTGGTATCGCCTGCGATGGTGATCGTCGGTGCTTTCACTTCTGTGTCCGCTGCCAACGCTGTCTCGCTCGCTTCGTCAGAGACGTTACCCGCCGCATCGGTGATTTGTGCGGTCACGGTGCCTTCTGGCGCCACTTCGACTGTCACTTTGCCATCGACGATGTCATCCGCAGACACGGTTTCACCGTTGATGGTCAACGTGTCGGTTTCCGCATTGAAGTCGTCTGGCAAGCTGATGGTCGCCGTCACGGTGCCATCTGTTCCAAGTTCTTCTGCGTTGTACACACCATCGTTATTGGTATCGCCTGCGATGGTGATCGTCGGTGCTTTCACTTCTGTGTCCGCTGCCAACGCTGTCTCGCTCGCTTCGTCAGAGACGTTACCCGCCGCATCGGTGATTTGTGCGGTCACGGTGCCTTCTGGCGCCACTTCGACTGTCACTTTGCCATCGACGATGTCATCCGCAGACACGGTTTCACCGTTGATGGTCAACGTGTCGGTTTCCGCATTGAAGTCGTCTGGCAAGCTGATGGTCGCCGTCACGGTGCCATCTGTTCCAAGTTCTTCTGCGTTGTACACACCATCGTTATTGGTATCGCCTGCGATGGTGATCGTCGGTGCTTTCACTTCTGTGTCCGCTGCCAACGCTGTCTCGCTCGCTTCGTCAGAGACGTTACCCGCCGCATCGGTGATTTGTGCGGTCACGGTGCCTTCTGGCGCCACTTCGACTGTCACTTTGCCATCGACGATGTCATCCGCAGACACGGTTTCACCGTTGATGGTCAACGTGTCGGTTTCCGCATTGAAGTCGTCTGGCAAGCTGATGGTCGCCGTCACGGTGCCATCTGTTCCAAGTTCTTCTGCGTTGTACACACCATCGTTATTGGTATCGCCTGCGATGGTGATCGTCGGTGCTTTCACTTCTGTGTCGGTAATGATTATCAACCGCTCTGCTTCACTAACATTACCCGCATCATCAGTCACCTTCACAGTTACGTTGTAGGTACCATCCGCAAGGTCGCTAATAGGAGTGAATGACCAACTACCATCTTGGGATTGAGTAGCATCGCCCAACTTAGTATCGCCATCGAATACTTCTACAGTAACAACATCACTATCAATGTTTCCTAACGTAAACGTCGGCGTTGTATCGTTGGTCAAATTATCTGTATCACTACTACCACTGTCGCTAGAAGAAACTAAATCAATCGTTGGCTTAGAAACACTAAAATCGTTAACAGTAGGCGTTGCACTGTCAGTCGAGCTGGTATTGCCATCGCTCACGGTTAGATCAACTGCTGGCAGGCTGCCGCCACCATTCACATGGTTCGCACCCGCTTCAGTCAGTGTCACTGTGCCGTTTGGATTGACTTGGTAATAGCCGTTTGGATCGCTACCGTCAGTAATAGTGACCGTTAGCGCGTCGTTCTCTTCATCGCTTGTGACATACGTCGCAACGGTATCACCCGCGTTGGTCGCATCTTCAGTAACACTGCCACCTGTCACCGTGATGGTTGGGGTGTCATTGTTTGCCGTCACTGATGGCGTGGCAGCATCGGTTGAACTGGTATTGCCATCGCTCACGGTTAGATCAACTGCTGGCAGGCTGCCGCCACCATTAACATGGTTCGCACCGGCTTCAGTCAATGTCACTGTGCCGTTTGGATTAACTTGGTAATAACCGTTTGGATCGCTGCCTTCGGTAATAGTGACGGTAACCGCTTCGTTCTCTTCGTCACTGGTGACATACGTTGCTACTGTGTCACCTGTATTGGTCGCATCTTCAATAACACTGCCGCCTGTCACCGTGATGGTTGGGGTGTCATTGTTTGCTGTCACTGATGGCGTTGCACTGTCAGTCGCGCTGGTGTTGCCATCCGTCACGGTTAAATCGACTGCCGGCAACGTGCCGCCGCCATTAACATGGTTCGCACCCGCTTCGGTTAACGTGACTGTTCCATTTGGATTGACTTGGTAATAACCGTTTGGATCGCTGCCATCAGTAATAGTGACCGTTAGCGCGTCGTTCTCTTCATCGCTAGTGACATACGTCGCGACGGTATCACCCGCGTTGGTCGCATCTTCGGTGACAGAACCACCGGTTACCGTGATGGTTGGGGTGTCATTGTTTGGCGTCACCGCTGGCGTTGCACTGTCAGTCGAGCTGGTATTGCCATCCGTCACAGTTAGATCTACTACTGGCAGGCTGCCGCCGCCATTCACATAGTTTGCACCTGCTTCGGTTAACGTGACTGTGCCGTTTGGATTGACTTGGTAGTAGCCGTTTGGATCGCTGCCGTCAGTAATAGTGACCGTTAGCGCGTCGTTCTCTTCATCACTTGTGACATACGTCGCGACGGTATCACCTGCGTTGGTCGCATCTTCAGTAACACTGCCACCTGTCACCGTGATGGTTGGGGTGTCATTGTTTGCTGTCACTGCAGGCGTCGCAGCATCGGTTGAGCTGGTATTGCCATCGCTCACGGTTAGATCAACCGCTGGCAGGCTGCCGCCACCATTGACATGGTTCGCGCCCGCTTCAGTCAGTGTCACTGTGCCGTTTGGATTAACTTGGTAGTAGCCGTTTGGATCGCTGCCGTCAGTAATAGTGACCGTTAGCGCGTCGTTCTCTTCATCGCTAGTGACATACGTCGCGATGGTATCACCCGCGTTGGTCGCATCTTCGGTAACAGAGCCACCGTTTACCGAGATGGTTGGGGTGTCATTGTTTGGCGTCACCGCTGGCGTTGCACTGTCAGTTGAGCTGGTGTTGCCATCAGTCACGGTTAAATCAACCGCCGGTAACGTGCCGCCGCCATTCACATGGTTCGCACCCGCTTCAGTCAGTGTCACTGTGCCGTTTGGATTGACTTGGTAATAGCCGTTTGGATCGCTGCCGTCAGTAATAGTGACCGTTAGCGCGTCGTTCTCTTCATCGCTAGTGACATACGTCGCCACCGCGTCACCCGCATTAGTGGCGTCTTCAGTAACACTCCCACCTGTCACCGTGATGGTTGGGGTGTCATTGTTTGCTGTCACTGCTGGCGTTGCGCTGTCGGTCGAGCTGGTATTGCCATCCGTCACAGTTAGATCAACGGCTGGCAGGCTGTCGCCGCCATTAACATGGTTCGCACCTGCTTCAGTCAGTGTCACTGTACCGTTTGGATTAACTTGGTAGTAGCCGTTTGGATCGCTGCCTTCGGTGATGGTGACGCTAACCGATTCGTTCTCTTCATCGCTAGTGACATACGTCGCGACGGTATCACCCGCGTTGGTCGCATCTTCGGTGACAGAACCACCGGTTACCGTGATGGTTGGGGTGTCATTGTTTGGCGTCACCGCTGGCGTTGCACTGTCGGTCGAGCTGGTATTGCCATCCGTCACAGTTAGATCAACCGCTGGCAGGCTGCCGCCACCATTCACATGGTTCGCACCCGCTTCGGTTAACGTGACTGTGCCGTTTGGATTGACTTGGTAATAACCATTTGGGTCGCTGCCTTCGGTGATAGTGACGGTAACCGCTTCATTTTCTTCGTCACTGGTGACATACGTTGCTACTGTGTCACCTGTATTGGTCGCATCTTCGGTGACAGAGCCACCTATCACCGTGATGGTTGGGGTGTCATTGTTTGGCGTCACCGCTGGCGTTGCACTGTCAGTCGAGCTGGTGTTGCCATCCGTCACGGTTAAATCGACTGCCGGTAACGTGCCGCCGCCATTCACATGGTTCGCACCTGCTTCAGTCAGTGTCACTGTGCCGTTTGGATTGACTTGGTAATAGCCGTTTGGATCGCTGCCTTCGGTAATAGTGACGGTAACTGCGTCGTTCTCTTCGTCACTGGTGACATACGTTGCGACGGTATCACCTGCATTAGTGGCGTCTTCAGTAACACTGCCACCTGTCACCGTGATGGTTGGCGTATCATTGTTTGCCGTCACCGCTGGCGTTGCACTGTCGGTTGAGTTGGTATTGCCATCCGTCACAGTTAGATCAACGGCTGGCAGGCTGCCGCCACCATTCACATGGTTCGCACCCGCTTCAGTCAGTGTCACTGTGCCGTTTGGATTAACTTGGTAGTAGCCGTTTGGATCGCTGCCTTCGGTAATAGTGACGGTAACCGCGTCGTTCTCTTCATCGCTTGTGACATACGTTGCTACTGTGTCACCTATATTGGTCGCATCTTCAGTAACACTGCCACCTGTCACCGTGATGGTTGGCGTGTCATTGTTTGCTGTCACTGATGGCGTGGCAGCATCGGTTGAGCTGGTATTGCCATCGCTCACGGTTAGATCAACTGCTGGCAGGCTACCGCCACCATTCACGTGGCTCGCACCTGCTTCGGTTAACGTGACTGTGCCGTTTGGATTGACTTGATAATAACCATTTGGGTCGCTGCCTTCAGTGATGGTGACGGTAACCGCTTCGTTCTCTTCATCGCTAGTGACATACGTTGCTACTGTGTCACCTGTATTGGTCGCATCTTCCGTAAGACTACCGCCTGTCACCGTGATGGTTGGGGTGTCATTGTTTGGCGTCACCGCTGGCGTTGCACTGTCAGTCGAGCTGGTGTTACCGTCTGTTACGGTTAAATCAACGGCTGGCAGGCTGCCGCCGCCATTAATATGGTTCGCACCTGCTTCGGTCAATGTCACTGTGCCGTTTGGATTGACTTGGTAATAACCGTTTGGATCGCTGCCTTCGGTGATAGTGACGGTAACCGCTTCATTTTCTTCGTCACTGGTGACATACGTTGCTACCGTGTCACCTGTATTGGTCGCATCTTCCGTAAGACTGCCACCTGTCACCGTGATGGTTGGCGTGTCGTTGACTAAGTTGGTTGTTGGTGTCGCTGAAGCTTCACCCGTCAAAGTACCATCTGAAACAACGAGCGAAATTTCAGGTAGCGTACCACCACCATTAACGAAATCGGCGCCCGCTTGAGTCAAGACAACATTGCCATCAGCATCAAGCGCGTAATATCCATCGGCATTGGTACCATCGGCAAAACTTACCGTTAATGTTGCCCCTGCATCCGGATCGTTTGTTGTGACATTTGCAACAACGTCATCTTCAGCAGCATCATTTTCAGTTACACTTTGAGGAGCAATTGAAATCGTAGGTGCATCATTGACAAATACGGTAAAGGTATCTTGCGCAGTAACCGTTCCGGCATCACCAGCACCAGCTGACACAGTGACGGTAAAGTCACCATCAGCCAAAGCTGAATCCTCAGGCAATGTAAATGACCATGTACCATCAGCATTAGGGGTTACGGTGAACTCCTGCTCATTATTATCGGCATCAGTAATCGTCAGCGTAATATCACCAGAAATATTGTCACTGGTACCGGAGAAAGTTGGCGTGTCGGTATCGACAGTATCAGTGTCATCAATGGCAATGGTCGGATCTTCGGAACCTGGCTCCGTTGTGCTAGCTCCAACAATGAGTGCATCAAAGCCAAAATCGATCAGTGAGGTAAACTGCTGCTCTGAGAAACCTAAGTTACTAATGGCCGCCGTATCAAAACCAGCTTCTGCCAATGTGGCTTGACCTGTACGCACAAGTTCAGCCGCAGCAATCAGGCTTGAGCCCTGATTTTCACCCGCCGCTGCAGCGAACTCATCACCCTGCTGCGTCGGGTCCTGTCCCGCCTCAATCGCGGCGATAATTGCCTGTACATCATCCGTAATATCAACCTGACCTGCATCAGTGACACTTTCGATAACAATGTTATCACCGTCAGTTTCAACAATAATGTCACCTTGAATAGCGCCCAGATTGACATCCAAGATGTCCCCTTCCTGGGTAATAATTGCGCGGCTAACATCATTGTTTGCTGTTGATTGGTTCAACTCAGCCATAAGTTTGTACTCCGACACCTAAAATACGCATTGATACACTCAATAGTATACGTGACATTGAGCCCAAAAACATAACAATAAAGCCACAAATAGCAGATTTAAGACTGTTTTTTGACGCTATGTCTCATGTGTGAAACCCGCTCTAACTTAATGAGTAACAAAATAATTTTCAGATCCAAGATCCAACGTAAGGATCTTAGTGACCCTTAACATGTCTGTTTTCTGTCACTTACCAGTTTTCAGTACGAAATACATTCTGTTAACAACAATTAATTCAACAAAGGTGTCATGACAACAAGGCAAAAGCGTGTAATTTTTACTCATCTCACCTTTGCTTCAATGAGAACCGTTATTTTTGCACATGAGCCCGACTCTCTAGACGTGTTCATAAGAAGCAATATGCAAGAAATTTAATCGCTTACTCATGCCTTTCGTATACTTATGAAGAATACAACAATAAAGGAAGTTGCAATGGAAAAGAGCAAGCGCGCATTCTTAAAATATGCATTAGGTAGCGTCATCATTGTCGGTACAGGTGGGTTATCCAGCCAAAAGGCTGTTGCTAGTCCCGCGAAAATCAGCCTTGATGACGCACAAGCCAAGTCCTTGAAATACGTACATAGCTCGAAAATTGAAGGACGAAACTGCGCAAACTGCGCATTAATCCAAGGAAGTGACGGAGATGAATGGCGGCCTTGTGCCATCTTTCCCGGTAAACTCGTTTCTGCAGAGGGATGGTGTTCAGCATGGGTAGCTAAACCTTAGTGATAATAGCGGCTTACCACTCTCAGTAAGCCGTTAATTTTAAAGCAGTACTTCGACCTGATTCAAAATAACTCGCGGCTCTTCATAATTTATCAATAGCGGAAATGCCGTTTGATCTTTTACTAACATTAACGAAGGAAAGCCACTGACATTCGCCTTCTGATAAAAAGCGACCTCCTCAGCCAGTAACGCATCAAGCTCATCACTTTCCATATGCTCTTCGAAAAGTGCTTGATCAAGCCCCAATTCCTCAGCCAGTAAAAGTAAGACTCTGAGCTCAGAAGGGCTTAGTGCGCGCAAGTAGTAGGCCGATTGAATCGCTTCAATCATCTCTTCTTCTTTTCCTTGTACACTTGCAGCGATAACAGCGCGACACGCAGGGTACGTTGATCGCTTGGGAACACAAACATCCCAAAACTGATGATTAAAAGGTCGCCCTAACTGAGCTTCAATCTTTTTCCAAGTTGCGCGAATATAGCCTTCAGTTTCTGTACTCATGCGGACATCAGAATCCGGTGCAAGTCCTCCAAGAATATTCACCACCTCAACCGATTCAGGGAGCGCCTGTTTCACTTGCTCCCAAACAGGTTTAAAACCCCAACACCAACTGCACATTGGATCATGGAAATAGTAGAGTTTTGTTGTCATAGCTTCTCGCTTATAATCAAAATTCACCAAATGAGGTGTGGGCATTCGTTAATCGAGATGCGTTCCGCATCAACGCCAAACACTTGCTTAACTAATGACGGTGTCAACACATCCAAAGGTCTACCATCGGTTATAACACGCCCCGCCTGTAATGCGACGATTTGATGTGCACTTTTGAGCGACTGGTTTATATCGTGGTTAGCAACCACAACCGTACAACCGCTATTTGCCAACTCACCAATCAAATATTCAACATTACACTGGTGCAAAATATCGAGTCCCGTCATAGGTTCATCAAGTAACGCGTAACGAATGTGCTTGTTTAAGCTTGGCCAAACTTGCATAAAATGCGCCAATAATCTTACGCGTTGCCATTCACCGCCTGACAATTGACTCACTTTCTTGTCCAATAATGGCAGGATATGAAGGTATTCATCAAAAAATGGCAACTTTTGATGGTATGCTTGCGCGTTTTCCGGACCAATGCGACTAATGACGGTACTTAAATACTGGTGTACTGACAGATCAAAGGCAGGCTTTGCGTCTTGAGGAAAGTAACCGCGATAAGAAGATAGCTCACTCGCGCTCCAGTTTTTTATGTTCTCCTTAGCCCACTCTACCTTTCCCGAATGGTCAACTAAACCAGAAAGACAAAATAACAAAGAACTTTTGCCACTCCCATTTGCACCGATCAAATGCGTCACTTTGCCAGAAGGAAAAGCTAGACACGCTGAATCGACCCTTCCGAATAATGTAACAGAATCAGCGACTAACATCCGCTTCCCCCCTTAAAAGCAGCCATACAAAGACGGGGGCGCCAATAGAGGCCGTAATAACACCCACGGGTAACTCTGTTGAAGACATCAGAATTCGAGATAATGTGTCAGAAAGGGTTAATAGTCCCGCCCCAGCAACTGCACTCGCAATAACTAAAAAGCGGTGTGAAGGACCAAAGCTCAACCGCAATATGTGTGGGACAACCAGACCAATGAAACCAATAACCCCAGCAAGCGCAACACTTCCCCCAACCAATAAGGCGATAACACCGATCAATTTTATTCGTGTTCGATGGGTATCAATACCAAGTTGCGCGGCTGTCACGTCACCTAACATCAGAAAGTCGAGCACCTTTCCTTGCATACAGAGCCAAACTAATATTGGTACAAGGAAGATTAAAATACTGAGTTGCTGCCATGTCACACCAGAAACACTACCCATCAACCAATACAGCAACTGGCGCAAGTTCATATCGTTGGAAAAGTAGAAAACCCAAGTGACTACCGAGCTGGAAAGTATTCCCAATGCGATACCAATCAGTAACATATTTGGTGTAGATAGCCGACGCCATAAACTCAAGCCAACCAGCAATAGGGTAAACAGCAATGCCCCTATCACAGCAACAGCCATCAGCACGTACGGGTGCGCTACGCTAGGAAATAAAAACAGCAGCAAAATAACAAAAAGACTAGCTCCCCCAGATACCCCTAGAATACCTGGTTCGGCGAGAGGATTGCCCAACACAACCTGAAGAGATACACCCGATGCCGCGAGCATTGCACCAATCGCGACAGTTGAGAGCGCTCGCGGTAATCGCAGCTCCCAAAGTAACATATGCTCAAACTTACTCAACTCACCCAGAGGTAAAAACCATACTTCACCAGCACTCAATGAGAACAGCACTGACAAAAAAAGTAACACGAATAGAACCGCCAACAGTCGACTCCAACGTCTTGACTGACGCTGCTCTAACCCAAGTAAATCCATAAAAAGCCTATCATTTCCAATCGGTATAACCTTACCAGACCTAAAGACAGACTCAATAGCAAGTCATAGAGAATAGGGCAGAAATATGGGCCTTCGCTACGCCACAAACCTGTATACTCAGTTGTCTACTTCGACGACTAATAACGCTGCCCGCTGACCAATAGGCACGTTGGCATTTGGAAAAATTAATCTCTCACCTATCTGTGAGGAAATAGGTTGTTCATGTTCATAGGCAATCACCTCTCCCCCATCAAACAAGGTGAAGTTGGCAGTAGACGCTGGAAAAACAAATCGAAAACTGTCGTCCTGCTTATTCAACACTCGATTCACGCGATACTGTTTAACCTTGAAGCTACCTTGTTCAAGACTGAAAGGGGCATCATTCAATAGGGCAACCAATGCTGCTTTGAACGATTTAATTTCTTGGTGATTATTCTCGCCAAATCTCGCAACACGCCCCAATTCAACGGTTAACGCATTAGCCTGATGATAATGTGCGCTATACCAACTGAATGTTGAGGAAGGTGACTGAGAATGAAGAACGGCAGAGACCCGCCCTTTTGATAACAAGCTCATCAATGGCTGCTTAGCGATCTCAGGCTCTGTGAACGGGCGAACAGCAAAGGCAAAATACTTTGAGTCGCGTATAGCGCTATGCACATCTAAGTGCCATTTCAGCCCTTCCCCTTCGAAGAAAAAGTTGCTAACAACACTATCCAACTGGCGCGCAATATTGAATTCAAGACTGCCATCGTCATCAACTTCTCGCTCAAAAAGGCGATTTAAGTTTGTATCGATAAAACGCTTTCCAGCTTGGATGGCTTGCGGGTGTGCAATGATAAATAATACGCGCGCGCCCAGTTGGTATTTGCCTTGAATCAGCTCAGAAACAAGCTGATTTACCATTTCAATAGGCGCAGTTTCGTCTCCATGAATGCCAGAAGAGATAACGACTCGCTGCGACCAATGAAGCGGAATCACTTCGAGTATACCGGGTTGATGGTAAACAAAGTCACAACCATCAAGTGAGAAATACTGAGGTGAGCTAAAAGTGGTATTGAGTGTTATACCAAGAAAGCCCAAAGCATGAAATTGTTCCACAAAAGAAGCTGTTTGCATACAAAACCTCCATAAAGGCAATATACACAAAGCAGAAACACAAAAATCACATATTGATCACATCGGGTAACTTAGCAAAAGCAAAAATGAATGAGCGGTAGCAGTGATCTCCAAATACAAAAAAGCTCTGCGTCTGCAGAGCTCTTCTAATTAATCATCCAACTTGATATTTTCGACTCGGGCTTTCAGTTTCTGCCCTGGTCTAAATGTCACCACACGACGAGCAGAAATTGGAATGTCCTCGCCGGTCTTGGGATTTCGACCCGGCCTTTCATTTTTTTCTCGTAGATCGAAGTTGCCAAACCCGGAAAGCTTAACTTGCTCTCCATTTTCAAGCGCCTTACGAATCTCTTCAAAGAACACTTCTACCGTCTCCTTGGCGTCCCGTTTGTTCAATCCAACTTTCTCAAACAGGTTCTCAGCCAAATCGGCTTTAGTGAGCGCCATAGATGTTTCCCTCAAGACAATGTTGAACATATGCGCTATCAAGGAGCGCGACTCGTGTTAGCCAGTGTGCAATTGATTTACTAAATAGTTATTCAGCAACAATTTTAACCCACCAGACAACAACTTAACTCAAGTTTATGCCAACCAGCTGATTTCCGCCAACTTTTTTCATCGCCTCTGGTCAAAAAAAACTGATAAATATCAGTGATATCGCTCACAGCAAATGCAAAAAGTTGTACAGCCCGCCCGCGTTTAATGAAATATGATTCTGTCAATGGTGTATATATAGCTAATTTGACTGCATGATTTACACAATCCAGTTAAATTAACCAATTTATCAATATCTTACTGAAAAATGCATTTTAGGCTAAAGAAAGAACGTATTTTCTCGATTATTTCTTCAGAATCAGGCATGTAGTCACTGAATTTTGAGGGGGCTGTATATACACATAAGCCAAATTACGCATTACTCAGTATGCGTATTGGGTGTAGGCTAGTCATTAGAAACTTATCCAAGAAGCCATAAATCAATCCCCCTCTTTCTATATCAAGACACCACTCAGGAAATCAAAACCAAGTTAGAATCCACTCACCAACCAGTGATAGAATCTTCCCAATACACCTCTTCATCAGTCAGCCCTTGAGCAACAATGAGTACAATCTATCAAATCAGTGACTGTCACCTCCATGACGAAACCAGCTATCATCATTTGGCAAAAGCGCTAACACTGGCTAACAACGACAAAGCATCAACTCATATTCTCTTCACCGGTGACATTTGCTGTGGTCCTGTATCAGGCTGCTACCGCACATTCGCTAAATTCGTCTCACAATATGCTCAACAGCAAGCCATGTATGCGATTCCCGGTAATCATGACGACAACCGGCTCATGCAATCTGAGTTAAGAGATACTGCTATCAATGTGACACAAAAGGTAAGAATAGATGAGAGAGACTTTTGCTTCATCGATACAAGCGATAAACCGCTGAGCCCCAGACTTCCACTAGGCTCTGGCCGTGTAAATCGTCGAGAATTGAGCCGTTTACGCAAACAGCTTCAACGCGCAATAAAGCCTGTCGTTGTTCTCCACCACCCTGTATTGCCAGTTGGTGCAGATTGGATGAAAGCGATCCGCCTCGAGAACGATGAGACACTATTAAAAGTATTAGCTAAGTACAGTGTAAAAGAAGTGATATGTGGCCATGGGCATGCCAGCATCGTAGAAAAACGTCACAACGTCACCCAATACATGGCCCCTTCTACCGCCTTTGGGTTTGATCATAGCATTCGCCAATACAACAGAAATGACCGGATTGGTGTTCATAAGATCAACCTAGGTCAAGATGCACTACAGGTAGAATTTATTTCAATTTAAAAAAAACCCTGCCAAATACGCAGGGTTTTTAACTTTCATCTTTATAGTAAAGTGATTAGTCGCGTAGCGTAGCACCAAACTTCTCAGAGACGTGTGCAACAATTGCGTCAACCGCACCCGCGATGTCCGCATCTTCAAGCGTGCGCTCTACTGACTGCAGCGTCAGTGCGATTGCTAGGCTCTTCTTACCTTCTTCAACGCCCTTACCAACGTAAACGTCGAACAGCTTCGCATCTTGTAAGAACTCGCCACCTTGCTCTAGACATGCTGCAACGATGTCGCCAGAAGCGACTGCTTCATCAACAACTACCGCGATGTCACGACGGTTTGATGGGAACTTAGAAAGCTGAACCGCTTCTGGAATCACTTTAGTATTGATTGCAGACCATTCCACTTCGAATACGATAGTGCGACCGTTTAGGCCAAACTTACGCTCAAGCTCTGGGTGAACGGTACCAATCACACCAACTTGCTTGCCATCTACAACGATTGCTGCAGATTGACCAGGGTGAAGCGCTGGGTTCGCTGCTTTATCTTCAGCAGAAAGCGCAGCAAAAGCGTATGCGTTTTTGTTTGCTGTAAGCTCAAGAACCGCTTCTAGATCGCCTTTTAGATCAAAGAAATCAACAGTGTTGGTTTCGATATCCCAATGCTCTTCGCTGCGAGTACCAGCGATAACACCCGCAAGCATAGGCTCTTGGCGCATCCCATTTTCCGCAGACTCACATGGAATGAAACGTAGGCCGTATTCGAATAGACGAACGCGTGGCTGTTGACGTTTCTGGTTGTGAACCACAGTGTTTAGTAGACCTTGGATTAGGCCTAGGCGCATAGCTGACATATCCGCAGAGATTGGGAATGGCAGGATTAGCGGCTCAACACCTGGAACAACAAGCTTTTGCTGCTCTGGCTCAACGAAGCTGTAAGTGATCGCTTCTTGGTAACCACGGTCAACAAGTAGATTACGCACGCGTTTTAGCGGAATGTTCGCTTCAACGTGGTCGTGCATCTTAAGTGCTGCCGCTGGGTTTTGGTTAGGGATGTTATCGTAACCGTAAATACGACCGACTTCTTCAATGAGGTCTTGCTCGATTGCGATATCAAAACGCCATGTTGGTGCTGTCGCTGTCCAACCTGCCTCTGTCGTTTCTACAGTTAGGCCAAGACGCTCAAGGATCTCAACAACATCGCTGTCTGCAATGTGGTGGCCCAGTAGGCTGTCTAGCTTAGTACGACGTAGTGATACTGTGTTTGCTTTTGGTAGGTCAGCTTCTGACTCTACTGCAACAACAGGCGCTACTTCACCGCCACAGATCTCAACTAAAAGCTCTGTTGCACGCTCCATTGCGCTTGTTTGTAGTGCGAAATCGACACCACGCTCAAAACGCATTGAAGAATCCGTGTGTAGACCGTAGCTACGCGCACGGCCACGGATGTGGTCTGGTGCAAAGAACGCACATTCAAGTAGCACGTCTTTAGTCTCAGTGGTTACACCTGACTCTTCACCACCGAAGATACCTGCGATAGCAAGGGCTTTGTTGTGATCTGCGACAACTAGCGTATCTGCGTTTAGCTCAGCTTCGTTACCATCTAGAAGCGTTAGCTTCTCGCCCTGCTCTGCCATACGCACTACGATGCCACCTTCAATCTTAGCAAGATCGAATGCGTGCATTGGCTGGCCTTGCTCTAGAAGAACAAAGTTAGTGATGTCTACAACTGGGTCGATAGAGCGGATACCACAGCGGCGCAGTTTCTCTTGCATCCAAAGTGGTGTTTCAGCTTGAACGTTTACGTTCTTAACCACACGGCCAAGGTAACGTGGACATGCAGCTGTCGCTTTCACTTCGATAGAAACAGTGTCATCGATAACTGGTGCTACTGCGTTTACCGCAGGCTCAGTGACGTCAGCACGGTTTAGAACGCCAACTTCACGCGCCATACCACGGATGCTGAAACAGTCCGCGCGGTTAGCGGTTAGGTCTACGTCTACTGTTACGTCGTCAAGACCTAGGAATTCGCGGAAATCAGTACCGATCGCTGCGTCTTCAGCTAGTTCCATGATGCCATCAGATTCAACGTCGATGCCTAGTTCAGAGAATGAACACAGCATGCCGTGTGATGGTTGACCACGTAGTTTTGCTTTTTTGATTTTGAAATCGCCTGGTAGAACGGCACCAACAGTCGCAACCGCAACTTTGATACCTAGGCGGCAGTTCGATGCGCCACAAACGATGTCTAGAAGTTCTTCAGCGCCAACATCTACTTTAGTTACACGTAGTTTGTCAGCGTCTGGGTGTTGACCACACTCAACCACTTTACCCACTTTAACGCCAGTGAAAGAACCAGCAACAGGTAGTACGTCGTCTACTTCTAGACCCGCCATTGTGATTTGGTGTGTAAGTTCGTCAGTCGATACCGCAGGGTTTACCCACTCACGAAGCCAAGATTCGCTAAATTTCATAGTGATGGTTCCCCTGGATTACTTGAACTGTTTTAGGAAACGAAGATCGTTCTCGAAGAACGCACGAAGATCGTTTACGCCGTAACGAAGCATAGTCAGACGCTCAACGCCCATACCAAATGCGAAGCCAGAGTATTTCTCAGGGTCAATGCCTACGCTGCGAAGTACATTCGGGTGAACCATGCCACAGCCCAGTACTTCAAGCCATTTGCCATTCTTACCTTTCACGTCGACTTCTGCTGAAGGCTCTGTGAATGGGAAGTAAGAAGGACGGAAACGCACTTCCACTTCTTCTTCAAAGAAGTTACATAGGAAGTCGTGCAGGATGCCTTTTAGCTGCGCGAAGTTGACGTTTTCGTCTACTAGCATGCCTTCAACTTGGTGGAACATTGGCGTGTGCGTTTGGTCGTAGTCGTTACGGTAAACACGGCCCGGTGCAATGAAGCGGAATGGTGGTTTGCCATTTTCCATGGTACGGATCTGAACACCAGATGTATGAGTACGAAGCATGAGATCTGGGTTAAAGAAGAACGTGTCGTGGTCAGTACGCGCTGGGTGATCTTCTGCGATATTTAGTGCATCAAAGTTGTGGAATGCATCTTCAATCTCAGGACCAGACTCCGTGTTAAAGCCAAGCTCACCAAAGAACTGTTCAATACGCTCAACAGTACGAGTCACAGGGTGTAAACCACCGTTCTCGATACGACGACCCGGTAGGGTAACGTCGATGGTTTCTGCTGCTAATTTCGCTTCAAGTTCCGCACGTTGTAATGCGTCTTTGCGCGCTGCGATAGCTTGTTGAACCGCACCTTTCGCTTTGTTGATCTCTTGACCAGCAGAGCGACGTTCTTCAGGTGGCAATTTACCTAAACCTTGAAGTTGAAGCGTTAGTTCACCTTTTTTCCCCAGGTACTGGACTCGGACTTCGTCCAGAGTGACCAGCGACTCTGCCTGCTCAATAGCAGTCGTTGCGTTGGCTAAGATCTCGTCTAGTTGTAGCATCATTTCCTCGTCCACTCAGAAGGTGGCATCCATTGGGAGTTTATTTTTTACTTAGCGTTACATAGTAAATAAAAGAGTCGAGTAATCCAAACCGAATCTCAGAAAATTCACCAGTTTGGATAAAAAAAGCACCGCTGAAACAAACAGAGATACGTAAACCACGTGATCGCTATTCCTAATGCGTTGAAAACAGCCGCTGGCATAAAACACAAGAACAATAATTATCTCGCAGCATTGAACACCCCTCCCCCAAATGGAACCTGCTACTCCACTAACACTTCCTACACTCACCCATGCATTCAAACTACAGGGAATTAGATCACTATGCTTCGTAAGACGTTTTCACGCACACAGAGAATTGCCTTTTCGCTCGCAAGTACACTCGTAGCGAGTGCGGCGGTGAGTGGACAAGAAAATGCACCTTTCTATGCGAGTCAAGAGAGCCCCATAGCAACGGTAGTCACACCACAGTTCATTGCCTTGGGATTTGATGACAATGCAGACTATGAGGGCATGATGTTTGTTCGCTCCATCTTATACCGATATCGAAATCCCAGAGGCGATGATAGCCACGCAGGCCAAAGACTCTCTGCAACCTTTTTTAATCATTGTGGAGCGAATGACACAGACCCTACCCTACTTGGTTTATGGTCAGCACTTGTCCATGAAGGTCACGAGGTCGCTAACCACTCACAAACCCATCCTGATGACAAGATCAATTGGGATCCTCTCAACAACTGGATGACCTACGACGACTGGTACGCAGAAATAGCCCAATGTCAAAATCTCATCGAGCAAGTTTATGCCTTCGGTGGAAAACCGATGCCGAACCATACTGGTTTTAGGGCGCCTTATCTCACCTACAGTGATGCCACGTTTGAAGCGCTGATCGCAAATGGCCTCAACTACGATGTCAGCCTACCCGCAGGCATCACCCCCGAAGAAGATGGAACAAACAACTATTGGCCGCACACCCTTGATGACGGTAGCCCTTCACAATGGTTAGCCGGTGGTGTATGGAAACAACCGATAAATACTTATCCCGGCTTTTGGGAAATTCCACTCACGAGTCTGATTGTGCCACCAGATGACTTGATGACTGAGTTCGGGCTTCAGTATTCACTGCGAGACAAAATTGCGAGTCGCGTTAGCTATTTCGATCCGGTATCAGGGAAAGGCGATAACTTCGATTGGAATCTGTATTTCACGCCAGATTGGGGCGCAGCAGGTTTAAACCGAGATGATGTTTTGGCTATCTATAAATACAACCTACAACTTAGACTACAAGGTAACCGTTCGCCGTTAGTACTAGGGCTCCACTCAAATTTATACGGCTTAGTGAATGGCAGTGAAACCTTTGGTACACCAGAGACAACAACGGCGGATCGACAATATGTACTCACCGAGTTTATCGAGTATGCACTCTCCTTCCCTGAGGTACGGTTTGTCACTCATACTGACATGATTGACTGGATGATATCGCCAGAGCCTATCATTTCAGATTGGCAAATGCAGCGACCATATCACGCAGGTGATACTGTATTTTTTAGCGATGAAGTCTGGGAAGCAAACTGGTGGAGTTATAACGAACAACCGACTGCGACAATTCATAGCCCTTGGCGTATCGCAAACTAAACAAACGAAAAAAGGAGCCCGAGGGCTCCTTTCTGAATACCGAACTGTAATAAATTACAGAGCAGCTTTCGCTTTCTCAACAAGTACTGTGAAAGTCGCTTTGTCGAATACTGCGATGTCTGCAAGGATCTTACGATCGATTTCGATAGACGCTTTCTTCAGACCATTGATGAAACGGCTGTAAGACAGACCGTTCTGGCGCGATGCAGCGTTAATACGTGCAATCCACAGTTGACGGAACTGACGCTTACGTTGACGACGGTCACGGTAAGCATATTGACCAGCTTTAGTAACTGCTTGGAACGCTACGCGATACACGCGTGAACGCGCACCGTAGTAACCTTTAGCTTGTTTAAGAACTTTTTTGTGACGTGCACGAGCTTGTACACCACGTTTTACGCGAGCCATGTGAAACTCCTAACTAATTATGTGTAAGACTAAAAACGAATTATGCGTATGGAAGCATACGTGCTACTGCTGCAACTTCACACTTAGGTAGAATTGCATTTGGACGCAGTTGACGTTTGTTCTTAGTAGTACGCTTAGTCAGGATGTGACGTTTGGTTGCGTGCTTGAACTTAAAACCACCACCGGTTTTTTTGAAGCGCTTAGAAGCGCCTTTGTTGGATTTCATCTTAGGCATGATGAGACTCCGCATTGTTAATAAAGTTAATACCAATATAATTAGGCGAAACAAAGGCCTGCTCTTTCAAGCAGGCCTTTATCTACTTGGATGCACTAATTACTTCTTTTTCGGGGCGATAACCATGATCATCTGACGGCCCTCAATGCGCGTCGGGAAGCTTTCAACAACTGCAATTTCAGCTGTGTCTTCCTTCAAACGATTAAGAACGTCAACACCGATGTCTTGGTGCGCCATTTCACGGCCGCGGAAGCGAATCGTTACTTTGACTTTGTTGCCCTCTTCAATGAAGCGAACCAGGTTGCGCAGTTTTACCTGATAGTCGCCCACATCTGTGCCCGGACGGAATTTCACTTCCTTCACTTGGACTTGTTTTTGCTTTTTCTTTTGCTCTTTAGCAGCCTTGCTCTTTTCAAAGAGATATTTGCCATAGTCCATCACGCGACAGACTGGTGGCTCGGCATTAGGACTGATTTCTACCAAATCAACGCCAGCATCATACGCTGCATTCATCGCTTCTTCAATAGACACGACACCGATAGCTTCGCCGTCGACCCCAGTTAGACGTACTTCACGTACACCACGGATCTCTTCATTTAAGCGATGTGCATTTTGTTTTGCTGGCTGTTGGCCTCTTCTTGCGCCTTTAATATCTTATTCCTCCGAAATATTCAGCGTACGACTGCTAACTTCCTGCTGCAGGTGAGCAATAAAGTCATCAATCTTGAATTTACCCAGGTCTTTACCTTTACGGGTACGCACTGCGATTTCCCCAGCTTCTACTTCTTTGTCACCACAAACAAGCATATAAGGGACACGCTTTAATGTGTGTTCGCGAATTTTAAAGCCAATCTTCTCATTTCTCAAGTCTGCATTGACTCTAAATCCAGCTTTTTGCAGTTTTTTCGCCACTTCATGCGCATAATCACCCTGACTATCGGTGATATTCATCACAACAGCTTGCTGAGGCGCTAACCAAGTTGGGAAGAAACCTGCATATTCTTCCATCAAAATACCGATGAAACGCTCAAGTGAACCAAGAATAGCACGGTGAATCATCACAGGTACGTGACGCTCATTATCTTCACCCACGTAAGAAGCACCTAGGCGACCCGGCATAGAGAAGTCTAGCTGGATAGTACCACATTGCCATGCGCGATCTAGGCAGTCGTACAATGTGAACTCAATCTTAGGTCCATAGAACGCACCCTCACCCGGCTGCAATTCAAACTCGAGATTGTTTGCTTTGAGCGCATCTTCCAACGCTTGCTCTGCTTTATCCCAAACCTCTTCTGAACCGACACGCTGCTCTGGACGCGTCGACAACTTAATATCCACATTGTCGAAGCCAAACGTCTTATAGGTATCAAAGACCATCTCAATACAAGAAGAAACCTCTTGTAAAATTTGTTCCTCAGTACAGAAAACGTGTGCGTCATCTTGCGTGAAAGATCGCACACGCATTAGGCCGTGTAGAGAGCCTGAAGGCTCGTTACGGTGAACTAAACCAAACTCCGCCATGCGGTATGGAAGATCACGGTACGACTTTAGACCCTGATTGAAGATCTGCAGATGGCCAGGACAGTTCATCGGCTTAACTGCATACGTGCGCTTCTCAGACTCCGTTGAGAAAATCATATCGCCGTACTTATCCCAGTGACCCGATTTTTCCCACATGCTGACATCTAGGATCAATGGTGCGCGAACTTCTTCGTACTCAAACTTAACAAGTTGGTCGCGAATAAAGTTTTCAAGCGTCTTATAGATTGTCCAACCATCATTGTGCCAGAACACCATACCCGGTGCTTCTTGCTGCATGTGGAATAGGTCTAACTGCTTACCGATTTTACGGTGGTCACGCTTTGCGGCTTCTTCAAGACGCGTTAAATGCGCTTTTAGCGCTTTCTTATCATGGAAAGCGGTACCGTAGATGCGCTGCAGCATTTTATTATCACTGTTGCCACGCCAGTATGCACCAGCCACATTAAGCAGCGTAAAATGCTGACAGAAGCCCATATGTGGAACATGAGGGCCGCGACACATATCAATGTATTCTTCGTGATGGTACAGACCAGGACGATCGTCGCGTGCAACGTTTTCGTCTAAAATTTCAACCTTGTAGGTTTCTCCACGCGACTCGAATGTGTCACGCGCTTCCTGCCAGCTTACCTGTTTCTTGATAACTTGGTATTTGGTCTTCGCAAGCTCTTTCATGCGCTTTTCGATCTTCTCAAGATCTTCTTGCGTCAATGACTCGTCAAGATCAATGTCATAGTAGAAACCATTATCGATCGTCGGACCGATGGCCATTTTCGCTTGCGGATAAAGTTGCTTTAGCGCGTGACCAAGAAGGTGCGCGCAAGAGTGGCGAACGATTTCCAGACCATCAACTTCATCTTTTGCGGTAATGATTTCAAGACTTGCATCGTCTTCGATTAAATCACAAGCATCAACACGGTTGCCGTTAACACGGCCAGCGATCGTCGCTTTTGCAAGACCTGGACCGATTGATTGCGCGACTTCCATTGTAGATACAGAGTTGTCAAATTGACGCTGACTGCCGTCAGGAAGAGTAATTACAGGCATGTAAATATCCTTACAGTGGTGCCACATACCAAGTAGCACATATAATTAATTGTTTTGAAAGGCTTACAGAAGAGTCCTTTCATACTGATTTGCTTGATGGAAAACTTGGCACAAATCAAATTTGCATCACCAAGCAAGGGGATCAATGTTACCTAACTCACAAAAAAATTAAACCCGAAAATCCCCTTTTTCTTAAGATATTCTCTGGTTGCGGTCATGCTATCGAAAGGACCATTCCAGAAGCACGATAAATTGCTCAATCCAACGCCACTAATTAAGAAGGGCGATATAGCCAAGTTACCTAAGGAAGATGGTCATGACAGTGCCAACACTGGTTAATAGCCACAACTTAAACAGCCTGAAAAGCTCGGGGAGTTGGTTGGTATAGAGAAGCAATCACTCACGTCAAACAAACGATATTTGACGAATGAGAACCACAAGCTAACTCTTACAGATTCGCACGGGAAGTTTTTCTAAAGCAGAACAGTCTCTGCACCCAACAAAATCACAATCAGGCGAGGAGAAAAAATAAAGGCCATTTCACTTACTGAAGAAGACTCACCAAACAGTAAGACTTTTCTTCGTCTGAAAGGAAAGGGTTACTCATCACCGAGTCTTTTAGTCGACGCATTGAACTAGGATTAAACTGCTTCGACTGGCTAGAACGCCATCCCATCCATTTGATGTGGTCATCAAAGTAAGCGACGGCTTCCATCAGGGGCATGTCAGGACGATATTGTTGCACTCTACTCACCTAATCTTTGTTTCTTTCAAATCCATTTAATTCGTATTTGATATTAATGCTTATATGAAATTTATCAAGGCAAATAATGTTTGTTTATTGGTATTCTTATCAATCTAGTCAATGATTCTCATTTATTCCAAATAATCAATTATTGAGATCTTAATTGATCAAAATGGATCCCAACTCTAATACAGCTGTATATTTCACTTGAAACGTGGGCAACTGCACAGTCTAGAATAATTGAAATAGACTACTATATAAGCAAGTCCTTTGACTTCCTGAGGGGTGTACATATGTGGCAAGCCGTAGCTCAACAGATCAGCGACGTAACGGGTTTTCCTTTTTCTATCAAAGAGAAAGAAACACTCAGTGGCGAACTAAATGATTGCTATTGCGTAGGCGATGGGGCAACAGCTCGCTATTTTGTCAAACTCAATGTTAAAGCGCACCTCTCTCATTTCGAAGCAGAAGCCGAAGCATTAAAGCAGATCAAACAAACCCACTCAATCATCACACCGAATGTTATCCACGTGGGGACGTGTAAAGAATGTGCCTTCATCGTTCTGGATTATCTCCCAATGCGTTCGTTAGAGCCAGAAAGCGCATTCTATCTTGGACAACAGTTAGCACACATGCATCAATGGGGTGACCAAGCCGATTTTGGCTTTGATAGTGATAACTATATAGGTACGACGATTCAACCTAACAGCTGGCAACGTAAATGGTGCCGCTTCTTCTCAGAGCAGCGTATTGGTTGGCAATTACAACTTGCTAAAGAAAAAGGCTACGACTTCGGTGACATCAACATGATCACCGAAAACGTCCATCAAAGACTATGCCATCATCAACCGAAGCCTTCTCTTCTACACGGTGATTTGTGGATTGGAAACTGCGCATTATCTGTCGATGGTCCCGTCATTTTTGATCCCGCTTCATATTGGGGCGATAGAGAATGCGATATCGCCATGACAGAATTATTCAGCGGATTTCCAGAAGCATTTTTAAACGGCTATAACAGCGTATGGCCGCTCGATAAAGATTACGAGGAACGACGAGATCTCTACAATCTTTACCACTTACTCAATCACCTCAACCTATTTGGGGAAGAGTACCTAGGGCAAGTTCAACGCACCTTTGCCAAATACACTCTCACTTGATAGCAAACCTAGCGGAGCACTGGGCAAGCCTCTTGAGAGGCTTAACATAAAAGTGCCCCATCGGATGCATTCGGTCACATTCGACTCACCAGTTGCCTTCCACATTCAGTTATTAATTAAATATATTGTTTTTGATTTAGTCCACTAGATCTTCAAAACAGTGTCTTGTTGACAAGCCTAGAAACTCTCGCTGAACAAGCATCTTGAGGTGGTTTGAGTATACTTAACTCGTAAAGAAAAATAATCCGCTCCCAACCATCCCCTATAAGCATTATGCCAGTCGTTAAAGACATTAAGAAAAGGCACCTCTACAATAGAAAGTGACAAAACACATAATATGTACATTTTATAACCATTCCGTACATAATAAAAAAGGCAAAAATAACCCACTTTGTTTCATCAACTGAACACAATCGTGACCCGCACTACATGAGACAATCTTTTTTGAGAAAACAGGCAGAAAATGGAGTTATTTTCAGACACAAAACAGCGCCAGCCACTAATATGAAAGTAAGCCCGTTATTCATATTGATAAAAGTGCAAACTAAGGAGTGGTTGTGAATAACTTTAAAGATCAGAGTGTTACGTGCCCACATTGTGGATATAGCATTCGCATGACGTTAGACGCGAGTGCAGGTAGTCAGGATTTTTATGACGATTGCCCTTCCTGCTGCAACGCCATCCATTTACATCTAACCGTGAATGAGGCTCAGAGAAGTATCCAGCTTTTTGTGGATGCTGACGACGAGCAAATTTTCTAACCCTCAACCACTTATACTCAAACTACCGATTAAAAAGCCAGCGCAATTTCGCACTGGCTTTTCTGTTAGCTCTAAACGACGGTGAACCAATAGACTCAATGGGCTGCGGTTAGACGCTTCTTGCATCCATAACGCGCTCAACCGTGTCGACTACGGCTTGCGTCTGAGGATCAATTTCCAAATTAATCTTATCCCCTACTTGCCACTCACCAATATTGGTACGCGCGATGGTCTCTGGAATAATGTGCAAGCTAAACTGATTCTCTTCAACACGCCCGACAGTTAAACTGATTCCATTTACGCCAACAAACCCTTTCGGCAATATATATTTTGCCCAACAAGGTGCAACACGCAAAACGACTTCAAGATTGTTCTCAGAAGGCACGACGGAAACCACTGTTGCCACATCAATAATATGGCCGGACATCAAATGGCCACCAATCTCATCGCCGAACTTTGCGGCTCGTTCAATATTAATGGCGCTACCCACAGTGACCGCGTCCAAGTTCGTTTTTTCAAGCGTTTCATCAATGAGGTCGAAACTTACTCTACTTCCAGAAATCTCGGCAACGGTCAAACAGCATCCATTGTTGGCGACAGATGCACCTAACACGAGCCCTTCCAATAACTCATCACTAAAGTCGAAAGCATGACGACGAAAGTCAGCTTTCTCTTCAATCGCTGCAATAGGCACAGCGCTGTGAACAATACCAGTAAACATCCAGTAACTCCTTGAGCATTAACTGAAACAGATAATCGCTCGCCTAAACAGCAATTTCAAGCGGTGTTGCAAATCCGCGACTTGCAACACCATCTTATTAACAAATTGCTCATGTCATCACGGACAAACTCACAGTACACTTGTGCTCAAGCCACCCTCGCCGTTCGACAAGTCATTAACAGGATACACTTTGCAAAACTACATCATTGAGTCAAAAAAAATTCTCAAACTCTCCGCACCTCTCTTCATCGCACAAGTTGCGCAGACATCAATGGGATTCGTTGATACGGTCATGGCTGGCGGTGTCAGTGCAACAGACATGGCTGCGGTCGCCGTTGCCACAAGCATCTGGCTTCCTACTTTACTATTTGGGTTAGGTGTACTCATGGCATTAACACCTATCATTGCGCAGCTTAACGGCGCAGGAAAACAACAAAAGATACCGTTTCAGGTTCAGCAAGGTGTTTTTCTTTCACTCCTACTCTGCATTCCACTGATGTTGTTACTCGGAAACGCTGTCGTTATTGTCGATTTAATGGATATTGAAACCGTGTTGCGCGATAAGACACTCGGCTATCTTGACACGGTTGTTTGGGCTCTACCTGGCGTTTATCTCTTCACTGTTTTGCGGGGCTATTGTGAGGGACGCTCATTCACAGCGCCCGCCATGTATATCGGTTTTTTAGGTCTACTTGCTAACATCCCACTCAACTGGATCTTTGTTTATGGTGAGTTTGGTGCGCCTCAGCTAGGCGCAGTAGGCTGTGCTGTTGCGACCGTTATTGTCTATTGGTTAATGACCGTCGCCCTTTTCTTTTTTATCCACTTCAATCCGCAGCTAAGTAAATTAAAGCCCTTTTCTTGTTGGCAGAAGCCGCAATACAACACGATAAAACGCCAGTTTTTGCTCGGGCTCCCTGTCGCGCTATCGCTCTTTTTCGAAGTAACGCTGTTTGCTTGTATTGCGATTTTTCTTGCACCTTTGGGTGCGATCGTCGTCGCGGCTCACCAAGTTGCCATGAACTTCTCATCATTGATCTTTATGATTCCATTAAGCATTGGTATGGCAGTGAGCATTCGTGTAGGCCATCAAGTGGGTGAAGAGCGTTTACAAGGGGCAAAAGTTGCTTCCTTCGCTGCGATTGCCATCGGTGTTGCAATCAGTATTGTCACGGCATTTTTCAGTATTACATTTCGTGAGTCCATCGCATTAATCTACAGTGACAACGCCGAAGTGGTGCTGCTCGCTGGGCAACTGATGATCATGGCCGCTATCTATCAGTTCAGCGATGCGATTCAGGTCATTGCTGCTGGTGCACTGCGAGGCTATAAAGATATGAACGCGATTTTCTTGCGCACTCTTTTCGCTTACTGGGGCGTTGGTTTGCCTCTTGGTTACATACTTGGCCGAACTGATTTACTCGTCGAAAGAATGGGCGTCTATGGGTTCTGGGTAGGTACGATAATCGGTCTCACCGTCGCAGCGATACTTTTGGGGCAAAGGCTTCTTTGGTTGCAGCATCGCGACAAAGCATTCTTTGCAACTTTGGCGCAAAAGTAACGGGAAAGGAAAAGGGAAGTTCGCACTTCCCTTTTTTTACATTGACATTTCAGGATTAGGCAAAGGCGACATGTTTGACTCTCGAAAGAGAACGTCAATCACCCAATCAGCCACTTCTTTTGATACCAGCATACTCTCGTGATTTTGGGCGACGACTTTATGCTCCCACATCCCATCTATTTTTGTTTCATCCAATAGCACAGTCCCGTCAGACGCACGTTCAGTACCTTGGAGAATAATGGGCAACACACCAAATGGCAGCCTTCCTGCTAGACTATAGAGCCTCGCTTTATGATGCCATTTTACTTTGCGCGGCATCAAGTAAGGTGCACTTCCACGCAACATCACGTTTCTCAATCCAATGTTGTGGATATATTTTGCAATTTTTGCCCCTTGATGCGGCGTACCTAAAGTCACAACAGCAAGGATGTTTTCATCTTCGGTCGCTTCCAAATATTGGCGCGACATAACACCACCCATGGAGTGACCCACTAAGACCGTTGGCGTATCGCCAGCAAACTCGCGGATCTCAGCAAACATCGCATCCGTGTCCGGTTCAATCGTATTGTACGAAAGGTTAAGCACCTCAAAGCCTGCTTGCTTGATCCGGTTACACAGCGGCATCATCACTAAGCCATTCATGTAGAGACCATGAATAACAACAACCTTCATATCTCACCTTTAGATCAACGAATCAACTCAGAAACCACCAGCACACCGACGCCTAACAGCATCAAACCTAACACAGAGACGAACACCTTTTTTTGCTGAGTGCCACTTAACCGCTTTGTGCCGTAATAGCTGAGCATCAATAGCAGGATAATCACAACTGCTTTTAACATCTTACTCCTCCATTATTAAACACTCACTTTTGATGACATATCACCATAAGCCAGTACCAGTAACGTTTGTTCAAACTGAGCGAATCTCGTCTTACACGTCACTTGTTCATTTGAACCTTGCAAGTCGCAAAAGCGTTTCACAAATTCTTTTCAGCCCCTTTTTCCTTTATACCCTTTTTTTTAGATCACTAACATGGAAACCGAAATCCAACATACTGAAACTAAACAAATCGCAAGTTTGCGAACTCAAAACCACCTAGACTCAGTATATCGCTTTTCGTAAGTCCTTTTTTTGTCTACTATTGTTGGATTAACCATCCGCCTGAAGAGTTCACGTGTCCCATCCTAAAACTAACCAATCACGGCCTCGAGCCGCTATTCTCGTCGATGTTCAAAACATCTATTACACGACGAGAGAACAATATCGAGCCAATTTTGATTACAACGCATTTTGGGCTGAAGCTGCTTCACAGTATGACATTACTTATGCATACGCTTATGCGATCCATAAAGGTGATGAAAAGCAGCGTCAATTCCAAAACATTCTTCGCGGAATAGGCTTTGAAGTAAAACTCAAACCCTTTATTCAACGCTCAGATGGCTCTGCGAAAGGCGATTGGGATGTGGGAATCACGATTGACGCGATACAGTGCGCAAAAGATGTCGATAAGATCATCTTATTGTCCGGAGACGGCGATTTCTCTTTATTGATCGAACACCTGCAAGATGAGCACAGTATTGAGGTTGAAGTTTATGGTGTGCCCAATTTAACCGCCACCAGCCTGATTAGCCAGTGTGATAGATTCAGAGAAATTGAAGACACACTCTTGCTGAGACGCTAGTAACAATTGACACAATCCCTTCACTTTAGCGACAAGCCAACGTCATAAAGCCCTTTTAGTGTGGTATAAACTCACTTCAATCACGTGGCTTATGAAAAAAGTACGCACTTTATGGTTGTCCGATATTCATCTCGGCAACCGTGACTGTAAGACCAACTTCCTGTTGGATTTCCTCCACCATCATCATGCGGAAACCATTGTCTTGGTTGGTGACATCGTTGACCTCTGGGCATTGGAAAAGCGCCACCATTGGCCTGAGAGCCATAATGATATCATTAGCCTTCTCCTTGAACGGGCTCATCAAGGTACCCGTGTCGTTTACGTGCCGGGCAATCATGATGCAACCGTTCGCCAGTTCATCAAGTTCGACTTTGGCAGAATTGAAGTAAAACAGCGCTTTGTGCAAGAGTCCGCCGCGGGTAAAACCATCATGGCGATGCATGGAGACGAATTTGACAGCTATGTGTGCCATTCCAAACTGCACTCTATGATAGGTGACGTTGGCTACGATTTCTTGCTGCTGCTCAATCGCTGGTGGGCAAAGTGTCGACGCGCTGCAGGTCTCCCCTATTGGTCCCTATCTGGTTATCTAAAAAAGCGCGTTGATAAAGCCAATGAAGCTATTGAACGTTTTAAAACCGCCTCCTTTGACTTCGCGGAAAGGCGCAACATTGATGCGATCGTCTGCGGTCACATTCACCACCCAGAAATCGCTGAGCGAGATGGCATACTTTATCTAAACGATGGAGACTGGGTTGAAAACTGTACTGCCCTTGTCGAACAGCTCAATGGGGAAATTAACTTAGTACAGTGGACAGAAACAGAAAAGGTGCTCGATTCAACCCTTGCACTCGGTATTGTCAATGATGACAATTACACCTCTGAATTCATAAAGCCTCACCGTGTCGCTTAACGTATCTCAGGTCGGAACACGCCATCAATAACAAAGGGCAGCGTCAAACGCTGCCCTTTTTCTTTTCATTGCTCACTATGCGAGTCGCAACAGTACCTGAACAGGATGCTTGAGTTTCGCCCCTTCTAAGCGCTTCACTTGACTTCGACAAGAGTAGCCCGTGATCATGGCACGATTGTGTTGCAGCTCCTCCAAGCGAGGTTTCCAACTCAGACCATAGATATCTTTCGACATTTCATAGCGGTTAGCCTCATGACCGAACGTGCCCGCCATACCACAGCAGCCCACCGGCACGCTTTTCATTGACGCGCCAAAATGCTGAAAAATATCGCCCCAAACCTTCTCGGCATTAGGGATTTTGGTTTTTTCTGTACAGTGAGCGAAAAGGAACCAAGGGGCTTCTTCGCGATCTGGGTATGGTTGCCGCTCTTCGAGCACCTTAACTAGCCACTCATGCGATAGCTGTACTTCAAACTCCCCTCGCTCTTCACCCAGTACCTCGTTATATTCATCTCGGTAACAGAGAACAAGCGCTGGGTCGACACCCACCATAGGAATGTTCAGCTCCGCTAGCTGATTCAAAAAGGCTGACGTGTTTTCGGCTGTTTTAGCAAACTCTCGCAAGAAGCCTTTGATATGTTGCGCCTTTCCATTGGGCTTAAATGGCACCAAAATGGGTTTCTTGCCCAACTTCTCAGCCAAATAGACAAAATCACTCACAACCTCTGCATCGTAGTAACTGGTGAAAGGATCTTGAACAATCAATACATAGCGCGCGCGCTCTTCAATCGAAAGCGCTTGCAGCCAAGTCAAATCAAAGCGTGAGGCATGATGGCTCTCAAGCGTCTTCTCCAACGTCGGCACAGAGAGCGCTGGCGTATCACGGTAACCAATGGTTTTTGAAACAATCAATTCTGACCACTTGTTGGTCGCCACTGCATTCACGACATTTGGCACCTTAGCCATCCAAGGCAGTAAGGTTTCTATGTTCGCAACGAGATAATCTTTAACAGGACGCTGGTATCGGCTGTAATAGAGATTAATAAAACGTGAACGGAAACTCGGCACATCAACCTTAATCGGACACTGACTCGCGCATGCTTTACACGCTAGACAACCACTCATCGCGTCCATCACTTCATGAGAAAAGTCGTAGTCTTTTTCCAGATAAGTATTTCTTAACCGTTCAATGAGTTGCTTCACGGACGGCGACGTTTCAATGACTTGTTTTTCGAGTTGCAGCACATCAACATTTTGTTCCGAGAGCTGCCTCAACCATTCCCTGACTAGCCCTGCGCGCCCTTTTGGTGAATGGCGACGGTCAGCGGTCACTTTCATGGAAGGACACATCGGCGAACTCGTGTCGTAGTTAAAACACAAGCCATTACCGTTACATCCCATCGCAACAGAGAAACTATCGCGCACCTCGACATCAATCTGACGATCAAAATAACCGCGCTTAATCGCATCGACCTTAACCAGTTCAGCCTCTGAATCAAGCGGCGTACAAATTTTACCCGGATTCATCTGGTTGTAGGGGTCAAATGCCGCCTTCACACGACGTAATTCGTCAAACAAACGCTCGCCAAAAAACTCAGGTCCGTACTCAGAGCGGTACCCCTTACCATGCTCACCCCACATCAAACCACCATATTTTGCCACTAAGGCAACCACTTGGTCTGAAATGGTCTTCATCAGTTTTTCTTGTTCCGGATCGCACATATCCAGCGCGGGTCTGACATGTAATACGCCAGCATCGACGTGACCAAACATGCCATAATGTAAACCATAGCCATCCAGTAACGCGCGAAACTCAACGATGAAGTCAGCAAGATTTTCCGGCGGCACACAGGTATCTTCTGCGAAAGCGATCGGCTTAGCGTGCCCTTCAGTCGCCCCCAGCAGACCAACCGCTTTTTTGCGCATACCATAAATCTTGTTGATGCCAGCAAGATCATCACAGATCTGAAACCCTAGAATCCCCGCTTCTTCCTTCTCAATCAACGCATTTAAGCGCTCACACAGTGCATCAACTGCCTGTTTGTTTTCATCCGCATCTTGGCTAGCAAACTCTACTATGTTGATGCCTTGAAGCACTTTGCCGGGCACATCGGTGATCAAGTCTTTCACTGTGTGCCAAACAATGTCTTGTTTTGCTAAGTTAAGCACTTTTGAATCGATGGTTTCCACCGACAAGGCATTGGCTTCCACCATCATCGGCGCATTTCGCAACGCCGCATCAAAGCTATCGTACTTAATGTTAACCAGGGTACGCGACGTCGGGATCGGCGTGATATTCAACTTAGCTTCAGTTATAAAACCGAGTGAGCCTTCCGCGCCGCAGAGAATGCGGGTGATATCAAACTGGTCTTCATCAGGAAGATAGGCGTTTTTGAGGTCGTAGCCTGTGAGAAAGCGATTCAGTGGTGGAAACTTAGCGTCGATGTCAGCACGCTTTTCCTTACACACACGCGCGGATACCTGCATTGCTTGCTTCGCATAACCGTGACATTGCGTCTCTTCGAGGGCATCAGCACTCAACGGCTCTGTTTCTAACAACGAGCCATCCGCCAATACCGCCTGCAATGACAGTACATGATCAGACGTCTTACCATATTTCAACGAACCTTGGCCTGATGCGTCAGTATTGATCATGCCGCCAATCGTCGCACGGTTACTGGTAGAGAGATCGGGAGAAAAGAAGAAGCCATGCGGACGTAATGCGTCATTCAATTGGTCTTTCACAACGCCTGTTTGCACTCGGACCCACCCTTGATCAGGGTTCACTTCAAGAATTTTGTTCATGAAGCGCGAGAGGTCAACCACCACGCCGGGGGTTAACGATTGACCATTGGTGCCCGTACCGCCACCTCGTGCAGAAAAACTCACCTCCGTATATTTGGCGGCGAGTTTACCGATTGCGATAACATCGTCGGTTGTTTTTGGAAAGATAACCGCTTGAGGCAACTGCTGATACACACTGTTATCTGTGGCAACAGATAAACGGCTGGCGTAGGTTATGTCCGTTTCACCAGAAAACGAAGTTTGCGATAGGCTATCGAGAAAGCGCAATACAGCCTCATCGACTGTCGCTTGATAGGGAAGAACCGGTAACATTGCTATCCTTTATGCTCAAATGCCATCCTTTGGCATTGTTGATCAAATTCACATTGCTGCCACAAATTTACCCCAAATTGCCCTCTTTCACCAAGCAACAATCTAGTTAAACATCACTTAAACCCCTGTCACAGCGCCGCTTTGAGAACAGTTATCACTTAGAGCCTGATTTTTTAGAGTTTGTACTCAAATATTTGCTTTCATTTCTTACAGTTTGGATCATTATTCATCTTTGCCCCATAACCATGCTCACCCTCACACATCACAGACCCACCACACAGCAATAACAGCATTAACAATAAACCTTACAAAACTGACTAACTTGCTTGATCTAGCGCCAACTTTCAACTGGTCTGAGTTCTAGTAAAAAAACCACTCAATAGACTTGCAGCATCAAATCACCGCACAGAACGGTGATTCCATTACACATACTGAAGTAAGAAGAATATGAATAAGAAGCGTCTGTTAAGCCAAGCGATTGTCGCAGCTCTGGCTATGAGTTCTACCTCTGCCCTCGCGGCAGGTTTTCAACTAAATGCCCAATCAGCAACAGGCCTAGGCCGTGCTTTTGCGGGCGATGCTGTGATTGCAGACAATGCCTCAACGATTGCGCGCAACCCAGCAGCGGCAGCACTGTTTGATCAAAAAGAGATGTCATTAGGTTTCACCGTGATTGATACGGATGTCAACGTAACCAATGGCTCCTGTTCAGGAATGCTATGTCCAAGAGAGGACGGATCGGGACATTTACCTGGACCTATAAAAAGTATTTCTGACCAAAATGATATCGGCTCAACTGCCTTTGTACCCAACTTTTACTTTGTTGCGCCGATCAATGAACAGTGGTCTTGGGGTGTTTCTGCCTACTCTAACTTTGGCACTGGTACAGAATTCTCAGAAGACTTTGAGATCGGCCTATTAGGTGGCAAGACTGACGTGATGAGCATGAACTTCGGTGGTGTCGTCGCGTATCGTATCAACGAGCAATGGAGTTTTGGTGGTGGCCTAGATATTATTTACGGCCAAGGTGAGCTGATGCGCCCAGGCGCTCTCAACGCAGATGCTGATGGTATCGCTGTTGGCTTTAACTTAGGTACGACATTTGAGCTCAATGAAAATCATCGCTTTGGCTTAAGTTACCGTTACAGTCCAACCGTCAAAGCAAAAGGTGATGTGACTAAAGTTGGTGTGACTGCACACGATGACACATTACATCTAGCGCTGCCAGATATGGTTGAGTTCTCTGCTTACCACAAAGTGGCAGAACAATTTGCTGTTCACTACTCAGCACAATGGGTGGGATGGAGCTCATTTGAAAGTGTCGATTCTGATGCTTTTGGTTCGCTGAAAACCTACGAATGGAAAGATGCTGGTCACATCTCTCTTGGGGGTACTTACTACCTGAACAGCAACTGGACGCTGCGCGCTGGCTACATGTATGACATCGCCGCCGTTGACGAGCGTACATCGCTATCTATCCCAGATTCAGATCGTCAATGGTTCTCTGCGGGTGCCAGCTACCACATTAACAGCAACTCATCTGTTGATTTTGGTATTACCATGCTGCGTGGCAAAGATGAGCTTGTCACCGAAGAGATCATTGAAGGCATGCCAATAGGTGGGACAATCACTGCCACTACCCGTGCTGACGCGCTTCTCTTCGGCCTACAGTACAGCCGTAAGTTCTAATTACATTTAGCGTACTGAGATCGATAAACAGCCTGCCGATGCAGGCTGTTTTCGTTTCCGCTAGTCAGTGACTTTCACTAAGGTATTGATACTGACATGTGGCCAACGAATGAGACCGGGCACACCATCAGTCCGCTTAAAGAACTCTAGAAAGACAGTTTGCGAGTACTGTAAACGTAATTTAGGGTTGCCGTTGGCGTCTTTCTCTTTAAGCTCTTGAATCCAAAAGGTCGCATTCAGCTGCGTTGCGTTTGCTTGCTTCGTCACGAAAGGAATGTTGGCGATGCCTCCCGTTTCTACCGTAGTATCAACCGGTAACACCGTCACTTTCTCTATCTCTACGCCTTGATTTGCTTCATTTAGCAACGCGTTCGGATGAACAGGGTCAAACACACCTTCAAATGGGTCACTATGAAAACGCTGATACGGGGCAAAATAAGCATCCTCCAGCGTATCCCCCGTACCAATCGGCAGCCCACTTATGTCTGGCACGCGTGGCATTTCCGGCAACTGACCGCTTCGACCTAAGGCAAGGACAGAATCACCATGAGGGATGGTCGATAGACGCGCAATGTCGACATGGTTCGTTGTCTTGTTCAGCATGTTAAGCCACAAGCCGGGCTCATGGTGAATGATCGAGCCATTAGGGTTCAGCAAATCGCTGCGAGGAAAGTCATCTGTTGCTATCTGTTCAATACGCTGGTCATAAGCCAAAGCAGTAAGAAACTGGTCATCTTCGCGATCATCATTAGACGTCGCTATGCCGCGGTTTGGCACCCCTTTATCTACCAAGTCAAAAGTGAGGGTCTCGTTGTATTGGTTTAACAACAAGCGGTACCCTAAATTGTCACCACCAAACGGAACGGCAATCATGTTCCAGCCACGTCCCGGTAGCTCGGGTTCATTCTTCCATGTCCCCACAAGTTGGCTCAGTGGACCAAGCGTCGATTCCACCTCAGCGCTTGCTTGAGTGATCTGTCTTCCTGCCGCTTTTACTTCGCGAATTAGATTATTGCTCATCGTGTTTTCCTGTCTTTGTTCAGGCAACAACGGAACCACTACTCCTACCTTGATTTAATTATTCACCCAATCTATTGAATTGAGTGCAAGCCTGACTATAAAAACGTGTTTTCTCAGTATTCAAAACCTGTCCAACTGGACAGGTGAAAACAAAAATCAATAAATACAAAGGGTTAAAGCGCAAGTATTTTTACAACTCTATAACATTTGACCAAATTTACAGACATCACTCACAAAAATAGATCATCTAGATTTTGTCTCTTTTACACACACTATAGTTACCTAAACACGGTCAGTCATGACCAAATAGGCAGGCAGAACTCTAAGGGAAGATAAAATGTATAACGTCGATCTTAACCTCATGCGTAAACAACGTTGTATTCCATCAAAAGCCAAAGTGCTCGTGGTAGGTGCTGGCGTCTCTGGGCTATACAGTACATACCGATTGCTTGAAGAAACCGATATTGATGACATTGTTATTCTTGAAAAGAGCAACCGAACGGGTGGTCGCTTAGACTCAGACTTGATTGAGTTTCCAAATGGGCATGTGGTTAAAGAAGAAGAAGGCGGCATGCGTTTTCTGTTCGAGAACATGGACAATTTGATGTCGCTTTTCATGGAGCTAGACTTGGTCAATGACATCGTCCCCTTCCCCATGAACAGCAACGGAAACAATCGTTTATGTTTCCGCGGGGAAAGCTTCACAGCCGAAGAAGCCAAAAGCAACAATTTCGAGATCTGGAGTGAACTCTACAATCTCGCACCCGCCGAGCAAAACATTAATCCTAAACAGATCATCGATACGGTTTTTAATCGCATTCTACAAGCGAACCCGCAGTTTACTGACAGACCCAAAAACAAAGGCCCAGAGTTTTGGCAGAAATTCCGTCTCGATTGCTGCTGGCAAAACGTCCCTCTATACCAATGGTCACTTTGGGATCTGCTCACTGAGATGGGGTATACCAACGAGGCAATTACCCTACTCTATCGCCTACTCGGCTTTAACGGTACTTTCCTATCAAAAATGAATGCGGGTGTGGCTTATCAACTGCTTGAAGATTTCCCTGCCGATGCAGAGTTCCGAACATTTAAAGAAGGCTTTAGTACTCTGCCAAACGCATTGGTAGAGAAAGTTGGCGAAGAGCGTATCCACCTCAATACTTTGGTCACCAATATCAAAGCTACTGACAATGGCGGCTACGTAGTCACTTACCAGTACACGAATCCAGAAGACTGTGCCGAGCCCCAACACTTCACTATCGAGGCTGAAAAGGTCCTGCTGTGTCTACCTCGACTCGCGCTTGAGAAACTCTTCGCACGTTCTGATGCCTTTAATGCACTCCCCGCGGAAAAAGCAGCAAACCTTTGGGACACCCTGCAATCAACGACCAATCAACCACTATTAAAAATTAACCTGTACTATGACTACGCGTGGTGGGGGAACAAACTCAGCAATCAACCTGTTGTTGAATTTGGCCCTAACTTCGCAGACCTCCCCACGGGTTCTATCTATCCATTCTACTCCATCAGTAATGAAGTCACCGCAGGACTACAATACGAGCAAAGTGGCGCTTCACCTAGCCCTGAATTGGAAGCCAAACTCACTAAGATCAGCAACAGTAAGTTTAAGGCACCGGCTGCTTTAACCATCTACTGCGACTACCTCAATATTAACTACTGGAGTGCGCTACAAAATAAAGGCGACAAATACCAGTCACCACTACAAAACAAATATAGCGACAAACAGCCGCAAACAATCTTCCCTGCGTCTCTTGCCGTGGTCAAAGAAGCCACCCGCTACTTTAAGTCCATCTTCAACACCCATTTCGTGCCAGAGCCAGTAATGACCAGTGCGCGAATTTGGGAGGGGTCAGTCAGTTTTGATACCAAGCTTTCTCAACAGTTTGGTTACGGTGTTCACCAATGGGCGATAGGTGCCAATGACCGAGAAGTAATGGCAACCCTCACCGAGCCACTCGATAATCTCTACACCTGTGGTGAAGCCTTCTCTGACTATCAAGGTTGGGTAGAAGGTGCACTGCGCTCTACCGATCTAGTACTAGAAAAAGGCTTCGGTTTGCAGAAGTTCTCAGAGAAGTTCATTAAAGATCATGGAGAGCAACCTTCCTGTGCAATTAAAGAAGCCTATCAAGAAGTGGCCACTGCCTCTATTCGTGAATACATCGACTGCCAATATGAGCCTACAGAGCGCAATCACTGTGATGCTGAGCTCGAGATAGATGAAACCATGTCAATTCGTCTTAGCTACTTCGACAAAGAATAAGGTGATGACTATGACCACTGTCGCATCTTATTTAAAGCAACGCTTAGAAGAGCTAGGACTTGAGCAAATGTTTGGGGTAGCGGGAAACTACACCGCCCCTTTCTTAGACACCATCTTAGCTGACCCCTCCTCACCGATAAAAATCGGAGGTAACGCCAATGAACTCTGTGCGGGTTACGCCGCTGACGCCTATGCTCGCTTTAAGGGCATTGGGGCTGTCTATGTCACCTATAGTGTGGGGGCATTTAGCCTACTTAACACCATTGCAGGCTCGTATGTTGAAAAAGTCCCTGTCGTGTTGATTAATGGCGCCCCGACCAATAAAGAGGATGCTATAGAGAAAAACACCGGACTACTCTACTCACATACCACCGGATACCAGTTAGTCGATATCCATATGTTCCGCCCTGTCACCGCCGCGGCTGAACGCATTACCAATGCCCAGCAGGCGCCTTACCAAATTGATTCAGCGTTAACGGCCATGTTGACTAAGCATCAGCCCGTCTACCTCGAAATCAGTGAAGATGTATGGCGCGAGTGTTGTCACACCCCACAAGGTACACTCGCTTCGGGCACCGGCAAGCAAGTTACTGTCAGTGATGCCGATATCGCCGCACAAGCAACACTGGCACTGATTGAAAAGAAATCCAATGTCTTACTCTGGGCAGGTATCGAGTTGCAGCGCTTTGGTCTACAAGATAAGTTTCTTGCCCTGCTGGAAGCACTCAACACGCACAATCAATCCGACAAACCGATCAAGTTTGTCACCTCTGCCCTGAGTAAGTCCGTGGTAAGTGAGTCGCATCCTGCTTTCGAAGGCTGTGTGACCTTGTCGCAATCAACGTTAAAAGAGCTTGTTGGTGACGATGGCTGTCTCATCGGAATTGGGGCATGGACAACGGGTAAAGATACCAGTAACCAAGACATCCGCAGCGAGCACACCATTTTGGCCGCCCATCAAGGTGTCATTGCGGGTGCCAGCTATTTTCCTTCCGTCGAACTCGATGACTACCTCGATAAAATGATCGAGCTCGTTGAAAAACGACCAGCAATGCGACTAAAAGGGTTGCGTCTTAACGCCTCACTCAAAAAATATCAGTCAGCACCGAAATCACACATTATCAATGAGTCTCTGACTGGCGAAGTCAACTATGACTCACTCTATCGCACACTGGGTCAATGGATTAACCAAGATGATATCTTGGTGGTGGATGCAGGGTTCCCGCTTATCGGCGCTCAATCTGTGCCCATCGAAGCGAGAAACGGATTTGTCGCCCAAGCATCTTGGCTTTCGATTGGTTACTCCGTCGGTGCAGGAACAGGGGTTGGTTTAGCAAACCCAGATAAGCGAGCGATTGTTGTTGTCGGAGATGGCGCGTTTCATGAAACTTGCCAAGCGGTCGCTGATCAGCATGCCTATGGCCTAAACACCGTGGTCTTTGTGATCGCTAACGGCATCTATGGCATAGAGCAATACTTGGTGAACCCCAACCCATTTAGAGAGCCGCCAAAAGATTATAAAGATCCGTTGCTCGATAACGTCTACCAGTATAATAAGCTGCCAAACTGGCAGATTGCCAAGCTCACTGATGGCTTTGGCGGAGAAGGACGCAAAGTTGAAAACCTCGGCCAATTACTTGCCGTCATGGAAGAGATTCGTGCCACGCCAGACAAAAACTTTTTAGTTGAAGTCGTGGTCCCTGAAACTTGCGTACCTGCTGCGATTGCCAAAGAAGCCAACGACGCGGTTGGAGAAGATGAAATAGAGAACCCCAACTGGCCACCAGCCGGTAAGTTCTAATGATCAAAAACGGCCTTGTATCAACAAGGCCGTTTGGCAAACAAGACTCTAAATGCCTTATTCTCGTAGCCCTAACTGCACATAACCTTCAGAGTCAAACCACAAAGCTTCTTTTTTACGACGTCCAATTAGAATCGGCCCATCATCGAAAAACAGGAAATTTTTCCAAGCTTGTTTGAACACGCCCCAGGTAGTCTCTATCACATTGTATTTCTCATAACAGAAATAAACGGGGGTATTATCTTCCCAAGTGATAAACGCAAGTACCTCTTCCGGTAGTTCAGGCTCGTCACTCTCCCATGCCTCTTGCCAAAGCACCGACTCTTTCCAACTCTCTTCTTTTCCTGCCCAGTCATCACTGGCCAAACGATCTGCATCTGGACTCATCGCACTGATATGTTCACGCCAAAGCTGAGAAGAACGCGCTTGAGTAAAAGGCTTAATACTGGCAAGTATGCCCTCAGGAAGCGGCATCGACGCATGGGTGAAGATCCATTTTCGAGGGTATTCATCTAAAGAAAGGTGGTTCATAGGACTCTCTATAATACAGTTCTGACCATATTGTAACTGAGTCATACAACAATCACAGTGTTTAATACGTCTCAAAGTTTTTGGCGCGCACTTTCTGCGCAACCATATTCAAACGATGTCGAGAAGCCGCATTCAAAGCCAGTTAGCGCATCGAGTAAAAAGAAAATGTGGACGAAAGGGAAAAGCTAATCCTTCACACCTTTGCCTTGAACTCGCCGCGCTAGTCTGCTTCTAAACCCTGCACTTTACATGATGATTAATAATAAAATCAGAACGATACCTAACCCTAAAGCAATGAATTTCAATTTCCCGCAACATGACGGCAATTGTCGCTTTTCAAAGTGAAAACAAAACACTACAATGCGCGCCCTCACACAAAAATCTGGGTCTGATTCGACTACACTTTGTGCGTAATACCCTAAAGCTTTTAGCGCATTTCATCGATGGCTTTGGAGTGCAACAAGTCACAGCAACACCAAAGAAACACGCTAGGTTGTCACGGCGCTACAGTAAATTATTTGTTTTTATCAGGAGTCAGGGCCCTTGAACGCAAATCGCCCCCTAACCCCGCCGCTTGTTTCTCTCACAGGATTAACAAAGGCATTTGACGGTAAAACCATCATCCATCAATTCGATCTCGACGTGGGCCACGGTGAATTTGTCACTATTTTGGGTCCGTCGGGATGTGGTAAAACCACTATTCTAAGATTGTTAGCTGGATTCGAAACCGCAGACTCGGGGCAAATTTTACTCGATGGCCAAGATGTGACTCACATGCCATCAGAAAAACGTCCGGTGAACACAGTATTTCAAAGCTATGCCCTTTTTCCTCACATGAGCGTCTTCGACAATGTCGCGTTCGGTTTAAAGATGCAGAATGTGCCCGCGGCAGAGATTCCCAACCGAGTCTTAGACGCATTGAGCATGGTGCAACTCGCTGACTTCGCCAATCGCAAACCGCACCAGCTCTCTGGTGGACAACAGCAACGCGTTGCGATAGCCCGTGCTGTCGTAAATAAACCGAAAGTACTGCTCCTCGATGAATCGCTTTCGGCACTGGATTACAAATTGCGTAAGCAGATGCAGCTTGAACTCAAGCAATTGCAAAGACAACTGGGTATCACCTTTATCTTTGTCACCCACGATCAAGAAGAAGCGCTATCGATGTCTGATCGCATCATCGTAATGCGTGAAGGAAACATCGAGCAAGACGGCTCACCCAAAGCCATCTACGAAGAGCCTAAAAACCTCTTTGTGGCACGTTTTATCGGTGAGATAAACGTTTTCAAGGGCAAAGTCTTAGCGCGTTTAGACGAAAAACGTATTCGTGCCGAGGTCGAAGGGACAGAAACCATACTGCATACCACGCTTGATGTTGCAGAAAGCGATGCCATTAGCGTGCTATTGCGCCCCGAAGATATTCGTTTAGAAGAGATATCTGATGATGCCAAAGTAAACGGAATCACGGGTGCCGTTAAAGATCGTACCTATAAAGGTATGACCCTCGACTCCATTGTTGAACTAGATAGTGGTCAACAGGTGATGGTAAGCGAGTTTTTCAACGAAGATGATCCGGACGTTGATCACTCGTTAGAGCAGCGTGTCGCAGTCACTTGGGTAGAGAGCTGGGAAGTGGTACTTAAAGAGCAGGATATGCGACCATGAGCGAACGTCTCTCACTGAAATCCATCATTCTCACCCTCACAGTGGGGTGGTTATTGGTCTTTGTTTTTATTCCAAATGCCATGATTGTCGTCACCAGTTTTTTAACACGTGATGAAACTAACCTGATAGCGATGACCTTCACGCTAGACAACTACACACGCTTGTTCGACCCCCTATACGCAAAAGTGGTCTGGCACTCTTTTTATATGGCGATCGTGGCCACCCTACTCTGCCTGCTAATAGGCTATCCCTTTGCGTATGCCGTTGCAAAGCTCCCAGAACGGACGCGCCCCTTTATGCTGTTCCTGGTCATCGTCCCCTTTTGGACCAACTCATTAATAAGAACCTATGGTTTGAAACTGTTGTTGGGAACGAAAGGGCTATTAAACAGCACCCTGCTATCCATTGGCCTCATCGATAAGCCATTGCGAATTATGTACACTGAAAACGCCGTCATGATAGGTCTCGTATACATCCTGCTGCCGTTTATGATCTTACCGCTCTACTCCGCCATCGAGAAACTCGACCGGGCGTATATCGAAGCTGCGAGAGATCTTGGCGCCAACGCGCTACAAACGTTTTTCAAGGTCATTCTACCGCTTACTATGCCCGGTATTATTGCAGGTTGCCTGCTAGTACTGCTTCCAGCCTTGGGGATGTTTTATGTCTCTGATCTACTCGGGGGTGCAAAGAACCTCCTTATCGGGAATGTCATTAAGAGCCAAGTACTGAATGCCCGTGATTGGCCTTTCGGCGCTGCAACAAGTATTGCGTTAACGATGGCGATGGCCATCCTACTCTATATCTATTATCGAGCAGGTAAGCTCATGAACCAGAAAGGAGAATGGCAATAATGATGCGCTATCTTCGTCATGGCTACATGGGACTGGTCTACGCTTTCTTGTATATCCCAATCATTGTGTTGATCGTCAACTCTTTTAACGCTAGCAAATTTGGTTTTCGCTGGGACGGCTTTACCTTCAAGTGGTATGAGCAACTGTTTGCTAATGCCGGGCTCATTCAAGCAGCAAAGCACTCGCTCACTATCGCTGTGTTTTCAGCCACGATTGCCGCCGTCATGGGCACGCTGATGGCGATCGCTCTCTTTAGGTATAAGTTCCAGGGAAAAGGCTTCGTTCAAGGTATGCTTTTTATTGTCATGATGTCTCCTGACATCGTCATGGCACTGTCACTGTTGGCCCTTTTTCTCTTTATGGGCGTACAGCTCGGCTTTCTCTCACTACTTGTCGCCCATATCACCTTTTGCTTACCGTTTGTAGTTGTCACTGTCTACAGTCGATTAAATGGTTTTGATGTAAGAATGTTGGAAGCGGCCAAAGATCTCGGCGCGAATGAATGGGTCATATTAAAATCGATCATCCTGCCCCTCGCTAAACCAGCCATTGCCAGCGGTTGGTTGCTCAGCTTTACGCTTTCACTGGATGACGTCATTATCAGTTCATTCGTCACCGGGCCGGGATATAAAATATTACCGTTGAAAATCTACTCTATGGTACGCGTTGGCATCTCACCTGAAGTGAATGCGCTTGCAACCTTAATGTTAATAGTCTCTCTTGTGTTGGTGGCTCTGTCACAATGGATCGCAAGAGAAAAACCTGTCCGGCAATTTGCCGAGCAACCCTAAGGAAAGAGATAAGATGTCACCATTTAAACTATCCATGATTGGCGCCATGTCTTTGGCTTCTGTATCTTTTGTGCAAGCTGAAGAGCTGTACTTCTACAATTGGTCTGAATACATTCCAGCTGAAGTCCTTCAAGAGTTTCAGAAAGAGACAGGTATTAAAGTCATTTACTCGACATACGAGTCAAATGAAACCATGTATGCACGTTTAAAAACACATGGCAGCGGTTACGACCTTGTTGTTCCTTCCACTTATTACGTGTCAAAGATGCGCAATGAAGAGATGCTTCAGAAAATAGATAAGAGCCAATTATCTCACTTTGCGGAACTCGACCCGAACTACCTCAATAAGCCGTTTGATCCCGGTAACGATTACTCTATTCCCTACATTTGGGGTGCAACGGGCATAGGTGTAAACCGCGACTTCGAAGACGGCAACCCCGTCAACGCTTGGGCAGGGCTATGGAATGAAGGCTTCGAAGGTCAGCTAATGATGATGGATGACGCACGTGAGTTTTTCCATATCGGTCTACGTAAACTGGGTTACTCAACCAACACAACCAATGAGACGGAAATTCGTGCCGCCTACGAAGAGCTGAAAAAGCTCATGCCGAATGTCCTTGTATTCAACTCAGACTTCCCCGCCAACCCCTACATGGCGGGTGAAGTGAGTCTGGGTATGCTTTGGAATGGTTCAGCCTATATGGCCCGTCAAGATGGTGCAAACGTTGATATCATCTGGCCAGAGGATGGCGCCATTTTTTGGATGGATAGCCTCGCAATTCCTGCACAAGCGAAAAATGTGGAAGCGGCCCATAAAATGATCGACTTTTTACTTCGTCCTGAAAACGCGGCAAAGATTGCTTTAGAGATTGGCTACCCAACGCCAGTGAAAGGTGCAGTGAGTTTATTGCCTGACGAGTTCAAGAACGATCAAGCGATATTTCCGCCTCAAGACGTATTGGACAAAGGAGAATGGCAAGATGATGTCGGCGCAACGAGTGTCCTCTACGAAGAGCTCTTCCAACGTTTAAAAGCGAACATGTAATCTCGGAAAAGGAGCGCGTTAAGCGCTCCTTATTACTCTACCTTTCATCATCCTCGATAAACGCCATTTTACTGATAAATCAGTTATCTACTACCAACATGCGACACAAAACTGTCTATATATTCGGCAGATGAGTTTTCGTCAAATACCCTTTAGGAACGGAAAATTGCTGAAAACAGCTAAAAAGCACTAATTAATCTTGTGCTTTATGTCACGTTTTAGTTATTTCAGTGAATTCAGCTCTGTAAAAAGCCTCATTTTTCATCGTCAATTGAGACAATTAAATAAGGTAAATCAATCGATTACCCTGCACCAATCCAGCGCATCCCTGCACCACGATTAAACAATAACATTTATGCAACATTTAGATTGCTAGCATTATTCACCAGCTAAAGTAACATTCACAGCATCCTAGCCTGTCGAATAATTTAGGCGACGCTTATCCCATCTAGGGATAAGTCACTATAAAACCCTCCGCTTACGCCGGCGGTAATAAATTCACACCCTACCAACCAAAACAGCAAGTCGAGTCAAATACAACCAATAAAGCAGTGGAAAAGATGACAATTTCCTTAAATTGTCGACTTATTCACTGGTTGAATGCAGCGAACTTTGTTGACTAATCGTGCAACTTTTCATCATTTCTAGTCAATTTCACGCTCACAGAGAATGAAACATGAGAGCTGGTACGTAACTTGCTCAACCGTGAGTGCGCTTTAGAATCGAAGCCAGATAGCAAAAGCTAACGTGACGTTTTGAATTCTCTTTCTATACTCAAAAGGTTACTTGCTTACTGGTCGCATAATTTCTTTCGCGATTAATAAGTTATCTAGCAATCACAACATCAGACCCTTATGGGGAATAAGCTAAAGATAAGGAATCATCAAATGGCGAATAAAGTAAAAGCTGTACTTACTACGCTTGCTGCATCTGTGGCGCTGTACTCTGCTTCTAGTGTCGCAGCTGAAGGCACACTCGATAAAGTGATGAAGCAAGGTTATGTCCAATGCGGTGTAAGTACTGGTCTTCCAGGCTTCTCTAACCCAAACGCGAAAGGTGAATGGGAAGGTTTGGATGTCGAATTCTGCCAAGCTATTGCCGCCGCGACCCTCGGTGACAAATCAAAAGTTAAGTACATCCCTTTGACAGCAAAAGAGCGCTTCACTGCATTGCAATCAGGCGAAATCGACGTTCTTTCACGTAACACAACTTGGACGCTACAACGTGACACCGCACTTGGCTTAAACTTCGCGGGCGTTAACTACTACGACGGCCAAGGCTTCATGGTGAAAAAAGAGCTCGGTGTAACTAGCGCAAAAGAACTTGACGGTGCTGCAGTCTGTGTCCAATCAGGTACGACAACCGAACTTAACCTCGCAGATTACTTCCGTACTATGGGTATGAAGTATGAGCCTGTTGTGTTTGATACCGCCGCTCAAACATCAAAAGGTTTTGACGCCGGCCGTTGTGACGTACTAACAACAGACCAATCAGGCCTTTATGCACTGCGTTTAACCCTTTCTGATCCAAATTCTGCCGCAGTTCTTCCAGAAGTCATCTCTAAAGAACCGCTAGGCCCTGTTGTTCGTCAAGGCGACGACCAGTGGTTCAACATTGTTAAGTGGACGCTGAACGCAATGATTGCTGCGGAAGAGTTCGGCGTTACCTCAGCCAATGTTGACAGCATGAAGAGCTCAAATAACCCAGATATTAAGCGTCTCATCGGACTCGATGGCCCTAAAGGGTCTGGCTTAGGTATCCGAGATGATTGGGGTTACCAAGTGATCAAGCAAGTGGGTAACTACAGTGAAAGCTTCGAGCGTACTGTTGGTTTGGACTCACCACTGCAAATCAGCCGTGGCCTCAATGCGCTATGGAACAACGGCGGTATCCTATTCGCGCCACCAATCCGCTAAACATTATTGAGAAATAGGGGTAGTGCTTGCACTGCCCCACTTTTCATAACAATAAAGGAACTGAGGTTGTTGTATGGCTCCTAAATCACCACACACCCCCACGACACCGGATGTTGAGGCCGCGCCGAAGAAGCACCAAAACCTTTTTTATAATCCCTTATTTCGGGCGGTTGCTTTTCAGATCATTGTCATCGCTGGTTTACTCTTCTTTTTCTATACCATTGTTAATAACGCGCTCAGCAACTTGGATGCGCGTGGGATTGCAACCGGTTTTGACTTTCTAAAACAAGAAGCCGGATTTGGTATTTCACTCACACTTATCGACTATGACGAAACATACAGCTATGGCCGTACTTTCTTCATCGGTTTACTGAACACTGCACTGGTCTCTGTCATCGGGATTATTTTAGCGACCGTGCTGGGTTTTCTTATCGGTATTGCGCGCCTGTCTTCCAACTGGTTGGTCAGCCGTTTTGCTGCCGTCTATATCGAGACATTTCGCAATATCCCACTCCTATTGCAGATATTCTTCTGGTACTTTGCTGTCTTGCAAGCGCTACCCTCGCCACGCCAGAGCCTAAGTCTCGGTGAAGCCATCTTTCTAAATGTGCGAGGCCTCTATCTCCCAGGACCTATCTTTGAGAAAGGCGCTTGGCTCATTGGCGCAGGGCTGATTGTTGGCATCATTGTGACGCTAGGCTATCGCCACTGGGCACATAACAAACAAAAAATAACCGGTCAGCAATCACCAATCGGATTGGTGAGTATCCTTGCACTTATTGGTTTTCCGCTACTCGGGTACTTACTTGGCGGTATGCCAGTAAGCGTTGAATATCCTGCTTTAAAAGGGTTCAACTTTCGCGGTGGTATTACCATCTTACCTGAGTTAGCAGCCTTAGCTCTCGCGCTAACGATTTATACTGCATCATTTATTGCCGAAATCGTTCGTTCAGGCATCAATGCTGTCAGCCATGGACAGACAGAAGCCGCGATGGCGTTGGGGTTACCACGCAGCAAGACGCTCAACCTTGTGGTTATCCCACAAGCATTGCGCATTATCATTCCACCACTTACTAGCCAATACCTCAATTTAACCAAGAATTCCTCCTTGGCGATGGCGATTGGGTACCCTGACCTCGTCTCCGTGTTTTCCGGCACGACACTCAATCAGACAGGACAGGCCATCGAAATCATTGCCATGACAATGGCGGTCTATCTAACGCTGAGCTTATTGACCTCCCTCATCATGAACATCTATAACCGCAAAGTAGCACTGGTGGAGCGATAATATGCGTGTACATAAATTTCAGCCAGATTTGCCGCCACCCGCCAACACCACAGGTGTGATCGGTTGGTTAAAAAAGAACCTCTTTTCCGGTCCAGTCAACTCTATCGTTACCTTGATACTCGCATACTTTGCCATCACGGGGCTCTGGGCTGTCTTTGATTGGACAATTCTTAAAGCTGATTGGATTGGCGAGACCCGAGACGCTTGCAGCCGTGAAGGGGCTTGTTGGGTCTTTATTAATGTTCGCTTTGAGCAGTTCATGTTTGGGTTTTACCCGTCAGAAGAACTCTGGCGGCCAAAACTCTTTTACGCTACATTGGCTATTTTTATCACCTTGCTAGCCGTTGAAAAAACGCCCGGTAGAAAATGGATTTGGCTGTTCTTCGTCAATATCTATCCATTTATTGCCACAGCGTTGCTGTATGGCGGCATTCTAGGTCTACCCGTTGTAGAAACCCACCTTTGGGGTGGCTTGCTCGTTACGCTGGTTATCGCCATCGTCGGCATCGTCGTCTCTCTACCTATAGGTATCGTGCTCGCCCTAGGCCGTCGCTCTGAAATGCCCATTATTCGCAGCTTATGTACTGTTTATATTGAGTTTTGGCGTGGCGTCCCGCTAATTACCGTACTGTTTATGGCTTCCGTCATGCTGCCGCTTTTCCTTCATGCCGAGGCAGAAACAGATAAGCTCCTTCGCGCATTGATCGGTGTTGTCATGTTCAGTGCAGCCTACATGGCAGAGGTCATTCGCGGTGGCCTTCAAGCGATTCCCAAGGGCCAATACGAAGCCGCTGATGCACTCGGCCTCACTTATTGGAAAAAAATGTATCTGATCATCTTGCCACAAGCCTTGAAGATCACCATTCCTTCGATTGTTAACACCTTCATTGGCCTATTTAAAGATACCAGCTTGGTGTTAATCATTGGGATGTTCGATGTACTGGGTGTCGGTCAAGCAGCAAACACCGACCCGGAATGGCTCGGATTCGCCACTGAAAGCTATATCTTTGTCGCCTTAGTGTTTTGGGTGTTCTGTTTCACTATGTCGCGATACAGCATCTATCTAGAAAACAAACTTCACACCGGACACAAGCGTTAGTCGGACCCAACAAAGGAAAGTAATATGTCAGAAGTTAGCCAAACAATTCAGGAAAATGAAGGGCCGATGATTGAGTTGATCGATATGAACAAGTGGTACGGTCAATTTCATGTTCTCAAAAACATCAACTTGTCCGTGCGTCGCGGTGAAAAAATCGTCATTTGTGGCCCTTCTGGGTCTGGTAAGTCAACCATGATCCGTTGTATCAACCGTCTTGAAGAGCATCAGAAAGGTCGCATCATCGTTTCAGGGACAGAACTGACTGATGATCTTAAGAATATCGAGTTAGTGCGTCGCGAGGTTGGCATGTGTTTTCAGCACTTCAACCTTTTCCCCCACCTCACCGTATTACAAAACTGTACTCTTGCGCCAATCTGGGTCAAAAAAATGCCTGAGAAAGAGGCCACGGAAATCGCGATGAAGTACCTTGAGCGCGTTAAAATCCCCGATCAAGCGCATAAGTACCCCGGGCAATTATCTGGCGGACAACAACAACGCGTTGCCATTGCGCGCTCACTTTGCATGAACCCACAGGTGATGCTGTTTGATGAACCCACTTCGGCACTCGACCCGGAAATGGTCCGAGAAGTGCTTGATGTTATGGTTGAACTTGCAGGGGAAGGGATGACGATGCTTTGCGTCACCCATGAGATGGGCTTTGCTCGTGAGGTAGCAGATAGAGTGATCTTTATGGATGCAGGTGAAATCATCGAAGAAAACAACCCAACTGAATTCTTCGATAACCCGCAATCCGACCGTACTCAGCTTTTCTTGAGTCAAATTTTGCACTAGTAACCGTATCACGCTGATCAGGGGCAGGTGACTCTGCCCCTTTCACACACCGCTGCCTACCCAGTGATCGACATGCCGTTGCAAAAAGTAGTATTAAGTGAGTCGCATCACCACACCCAAGCGGTTAACATATGGTTACACATTGTTAATGTACTACAGTTCAATCAACGGTCTGTGTATAATCAGGTGCTTAAGGGCTTAATTAACGCTGAATAAAACGGAAAATTTATCAATTCACAGTTGAAGTTCGGAACAATTTAACCCATATATACTCATAACGATAACGTGTATCGAGATTCAACATCCTAAGGGAGAGAACATGAACGATCCAATGGTTAGCCGCAACCCCTCGTATTCCAGTGCATTGGAAACGAACAAGGTACTGCGCAATACATATTTCTTGCTATCGCTGACACTCGTCTGGTCCGCGATTGTGGCAACGACCTCTATGGTAATGGGACTTCCACATCCCGGCCTCATCATTACACTTGTCGGTTTCTATGGTCTTATGTTCTTGACTGAGAAAAACCGCAACAACAGCATGGGTCTGGTATTTACCTTCGCCTTTACTGGCTTTATCGGTTATACCCTTGGTCCAATTCTAAACGCGTATATTGGTGCAGGAATGGGCTTTGCCATCGTTCCAGCCTTGGGCGGAACTGCGCTAACCTTTATGGTTTGTTCATTCTACGCGTTAACCACTAAGCGTGATCTTTCGTTCCTAAGCGGTATGTTAATGGCAGGTTTCGTCGTGATCCTTGTTGGCTTCGTCGCTAACCTGTTCCTACAGATGCCTATTATTCACTTAGCGCTATCTGGGATTTTCGTGCTCTTTTCTAGCGGCGCGATTCTACTCACGACGCAGAGCATCATTCGTGGTGGCGAGACAAACTACATCTCTGCAACGATCACGCTGTATGTTTCTATCTACAACCTATTCCTAAGCCTACTTCATATCCTAGGCGTAATGGGTGGTGACGACTAATAGATAGTCAAACAGACAAAAAAAGCCGCTCGATAGCGGCTTTTTTTTCGTTTTGCTTTTATGATTAGCACAACTAACGATTGATATAGAAAGACAACATGCTCGAGTTTAATGGTAAACAGATCGAAACCGATAAGCAGGGGTACCTGCTAGACATTAATGACTGGCAAGAAGAGATGGTGCCTTTGCTGGCGCTAGAAGAAGGCATTGAGCTCACTGAGGCGCATTGGGAAGTTGTGCACTTTGTCAGAGAGTTCTACGTCGAATTCAACACTTCACCGGCTATTCGCATGTTAGTGAAAGCAATGGCGAAGAAATATGGCGAAGAAAAAGGCAGTTCCAAGTACCTCTTCAAGCTCTTCCCAAAAGGTCCCGCCAAACAAGCGACAAAGCTTGCTGGTTTACCTAAACCCGCGAAGTGTTTGTAACGCCCCGCTCACTCTATGGACACATAGGGTGAGCCTATTTTAATGCATGGCAAAACCCTCGTAATGTTGCCAAGGTAGTTCTTCTTTTATACAACTATCCACTCTCGCCATCTTCGGCCCTTCCTGCAACCACAATGCTAATCGTTCAATGGATGCTTGACTGCCACAAGCGACAACCTCGACATCACCACTCGGTAAATTTCGAGCATATCCAGTCAGTGTTAACCTAAGTCCTTCATGTGCCGTATGAAATCGAAAACCGACCCCTTGCACTCGTCCCTTTATCAAAAATTTTGCACAATATTGTGACATTGATCACCTCTATAATCGGGTTTTGATACGAATAACCTGTAGAATTGACACAAAATCGTCGTATTAGTAACTCGACAGCAACATTAAAGCCGCATCAGGAAGTCCCATTATGAAAGAAGTCGCTTTTCGATGGATAGACAAATATCTCATTCATCTGAAACTTCAGGAAAAATTTTCTCTTCTCTTTATTTTGCCTATTCTCGCTATTCTCGCTACCACTTTGGTTGTGATCAGTGCTGCAAACAGTCAACGCAGTGAGCTAGCAAATCACGAAGTGGAAACCATTGCGCACCTTTTTAAAGCGCAAAATATCAGCGAGAGCGACGCGAGACGTTTCTTGGCGAGCAGTCCTGTTATGGTGGGTCCGGGTGATTATCAACATGCCGTAGACGGTTACTCACTATCACTTAAGCAACCACCGCATGTGTTGAGCTACTTAGACAATACACATTTAATCATCTTGGCGATTGTACTGGGTGTCATCTTTCTATCGATCTACTACATCATGACCTTTATCGGCGGTGCCATGTATGCAACGCACACCGCACTGCAAAAGCTCGCCCAAGGTGATCTCACCAACCGCTTGAACTACTTCAAAGTGCGTGATGAGTTCAGCACCATTGCGATCACTATCGATCAAGTTGCTGAACGCGAACACCAGTTGGTGATGGCAACTCAAAAAACCACAGCGCTTATTCAGCAGTTGAGTAGCCAACTGCGTCAGCAAAGCGGTCATAGCGAAGCGCTATCTGAACATCAGCGTCAACACCTCGATAGCTTAGCCAGCGCATCCGAAGAGATGGCCTCTTCTATTCGTGAAGTGGCCCAACATGCCCTGACGACCTCGACAGATACGCAGGCAGCTAACACCATGACCGTTAACGGCCAAGCCAAAGTACAAGATACACAGCAATCTATTCAGCAACTGAGCCTTGATGTCAACAATGCCTCTGACGCTGTTAATAATCTTGATAACAGTACGTCTCGCATTGATGAAGTTGTTTCAACAATCAACAGTATCTCAGAACAGACCAACTTACTGGCGTTAAACGCTGCCATTGAGGCTGCGCGCGCAGGTGAGCAAGGGCGAGGGTTTGCCGTCGTCGCTGACGAAGTTCGCACCCTCGCGGGAAGAACCCAAGATGCGACAGTCGAAATCCAGCAGATGATTGAAACTCTCCAAAATGACAGCAAATCACTCTTACAGGTGATGGAGACAACCGTCGAACGAGCACAAAGCAGCGAAAACTTGATATTGGCGGTGGGGAAAGAAATTTCCGATATCGCAGAAAAAAACCAGTATGTTGCTGACCGAAGCACCGAGATTGCCACAGCGGCCGAGCAACAAGGCAGTGTTGCCGATAGCATTGCAAGCAGTGTCGAGCAGGTACGAGAACAAGCCTCTCAAGTCTCGGCTATCATTGCTCAATCTTCTGAAGAGATCGCTCAACTCAACCAACAAGCGCAAGAGCTTGAAGGCTTAATGTCTGCACTTAAAGTGTGATTTCGCTGAGCGTTGCCCACTCTGACTATTTCTCAGAAGTGTGATTTCATTAAAAGTTAACCCCTCTGACTGTTTCTCAGAGGGGAAACGCGATAGTCTAGCTCCTCCCTCCCCCTGATGTTTACATTACTAGACTCATGAAAATACGCGTTGATACTCACAGCCACACCATCGCCAGCACTCACGCATACAGTACTGTTCACGACTATATTGCCATCGCTAAACAAAAAGGCATTGAGCTATTTTGCATTACCGATCATGCCCCCCCTATGCCTGATGCCCCCCACTGGTGGCATTTTGGCAACCTGAAAGTGATCCCACATGTTCATCAAGACATTGCCATCTTGCGAGGCATTGAAGCCAATATCCAAGCCCCTGAAATCGGCTTAGGTTTACCCGATGAACTGAAATGGCGACTTGATTTGGCCATCGCAAGTTTTCACGAACCTGTTTTTCCTCCTGCCTCTTTGGAGCAAAACACGGAAGCCATGATTGCCGCAATTGAGTCTGGTGATTGTCAGATCATTGGTCATCCGGGCAACCCCAACTATCCCATAGACCAAGAAGCCGTTGTGTTGGCCGCGAAAGCGAACAATGTTGCCCTCGAGATAAACAACAGCTCATTTGTCCATTCTCGTACGGGTAGCAAGCCACACTGCGAAAGCTTGCTGCAGCTCATTAAACGGCATAAAGCGCTCATCTCTATTGGCTCAGATGCGCATATCGCTTTTGACCTTGGTGAAGTCAGCGAAAGTCTGCGTGCGATTCAAAAAGCCAATATTGACGAAGCACAGATTGTCACAGCATCGCCGGCCAAGTTCATCGCTTTCCTCACGTCACACGATCGAAAACTCAGCCCAGAATTACTTCAATGGGCGAGCCATCGGCAAGAATGACGTTGGCCAACGTCGTTCACTTTCCCACCGCAATATAAGCTTCATTCACTGCACTGAAACCTAAAAAAGCGGACAGATAATCTCATAATCTGTCTCGCTTTTTCACCTTTGTGTTGCTGTCTTAGTTCGTAAAAAAATTCTTAATTGGTATTCAATGTAACGATCATGAAAAGAACGTCTACTATTAGAATTATCTGAGAACTAGTTACAATGCGAATAGAGAAGCCGTTCTATGTATTTCAAAACACTTCTGTTGCTGTGCGCTATCTTCCTCACGGGCAACGCGATTGCTGATTCCCACAAGTCTGATCTTCACTTCGTTCTGATCACTCAACGTGCTGAAAATGACGCATTCTGGGGACCAACTGAGGAGTTCGCGCGGGCAGTAAATAATAATCTCAACATCACCATCACCATCATGTATGCCCGTAGTAGCAAAGCGAAGATGCTAGAAAATCTGCATAAAGCAAAAAGAATGGGCGCTGATGGCGTTATCTTCCCCAACCTTAAGCGCAGTGCGCTTGATATGCTTGAGCTGGCAGAAGAGCTCGAAATACCGGTTATCCTCTTTAACGCAGACATCAGCGATGAAAACCAAGCATTAGCGGGTAATCCTCAACAAAAATTCAAATACTGGGTCGCCCGGGTGATGCCGGATGACGAAGGCGCGGGCTATTTACTCGCCAAAAGCTTGATTGCGCAGGCAAGACATAAAGGGCTTGCTGACGCCGATGGCCACGTAAAAATTGTTGCGATAAACGGCACCATTACTGATAGCCCTGCTATTCTGCGGGCCGAAGGGCTTTATCGCGCCGTAAAAGAAGACGGGAACGCATCTGTGGTGCAACACGTCCATGCCTTTTGGGAGCAAGATACGGCGCGTTTTAAGGCCGCACGACTCCAAACTCGTTTTCCTGATAGCCGAGCCTACTGGGCTGCAAGTGATTTGATGGCTATCGGGATTAATGAAGCGCTGAACGATCTAGGTTGGCGACAAGGCGCAGATTATGTCACAGGCGGCATTGATTGGTCACAAGAAGGCCTATCTGGTGTGAGTGACAAATCCTTGCATACCTCGATTGGCGGACAATTTACTGAGGCTGCGTGGTGCGCAATTATCTTGCACGACTACCTTCATGATGCGCAGCTTAAAAGTCAAAGTGGCGACTACAACTACCGTTCTCGTATGGAGAACATCGAGCCCGCTCAAGCCGAGCTTCTGCTCCCGCGCATCACCAACAAAGACTGGCAGGGCTTAGACTTTAGATCTCGTTCCGCTAAGTTTAATAGTGATATCAGCCACTATGAACTCGACCCAGCCAGTATCTTTGCTGAACTTCAACCCTTAGAGTAAGGCGTCTATGACACCACTATTGCCGTCCAAATTTAAGGATAGTTTATCACTCCGCCTACTTGGCTACATTCTGCTATGTAGCAGTATCTTGGCTGTGTTGATCACTGCTGTTCAGTTGTTATGGGATTACCGACAAGACGTAGGCGAAATCAAATCGAACATACGCCAAATAGAGGTCAGTTTTGTCGAATCCGTCGCTGTGAGTCTTTGGAACCTCAACGAGAAGCAGCTAGAAGCGCAAATCGATGGAATCATGAACTTACCCAATCTTCAATACGCCGTTGTGAAAGAGAAGATTGGGGACAGTATCTCCGTGATTGTCGAGCAGGGAAATTACAGCAGCACTTATGAGATTCAGCGTCAGTTTGAGTTAACCAACAACGATGAAGTCATCGGTTATCTTGAAGTTTCCGCTTCACTCGAAAAAGTGTACAAACGACTTATCGAAAAATCAGCATTAATCTTAATTACGCAAATCATTAAAACAACGTTGGTATCGTCATTCATTCTCGCCATTATTTACTACATGGTAATCCGACACCTAAACAGGATATCGGCCTATACCAAGCAGTTTGATTTAAATGGAGCCATGCCTCCGCTCACGCTGGAAGGCCGCAAAGAAAACAACGGCACCGAAGACGAACTCGATAACTTATGTACCACCCTCAATCAAATGCAACGACGAATAAGTGCAGAGTTCGCTGCCAGATTAGAGATGAACGAAAAGCTCGAAAATGAACGCGACTTTTCTTCGACCATCATTCATGCCTCTAGTACGATAATCTGTTGCCTTAACCCAGACTATCGTGTCCAAACCATCAACAAGGCAGGCACAGATCTGATCGGAATGAGTGAAACTGATGCTGTTGGCGTGAGCTGGATGAATCTATTTGTAAAGGCAGATCAACACTACGAGTTTGAGCAGGTATTACAAGAAAATCCTTTTCACGAAGAGTATGAATTAGAAATGTTCAACATTGAAGGCAGGACCAAGACGCTCATCTGGCACTTTGTCCCCTTTAGTGAAGGCAGCTCTTTGCGCTACGTTATCGCGTTTGGCTACGATGTCACAGCGCTAAAAGGGATCGAAACTGAGCTTCTCAAACTCAATGAAGACCTCGAAGAGAAAGTCCAGGATAGAACGGCCAGTTTAAATCAAAGCAATGCTGAGCTAAGAAGTGCGTATGCAGAGCTCAAGGAGACGCAAAAGTCATTGCTTGAAGCGGAGAAAATGGCGTCTTTAGGTAGTTTGGTCGCCGGCATTTCTCACGAGATCAACACACCAATTGGCATCAGTGTCACCTCTTCCTCTTTTATGAAAGAAGAAGCCATCAAGCTACAGAAAAGTGTCTCTACCGGAAAAATTTCTAAGAGTGCCTTAGACACCATGGTAGAAAACATAAGTAGCTCGGCAGATCTAGTGTTAAACAGTTTGGAAAAAGCCGCGAAGCTGATCGAAAGCTTCAAGCAAGTTGCCGTCAACCAGACCAACGAACAGCGTGTCTCTTTCAATCTCTCTGACAATATTGAACAGGTGTTAAACTCACTCCAATATCGACTTGTACAGGACAGTGTCGAAGTTAGCCTTAACTGTGACTCAACACTCGTGATCGATAACTACCCCGGACGATTACAACAGGTCTTTACTAACCTTGTCATGAATAGTCTGATCCATGGCTTCAGTAATTGGCATGGCCCTCATCAAATTACCATTACTGTCAACATCGATACTGAGAGTGACATGTTAGCGATTGAATACCACGATAACGGTCGTGGTATTGAGAAAGAAATCAGTGACCGCATCTTCGATCCTTTTGTCACCAGCAAGCTTGGTCAAGGCGGCAGTGGATTGGGGACGCATATTATCTACAATCTTATCGTGCAACTGATGCAAGGTTCTATTGAATGCGACTCTGAACCGGGACACGGCGCGACATTCAAGATGCTCATTCCACTCGATGCCGCCGATGATGGCTTTGTCGATAGACAACAAGCCTAGACAGGGCTTCTTAGGCGAGAGTGAGAGTTCTCGTCTTGTTCAAAAATTTGTATCGGTACCCAACCTGATTTTCCGGATTCTGAACGACAAAAAAACCAGTTATCCCAATCTTCTTCTCCTTCATATCGTTCACCAACATGCAGTTTTTCTCCAGCAGAGAAACAGATCGGATCTGGGTATTCACTGCGATGATTCGCGATTGCGATATAGATACTCACTGGCATAACTTAAGCTCCTTGTCAGTTCGAAAGCAATGATAAAAATACGCTACCCCATAATGCGTTTGCCACGAAGGTTGGATTCAGATGTACGTGATAAGAGATAACACGCTAACCCTTTCCCGCATCATAAGATTGCAAGAGTATATACTCAAGTCACCTCAAGATGCAGGATTCAGAAGCTGACTAGCGCGTCGAGTTCAAGGCAAAGGTGTGAAGGAATGGCTCTCCCCTTTCAAACACATTTAACGCAGAAATCGGTGCGCTAGTCGCTTCCCGAAGGGCGAGTTTTCTAGGCTCGCCACCTTTGTTACTGCTTTTTGATGTAGTCCACTAGATCTTCAAAGCAGTGCCTCGATGGCAAACCTAGAAACTCTCGCTGAACAACCATCTTGAGGTGACTTGAGTATATAAATCAGTAATCGAAGCAACGCTCGCAGATGAAGACTTAAGCAACGACCTCAGGTTCAAGACGCGGAATGGCAATTAAAAACTTCGTTCCCACTCCTTCATAGCTCTCACAATGGATTTGGCCTTCTAACGTGACGTTCACCAAGTTATAGACAATATGCATACCAAGACCACTTCCCCCTTGTCCTAACTTGGTAGTGAAAAACGGGTCAAAAATACGCTCTGCAATGGTCGGCGGCATGCCACGACCATTGTCTCGGTAGTCGAGGACAATATCTCCTCCATCATCAAAAATGGAGATACTTATTTCTCCTCCCGTCCTGTCATCAAAGCCATGCAGTACCGAATTCATTACGAGGTTAGTGACAATTTGAGCAAGTGCGCCAGGATTAGAATAGAGCGTGAGTCCTTCCGGGCAATGAATAGCTAAGGTGTGGCACCCTTTTTTCAAATTAGGTTTCAGACTTGCCACGATTTCTTCGACATACTCTTTAATATCAAACGTGCGGTGATTATCTACCGATTGATCAACAGAGACTTGTTTAAAACTCTGCACAAGGCTAGAAGCACGCTGCAAGTTCGTCATCACCAGTTTAAGCCCTTCTTCAGTATCCTCTAAGTAGCTATTTAAGTAGCTCTTACTTAGACGTCCTTCTTGGCAAGCTTTATGAAACTGCTTAAATATCTCTTGCATATGAGATATCGCGGTCACACCGACGCCAATCGGGGTGTTTATTTCATGAGACACGCCCGCCACAAGCCGTCCAAGCGAAGCCATCTTCTCAGTCGCGACCAGCTGCTGTTGAGTCTCTTTCAAATCATCTATGCTTTGAGAAAGCGCAACCGTGCGTTGCTCTACGCGTTCTTCAAGTTCCGCCTTATGTTGTTTCAACGCTTCGTTAAGTTCTGCTAATCGCTGCTCTTGTTGTTTGCGGCGCGTGATATCACGAATGACGACAACCATACCTTGATTATTCTCATCGAGCGCCAATATAGGTGACAGTGTCACCAGCACAATATAAGACTCTCCTTCCTTGGGTTCTAGTCGAGCTTCGTGAGTAATACTGCCTTCTTCACCTTGCATCAACTCAATAAACTGAATAATTCCTATCTGGGTCTCGTCATTCAAGTCATGTAAGACCATGACATCATCAATCTTTTCATTGCGAACAGATTGACCAGTCCACCCATTTAGCTTTGCCGCAACGGGGTTGTACAATTGAATGCAACCGTGCAGATCGACACTCACGAGGCCATCACCAATGGAATTCATGGTGGTCTGTAAACTTTCCTGCTTATTCTTCAAGGTCGACATGACCGTCGATAAACGTTGTACCGTTTTACGAAATGCTGACGCGAGCGCACCCACTTCGTCTTTCGCATGCACGTCAATGTTGACAGACGCACCTGCTGCGAGAAACTCGGTAATGTTTTGCACTTGACGCGATAAGCGCGTAATAGGATTCGTCAGTTTAACTACGAAACAATAAGCCAAAATGAGCCCGACCAGTAGAATCATGAGTAAATTAGCGAGTAGCTTAGAGCCCACGTTGAAAATATGATCGTTAATGTCTTGCGCGCTGATATTCGCAGATACTATCCAGCCCCATGGGTAAAACAACTCAGAGTAAGACCAGTGTGTCTCTTTTGTCTCTTGGCTCCACTTAGCAACCCAGTCATATTCCAGTAAGGTTTCTTCCTCTTTGAGCGCTGCATTCAGAATCATCTCAAACGGAAACTCGGCTTCGGCATCACCTCTCCCCTCCATCAATGACCGCCCTTCCATATGAGGAAAAGCCGGATAGAGCACCGCTTCCCCTTCAATGTTAAGAATGAATATCTGTTTACTCTCCGCAAACTCTAAGTGACGCAGATAGTCCAATATCTTCTGTTTCGCTTCTCGGCGACTGCGAGGGAAGTCAGGGTCACTGCGCCAGCGAGCCTCTCGAATACCGCGCTCATAGTAATCCATCACTGACACGGCGCTATGAACAACAGAACTTAACGTTGATGTCCGCTCTTCTCGCAGACTTTTCTCTAAGGCGGGTATATAGACCCAATAAATGATGGCAATGAGAACCACGCCAGTGAGAAACACAATACTGGCTAACTTAACGCGAATACTGCTCTGCCATTTCACAATCATGCTTATTGATGCTCCAAGGCTTGCTCGAGTTGCCGATAATCAATGGTTTTGCCTCTCTCCTCTTTAAATAAAGGGGGTGCGGATAGTTCGCTGGCATTCAATCGCGACTCATTTAACGTTTCAATCAACTTACTGACAACGTCCCTAGGTGGCGTCAGTTGGGTAATCAAGGTGTTTTCAATTTGCCACCACTGGTCAACGGTGGTCTGGTAGTCATGAATTTCAAGGCTCTCAGTTAACATTGCGTCTTCATCAAAAGTACGCAGCAACTTAACTAATCCGCCTAGCGCCGTATCCAGAGAGGTCGCTAAATCCGAATGCAGCGTACTCTCTCGGACATAGGATTGGGACACTTGAAACTTTTTTAACGCAACCGACTTAGACGTGACGAACTGCATCCACAACCAGACCGCTCGCTTCTTGTCTGGTGTTAAAGATGAAGGCATGGTCCAGTTCCCGCTTAGCCGGTACCCTTTCGCACTGCCATTTTTCCAAGCGGGCCCTTTGGGCAACGGGGCCGTGCGCCAAACTGGGTCGCCATCTCGCGAGGTTACAGGGCTACTGAGAAGTCGATAGGCCTTCACTTTGGGGTAATATGCTGGCGTCCAATACCAACTTTGCGCCACCTTACCCGCGGCCAAATGTCGACCATGTTCTAGCCACGACTGTTGCGTATACTTTTCCGCCAAGTAGTGCTCAAACAGTGATTGCCAAAAAGCCAAAGCATGGTAAACAATGTGATGATCTTCTGTACGTCCCACGCCCTCAGATAGTGCAAGTCCCCAGCTATCTATACCTGACGAGCCCGACAACTGAGTTGAGTCACTCTTCACTAGTCCAGCGATAGCCAATAACCCGCCAGCAAGTCTCGGTAAATGGGTTTGTGTTATTAACGTAAAGTCTGCATGCCCCTCTGCGTCGACTTCCGTATCATTTGGATTCCTTAACGCTCTGCCATGAAAAAACTCGGCAATGTCAGCGTAAGCAGCCCAATTGACTGGCACACCCAGTGGGTAATCATATTGCGCCTCAAAAGATGCCTGAAGTTCAGGGTTACTGAACCAGTCGTATCGGAACCAATAAACGACCGGATAAGAAAAACCGGGAAGTTGCCAAAGCTCACCTTTTGGCAATTGGGAGGCAGAGAGGAAATCAAAATCATCCAAGTCAAGGTAAGGTGATAAGCTCGATTTACCTTCGTTCTTCATATACTGCGTTAACGAGACAAACTTACCTTGTGGGACAAAAGTGCTCAGTAAGTTGCCATCAATAAGAAAGGCGTCATACTCCTCGACCCCTCGCTCTAACTGCGTGTAGAGTCGGGCAATCAACTCTTCGCGATCAACCACATCATAAGTGACAGAAATACCAGTGATTTCTTCAAAGACGCGCGACAGAAACTGGCTTTCATAATACGTAGCTTCGTTCGCTTCACCGACCACATACAGACGCTGATTGGACAACTCAGCCGAGACATCATGAAACCATGTAAACTCTTCTTTGCGCTGCGATAATGAGAGGACCGATGGCTCAAAGGCTTGTGCCCATTTCTGCACCTCGTCACCCTTTTGCTCAAACGCCTCTACGGAAAAAAGAAACCATGACAGCATTAACCCGACACAAACGCTCTGCCGCATAAGAGGCCCTATCCCCAACATGAACAAATATATTCCTTAATAGCATAGACAGAATATGCGTATCAGAAAACTAATCCGCTGATAAGGCTTATACTCAAGCTAACTTAGACAGAGAAGCGCTATACTCAGGTGGCTTCAAATGATGGAAAAGCTGTTTCATCGGGGCTGTCTTGAAAAAACAATGGCATTATTTGTACAGTGAATCCAGCAATGCTCTTAAAACTATGCTCGAAAAACGATGCTCGGAAAGGAGTGGAAAAGCATGAAGCCAAGAATTATTGGTCATAGAGGCGCAGCAGGCACACATCCAGAAAACACGCTCTCTGCGATAAATGAAGCCATTCGGCTAGGCTTGCATTGGGTAGAAGTTGACATTCAGATGACCGCCGACAAGGTACTCATCGTGTGTCATGACTTCACCGTTGATCGTTGTAGTAACGGTCAAGGGCGAGTCGATAGCTTGACACTTGAAGCGCTGAGACGTTTAGATTTCGGACGCTGGTTTCATCAAGACTTTAAAAATGAGCCGCTTCTTACCTTAGAGATGTTGTTGAGCCTGGGTAAACGACATCGCTTGCGTTTAAATCTCGAACTGAAAACCGACCAAACGGACAATCAAATCTTCATCGATCTCGTCAGCCAGCAGCTTGCTCAGTCGACAATGGACCCTGCTCAAATCTTGCTTTCTAGCTTTGACCACGACCTGATCGAAGCCATCGGACAGCGTTGTCCACAATTTAGACGCGGTTTGATCAGCGACCATTTCAACGAAACCTTACTCAATAGACTTGAACAAGTGGGCGCGTTTAGTTGCCACTTAAATTACAGCCATCTCGATAACGTCGCACTCAAACAACTCCAAGATCACGGTTATGAAGTCTGGTGTTACACGGTCAACAACGCCGATGATTTTCCACTTCTCAAAGAGGTCGACGCTATCTTTACTGACTATCCCGCCACTTTTATCAATACTAACTTGCCAACCTAATTTGATCGCCTTTTCTTCCTCAGTCGTAAAACCCCGTAAACAACAAGACTGAGGAAGCACTAAGTGACGTCGTATAACCCCCTGCTCATGATCCCATTAAAGACCTTGGTTTTGCCCAAAGGGCGACTAAAGTTGCGCTTGCCGTCTGAAGCGTTGCGTCACCATATCACAACGATGATGGCGTCAGGGCAGCCTTTGGTCATTGGGTTAATACTGAGGGGCAACAACAGAACACCGCGAAAATTGGCTAATCATGCAACGTTGGCAAAAGTAATTGATTTTTCAGTTGATGAGAATGGGGCTCTCGCCATCATTGTTGAAGGACAACAGCGGGTGAGTTTAGACACGCACTGGCAGGACACAGATCACCTCTTCTGGGCAGAAACATCGCTACAACCTAACTGGGAGCCCATCATGGTTAACGACCATCACTATCGCTATCTACCTGCAAAACTGCAGCAAGTTGCCAGCGCCTATCCTCAACTGTTGAGCCTCTACGACGAGCACCAATTCGATGATCTCAGTTGGGTTTGCCAACGTTGGTTGGAGCTGTTACCTATTGAAGCTGATACCTTGCCAAGCCTTATTGAGCAAGACAACCTATTACCAGCGATGAGCTTTCTCTTTCAGTACATCCCCAAGTACCGTCAACCCATCACCCTGCATTAGACTATAACGCAGCCTTCAGACCTTTTTATCTGATCTTTTTCTGGGCGACGCGCGTATCAAGAGAGTAGACTAAACAATAACTTTAAAGGCGAGCGACGCTGTTATGGAAAGTGATACAGAAACCCCTGCACATGGGTGGAAAGCCGTCATGTTGCGCATCCAACAAGGCGATAGACAAGCATTTAGCCAGCTATTTAGCTATTACGCGCCACGCTTGAAGCACTATGTGTTTAAACACATCAAGGACGAAGAAGTCGCTGCTGAAGTGGTTCAAGAGACGATGTCCAAAGTATGGCAGAAAGCGAATCAGTTTGACCCTGACAAAAGTAGTCCTTCGACTTGGATATATACGATTGCTCGTAATTTAAGCTATGACCTACTTCGCAAACAACAGAGTCAAGGTAAGACCATATCAACGGACGACATCTACCCGCTCGAGGAGCACTACAAGGAGGAACTTTCTGACCCTTACGCACCCGAGCAGGCGTTGATGCAAGCGAAACTCCGACAATGGTTAGAGGTGCTGCCGGACAACCAAAAAGATGTGGTGAAAGCGGTTTATCTAGAGGATATTCCTCAACAGCAAGTCGCTGAAATGTTTGATCTACCGTTAGGTACGGTGAAGAGCCGATTGCGACTCGCCGTTGAAAAATTACGCGTAACTATGAAGGTGAAATCATTATGAAGCGTCATCCTAGTCTCGCCTTATTGAACGCATACGTCAAAGGCGAGTTGAGCGGCCCTCAAGCGCTCTCAATCACAACCCATATTGAATCGAGCCAGTATTGTAAAGATATCGTCTCCGAGCTAGAAATAGCAGCAGCTGAAGAGGCGTTTTCAGCGCCAGATGAGGTGTTAGCGAGCAGTGACGACGATATGCTGGCCGCCATCCTTGCCTTGCCACAAGAGCAAATTGCTAAGCCGCAAGAAGCTGTCGCGGAGGAGCCAGTCACTATTGAAGTTAACGGTAAATCGTTTGCGGTGCCGAAATCATTGCACAATGTCATGCCGAAGCTGCAAGCATGGAAGAATTACGGTGGACGAGTTTATAGCGCATCGTTTGATACTGATGAAAGCGATAAAATGAGCTTACTTTACATAAAAGCCGGTGTGAAAGTACCTCAACACACCCATAAAGGGCTTGAAACAACGCTTATCTTGCACGGCAGCTTTAAAGACGAGGACGGTGAATACCAAGCAGGTGATTACCTTGTTACCGATGGTGAGGTGAAACATACACCAGAAACAACCACTGAGGATTGCTTGTGTCTCATCGTGATGACAGATCCAATGATCTTCACTCAAGGTTTAGCGCGAGTCTTCAACCGCTTTGGGCAGGGTATGTACCCTTAACGCTTGAAGACGACAGTGGTTTCCGTTTGTGCGCTCCAACGGGTGTTACGCGATAACGGGTCTACGTTGTTGCAGGCTTTCGCCTACTTTCCATGGACAAACGGCGCTCAAAAGGCGCCGTTTTTATAATTAAGCCAACGGTTTAAGACAGCGTACAAAGATAAAGTTTGGATTTGTTGATAGATGTCGATAACGTGCTTCGTCTACTTCTTTCATCGCCTCTGCTGGCTTACCTTCAGTGAGGCCTGAAACCAACATGCCTGCTTCAAACACAGATTGCAAAAGACTTGTCAGTGAACGACGATAGAACTGCACCTCGACGGGCTTGCCAATCGTATCCCACTCTTCGACAATACGCTCAACAGAAAAGTAGTTCCCCGAAGGCGAAACTTCAAAATCAACCAAGGGGTGATGGGTAGAGAAAACGAAGATCCCTCCCGGTTTGAGCACTCTTTCAATCGATACCATTATTGGCGACAAATCTTCCAGATAATGCACCGCGAGCGGACAAATTACACAATCGTACTGGCTATCCGCTTCCTGAGGTAAACCAACGGAAAGATCTTGAGCATATAGCAGCACCGATTCCGGTAATCGTGTCCGCGCCACAGCTAACATAGACTCAGATAAATCTATCCCTGTCACGTGCTTCGCACCGCTGTCTAACAAATACTGTATATAAATCCCAGAACCACACCCGAGATCCAGTACCTTTTTATCCTTTACACAACCTAACAGCGCTTGCAGCGAAGGGCGCTCTAATAGCGCGTTATAAATATTGTCTTGTATTGCTTGATCATACTCGCCTGCATAGCGACTATACATTTCACCACTCATGAGCCATCTCTTTTTCTACGATATTCAAGCCAACTGTGAAGGCCTGATTATACTCAAACGCCATGGTTTTACGCTTAATAGCTCCACTTAATTTGAAAATGCACTGACGTGTTCGCTGTTTGCCCAAATGCTGAATCATCGTCACCATCAAAGTGCTGTAACACCACGCTGGAGGTCCAGTTTTCTGAGAGCGAATAGTGACCATTTAAACCGACATAATAAGACCCATCATCATAATATGTTACTGACGTGGTAACGCGACTCAACGGGTTCAGGTCAAATCCCAGATCCGCATAAGCAGTCCAACGGGTAAAGCTCAGTGTTCTCGCGGTCAATGGCAGCGTTGTCTGCTGGGTTTGTACCGCCATCGGGTGGGAAATATACAGCAGGGCTGTTCGCGTCACCCAGTTTCGACGCCCACCTAAACTGTAATCAACTTCCAATGTTGCAACGGTACTTTCCGTCATTGACACCCCCTGCCATTCATCACGGGTCGGCGAAAAATGGCTTATTTCACCTCGAAATCCCGCGCCTTTTACATCCCCCGCAAACCCAGCGCCTAAAGCATGATCTAAGCCCGTTTTACCTATCAGAACCTGCCAATCCCAGCCCCGATTGTTGCCCAAATACCTTACGGCATAGCGATCTAGCTCACTCTTCTTCGCAGGGCTGAATACCCCTTCAACACCGCTGGCAAAACCCAGTTTCTTTGATAGCATCACCGCGTCACTACCGGCACGCTCTTGATAGTCAAAATCATAAATCGAATAAGCATTGAACCAGTCGTTAGGATTCCATAATGTCGCCATGGCCCAGTTAATACGAAACCGCCCTGCCCGTGCTTGCCAATCTTCTTGATGCCAGGTGATATTCAAACGATCGAGTTGGCTATTTAGTACTCGATTATCGTCCTCGATCCAATTTGTTGTCAGGTCAAAGTAACCACCATCAACATTGAACTGTTTCGCAAAGTCAGGGGTATCAAAGCTATCTCCCCAGAGTAGTCGATTCCGCATGCCGAGGTTAAATCGCCAGTTCACCTCTGACCGATACTCAACGTTCAAACGATGGTGAATCATATTATCCTGCTGACGTTGACGCTGTTTCTGCTCTGACAAGGTGTGCATCGCCGTCACATAGCCGTCGAAATCCCACGCTTTTTCTGGTTCCAGACCGGGGATAGCGGCTGCGATATTTGTACTACTTAGTCCACACAGCAACACGAGGAGGAAGCTGTAACCGTGTCGAGCCGATGTCACTGCCTTCTATCCTCTTTTAAGCATCCATGTTCAAACACAATGACACGCTTCGCACGCTTAATGACACGCGGATCATGAGTAGAGAAGATAAATGTGGTTTGCTCCTTCTCATTAAGCTGCTGCATTATATCGAGTAACTCAGAAGTACTTTGCGCATCAAGGTTTGCAGTCGGTTCATCCGCCATGACAAATCGCGGTCTGGATGCCAATGCGCGTGCGACCGCCACTCGTTGCTGCTGCCCCCCAGATAACTTCGATGGCCGCTTATCTTTCTGAGCAGCCAATCCAACTTGGTCTAACAAGGTGTTGGCGCGCTCTTGGCACTCGGCAGCATGTCGACCTTGCAACTGCATCACAAACTCAACGTTTTCTCTCGCAGTAAGCACAGGTAGCAAACTATAGTCTTGGAAAATAAAGCCAATGTTATCGCGGCGGTAAGCAATCAATGCCCTATCATCAAGTTCAGTCAGTACAACATCATCAATGGTGACAGAACCACTTGTGGGCACATCAATCCCACCAAGCATATTCAATAGGGTCGTTTTGCCGGAACCAGAAGGGCCCATAATGGCAACAAACTCGCCTTTTTCAATTGAGAGATCTAAGGACTGCACCGCGTGTACCGGAAAGTCAGTCTCTTGGTTATACACTTTTCTTAACTGAGAAATTTGAATCGTCATTAATGTTTCTCCGCCATCGCGTCTACGGGACGCTGTTTCAAGACTAGCCTTGCGGGATAAATCGCAGCGATTGCTGCAGCAGTGATCACACTGAAGGTCACTAGGCGATAATCAGCTAAGGTCACATGCGGGTAGATGGTCGTATCGGCACCAAAGGCACCCAGCCCCTCCGCTAACGCGCCAAGCGGTAAGCCATGATTGGCGAGATAAGCGCTGACTAACGCACTGACAGACAACCCTAAACCCACCCCCAAGCCCCCCAAAAATGTCGTCTCAAGTACAATCAAGCTGAAGATGCGATGTTTTTGCATGCCGACGGCCATCAACACACCAAACTCACGCGTGCGTTCGAACACCGACATCAACATGATATTGATGATGCCAAACATCATTGCCACAATGAAAATACCGACCATCACTAGCATGCTGACGCCTGTTTGCGACAGTAGCGAGGCCAACAATGGCTGAATCGTTTGCCAATCGCGAATAAGCAATGATGTACCCTCTTGCCTCTCGCGGTGCTCGATAGCAAATGTACGGCTCTCCTCGCTGTCATTGAGCAAAATCGCAATCTCATGAGCCACTTGCCCCTCTTCACCAGCCAATCCGGTTAGGGCAAACAAGTCGCTACGACGCACAAACACTTGCGACTCATCGAAACCACTCGAGGGCGTCGTGAACAAACCCGCAACACGGAACGCCGCCCCTGAGACTTCTCCACTCACATCACTAAAGGTGAGCACCACTTTCGAACCAAGTCGAAGCTTCAAGCGACTTGCCAACAGTTGAGAAATCAATATCGGGTTACGCCCCGTTTCCGGTAGCCATGTCCCCTCTACAAAGCGGCCATGCACTGGGGTCACTTCGGCCTCTCGATGCGCGTCGACACCATTAATTCTCACTCCGCGAGCACTGCGAGCTGAGGCGATCATGCCATTTGCCAGCAATCTTGGTGTCCATGCCAGTACCCGAGGGTCACTCTCTAACCACGCTTCGACTTCTTGATAGTCAGGCAGCACGTCTGACATTGTCGGGTCGGCAACATACGCTTTGTGATGCAGTTGAACATGGCTCGTTTGAAAGGCAATTGCATTGTTCACCATGCTGTGAATCATGCCTTGCATAAAGCCCACCATCAGCATCACACCCACGAGGCCAAAGATCATCGCGCCAAGCATAATGCTAGTGCGAAGTCGATTACGCCATAAATTACGCCACGCCAATTTAATGAGCATGCGCGCCTCCTTTCAAACTACTCACCACATCTAATCGGTAGGCACGCCAGAGTGGATAGAGAAGACACACAACCACAAGCACACTCACGGTGAAAATCTGTTCCGCAAACAAACCAAACGATAGATGCACAGGGACAATGGGCTCCCAACCCATCTCGAGCATCATCTGGGCATTATCTCCTGTAAACTCGATAGGATTGAAATAGAGCCAAGTTAAGATTGGGAGAGCAAGCAAGGCGCCAGCACCCATGCCAATTGCGGCGATCAGGCTCGACTCAAGCACTAACAATCTCAACAACGTGCAACGAACCATACCGGTTGCGAGCATAACTGCAAACTCACGTTGTCGTTCAAGGGTCATCATTATCAGCGTCGCGAATAGTCCAAATCCGACAATGCCGTAAAGCAAGGACATGACGAACGTATTCCCGACCCTATCCAACGTCATTTGCTGCGCCAACTGCGGTGATAAAGACTGCCAATCCCGCACGTTAACACGTTCACCAAAGACGGTTTGCAGCCGTTGAGTTATCGCCGCAACCTGTGCCACAGTGTCAACATGCAGCACCCAGGCAGTGATCTGATCTTCTGTACTAAAAAGCTGCTGTGCCGCGGGTAAAGATAGGTAGACTAACTGTTTATCCATCTCCGGCATCGGGAAGCGAACAATACCAGCAATGGAGTAAAGACCCGCTGCCGTTTGGCCGCGATAACCTTGCCCGTATAACACCAGCTCATCACCAACCTCAAGACCAAAGCTCCGCGCAAGCCCTTCGCCTACCACCGCACTGGTTGTATCATCATCTTGCATGAATGTTCCCGCTATCAAACGGGAGTCAATACCGGAGTAGGCGATTTCTAAAGACGGCGTCATCCCAAAAATCATCGCACCTTTTGAACGTTCTCCCGCAGCCGCCAAGGCAAATGATTCAATACGGGGTAACCGATGTGTCACCGCCGCCTCTTGCAGCGTCGGCGCGATGAAAGCGTCATCCATACTGACAAGGTCATCGATACTATTACTGTCAGCAAAATCTGGATGCTGCAATTGAATCAATCCCGTGTGAAATCGTGCCGAGTTATCAATATTGGCGCTATAAGATCCTTCCTGCAGACCACGCATCAGCAGGACAAGCAGAAGTGTTGTCGCGATGGAACCCGCCGTCAAAAGTGTCCGACGCTTTTGACGCCATATATTTCGCCAAGCAAGTTTGCATAACATGCTCGCTCTCCTTCCCTAAACAGTTAATCGCGCAGTGCTTTCATCTGTTGCTGTGAGAAAAAATCATCGCTAATATCAAAATCAAACTGCGCGGCATGGGTGATCATCTCTGTCTTTTGATCGGGCTTGTCTGCTGGCACCATCTCCATACGTGTCGCAATCAATCGCCCGCCCATCTCCTGAACGTCATAGGTGCTCATGGTATTCACCAGCTCATCAAACTCATCATAAAAGGCAACTTTACGCTGCAAATAAGAGCTCTCTGAAATCCATAACCTGACGCGCGACCAAACCACAGGCGCGTCCTCTTTTGCAAATGCATCAATCACATACATTACTTCCCCATCAAACGCTTCTTTCTCCACTATCTGATGGTGATAGTCCACGACGATGGATGACTGATTGATTAAGTCGTCATTGGTAAAATCCGAACCCATCCAAGACTGCCCAAGCATAGACGGGGCAATTTTCACGACACGCTCAATACTCGGTAACCAGTTCCACATTTCACGGTATCGCTTGAGCGACGCACTGCCTTTGTCTTTAGCTGGCGCGGTAATTAACACCAAAGAGAGATCTTGCCCTTTGGTCCAACTCTTCATGCTCATCGAACGTGTCCAAGTTGGGCGAACAATCTTCATCGTCGACTCGGTATAGCTGGACTCACCACGCATCTGCTGGTCAGAACGTTCAACAACCTCAAAGGCCGTTAATGCTTCATTGGCATGGGCGTTTGCAGTAAGGCAAGTCAATACAAACATCGATACGAGAACTCGCTTAACACGGTATCTAACTCTAAACATCTCTCTCTCCAAACTGATGGATATCCATTACTCAAACCAAACATCAAGTAGATTTAGATCAACGAGAGGCAAACTGCCCTTCGGCGCGTCGAGGACACGCTCAATCGCCTTCTGGCTTGCATCCACTTTCCTTTTTATGTTTTCAATAACGAGCGTGTTGTTCCCTTCTTGGCAAAGGTAAAAAAGAAAGTCTTCATTGAAAGCATTGAGTATCGCGATAACAATCGCAGCGCTCTCTTGCAGAAACTCAACATCAAAATGCCCTTCATCAATCCCTCGTTGAATAAACTCTGTGAGGTATGGGTTAAACGCTGCGGCACTCTTAGCAACAATCTTTTTGGCAAGGAGTACGTTTTCCTCTTTATGCATGACTTGTGCAAATAGCTTGATGCTCTCTTTTTGCTTCAAATCCATCCGGTGTGTTGTCTCTAGCAACGCTTTCCACAATCCAAAGGTCCCTAAACTTTTATCCGCCATGACCGGGACCAATAGCGCATGATACTGCGCAATCATTCCATCCACTAAGGCTTCAAGGACAGCTTGCTTGCTCTCAAAGTGATGATAGAAGGCCCCTTTTGAGACACCAACGCTCTGAATGATGTCATTCACTGATGTCTCTGCATAACCTCGACTAAAAAACAGCCCCATTGCTGCTTGAACGAGTTCTTGCTTTCTTTCCTCGGCGCTTTTTTTAACACGTTTACTTTCTGTCATGACTACCCATTTCAAACCGACCGTCGGTATGTATTGGAAATAGATTAACGCAATCGTTGAGTTAAAACCGTTCAGACTGAGTAATTAATTGTTAGAATCTGTATACAACTGCAGCCAATCCTTGCCAGCGAAAGACACCCAGGGTGATTCAGGTCACATAAATATTAATTCTTTGAACAAGTAGCACATTTTAAAAAAGAGCCATATCACGAAACAACCAGCTGTTTTAACAAAACTTATCATTTCCCCGCCAGCACAAAACTGCCTGTATACCTCACCAGCTTGGTCTTGATAAATAGGAATACCTTGACCACTTTTAAATAGCGGTTTGACTAGAAAAATCCACAATTCAAACCGAGACATCGCTAGGTACTGTTGGCTGGGTAGAACAAGTAGGAAGAGGTCACTATGAATCTGGGTTTTAAAGCTAGAATTTATCTGTGCGTGGGTTTATTGATATCGCTCGCGTTGATCACCCTCATGATCGTCAATGCCTCCATCATGCGTGAAAAAATGGTACAAGGACTAACCCAGTCGACTGCGAATAAACTCGAGTATCATGTCAATGAAATCCAAGCTTGGATGCAGAGCAACTACTTCGCCGTTGATGCTGCCAGCAAGCAGTTTTCGCAGACATTATCTAGCGCTGAAAATCAACTACGTATTGATCTACTCCAAACCACCACACAGTTATCGAATGTGGCTGTTGTCTATGAAAACGGTGAGCAATACGTTTCACTCGCAAGTGGTCAAACAACCCTCACAACCAATCTGCGTACCAGGCCGTGGTACCGCGCAGTAAAAGTTGATAATCGCACCCAAATCAGTGAAATATATAATGATATTGTATCTGGCTCTCAGGTGATCAGTATTGCTGCGCCTCTGATTGAAAATGGCCAGTTTACTGGTGTTTTGGTCGGTGATGTGTTGTTGACAGATGTGATTGAGCAAGTTAATAACATGCGTTTTGCTGGTGGTGCCGCTGTACTCGCTGACCACAATCATGTTCTTTTTGCCAGCGATGACCCTTCCGATATAGGTCGCACCCCTGCGCAAATCAGTCCGGTCTTTGCACCCATTGAAGCGTCGTTTAAACAAAACGAATCAGGTTTGATTTCATTCCCGTATTTGGGTATCGACTTTGATGGCTACCACAAACGTATCCAATTGAGTGCCGACATGTTTTGGACCCTGATGGTCTTCATTGATAAAGAGACGGCCATGACACCCGTCTGGTCAGCGATCAAGTACAGCGCCGGGGTTGGGCTAGGGTTACTTTGTGTTAGTCTGGCAGCCGTTTACAGTGTTATCCACAACGCTTATCGCCCCCTAATTCGCTTGAAAGAAGCGGTGATTGACCTCTCCTCAGGTAAAGGTGATCTCACCCGTCGGCTCGATGCCAATGGTCATGATGATTTGGCACAAATCAGTCAAGGGTTCAATCGATTCATCGCCGACTTGCAAGAGATGATGCAGCATGTCGCGGAGGCTAGCCGCCATATCCACACCGACGTTGATCAACTCTCCGATACTGCAGTTGATAACGAAAAAATGCTTAAATCCCATCAAGGGGAAACTGAACAGGTCGTTACCGCGATAACAGAAATGGCGGAATCAGCAAAATCTGTTTCAGAAAATGTCGCGACTTCTAATCAGCATACAGAATCAGCCAATAGCGAAGCACAAACCTCCGAAGAGATTGTCAGTAATGCTGTTTCAACCGTCTCGTCACTGGTCGCTGATGTCGAAATGATGTCGGATCGTATCCAAGTCATGAACACCGATGCCAACCAAATCAGCGATGTACTGAATGTCATCGAAGAGATTTCCGAGCAAACGAATCTATTAGCGCTCAATGCAGCGATTGAGGCTGCGCGAGCTGGTGAACAAGGGAGAGGGTTCGCTGTTGTTGCCGATGAAGTCCGTGCTCTCGCCGCCCGCACACAACAAAGCACCACCGATATTTCAGCCATGTTGGCGAAACTTCTCGATGGAACAGAAAGCGTTGTCAACGCCATGGAACTCACCAAACAGCAGTGCAAAACGACTGCCGAGAAAACATCTGAAGTGTCAGTAAGCCTCTCAGCCATGCGCGGCGCGGTTGCTGACATCGACATGCTGACCAGTCATATCGCGACGGCAACCGATGAACAAACATCAGTGACCACGGAAGTTTCGCAAAACATGCTCGCCATTCGCGACATTGTCGCTAGTCTCGTGGCCAGTGGCCAACAGACGGTCTCGGTGACCCAGTCACTCGCTCAAGCCAATCAAGACCTCGATAAGATGGTCGCTAAGTTTAAAATTGCTTAACGCTTCAGCATCGTGCGTCACTAGCAACATACGTAAGCGGACTCTGACCGGAGTCTGCTCTAATTGGAATGGCCTGAGCTGCGTTGAGGATAAAAGCCTTTTAAGCCGGAAAGCAGTAATAAGAAAGTCACAAAGCCGACAACGAGTACAACCATATACTGACCAACACTTCTCAAAACAGCTTTTAATACATGCAAGTAGCTATAACTCACCGACAAAGTGTAAGGGAACCGTTTAGATGCGGCGGTAACCGTTAAACGCTGATTCAGCCAATCGATAGAAGAGTTTGTGGCCTCCTGAGTTCGCGAATAGAGTGCATCATCTTCACCTAACAGAAAGAAGTCGTAGTCTGCTGCTGATAATACTGGCTCAATCCACCCACCTAAAACATGCCTGGGATTGACGTAGCCAAATTCCATCAAAGGACCTGTCCGCTTGCCGATAAAGAACGAAGTCTCCGGAAAATACGCTAGGCTCAAACTCGTGCCGATATAGTAGTTATTCACCTTTTTATAGTGCCAGTTTCGCTCTACGCTACTCGTTTTAACATCTCCAAAGATACTGCACACTTGAAGGCTGTCACGAGCGATATACGCAAAGCCCAACGCCCTCAAGTGGTCGTGTCGGTAAACCACATTTTCATAGTAAGAGATCAACTCTTGATTACACTGCGCCGACATCGAGACTTGGCTCAGTTCATTGATCACCTTTTCTATATGCGAATCAATACTATTGCTCGCTTTTTTTAAGTGATGCTCCATTTCCGCTCTCATTTCACTGACGGAGTAATACAGGCCAGTAAAAAAAAGAAAGATTGATAAGGCAAATACGCCGCGATAACTAATTTCTCTTTTATATATTAAATCCATCTGGTTAGGATATGACTAATTGTCATTTATCTCCGCATGCTGTTAGAAATGATTCATCCCACGAATCTATTCTCTGGGTTACTTGCTGTAAATTTCCCTTTTAGCAGAACCAAACTGAATTAAACCAATCACTGCAATCAATGCCACTAGAATAAGCACTGCAATCACCTTAACCAATCGCTGAGCAAACTCTATGATATGTTCGGCTATTATACCGTAAGACATAGAAACGCTGACACTGTATGGATACTTTTCGGAAGAAAAGTCATTGGTAATTTCTCTGTGACTGAACCCATGCCTGCGGCTTGGCTGTGCTTGCGCCGCTCTTGATAAAATTGGGTGAGAACGATCATCTAAATAGAGCCGGATAGACACGGTTTTTTGAAAAGGTTCTAACCAACGACCTAGCATGATCCGTGGGTTCACTATACCTAAGGTTACGGCCTCGCCGTGGTATTGCCCTATAGCAACAGAAGGATCATCTCGATAAGCGGTCACTTTCAAGAGCCCCATAACATAATCGTCTTTTACCGCAAAATGCCAGAAGTTTGAGTCCAACCGCTGACTGTAACTCCCCAACCCCCCACAAAAGTTTGGAAACTCACCTTCTGGATATCCTACCACTATTGAGCGTAAATCTAGACTGGTATATACCTGACGTTGCGCCCTCAAACGAAACTCGCTACTACATACATCTGGCACGTCACGAAAACCTTCAAGTTCAGCAAACATCGCATCTAGACGTTTATCAATTTCCAAGACCGCAACTTCACCTTGCGCATCTATATCTCGCCAACTAAGAAGAACCTGATATAAAGCACCGAGCAGCAATGTATAAAAAATAATAAGTGTAAAATTGACTAACTTTGAACGCATCTATTAAATACTCATTGTTTTTACACAAGCAGCCACACTCGTTAAAACCTTTATGTCGACAACACAAGAAACTTAACAAGTATAGTACGCGAACAATGTAAGATTCACCATCAGTATTAAGAATGAAATGGTACTCAGTTCAAACTTAACAACTTCTATAACTATAACTAATAACCCTGTGAATTGTTCACAAAGAAATATAACCGAGTGTGAATACATTACAGATTAGGTAACTGTCCACCCAGAAGCGATGTTCAAGCGTTAATGCTTATACTCAAGCCACTTCAACGTGAGGGACTTCAAAGTGGCCTAGCATGTCGAAGTCAAGGTAAAGACACCAAGGTAAAGATGTGAAGGATTGACTTTCCCTTTCAAGCACCTTTAACGTCGAAACCCCCATACAGCATCGATTAGTTTAATAACGCTATGTTTACCCACGCCATTATCATCTAGCTCTGGAAGGTATTCGACAATATCAAAGCCAACGCATTTCTCATCTGATGCTAGCCTATGTACCGCCGTTAATGCTTCACGGAGCGTCATTCCACCGACATTCGGTGTCGCACAAGCGCGATGCTCAATACCATCAAGTACATCGTAATCAAAACTGATATAGAAGCGATCATACTCTTGCAGCTTTAACAATAACTCATCAATCACTGCATTGATCCCACGCGCATCTAACGTTTCCATATCGTAGAAATTCGTCTCGTAGCGTTCAACAACCTCTCGCTCGCTCAGCATCAAGTCTCGAAGACCGATATGAAAAAGGTCTTCCATCTTCAATATTGCGCGACTACTTGGCAGCCAGTCTGACGATTTTTCGTTCAAATTGGTCATGATAGCTAAAGGCTTACCGTGTAAGTTGCCACGCGCTTGGCGGTTCAAGTCGCCATGGGCATCAAACCAAATGACGGCAACCCTCTCGTTGTTATCGGACTGGTAGTAATCCAGTGCAGCCTGTACAGAGCCTAATGCAATACTGTGATCGCCACCGATGATGATCGGAAACTGCCCATTTGCATAGCATTGATACGCCGCATCTCGCAACTGCTGCATATAGTGGTTGGCTCCCTTATCAACCTCGCCAGCAACAAGCAGCGACGCCACATTATCGTCAATATGCAGATCCCCGATATCTTCAATATCCGATTGCCAGTTCCGCGTTCTCACGGCAATCCACTCCTCCAAACAATACCAATCATCGCCATCACAGCGTCGAAGAGGCTCTACCGTATTATTTGCTGTGGGCCGATGCGACGTACGATTAAAAGGTGCGCCCAAAATACGGTACTTTCTCGTCATGCTGATCTCCTCATTGGTATTGATGATTCATGTATACTCAAGCCACCTCAAGATGCAGGCTTCAGAAGCAGACTAGCGCATTGAGTTCAAGGCAAAGGTGTGAAGGAATGGCTTTCCCCTTTCGAGCGCCTTTAACGCAGAAATCGGGGCGCTAGTCGCTTCCCGAAGGGCGAGTTTTCTAGGCTTACTGCCAAGCCTTAATATTTTCGCTGAATGAATTGGCACCTTGAAATTACTTGGATAAACAATCAGTGGAGGAAATGCAACTTAGATTAACGTACTAAACGAAGAGATTATTTTAATTTCGGCGGACTTCACGTTAGGAGAAGTAATTGAAAAGCATTAGCATGCTTACTGAACTGACACAAACGGCGTATCGACCACCTCAAGCCGTGTTTTCACGAGGTCCAAATGACCATCTTGCTCAATCGCCAGTTGGCCTCGGCCATTTCGTTTCGCAAAATACAAGGCGTTGTCTGCCGCATTAAAAAGCCGCACTAAATTCCGTCGCTTTGAGTCTGTCGTCATACCAGCGCTCACCCTCACATGAAAATCACGCACCTGCGTTTCTTTGGGTAAGTTAACGGCGGAAATCACATGCTGTGCCACGCGCATAGCTTGCGTAGAGGATGACGATAGCCAGAACAAACAAAACTCGTCGCCACCAAATCGCCCGAATAACCCTTCCGTGGGCATGGCGGAGTTCACACGTCTGACAATTTCTCTTAGCGCATCGTCCCCGGCAGCGTGACCATAGTTGTCATTTATCTCTTTAAAATAGTCTATGTCGAGAATTAACAGCGAATGGTATTGGTCAGTGCCCTTTTCACGCAGTTTCGTTTGAAGTTCATCTTCAAAGAAGTTGCGATTATAGATACCAGTTAATGAGTCCATGTTTGCTTGGACTTCAAGTCGCGATTTATAACGCATCATTCCATCAATAAACTGCTTTGAAGCCAATATTTGAATGACAATGCTGGTGAAAAACACACTAATGTTCATCAAATACTGCTGCGACTGATCAAGAGTGAATAAAGGTTTGGCCTCAACAACCATATTTAAGGCGAAAAATAGTGTTGTAATGCAGAACAGGCTGAACCTCAGCGTGGAGTTCTTTTCAGGCCAAAACAAGAACCCGATGGGATAGGCCAATAGCAATAGCCAACAAAACCCTGTTTCTATACCGTACAAAAAGAGGCACGTAAACGTCACATAAAGTGAGAACACAGAAATGACCCAGACCTTCGCAAGATCATGCAAACAGATTGCATTAAACCCTATGGTCACACCAAACAGGCTTGCCACGATCAACCAAAACGTGAAAGAAAGTTGGGCGCTCATGTCTACAATTGAATATTGAAAAAGCAAGTTCACAGCAATAACGGGAATGGCGACAAGCGCGAGCATGTTGCACACCTTAATAGACTGCGCTTCAATTTCCGCCGATTTATCAGCTCCAATCATCAATAATGACGAAATAACGGCCATTAATGCCTCACTCGCAACGTACAGCTCTACTGCCTATATGGAAGTATAGACTCCATCATTAGAAAGTGTTTAGTTGCTGAGACTAATCTCAATTAGTACTCACACAAAATGAAGCACTATTGCGTCAAACATTTGATTCTTCGTAATTATCACTCACGTTGACCAAGGTGATTATTTTTCCCTCAGAAACAGCTAAGCAACCACGGCCGCTTCTTTTGGCACGGTACAAGGCATCATTACTCGCATTGAACAGTCGCGCTAGGTCTTTTCTTTGACGTTCGGTCGTCAAACCGGCGCTGATTTGCAATGGAAAAAGCTGGTTGTTGAACTCTACCGACGCGAGATTAATGTTTCTTGCTATATGACTCGCGGTTAACACAGCCTCTTCTTCGGTGTCATTCAACCAAAAGAGACAAAATCGATCGGCATACAAGCGGCCAAGCAATACATCTTCAGGTTTCACCGCCAATATACCATCAACCAGAGATGTTAACGCCTTGTCCCCACCTTCATGGCCAAACTGTTCGTTAATCTGCCTAAAACGATCAAGATCGATGACCATCAGGCTATGACACTCATCACTTCCCTTCCAGCGTAAGGCCTCTTTCATTTTAAATTCAAACTGGACTTTACTTAATACCCCTGTCAATTGGTCGGCATCAGCCTCCTCATCCACCATCTCGCGAAACACCGCGATATCTTGAGTAAACTGCCAAGCCATCAATGATAAGAAGAGTGTAACATTGATAAAGGCAAGTAGATTCACAAATTCACCGGGTTGCTTCACCACTGGTTCAATAGAGTAACTGACTAAGGAGCTACCGATAAACAAAACAAGCACAACGGTTAAAACGATGACTCTGAATCTTTGTTGCTCTCTTCCCCAAATTAAAAACAATAGCGGATAGACGACGACAATATTCCAAATGTAATTACCATGACTGGAGAAAATAAATAAATGCGAAGCAAACACCGTCGATGTATAAATACTAATTAGCCATAATTGAGCAATAAAATTCAGGCCAACACCATTAAGCACTAGCGTCAATCCGAATAAAGAGAACAAAGCAAATAGTCCAACCACGGTCAATGGCATAGGCAGATGATAATGAAAATAAAACAGGACAACATTAACCATAAAAGCAGACATCATAACCAAGCTATATAAATTGGTCATTTTGATACCTTGCAATACGGTAGAAGACTTATTGTGTGTTCCTAATGAGAGTACAACCTGAAAGACTGACATGCTACACCTTAAGACAGCATACGACTAATATCAGTATATAACTAATATACCCAAGCCACCTGCGGAGGCATCATGGATTTAGCTTTCTCACCACCTCATTGGAATGAAGTGCCACAACACGGTTTCTACCTTGGTTCTTAGCAAGATAAAGATTCTTGTCGGCAACTAAAATTAAAGGCTCTAATCTCATCACCCCTTGCTCAGTAGAGGAGACACCAAAACTTGCGGTAATATTGACTGATTGATTCTCGCCCACGGCTATCGCATGTCCTTCAATGGCGGCTCTCAACCTTTCCGCTATCCGTGTTGCACTAATATGTGATGTGTCAGGCAAACCAACAATAAACTCTTCGCCACCATAGCGCCCGAAGAGATCTTGGCTGCGCAACTCTTTAAGCACCACGTTGACGGCAGCCACAATGACATTGTCACCCACCGAGTGGCCATAATTATCATTCACCTGCTTAAAGTGATCTAAATCCATCATGATAATTGCACACGCATGGTGTTGATCAGCGAGAAAAACGCTCATCTTCTCATCAAAAGATCGACGATTATAAATGCCTGTTAAGGGATCCGTTGTCGCCATAATGCGCAACTGCCCTTCCATTGCTATTCGATCGGTGATATCTGTGAAGGTCTGAATGATTTGCTCTTTGTTATCGAACATCACTTTGCTTAAAGACAGACTGACCATAAAGCCAACTTCAGATAAGGCTCTCATCGAGACATCTAACGAACAAGCGGATTTTCCGTCAGAGAGATTTTGCAACTGTTCGAAATACTTCGCTCGGTGCTGAGAAATCAATAACTGCAATGCCGGTATGCCCACTAACTCCTGCTCGGATCGCCCCAATCGGTTGGCCGCATACTGATTCACAAGCGTAATACGATAATTCATGTCTAAAATGACGATACCAACGGGTGCCGCATCAATGACGTCTTGCAGTTGCCGTTGAGAGCGTTGCGATTGAATCAACGCCTGGGCCCGCAGTTGCTCGGCGACAAAATGATCAGTCACATCACGGAATGTCAACAACAAGCTCAGTTTATCAATTCGCCGACAACGCACTTCAACAAACACCGACAACTCATCGTTGACGATACGAATCACCGTATCTTGCGAATCCCCGGTCCTCACCACTTGCTTAACAAGTAGGATGAGATTTTCACTATGCTGAATCAAGATGTTATTCGACATGACTGAATCAACCTCAACCTGTCGAAATACGTTTTTCAGCTCGGATGTGATACGGAAATCATTGATGTAAAGGCTCTCACTGATCAGTAAATAGCTATCAGGAATGGCCTGAAGCACCATCTGTAGATAGTGATTTCGGTCATTCAGCTCTTTCAGACTAATATCAAGCGAGCGCTCTAAAATGGTATGAGCTTCGTCATAATCACTGTAGGCCTGACCGACTAAGTCAATCAGGCGCTGCATCTCATTAGAAACAGGCTCATTAGCAAGACCAATGCGCTTTAGCTGTCGCTTCAATAACCGATGCATTGGTTCAAGACTCTTTGAGGGTCGTAATGGTCATGGTTTGATTGTGAAGCTGTGCATGTTCACCCTTGGCATGCGGCGCAATCTCTCCGTAGGAATAGAAACCCGTTAACATGGTCTCTTCGCCAAGCACATCTTGGACGGCCTCTAACTCATCTTCTACCAATTGCTTGAGCACGTGCTTTCTACCGACACAACTAATCAGAAGCGCGACATCGACATCATCACTGTGATGCTGCATAGCCTGTTTGGCCGCACTTTCAGCACCTTCCACCAGCGAATCAACCGTCGCTTTCATCAACTGAACACTTGCCCCTTTTGGCATCTCCCCTGCGTAGTAAATACTCCCTTTCTCCTCATCCAAACCAACCAAAGTGCGGACAACTGAAGAGGCTTTTTCAGGCGAAAACAGCTGCATGGGATACCTCAAGCCAGAGAAAGGCAATCCTTCGCTCAATGCGCCCAAATAATTCTTATAAACAGAGAGCGCTGGCTCCCCATCAAGGGATATCAGCTCGTTATTTTCAGAGTCAGAAATACGTCGCACAGGACCAAATGCAGACCAACCACCACAGGATCCTACCCCGACTTCCAATACATCACTGTATAAGCCTAGTGCAACAACCTGCTGCGACGCTATCACCTCATTGTGCGCCGTCTTCGTTGTCGAGAAGCGGATATCATCGCCCGCTAACCCGCCAGTAAGGAGGACGTCACTTTTCAGTACTTCATGACACCCTCTAACAAGCTCGCTACCATTAATCACGATCCCTTCTGACAGAATGAAAACCGCTTTGAGTCTGCTATCTTCCAACTGACTGATGAGTTCTCGACCAATTTGGCGAAAGTCACTGCTCGGCTCAACAGCAACACTGATTGTCTTGATCTGTGTCTTTTCAAATTCAATAACCGTCACAACAAGTTCATTCTCTAACGCATCAACACCTTCAATCTCGCCTGCCGTGGTCGCCCCAATAATATGTGCCGTAGGCAATAGCTGTCTCAGTCCCTGTATCGCATGCGGATTATCACCAAGATCACCAAATACCAGCGCTAAAGTATGTTCACCGTCCACCCCTTCAAGTTTTGCCCCCAAATGCCACTCATCACTCTTCCAACGGCTTTGTACTACTTTCATGTTTACCTGCCCCCTAAACTGGTAAATTAATTGTAGGTGAAAAACCTTCATATGCAGGGGTTTGTAATAAAAAGGTGGTAATGAGGTCTAACTATATTCAAGCGCCTCTATGCCACTTACGTACATACATTTACGCGGTTTACCTTCACAAGGAAGCGAAAATAATGCATCAATGGATAGTGACTCACGCCGACACGTTAAGACTGGCCTGTTTTCTCTCACTGTTTCTCCTATTTGCAGTCTTAGAAACCTATTTTGAGCGGCGCCGTCCCCATGTAAAGAAAACCCAGCGCTGGCCGGCCAATCTATCGATTGTGGTGCTCAATAGTCTCGTTCTGAAACTCGCCTTCCCTCTCCTCGCTATTGATGCCGCTTACGTCGCGCAACAATACCAATGGGGTCTATGGCATCAGCTCACGTTTTTGCCGCTTTGGTGGGTTGTCATCGTGACTATTTTACTTATGGATATGGCTATCTACTTTCAGCATCGACTCTTTCATCGGGTTCCTTTGCTATGGCGTTTACATCGCGTTCACCATACCGATGTTGACCTCGATGTGACGAGCGGTGCGCGATTTCATCCCCTTGAAATCCTCCTTTCAATGCTGATTAAAATCGGCTTGGTGTTTCTATTGGGCGCCCCCATCATTGCCGTCATACTGTTTGAAATCGCCCTAAATGGTGCGGCGATGTTTAATCACGCCAATATACGCATTTCAAGCAAGCTAGAACGATTGCTGCGCCCAGTGGTTGTCACCCCTGACATGCATCGTATACACCACTCGATTCTCGGTTATGAAACCCATAAAAATTTTGGCTTTTTCTTGAGTTGTTGGGACAGGTGGTTTCACAGTTATGTCGCACAACCAGAACAAGGGCATCAAGATATTGTGCTTGGACAACAAGACTGTAGGAGAAAAAAAGATATGAAACTTGCAGCATTATTACTGCAACCTTTTAAGTATAGAAATTAGTACAAAGATATAATCATCACTGTGGTGTGTTAGTAAATTTCACAAGCGCACATTGTGAAACGACAAAATACAAGCCCGTTGTATTTTCGGTGCCTCTTTCCCGAGTATTAAATAAGTATCATACTAAAAAGCTCATTTATTAATCTTGCCAAGTTCAAACGTTGCCACCTAGGGCGTTTTCCTATAAATATACTTATCATTACTTATGTGAATATGTGCACAATTTATTATCTATTCCATACAAAAACGTGATTTGACTCCCTTAATAACGTAATTGTTAAACTTAACATCTAGCATTGAGGTAATGAAATTTAGTATTGTAGATCTCATAAATGTTACACTTTTCGCACGAATGAATATTGTAAGGGATTCCATGATACGGATGTATGCAAAATTTTCACAAAATCACCCATGGCTTCATGTCCTACTCTTGTTACTCAGTGCTATGGTGTTTTTTGCTAGCACTTTCATGCTCTTAGTAGAAGAACAAATCATGTTTGGTATTGGTTTACTTAGCCTTTGTTTCCCTCTGTTTCTTTTTGCGAAAGCATCAGACTACAGACGAAAGTTTCTTTCACATCAATAAAGTCCGATGTCGTCACAGCGCACGCAGCAGCTCAGAGCTACGTAAATAGTTCACATTTAAGCTGTAGGATGGATCGAATGGCTCGGTCTGAATACTTAATTTTGTGAAAAATCTAAAGCGATACCAATATGAACGCTATGCAATATTGTGTTTGGCTTCTTACCCAACAACGTTTAACCATTTAAAGTACGGTTTTTCCAGACAAGGCAGAACCGATATAAAGGACAGAGAAGGCAAAACAATCATTCGCGTCCTTTGGTCAGAGACCGGCGATGTGATAGTCGTCTTTAAGGGTTCGCATTCGATGAAAGATTGGCTTATCAATGCAGCCATCTTTCCAAAACGTATCTCAATGGGAAAGGACCGCAAAAAAACGGGGTTTGTACATTTTGGCTTTCACTTTCTCCTCTTCCAACCCAGTTTAAGTCCTCCGCTTAACTTTCAACACACCATCAAAGACATCCCTTCGACATCAACCCACGAACTATTGCTTCATCACTATAGCAATGGCGACGAAAAAATTACTGTCTATCAACAACTGAAGGAGGCGCTCGATCCTCTCATCTCGATGGGCAAACGCGTCTCTTTTACTGGCCATTCATCTGGAGGCGCAATGGCTGTGATTGCTGCTGAACTTTTACAGCATCACTACCCCGATAAAATCAAACGCGTCGTCACCTTTGGTCAACCCGCCATGGGCTTTTGGAGTTTTCGTCAGCATTACTCGCTAGAGAAAAAGACATACCGAATCAGTTGTGATGTTGACATCGTGACCTTTCTACCCGGCATCCCCTTTCTGTTTTGGCATGTCGGGAAACTACTTTGGTTACACAACGATAAGATCTACGAAAACATTCCTACCCCTAAACGCCTCTACATGACATTACGAAGCTGGTTATTTAGGCCTATTGCCTACCACTACATGGAAAAGTACATTCGCCGCAAAAACTACTTTGATCACCACTAATAAAAAAGCCAGTCGAAGATGACTGGCTTTGAATGAAAGATGAACCATCAACTATACAATATCAGTTTGCTTATACTTGTTTTCACTATCAGCGATGATTTTTAGCTGAGCCACTTCAAGCTCTCTTTCCGCAGTTTCCGCTCGAACACTTGCGCGTGCCAGTGCTTGATTGGACGAGTTTAGCGTTGCTTCTAAGGCCGAAAGTTGGGACTGCAATCCCTCAATCACGGCTTCTTTTTCTTCAAGTCGCGCCTCTAACTTCGTCACTTGAATGCTACCCAACTTCTGATACTCGTTTTGCAACGCAGTAATCTGCTGATTGTGCTTCTCTGAATGCTCTTTGCGATCAGCGCGGTGGCGCATGTCTTGGCTCTCCAAATGTGACTGCAAGCTATCTAGCTTTTTCTGTCTATCCGCGAGACTCTCAACAAAGTGATTACACTGCTCTTCCATCTCCGCAATACGCTCACGCTCTTCAACTAACTGAAAACTCAGAGAGTCGGCACGTTTCGTCGCTTCAATTCGCTGCGAATCAATACGCTCAACATTTTCTTTTAAATCCGCTATCACACCCAAGTGATTTCGGATTACTTCCTCAAGCTCACCACGAACACGCGCAAACTCTGCTTCCCGCAAAGCAATTTGTTCTTGCACTTCACTATCGAGTACACCTTTTATTTGTTGAAGTGCGGATTTCATAATGCCTGTTATAGCATCAGGTTTGGCGAGCGTGGCTTCTTGTTGACGCTCAGCTTCCCCTTCTTGCGCTCGACGTTTCGCAAGTTCGTCATTACGACAAGATTCAAGGGCTGCGCGAGCGACAATCACGTCACCGCCTAACACTTGTACAAGATCTTCTTCAGAGATCATTTCAAGGGGACGTTCCTCTCTCATCCAAGCTTGGATTTGTTCAACATAATCCGCCTGAGTAAGCTCTTTCTTATTTGCACGCCCTTTTAACGACAACGGTATTTTCATCGCCCAGTCCTAGCCTAAAATTAACACGCTATCCCCGAAGGGGACGCACGACAATCCCAACCCCAAGGAATTGCGACAGACTTGGCGTTACCAACCAAGTTATCAATGTTTTGCATCGCGAAATATCGAACCCATCATTGTTACCTGTTGCACATACCCGTTAACGTTCGTCACACCGATTAATCGGTAGCCCAGCCTCCTCCCAGCGTAAATAGCCACTTTGCAAGCGCGATACAACATAGCCATCATTGTGAAGCAATTTAGCGGCTTGCTCTGAAAGTCGGCAATAAGGTCCATGGCAATAGGTCACAACCTCTACATCATCAGGCAACTCTGCAAGGCGTTGTGATAGCTCTTCCAAAGGAACATTCATTGCATTCGGCAGGTGTCCCAACCTGTACAAGGTGTTTTCCCGTACATCGAGCAGAATAATCTTTTTTTCTCTTAACTTAGATTCAAGATCACTGCGAGAAATAGCCTTCACTTCTGGCCGATGCTCAAACGCGGCGTCCGACAAAATCTGCAAGCTGTCATCATGGTAAGCACCAAGAGCACATGCTGCGCGAATCAGCTGCGCAATAGGGCCTTCTCCTACCGCATAGACAACATTTTTTCCTTCTCGATGGCTACAAACTAAACGAGCACGCTTTAAGTGCTGAAGGTGCTGAGAGGCATTCGCGATAGTCAATCCTGAGAGCTCGGCAAGTTGTTCAACCGAACGAGGCTGTTCAACAATCATCGACAACAACCCCAAGCGATGGGCGTGTCCAAGTGGCTTTAGTAACTCAGCAAGCGCGGCAAAGCCCGTCAATACCTCTTCACTTTTCATGGTTGACATCAAAGTTACACCCCGTCATCATTCAATTAATCAATTGAATGATAGATTAAATATTAAGGAGATGCGATGAGTTTACTTATTGATGTCATTGTTCTTGGTGTTATCGCGACATTCGTTATGGATAGCTGGGCATGGATTCAGTTAAAACTATTTAACATTCCTTCGTTGAGCTATCCCATGGTTGGGCGCTGGCTGGGGCACCTACCGCAAGGACGCCTCATTCACAACACCATCGCAGACGCTAAGCCGATTCAGGGCGAATCAATCATCGGTTGGACTGCACACTACCTCATTGGTGTTCTCTTTGCCGGACTCTATGCTTGCTGGCTAACCCCTGCTGGGCTGGCCGCTGCCTCTTTTTCTCATGCATTAGGATTTGGTATCGTCACGGTTATTGCACCGTACTTTCTTTTGCAACCTTGTCTCGGTGTTGGCTTAATGGCTCGACGCACGCCAAGACCCAACATCATGCGTTTACGCAGCTTGGTCGCTCACGCTAGTTTCGGGTGTGGCTTATACATTGGCGCAAAGATCCTCGCCCTGTATTAACCTATTAAGCGCTACCTAGCGGCACACCATTGTCGCACCCGCCAGACTCAGGCTTAGATATCAGACATCGATTTACTTTCATGCGCTAAACCCTTGAACATCTACCTATACTCTATACTCAAGCAACCTCAACATGCTTGTTCAGTGAGAAGTGTTAGACATGGCATAAAACGACTGTTTTATACGACCTAGCAAGCCCCTCTAGAAACCGTAAAGAGCGGCAGCGCGTATAGAAAACGCGTTTGACGGGAAAGGCTAAGTCCCCACCATTTCTGCTAGAGACACGTTTGAAAGGGGATCGCCACTCTGCTGCCTTTCGCTCAATGTGCTAGCCCGCATTTGAACTCGGCATCATGAGGTCGCTTGTCTCCATCTCTCTTTTTTAGATGATCGCTGGGTTTAAGGACAGATTATGAGTGAGCAATTTATAAAATCTAAAGCAGCTGTCGCATGGGAAGCAGGCAAACCGCTCTCTATTGAAACAATCGACGTCATGTTACCCAAAGCAGGGGAAGTTTTGGTGCGCATTCTTGCTACGGGGGTTTGCCACACCGATGCGTTTACCCTATCAGGTGACGATCCTGAAGGTGTTTTTCCAGCCGTACTCGGCCATGAAGGTGGCGGCATTGTTGTTCAAGTCGGAGAAGGCGTCACCAGTGTGGCAGTTGGAGACCATGTTATCCCCCTTTACACCCCAGAATGTGGCGAATGTAAGTTTTGTCTATCCGGCAAAACCAATTTATGTCAAAAGATAAGAGAGACACAAGGCAAAGGTTTAATGCCTGATGGCACCACGCGTTTCTACAAAGATGGCCAGCCGATTTATCACTACATGGGCACTTCGACTTTCTCCGAATTTACAGTATTACCTGAAATCTCGTTAGCAAAGATCAACCCAGAAGCCCCCCTCGATGAAGTCTGTCTGCTCGGATGTGGCGTAACAACGGGTATGGGAGCGGTACTCAAAACAGCCAAAGTACAACCTGGTGATTCTGTCGCCATTTTCGGCCTCGGTGGTATTGGCCTATCGGCAATTATTGGTGCAAAGAAAGCAGGGGCAAGTACCATACTGGGTATTGACATTAACACCGATAAATTTGCGCTCGCAGAACAGCTTGGGGCAACACAGTGCATTAATCCCAAAGACCATGACAAGCCCATCCAAGACGTCATTGTTGATATGACCGATGGCGGGGTCGACTTTTCCTTTGAATGCATTGGTAATGTCGATGTGATGCGCTCAGCCTTAGAGTGCTGTCACAAAGGCTGGGGCGAGTCTGTGATTATCGGTGTGGCCGGTGCAGGCCAAGAAATATCAACACGCCCCTTCCAATTAGTGACTGGCCGCGTTTGGCGAGGCTCTGCGTTTGGCGGCGTCAAAGGACGCTCTGAGTTACCTAGTATTGTCGAAGACTACCTTGCGGGCGAGATCCCACTGCAAGCCTTCATCACTCACACCTTGCCATTAGAAGAGATAAATCGCGCTTTTGACCTCATGCATGAAGGCAAAAGTATCAGATCTGTCATAAAGTACGATATATAAACTAAACTCAAGCCACCTTGATTACTGCATTTTGATGTCGTCGACAAGAGCGTCAAAGCAGTACCTCGATAGCAGACCTAGACATTCTTGCTGAGCTAGCATCTTGAGGGGGCTTAAGTATCAACATGTGATTAGAGGTTTTCATGGAGCTCCTTTCTGTACAGCGTTGCCATAGCGGCGAGCAACACCGTTATCAGCATCAATCAGATACGCTTAACTGTGCGATGACCTTCTCCATTTATTTGCCTCAATGTGCAAGTATGGACCACCCAGTACCCACCCTTTACTGGCTCTCTGGTTTGACTTGCAGCGATGAAAACTTTTCAACCAAAGCCGGTGTGCAGCGTGCCGCCAACGAACTCGGTATAGCGCTTGTGATCCCGGACACCAGCCCCCGCGGTGACGATGTCCCTGACAACGAAGCTTATGACCTTGGCCAAGGTGCGGGCTTCTATATCAATGCGATTCAACAACCTTGGGTACACAACTACCAGATGTACGATTACATCGCCGTTGAGCTGCCACATTTGATTGAGTCGCACTTTCCCGTAAACCATCTTCGTAGCATTGCCGGTCATTCAATGGGCGGCCACGGGGCATTGATCATTGGGCTTCATAATCCCCATCGTTACTGCTCTATCTCCGCCTTTAGCCCGATTTGCAATCCAAGTAAAACACCATGGGGACAAAAAGCTTTTCGCCATTACTTGGGCGACGATACCTCGCTATGGGAGGAGTTTGACGCCTGTTGTTTAATCAGTAACGCCAACGCACAAACCCCAATACTGGTTGATCAAGGCGATAAAGATGAGTTCCTCGACACCGAGCTGCACCCTGAGCGTTTAGTCCAAGCTGGTAAACAATACCCTTCTCTCACCGTGCGAACCCAGCATGGCTACGATCACAGCTACTACTTTATCGCCAGCTTCATTGAAGAGCACCTGCACTTTCATGCGAAGTATTTAGATGTGACAGAGAAGTAGTCACAAGGCTATACACTGCTTATGACACCGCTTCACCCGCTTTAATAAAGCGGCTAATCTCGCCATGCTCAACCAAATAGCAGTCCATGCCCGCGGCTTGTGCGGCGCGCACACCAAGTAAGGTGTCTTCAAACACCACACACTTTGCTGGCGCTACTCCCATGTTGTCCGCTGCTTGCAAAAAGGTATCGGGAGCAGGTTTATGGTTCTCAACGTCGTTTGCAGTGACGATGGCATCAAAATGGTCAATCACGCCATTGCTGCTCAGTAGTTCATCGGCATGAATGCGGCGACTCCCTGTACCGATGGCGACCTTCTTTTTACCCAATACAGACAGTAGCACTTGATGGGTACTTGCTATCAAGCTGCCCTTTTGCTCGATGGCCTCATAATGACCGTATTTGGTTTGCACTAGCGTTTCTTCACTCGCCTCAATCGGGTATTTTGCTTTTAACATCACGGCGGTTTTGGTGGTGGGTTGTCCACCTAGTTGATAAAACCACTCGGGTTCAAAAGGAAAATCAAAGGCGGCGGCGGTTTGCTGCCATGCGGCTAAATGTGAGGGCATGGAATCAATTAGGGTGCCGTCCATATCGAAAATCACGGCTTGGTAAGGCGAAAGATCAAGCATAAACAACTCAAACAATGAAAAAGCTCACGCTACCACAGCATCACAACAGAAAAAAGAGAACCGATGGGTTCCAAACGCCCCCGTATTTTAGTGACCGCGTGTTAACTCAGGTGCCTCGCCTCAGGCGGCTGATTATAGGTTTGAACAAATTCGACAAAATGTTCGGGCGAGAGCGATTTTGCGTAGTACCATCCTTGCACAGAAATCGTTGACTCCAACGGGACAAAGTGGAGCTGCTCTGACTCTTCAACCCCCTCCACCACAACATTTAAGGCCAGTGCTTTTGCCACACTGAGCAAGCTATTAAAGACTTTTTGGCCTCGCTCATTCTCTAGGGCGAGAACAAAACTGCGATCAATTTTAATCGCATCGATATCGTAACGATTGAGATAACTCAACGAAGAAAACCCGGTGCCAAAATCATCAATAAAGACCTTAATCCCTGCATTATGAAGCAATGTAAATGCCTGCTTAATGATCACCTCATCGATAAGTAATGACTCTTCGGTAATCTCTACATGCACGAGATGTGCGGCGGGTTTAACAATGTTGACGATGCGATTCACCGTCTTCAACGAGGCCAAGGTTTCTGCGGTAATATTAACACTGATAGGGATATCAACGCCCTGCCCTTGCCACTTTAATGCCTGTGCCGTCACCGTCTTCACCGCCCATAGATCGATCTCTTTCATCATGCCCGCTTTCTCTAACCAAGGCAGGAACTCACCGGGATACTTGACGGTACCTGAACTGTCTATGGCACGAATAAGCGCCTCACTGCCCACCACGTGTTGTGAATGCCGCGCAACTTGCGGCTGATACTCCATCGTGAACTCGTAGGCACTAATACGCTTTAAGTAGCTATCCATCCGCTCTGTGGCCAGCGTCGCCGATTTTGCTTCACTGATAGGGTCTTCTGCCAGCGTCTCCGCTTCTTCCAGACGGCGAGAGAATGTCGTATCAAGCGATGAAAAGTAGATCGAACGACTGATCCGTAATTGATCCAATTTCAGCACAAACGGCAGATAAATCACCATCCCCACAAAGACATTCACTAACTGTAAAGCCACTGCCCCCCAGTCACCACGCGTGGCAATCCAAGCGTTCAATAACACTGGGCTATTAAATGGTGCGGAAACTGAAGGACTGTCTACGAGGCCCATTTGAATCGCTGATAAGCCGACAATGACATTAGCAATGGGTGCCAAGAAAAAGGGAATAAACAACCTTGGATTAAAAATGATCGGCAAGCCAAACAGCAGCAGTTCATTCACGTTGATTAACGCAATGGGGATACTGGCAATGGCAATCACCCGCATAATATCGGTGCGGCTAAATAATAGTATCGCCAGAATCAGTGACATCGTCGCGCCACTGCCGCCTATAAAAACAAATGCGCCCATAAAGGAGAGGTTCATCGGGTAGACCCCCTCCCCACCAGCGATGACTGTTGCGTAATTTAGCGTTACCGCTTCTTCTAGCCCACTCACCAGCGGTAGCAAGGCGTAGTATCCATGGATGCCAACAAACCAAAACAGCGAATTCAACGCAGCAAACACGACGCCAAAAAGGGTTGGCTCATTAGCATAATCGAGATAAATCGGTAGAGAGACATCAAGTAGCGCGACGGCATCATTCAAGAACAGGTTCACCGCAACAATGAAAGCACCGACAATGACCGATGGCATGACGAGATTAAGCGAGTCCCGCACATTGTTACCTGCCGCTGCTTGATCGGTGATTTTCAGCCACTTGATGCGATGTAATCGGGCGATGAGCGGAATAGCATAGAGAGGGGTAACGATAGAGATTAGCAAATAGAATATTAATAGCGCTTGGTCATCTCTAATCAGCGACTTAACTATCACCAAATAGATAATGCACAACAAGGCCAATGGCGGGCGCGGCAATTTCCATTGCATCGCGACCATGTAAGCGATCGATGCCGTTAACAACAGCGGCAACGCCTCATTAATCGCCGCATGTAAACTATAAAGTGCTTGGGTGAAGGGAGTCGCGCCACCTTGGAAAAACTCCAAGATACTGGCAAGAAACAACACTACCGACGACACCATAAGGCAAGGTACCATCCATAGCAGGCCTTCTCGCACCGCCCTGAGTGATGTACCTAGAATACCTTGTTCACCGACCATCAAATACCAACCACCTTAATGAGACGCGATAATTACAATCCACATTTCAGTTTAGTCAGTATTAAGTGATTTACCCGATTTTATAGATAAATTAATCACTAAAGTCGATCAACAAGCGTGTGTTTGACGTGCCGTTCAGAGGGGCGTTGGGCTTTCCATGCCACAGCCTGTAACCAGTAACAAAAAACGGGCGCTCAGCCCGTTTGAATTAGCGAATACGCATATCGCGCTCGTATTGATAAGGGTCAACCGAGTAACTGACTCGATTATTGGTTTGAAAGTCATTAATAAAAGGCATCAAGTCAACGACCAAGCCCAAATGAATACGGTCTTTTTCCATCTCTGCCGCACCTTGGCAATTTAATAGACTGTCCACTAGCAAGCCATTTCTCAACCAACGGCACTGATATTGACCTAAATTGCCATCATCAAACTTTTGTTTTTGCATGTTATTGACGTCAGCGCTGGCAAACAGGGATTCTGATACATTCGGCGCCGTACTGTTCTTCACCACAATCTCATCAATGGTGGCAGAAGCAGGCCAGCGTTTCTCGTAAAGACGCCCAGTGCGCGTCCAACCATATTCTTGGGCATGCTCAGTGCTTCTTAAATTGGTTTTAAAATACTGTTGGTTAAAGCTGTCGTAACCAAAAGCGATGTCGGTAAAACCATGATTGGAGCTTGCACGTCGGCCGTGTTTGAAGTATTCAAACCGTTCCTCTCCACCACTATTTTGATAGGCATATGCCGGGCCACATTCATAATGGCGCGTGAAGCTAAAACGGGAGTCATAACCGTTTTCAGTCGTGAAACCAAAACCTTGTTGATAAACGTCTACTCGTAACCCCGTACTCGGGTCCGTGGTACGTGAGCAACTGCTCCCGTTGGTAATTTCAATCTCACAACCAGACAGCAAGACCATCAACACTGGTATGAACAGTAAAAAGCGCATATCGCCCCCATTTGGGTTTAACAATTTCAAACTCGCGACTATTCTACCGATTTCTGTGTCAAGGTTTGTCAACCAATTGCACAATATTGTTTCTATTCTCAACAGGCTGATTGAGTTGGAAACGCATCAACTTCGCAGGCTGGCGTTTTCGTTGCTCTTGAGCGACAAGAATATCGCCATTCTCCAGCACACAAACGCCTTCAATTTGTCCAGACGGTAGAGAAAATGTCGCTTCGACTTGATAGGCCTCAGAAACAATCGCCAGTTTTGCATTCAGCTCGCCAATCAAACTGGGATGATATCCCACTAAAACAAAACGTTGCCTGACTGCGTCCCAATCAGCACCTGTCACTAGCCAGTGTAAGCCGTCAATCTGTGCCAAAGGGGCAACCGCAGCGGAGGTTTGATCCGCTTCAAGGTGGTACACATGCGTGGTATAACTTTGCCAGCTTTTCGAAAACATGATGAGCCCTACATCGGGGTGATACGTCAACGCTTCCGCATCATAATCGTGCTGGTAAGGCTTCGCTGATTGAAAATCGGCATACTGATAGCTTTGTTTCTCGGGTTTGATTGTCTGTGTTTGCGTATCTCGATTGACTGCATACAGGTGAATGGTGTCAAACTTGCCTCGATTATTGCCGATATCACCAATAATGATCTCTTTGCCTCTCGCCGTCACCGCCTCCCAATCTCGATTTGGAGAAGCAATAGTAAATCGCTGCTCAATTTGACCACGCAAGTTTAACTGATAAAGGGTGGCACTGTTTCCTGAGTCATTGATCGCAAACAACGAGTCCTCTTCACACCACAGTCCGGATATCTCATTGAGTTCTCGAGATAACGTCACTTCACTGACTCGTTCCAATGAGAAATCACTGGCCGCGATGCTGCATGCCGATAGAAGCCCTGACCCGACAATTAGCAGAAGTTTACCCATTTGTTGGCTATATCGTCGAATCTCGGGTCGAATTGACATCTTTCCGCCTTTCTTTTGTGTCAACTTAACCAATTTAATCGCATCCATATTTTGAGACATTATCCGTATTACAATAACTTATTCGCAAAAACTGTCTGATTAGTCGTATATTTATATGAAACCATGACAATTTTTATTTAAACAAGGATAGCTGATGAAGCAGATCGTCTTCACTACTATTTTTATGGCTACCACGCTGAGTGCATACGCTGAAACTCGCGATACGTTACCTGAAAAGCCCGAAGTGACCGTCGTCTCTCATGCCCTTGCCATGCATGACGTTCCCAAATATGACGCCGATTTTCAACACTTTGCTTACGTCAATCCTGACGCACCTAAAGGCGGCACCTTGCGCTTGTCCGCTATCGGTACCTACGACAACTTCAACCGCTATGCATCACGAGGCCTTGCCGCCGAACGCAGCGGTGAGCTTTATGACACCTTGTACACCTCATCCGATGACGAGCTAGGCGTATACTACCCCCTGATCGCAACACAAGCCGAGTACAGTGAAAGCTGGAACTGGGTCGCTGTCGACCTCAATCCCAACGCGCGCTTCCATGATGGAGAGCCTATCACAGCCGAGGACTTCGCCTTCAGCTTTCAGAAATTTCTTGATGAAGGCGTCCCGCAGTTTCGACGCTACTACGCCGATGTCAGCGTCTATGTTGAACACCCTCATCGCCTTATTATTACCATTGCGCAACCTGATAAAGAAAAGTTATTCAGTATCTTGGCCTTACCCGTTTTGCCTGAACACTTCTGGCAGGACAAAGACTTTAGTGAACCCCTATCTGTCCCCCCAGTGGGCAGCAGTGCGTATTACATCAGTGACTACAAGACTGGCCAACAAATCACTTATAGCCTCAAAGAGGATTATTGGGGAGCAGATATCCCCGTTAACAAAGGTCGTTATAACTTCGAGAAGATCATCTATGACTATTATCGCGACAGCAATGTGTCGTTAGAGGCATTTAAAGCGGGTGAATATGACCTCCGCTCAGAAAGCTCGGCGAAAAATTGGGCCACGCTCTATACGGGACCGGCCTTTGATAACAATCAGATCATTAAAGATGTTATCCCGCACTCTATTCCACGGCCTATGAATGCCTTGGTCTTTAACACTGCGAGACCCCTTTTTTCTGATGCGAGGGTGCGAGAAGCTCTTGCCTATGCCTTCGACTTCGAATGGATGAACAAAGCCCTGTTTTACAATGCTTATTCCCGAACTCGAAGCTATTTCCAAAGCAGTCCTTATGAAGCCACTGACTTACCGAGTGAAGAAGAACTACACTACCTCACGCCATTGAAGGCACAGTTACCCGCCCGCGTCTTTACCGAGAGCTACCAGCCGCCTGTCTCCGAGGGGGATGGGCTTATTCGTCGCAATCTGTTGGTTGCGAAGAACTTGTTGGCTGATGCTGGTTGGATAGTCCGCAACCAAAAACTTGTTAATGCTGAGACGGGTGAAGCCTTTACCTTTGAGCTGATGATTTACACCCCAGACCAAGAACGCACTGCGCTTCCCTTTCAAGCGAATTTAAAACGCTTAGGCATTGATATGAACATTCGAATGGTTGATACCTCGCAGTTTACAAACCGGATGCGCAATCAAGACTACGACATGATTGATCGTGGTTTTAATTCCAATCAGTATCCCAGCGGGGGGCTAAAAATCACCTGGCACTCAGAGTTCATGGACTCATCCTATAACGCCGCGTCCGCCAATGAACCTGCCATCGATACGCTCACTGAACTTATTGCACAATCTCAAGGGGATGGAGAAGCACTTGCGGCATTAGGCCCAGCACTCGATCGCGTGTTGCAGTGGCACTTTTATGTCATTCCTAAATGGCACCTCAGCGCCTATTGGGTCGCCTATTGGGACAAGTTCGCTAAGCCTGAAACTCGCCCAGACTACAGCCTTGGTCTGGATACTTGGTGGTCGACAGACGCGGAGAAACGCTAATGGGTGCCTATATTATTCGTCGCCTCCTGTTGGTCATTCCGACCTTGTGGGCGATCATCACATTGAACTTCTTTATCATTCAAATCGCCCCCGGTGGACCCGTTGATCAAGCCATTGCACAGATGGAAGGCACTTCTGGCGGGTTTAGTGAACGCTTTACCGGTTCAACGGGCGAAGCAACGCAACAGTTAGAGAGTCGCAACGAAAACAGTGCGTACCGAGGTGCGAGAGGCTTAGATCCCGAAGTCATCGCAGAAATCGAGAAGCAATTTGGGTTTGATAAGCCCTTGCATGAACGCTATTTCAACATGCTTTGGGACTACTTGCGCTTTGACTTTGGCGATTCCTTGTTTAGAGGCAGTAGTGTGATAGAGCTGATCAAAGATCGTTTGCCCGTCTCTATCTCGTTAGGGCTGTGGACCACCTTAATTGTCTATCTCGTCTCTATCCCACTCGGTATACGCAAAGCCCTCATGCACAACAGTAAGTTTGATGTCTGGACCAGCGCTGCCGTGATTGTTGGCAATGCCATACCGGGCTTCTTGTTCGCTATTCTACTGATCATCGTTTTCTCTGGTGGCTCTTACTTGAGTTGGTTCCCATTACGCGGACTTGTCTCCGATGATTGGGAGACGCTATCGACTGGCGCGAAGATCCTCGACTATCTCTGGCATATGGTGCTGCCTGTTACTGCGATGGTTATTGGGGGGTTCGCATCCTTAACGCTGCTTACCAAAAACAGTTTCCTTGATGAAATACATAAACAATATGTGAGAACGGCCATCGCTAAAGGCCAGAGCGACAATCGCGTGTTGTACGGTCACGTATTTCGTAATGCCATGTTGATTATCATTGCTGGCTTTCCTGCCGCATTTATCGGGATATTTTTTACCGGTTCCATGTTGATAGAGGTGATCTTCTCACTCGATGGATTAGGGCTGCTTGGCTTTGAGTCTACGATACAACGAGATTACCCCGTCATATTTGCTAGCCTGTACATCTTCACCTTACTTGGCTTAATCCTCAGTATCATCAGTGATTTAACCTATACGCTGGTAGATCCGCGTATCGATTTCGAGCAACGTTAGGGAGCGGCAATGACACCATTACAACAAGAGAGATTAGCGCGCTTCAAAGCCAATCGACGTAGCGTTTGGTCACTTTGGATCTTCGCTATACTGTTTGCCCTAAGCTTGTTTGCCGAAATCCTCGCCAACGACAAGCCGATCATCGTGAGTTACGATGGCAATTGGTACTTCCCGATTTGGAACACATACGCAGAGACCACGTTTGGCGGAGAGTTTGAAACAGAAGCCGTCTATCGTGATCCCTATGTCGATGCCTTGATTGATGAAAAAGGCTGGTCAGTCTGGCCACCTATCCGCTACTCCTATCACACCATCAACTATGCTCTTCCCGGCCCTGCACCCTATAAACCGACATTCGATAATTGGCTCGGCACCGATGACAAAGGGCGTGATGTATTAGCCCGACTGATTTATGGCTTTAGGATATCGGTGCTGTTCGGGCTGACATTGAGTATTCTTTCCAGCATTATCGGTGTCACTATTGGCGCAATACAAGGTTACTACGGCGGAAAAATCGATCTTATTGGTCAGCGGTTTATTGAGGTCTGGAGCGGTATGCCACAACTCTTTATGCTGATTATCCTCGCCAGTGTGGTGCAGCCTAATTTCTGGTGGTTACTCTTCATCACCTTGCTCTTTAGTTGGATGGCACTGGTCGGTCTGGTCCGCGCTGAGTTTTTACGTGGACGCAATTTTGCCTATGTCACCGCCGCCCGCGCGCTGGGCGTCAACGACAATACCATCATGCGTCGTCACATTCTGCCTAATGCGTTAGTGGCAACCCTCACCTTCATGCCTTTCATATTGAGCGGCTCTATCACTACCCTCACCTCGCTCGACTTCCTTGGATTTGGATTGCCTGTCGGCTCTCCCTCCTTAGGTGAGTTACTTGCCCAAGGCAAGAACAACCTGCAAGCACCATGGCTGGGGATTTCCGCCTTTTTAGTTTTATCGCTCATGTTGAGTCTTTTAGTCTTTATTGGTGAAGGGGTACGTGATGCCCTCGACCCACGTCGCAGTTATTAAGGAATCGAGATGCCGCATTTACTGTCTATTTCAAACTTGCATGTCGGCTTTCAGAAAGGCGACCACCGCAACGACGTTGTTCACGGCGTGACACTGCATATTGATAAAGGCGAGACACTTGCCCTTGTAGGCGAAAGTGGCTCTGGGAAATCGGTAACAGCGATGTCGATTTTACAGTTACTCCCTCAACCTCAAACGCAGTACCCTCAGGGCCTAATACAGTTTGCGGGCAGAAACACGCTTGCCATGAAGCCCCGAGAGCTTCGCCATCTAAGAGGGAACAAAGTCGGTGTTATTTTTCAAGAACCTATGATGAGTTTAAATCCGCTGCATACCATTGAAAAACAACTGGCGGAAGTACTCGAAATCCACAAAGGATTGACGAAAAAAGATGCCTACCAAAAAGTCTATAGCTGGCTTAAAAAAGTGGAACTGCGTGAGCCAGAAAAGAAAATGAAGGCTTACCCGCATGAGTTATCTGGCGGTGAGCAGCAGCGTGTGATGATCGCAATGGCATTGATTAACGAACCAGAGCTACTCATCGCAGATGAACCTACAACCGCATTGGATGTCACGGTTCAAGACCAAATACTGACACTCATAAAGCAGCTACAGCACGAACTCGGGATGGCGATTCTGTTTATCACTCACGACTTTAATGTTGTCAGGCGCGTCGCAGACCGCATCGCCGTCATGGAACATGGGCGAATAGTGGAAACCGATACAACAGCGCAGATTTTTAATGCCCCCCAACATGACTACACAAAAACGCTACTCAGTGCGGAACCTGACGGACAGGCCGTCGGCACGCCCTCAGAAAATATTTTGCTTGCGGTGGACAACTTACGTGTCTGGTTCCCCATTCAAAAAGGGATATTCAAACGCACGGTTGACTATTTCAAAGCGGTCGATGGGGTAAGCCTCAACATTCACAAAGGGGAAACGGTCGGTATTGTTGGCGAGAGTGGAAGTGGTAAATCGACAACGGCGAATGCCATCTTGCGTTTACTAGATAGCCAAGGGGAAATGCACTTTGCTGGTCAGCGCATTGACAACTTAAACCATAAGGAGATGTTACCTTATCGCAGTAAGATTCAAGTCGTGTTCCAAGATCCCTACGGGAGCTTAAGCCCACGGATGTCTGTCGCGCAGATCATTGGGGAAGGGCTAACCATTCATACCCAACTCACTGCTGAGGCCATTGATGAACGTATTGTCGACGTGATGGCAGAAGTGGGGCTTGATCCAGAGAGTCGTCATCGCTATCCCAATGAATTTTCGGGCGGACAACGCCAACGCATTGCCATTGCCCGCGCCATCGTCCTGCAACCGGAGCTGTTGATTCTTGATGAACCTACCTCTTCGCTTGATCGTTCTGTCCAGTATCAAGTATTGGCCTTGCTAAAAACCCTCCAAGAAACCTATCAACTCAGCTATCTCTTTATCAGCCACGATCTCAAAGTGGTTAAATCCCTTTGTCACCGAGTGATTGTGATGAAAGATGGCAAAGTTGTTGAGGCCGGTGATGTAGAACGTGTGTTTGAAAAGGCGCAAACCGATTACACCCATACATTATTACGTACAGCATTCGCCTAATAGGAAATAATATTCAAGCGTCCGAGCAGGGAGACAGCCCCTGCTCAGCTTTTTCCACTCTGTGAAGCAATTGACACACTTTGCAATCCATCTTTGATAATCGCAATATCTTCCTCGTTTATCTCTCCACTGTAATTGCTATGTTAAAACTCTCATCCCCTACGAGATCTCAACAATGATGGAACTCTTCGCCGCCCTCTGGCACACCGACTATGAATTTTTAATCAACGCGAACCAAATTGGCTTACTCATTATCTGTTTAACCGGTGTTTTATTGCTCGAAAACGGTTTTGTCTTTCTTCCGCTACCTGGGGACAGCCTTGTCATTCTTGCAGGAGGATTGGTTGGATTGGGGATCATTGGGCCAGAAGTCTCCATGATTTACTTACCTTTAGCGGCAGGGCTGGGCGGTGTCTTTTCTTATGAACAAGGACGATGGCTATCAGGTACTCAGTTTATGCATCGTATCGAGCGGTCACTACCCAATGATGTGTTACCTCGCGCCAAAACGCTGTTTGAAAACCATGGTACTTTTGCGATGTTCATCGCGCGGTTCATTCCGTTTGTACGTGCGTTAGTGCCTATGCTCATGGGAGCATCAGAAGTCTCTAGACGTCGCTTTGCGATAGTCAGCTTTGTCAGTGCTTTTTTATGGTCTATGTGTCTCGGGATTGCTGGCGCATTCTTTGTTAGCACCAACCTGTTTGTTAATCACGCAGACTTGGTCACAAAACTCGCCATTTCAGTGCCCGTGCTCCTTTTCATCGGTGCCATTTCAGCAACAGGCTATCGTCTGGCAAAACAGCGTTAATAGACTCAAACCACAAAAAAGCCGGCATCTGCCGGCTTTCGTTTACTACGAACTTCAAGTACTCGCTAAACGCCCGTTTCATTACCCCAAAGATAAACATGAAGCTGAGGTAAAACACGGACATCGAACCAACGCTTCGCAATCACGCGGTCTACCAGCGCACGCATTTGCGCCGCCAGCTCTGCTTGATCTGGCTCTCCTTCAACCTGAGGGTTACACGCCTGCAGATACAGCGGCAGTTGCGGATAAAGCGCCTTCATTTCCTCCGCCCATTGAAAATCTGCTTCATCAGCGATAACAATTTTCATCGTTGTCTGCACGCTATCGCCTGCCATCATCAGTGCGGTATCAAAACGAATCGCATCAAAACGCATTTTTGATGACGGCGGCTTAGGGCTCAACGTGAGATTATCTAGCATTGAGAACCACTCAGCGGCGACGCTCCCTTGCGTCTCCATCGCAAAGCGGTATCCCTTCGCTTTCCCTAGCGCGATAAGCGGGGCGAGATTTTGCGTCGCTGGATTTCCACCCGATAACGTAACCAACATCGGCAAGCCACCACTGAGCTTTTCGACTTCAGCAAACACCTCTTCTGCCGACATATCATTCCACAAGTGGCGGTTCTTGCGATCAACAGCATGCAGGGTGTCGCACCAGCTGCAACGAAAATCACAGCCGCCTGTGCGGACGAATACGGTTGGCTCACCGATGGATGCCCCTTCACCTTGAATGGTCGGGCCGAAAATTTCTGAAATCGTAATCATGGACGATACTCCGCCCACGTTTTTGGCGTTTCTGAAACGGCGACTGCACTTATTTCAGGCCAACGCGACTTACACCATTCATAAAAATGTTTGGCCATACGTTCGGCCGTCGTATTGTCTTCGCCAAGTACGTCATTCAGATGGCGGTGATCAATTTGATCGTCGATATACGATTTGAATTCTGAGAGTTCGCGGTAATCACGGACAAACCCAGTATGGTTTAGCATCTCTGAAGCCAGCTCTACGATCACTTCATAATTGTGCCCATGCAATCGGGTACAAGGGTGATCAGCAGGTAGACCTTGAAGTTGATGAGACGCTGAAAATTGAAAAGACTTTTTGATGCGATACATAGTTGCATTGTTTCCTGTGAATCCGACAATGCAGCACGACACACGGACATCAGTCCGACACAAAAGCATTACAGCGATGTGGTGTTTTTTACCTGGTGCTACGACAGGGCTCCGAAAAGCGGGGCGTAGACTACCACAATGTAGCTACTCACACCAGATTTACCCTATGTTGCAACAGATAAACGTTACGAACATATGCTCAATCCACTTCACAATGCTGTTCTAGAGGCGGTTTAGAAGGCGATTAATGCCCTGAGCACATCAAAAAGAAAGGTATAGCGGGATTTAAAACGAATAAAGTAAGACATCAAAACCAGAATAGCCATATGCACTAAGCCTATATGCACCAAGATTATTTATCCTATCCCGTTCTCGGTATTCTAGCGTCAAAAAAGGCTGACATTCCGTCAGCCTTTTCGATCAAAGATTCATCAAATCTTCGAGGAGATTCTCTGCATCAATGTAGACGTAATCTCTCACTTTTTCTTCTAAGTTCAACGATATATTCGCTTTTCTAAAGCCAAAGTCACCGTTGTTTGGGATAAGGACTTCTGAGACATATCCTATCGCCATTTCTACATCAGAAAAACTGACTCTTTCTGACTGGCAATCAATTTCGCATTTAAACATAGACACCTAACCAATTATCAATAAGTTATTTTTTAATATGCTCTATTTATAGCCAGCAATGAGAATTAACGCAACTATGTTTTACTATTGATAGCAAACTCAGTAATTAGAAATACTCGACGCTGACCAAATATTATTCTGACACTTATTTAACTTATATTTCACATCAATAACACGCATAAGAAAAACAACTAAAAACAACAACTTAAACCACTAAGCAACTGAACACATAACAATTTAAGCTAAAGATGGAGAGAAAAAAACTTATTTTACGTGTTACTAACATTAGCGAAAAAACAAATGAATCTGTCGCTTCTATCACACCTTTACAATGAAAAATCGTCATTATCCCTTGCGATTTGTAAGTTTAAGCACGCCCTGTTTTTCACATATAGATACCAGTAAGGCATCGCCAATTATTGGCAATGAGAATAAATAGCCCTGTCCATAATCACAACCCAATCGATTAAGCACATCTATCTGATTTTGTGTTTCAATGCCTTCCGCAACGACGGCAATTCCCAATGCATGAGACATGGTAATAATTGCCTCACAAATTGCACAGTCATCTTGTGAATCAGCAATTGACTCAACAAAAGAGCGATCAATTTTGAGCAAATCAATGTCAAATTTTCTTAAATACGACAACGAAGAGTAACCCGTGCCAAAGTCATCAATCGCGAGCTGTACTCCAAGACGACGTAAACCACTTAATAAGTCTGAGGTACCTTCATCAACATCCATCAGCAACCCTTCAGTGATCTCAATGATCAACGCTCCTTCTGGCAACCTTAGTCGCATGAAGCGCTTAACATAATCATGGTAATCCTCTGGCTTATCGTTGAATTGCACAGGAGAGATATTGACACTGATCGAAAACCAACGGCCAGTGAGCTCATAGAGCTTGCGACAATAGATTGCAGACTGCATAAACACCCAGCGACCAATCTCAGAGATCATGCCGTTTTCTTCAGCATGAGGCACAAACTCATTCGGATAGATGATACCTCGCGTAGGGTGCTGCCAGCGGAGCAATGCCTCGAGTTTCACCCACTCACCCGTTTTCATATCGACAATGGGTTGATAGTGAATTTCAAACTCGCCACGATTTAATGCCAAGCGCAGGTCTTGGGTTAAATTCATTCTAATAGCAGCAACCGCGCCCATCGATGGTTCGTAATAGCCAACTCGGTTTCGCCCCTTCGATTTCGCCACATACATCGCTTCGTCAGCATTTTTTACCAGTAAGTCACTCTCTCGGCCATCTTTAGGATACTCAGCGACGCCCACGCTAACACTGACATACAGATGGCGATTTTGGAGGACAAATGGGGCGAGAAACTGTTGCCTCAAATGCTCACAGCGGAGTCTTAACTCATGTAAGCTCTGATAGCCAAAATGCATGATAACGAATTCATCGCCACCAAGACGTGCGACGATGTCGTCTTTTCCCATTGCCGAAACAAGCCGATTTGCCGTTTCAACTAACAACTGATCACCAGCTTCATGGCCTAAGTTGTCATTTATCGTTTTGAACTTATCTAGATCAATAAAAAGCAACGCAAAAGGCTCACTTCGGCCAATTTGCGTGTAGTAATCCAACTCCGAGATAAACCGAGACCGATTCGCAAGCTTGGTTAACGGGTCAGTATATGCCAGTTGAAAAAGTTTTTGATTTGAAGCTTCTAACTGTTTGGTGCGTTGCGAGACTTGCTCTTCCATCCACTTATCCCGCTGACTGACTTCATCCATCATCGCATTAAAATACTTGGCTAACTCCCCCACCTCATCCCGCGTATCGATCGATGCGCGCTGCATATACTCTCCAGATTCGGATATCCCCTTCACCACCGACGTGAGTCGCTTGATTGGTGAGCTAATAATGTGTTGAATCGTGTAAGAAAAAATAACCGAAACTAAGATGAAGATAAAAAAGACCGCAACCAATACATTTGAAAAGAGCACAAATTGCTCACCAAGATAGTTCTCACTTTTTGCCACAATTAACGTCGCTAGTAACCTACCATCATCATAAAAGAGACGCTGATAGTACTCTGGTAATATCGCGCCACCCTCAACAGGCACAACCGATATCCCAATATCATGAATAACTCGGTTGTTATGATCGACCACCGCGACATAATCAATGGAGTCTAACGCCCTGAGTGAGGACAAGATATCTTGGATTGTGTCAACATCATCAAACAACAATGCGGCTTTTAAACTTGGACTGACCACATCGACAAGACTATTGAGGTTCGCCTCTTCTGAGGCTTTAACGAGCCCAGTTTCGAACATAAAAAAGAGCCAAAGTAATGCGATGACGACCGTGATGAGCGCGCCATTGACTAACATCATTATCTTGGCGGTGACTGACAACCCTCGGCGTCTCATTGCGGCCCCCCTGATACAACCTTACCCAGACGCAACACAGTCGAGCTAATACTCAATCCGGAGGATCTAAGCTCTTGGGGGTTAATTTCAAACCGTACTTTGCTGCCGACAATAACAAAATTGATATGCCCAAGATGTATCGCGAAGTCATCACTTTCTCCAACGATCAACACATTCTCAGGTAGCGGGGTTGTTTTTCTTGCCTCCCACCATTTAACGTCATCTTCAGAAATAAAAACGACATGACACCCTTTAATATCGTCCTTAACTTGATGCAGCGTAATATAACGACCATTCACTTCTCTTTCGCCAAACACACTGTTGGCAATCGAAATAAATGGTGCACTCGGGCTACAAACCTGAATATTCTCTTTCAACTCTTTCAAACGAGAATAGCGAATGAAATTATAGATATACCCCGCTTTAATCTTATATTCACGCTCAGTGACTTCGCTGTCATCAGCGACAGCTATCCCACTCGTTAAGGTCATTGCGAGAAAGAGCAAAAACAACCGCATCACTAAAACCCTATCACGATTGTTCCCATCACATAGGGCTCAATTTCCGATTGATGAATATAGATATCTGATTGCTTCCCGTACTCAAGTCCATCTACAAACACATTCTTGATAAACAACCCGGCACTGACGCGGTCGCTAAAACGATAGTTCCCTCCTAACGACATACTCCAATAGTCATCGGTGCCATAAATATCACTCTCAGATTCATGCGTTAACATTGCGGAAAAGTTGAAGTTTTCAGCAGACAGATAGGTCATCTTCAGCTTAGATTGGACGATATCATCCGACACACCCAATCCGTAGATCTCGCCTAACAGACCACGGTAGTGCATATCCAATAAACTTACGCCTAACTGCAACCGAAAACGTTCAGAAAGGATCTGTGACAGACTCGCTTCGACGCCATAAATATCAAGCTTGCCTCCACCAACAGACTGAAAGCCAATCCTAAGCTGTTCAATGCGGTTTTGAGCACCACTGATATCGCCAATCTGTGCCAGTGTGACGATACTCTCAATCGCTTGCTGATCGATTTCAATATCGAAGTTTGCACTATTTCTATATGTAGAATAGAAAGCTGAAACGTCCAGGAAGGTATCTTGATCTGGATAATATCGATACCCAGCTTCGATATTTTCAGACCGATCAGCATCAAGCTCATTGTTACTTCGAATTACCGCCTTCACCAAGTAATTGTCAACCTTTGACACGCCAGTAGTATAAATAGAAGAAAAAGGCTGTTGCGCCGAATTTACCTCAATCGAATACTCCCCAAATGTCGGTGTTCGTTCCACTTCAGAATAACCAAGCCAGAAACTGTGATTCTGATTAATGTTTTGCAACAACCTGACTGAAGGTTGAAATCCCCAACCGTGATAATTGTTATGTTCTAGCTTTCCCGCAAACAGCAGTTTGGTTGTTTCCCTCACTGCCCACTCAAATTGCAAAAACGCGCCATAAATATCGAGGTTAGTGTCATTTTCTGACAGTGTGACCAATAAGCCATCATCAGTAAGTACATCGTTATGGCGAATATAAGTACCAAAGTCGAGCCGTTTATTATCCCATGAATGATTGTATTGATAGTCGATATCCCATGACTGGTATTTAATATCAATAGCGATTTGAGGGCGATTACTGTATTGATACGAGACCTGAAACTGCTGAGAGGTATAGGGTGACACATTGTGAACAAGACGTGTCATCATCGATAACCCTTCGCCTTCTATCGTCTCAGCAGTCTTAGGTGTATCGAGCCATTGTGTACGCGTCACTTGCGCAATGTCGCTACGTAACAAGCGCGTATGCCATTGCCACTCAAGCTGAGGCGTCAGACTATAATCCCACCGTAGACCCAATGAAGTCACGCGTCCTTCATCATTTGCGTCGTCAGGTCTATTGGCCTTTTCGTGATTAGTCGTGGTGATACCAATACGAAAATTGACGTCATCACCATAGCCTCCGCCATATTTTAACGCCATCGCATAGCCTGGCAGTGAACTCACTGTCACCCGACCTTCTACACCTTGGGTGTCAAAACTGTGCTTAGTAATAATGTTAACGACACCATTGGTGGCATTTGCCCCCCAAAGCATGCCGCCAGTCCCACGAATCACCTCGATTCGCTCTATGGTATCGATGTCGATATCCAACTCTTCCCACGCGATACCGGCGAAAGTCGGATTATAGACATTCTGTCCATCGACCATCACTAACATGCGACTATAAAACTGACTGGCTGCGAACCGCGTTGATATCGCCCAAACATTATTGTCTATCTGCCTGACAAAGACCCCCGGCACCAACTTCAATGCCTCAGGCACACTGCGAATACCATGCAAATGGAGTTCTTCACTATCAATAACATAAACAGAAGCGGCGGTATCTCGCACTGAGGATGCGCGTTTCAATGCGGTTGTCGCCTGAACATCCATCTGCATGAGTGCATCAAGATCTAAAAAGTCATCATCGGCACCAAAAGAGAAACAACTAAAACCCGAAAGAATCAGAGTGTTAAGGCGAAAATGCAGCGTCATTATATACTCCAAGCACATCTCGTGATTACAGTATAGTCTTGAGTGTATGCAAATGAGGCATAAGCAGGGTTATTGATGCTAAGGAGAATTGAATATACCCAACCCACAACTCCACGACATGTGGCTTGCCATAAAGGATTAAGTTGACTATTTTATTAAACCAAACACATAAGGACGTGATAATGAAAAGAGTCATCTTCAATCAAAAAGGCGGTGTTGGAAAATCGAGCATTGCGTGCAACTTAGCCGCTATCTCGGCTCAGCAAGGGCTCAAAACATTATTGATTGATTTAGATGTCCAAGGAAATGCAAGTCACTATCTGGGCTATGACGTAGCGAAAAGCGAGCAGTTGACCATTGCCGATCTTCTCAACCAAACCGCTGGCTGGTTTACAATGGCAACACCCATCTCACGTTTCCCTCAAGCGACAAACGTCGAAAACCTTAGCCTGATACCTTCAAGCTTTAAACTTGATCAAATTGAGAATGAACTAGAGCGACGATACAAAATTTACAAGCTACGAGATGCCATCAACGAATTAGACAAAGAATTCGACTGTATTTATATCGATACCCCGCCTAACTTCAACTTTTACACCAAATCGGCGTTGATTGCTTGTGAGAAACTCTTAATCCCATTCGATTGCGATACTTTCTCTAAACAGGCCTTAGAAATTCTCCTTGCCAATGTCAGTGAGCTGCGTGAAGACCACAACCAGAAGCTCGTTATCGAAGGTATTATCGTCAATATGTTCAACAGCCAAGCCAACCATCCCAAGCAAATCGTCTCAGAAATAGAACTGTTCGGTATTCCCGTCATCAAACCTTTCATTCCTTCCTCAGTCAAAATGAAAGAATCCCATTACCAAAGACAGCCCCTCACAACCTTTGCGCCTAACCATAAATTGACTCAAGCCTTTGTTGCCATTGCTGAAAACTTAAACGAAATCAAAGCAAACGCATAACCAAGATTGTAAAACAGCACAAAACCGAAATAGCCAATAAATAATACACCCATTAATAGTCGCGCTTAAAACGCGCGCGACAAACAATATGAGTAATCTATAAATTACAGTCAGTTAAGACAGAAAATCAGACACTCACCTTGACTCCTAAGGCACTCTCCTAAACAAAAATCGTCTAACCTTCAAGGCAGCAAGAATCATAAATCAAGCACATAGATGCACATAGATGCACATTTTCGACCAAACCTGCCTTTTTTCAACCGTCACACAGTCTTCAAAGAGATGAAACATTACTGTCATATAACTTTCCTAACCTTTGCCTCGTTCATTTAAACAAGCTCATGGCAAATTCGCCGGATGTTAAAGGATATAAAAATGAAAACTAAGGTTATTAGCGCACTAGCACTAGCTGGCTCAATGGTATTCAACGTTGCAGTAGCAAATGAAACAATCTCTGTTGTTGGTTCAAGCTCTGTATCTCCACTGATGGAAGTATTTGGCGAAACTTACACGAAAGTAAATCCAGATGTTTTTGTTGAAGTTCAAGGCCCAGGCTCTTCTGCTGGTGTTCGTGCTGCGAACGACGGTTCTGCTGACCTAGGTATGAGCTCACGTAACCTAAAAGATTCAGAAAAATCTGATGACCTACAAGAAGTCGTTGTTGCACGTGACGGCATCGCGGTTGTTGTTCACAACACCAACACCATCAAAGGCCTAAAGAAAGAAGATATCACTAAGATCTTCAAAGGCGAAATCACTAACTGGAAAGAAGTCGGTGGTGAAGATAAGCCAATCGTAGCGATTACTCGTGACACTGCATCAGGTACACGTGGTGCTTTCGAAGACATCATGAGCCTTAAGCAAGAAATCAACGGTCAAAAAGTCTCTGCTATCTCGCAACGCGCTCAAGTTGCTTCTGGTAACGGCCAGCTGAAGACCATGGTTGCTAACAACCCATTTGCAATCGGCTACATCTCTCTAGGTACTGTTGATGACACATTGACCGCGCTTGAAGTCGATGGCGTATACCCAACAGTTGAAGCGATCAACGCCGGTGATTACGGTGTACAACGTCCATTCCTCGTTCTTTTCAAGAAGTCTCTAATCAATGACGCTTCTCAAAAGTTTGTTAACTGGACACTGACTTCTGACGCACAGAAGCTAGTTGAAGGTAAAGGTTACATCGCTGTTAAATAAGCAACATTTTTACCCGCCCGGATGCATTGCATCACTTTTGGGCGGGTTCTTTGCCTTTTAGGCACTTGGAGTTTTTATGACCATCGCAAGTGACAAAATTGAAAAACTGAAGGACGGCGGTTCACTGCAATCACAAGAAAGCGTTGATTGGCGTGAGTTGTTCTTCAAATACCTTTTCCTTTCGAGTGCTGCACTCGGAATTATCTCGCTCATTCTAATTGGCTACTTCATTTTTCGAGAAGGTTACGCCGCATTCGCGCAAGCTGGTGTTTCAGGCATCGTGCTAGGCCAACAGTGGCTTCCACCAGCACTCTTTGGTATCGCGCCAATGATTGTTGCCTCGCTTGTTTCAACAGCGGGTGCTGTCATCATCGGCGTCCCCGTCGGCGTCCTGACTGCGATTTTCATTGCAGAAGTCGCGCCTAAACGCCTTGCTGACCTTATCCGCCCAGCCGTTGAGTTGCTGGCAGGTATCCCGTCAGTAGTATACGGTTTCTTTGGTTTGGTGATTATTGTCCCGCTCATTCAAGACATTTTTAATGTGCCAGCGGGTAATACGATTCTGGCAGGTATCATTGTGCTTGCGGTTATGATTTTACCTACGGTCATCACCGTTTCTGAGACGTCGATTCGTGCTGTGCCTCGTACCTACAAAGAAGGTTCGCTAGCACTGGGCGCATCACACATGTTCACCATCTTCAAACTGCTCGTCCCTGCCGCTCGCTCCGGCATCATGACAGGCGTTATCCTCGGTATCGCTCGGGCGCTTGGTGAGACGATGGCCATCATCATGGTCATGGGTAACTCCCCTGCAATGCCTGAAGGCATTTTAGACTCAGCTCGTACCCTAACAGCCAACATTGCTATCGAAATGTCTTATGCAACGGGCATTCACGCAAGTGCTCTATACGCAACGGGGATTGTGCTTCTGGTGTTCATCATGTTGTTGAACGGTGCGCTTCTTTACTTAAACCGTGAGCGTGCGAGGTAATCACTATGCTAACTCAACAAATTAAAGACAAGATTTCTCTATCGGTGATCTGGGCTTCGGCGCTTATCACTGTCGGCTTCCTACTTTGGGTTGTTTGGTACATCCTTTCAAATGGTCTCTCTTATGTAAACTGGGAGTTCATTACATCCAATTACACCTCTATTGGTGAGACATCAGGCATCTGGCCAATGATCGTGTCGACGGTCTACATGGTCGCGGCTTCTATCGGTGTCGCTGCACCAATCGGTATCATGACGGCAATCTACTTGACTGAATACGCAAAGGTGGGCAGTAAAGCGGTTAAGATCATCCGTTTCTGTACCGAGTCGCTCGCGGGTATTCCGTCTATCATCTACGGCCTGTTCGGTATGACGTTCTTTGTTGTCGTACTCGGCTTTGGTTACTCTATTTTGTCAGGTGCTTTGACGCTGAGTATCCTCATCTTGCCGGTTATCATCCGGACAACAGAAGAAGCCCTAATGGCCGTTCCACAAACATATCGCGAAGGATCTTACGCACTTGGCGCATCAAAGATCTACACAATCTGGAAGCTGATTTTGCCAAGTGCAATGCCTGGTATCATTACTTCCGTCATCCTTAGTATCGGTCGCGTGATCGGTGAGTCTGCACCTGTCTTTATGACGGCAGGTATGGTTGCTCGTATTCCTGGCAGCCTATTTGACTCTGGTCGAACGCTTACCGTTCACCTGTATAAGCTCACCACAGAGCTTTACACCGTCCACGAGTGGCACATGGCATACGCCACAGCAACTGTTCTAATCGTTGTTGTACTTGTCATTAACCTTGTTACCAAACTGATTGCTTCTCGCTTCAACACTGCGACCTACTAAGAGAATACTAATATGAACAAATTTGATATCGAAAACCTAGACCTTTATTACGGCGAGAACCAAGCACTTAAGCAAATCACGCTACCGATTCCTTCACGTCAAGTGACGGCACTTATCGGCCCTTCAGGCTGTGGTAAGTCAACGCTACTTCGTTGCCTCAATCGAATGAATGACCTCATCGAAGGTGTGAAAATCGAAGGTAAGCTTCACATGGATAACGAAGATATCTACGGCAACATTGACGTCGCACGTCTTCGCATTAAAGTGGGTATGGTTTTCCAAAAGCCCAACCCTTTCCCAATGAGCATCTATGACAACATCGCCTATGGTCTACGTGCGCAAGGCCTAAAAGATAAGAAATATCTGGATGAAGTCGTCGAGAAGTCGCTACGTGGTGCAGCCCTGTGGGATGAAGTTAAAGATCGCCTTAAATCACACGCATTTGGCCTCTCTGGCGGTCAGCAACAGCGTCTGTGTATCGCTCGTACGATTGCAATGCAGCCTGACGTGATCTTGATGGACGAACCGACTTCTGCACTTGACCCAATCGCGACCAAGAAAATTGAAGATTTAATGGAGTCATTAAAACAAGACTTCACCATCGTCATCGTGACTCACTCAATGCAACAAGCGCGACGAATTTCAGACCGTACAGCGTTTTTCTTAATGGGTGAACTGGTTGAGCACGATGACACGCAAAACATCTTCAATAATCCACAAGATGACCGTACGCGTGGCTATGTGAATGGTGACTTCGGTTAATCAACCTCATTGAACCTGTCGTTCAATACTATAACTCCAATAATATAAAGCGATGGTAAACCTTGCCCCCATGTATTAGGGGGCTTTTTTTATTCTCAGCCTCCTCTTCTCCCCTCTGCGTAACCGATCAACGTGCGATCCTTTGTTGAAGGTCTGATACCCTCTCGACACAAGGATAATCAAACGACAAAGGCGAGCTCGCTTAAGGGAACTGTTCAACAATCTAGCGCTCTATATACTCAAACAAACTTTAGAAACGGGTTCAGCGCGAGTTTCTGGGGTTCTCAGCAGAAGATAGAGTGAACGCAGCCGACGTTTATGGTTGTCTTTGAGAACCGAACTCAATCCTGTAACGCCAAGATTGACTCACCGCTGACAAAGTACAAAATGAACTGAACTTAAATAGTGTGATAACACGCTTTCGCATTAAAAGATTAATACGGGCTTTCAGCCTCAACAGGGATTCAATCACAATGACATTAAAATATTGGCTAGTCGGTCTAGGATTACTTAGCATGGTTGGATGCGGTTCCACTTCCGGACAATCTACGCAAGAAATAACAATGGTCACTGCCGCCGATTTACTGCACCACAACTGGCAGTTACTCAGCATTGACGGTGCACCAGTAACAGCAGACCACAAACTGAATACGCCGCGTTTGGAAGTGGGTGAAGCCCTCAATAGCAACGGTTATGCTGGTTGCAATACCTATATGGGAAAAGCGGAACTGAATGACAGCCAATTTCGCATTGAACAGATGATTATGACAATGAAAGCCTGTTCAGAACAATCGATGGCGACTGAAGCCGCCTTTACCAATACTCTCAATGAATGGAGTGAGATATCCATCGAGGGCGATCTATTGATAATTGAGGGCGTTCATAAGCTCGTGCTGCAGCTTGATGACTGGAAGTATTGAAAAAATCACTAGAGTTGTTGGTAGCGATGTGCATCGCTACCAATCTTGGTAATTTCTACTCGATTCCGACCGTTATTCTTGGCCCTATATAAAGCTTTATCAGCCAGTTGAACGAGTTCTTCACGCTGCATGTCTGTGATCTGATGAACTACAACAGCGCCGATACTCACTGATACGTACCCGCCATCTTCGACACTATCATTCGGGATTCTGTCACGACTAAACGCGTCTAAAATACGTCTTGCCACTGGGAAACCATCATTTGTGTTGGGTAAAATGATCCCAAACTCTTCCCCCCCTATACGCGCGAACAGATCACTGGCTCGATTCAAACTGCTGTTAACGCGGTCAACCACCTGTTTAAGACAGTCATCCCCCATCAAATGACCATACTTATCGTTGTAGGCTTTGAAGTGATCTATATCGACTATCATGACGACGAGTGGCGTTTTCTCTCGACGAGACCGATAAAATTCTTGCTCCAAGTACCGATCAAACATCCGGCGATTAGAGATACCCGTCAATGGGTCAGTGTTCGATAGCATTTCTAGTTTGTGATTGAGCGCCCTCAATCGACTCGTCTTGTCCTCAACGGCCACTTCAATCTCTGCCGTGCGTCGCAGTTGGCTACGCCACAACATCGCTGACACACCCAAAAAGCACACCCCCATGGTCAAGACTAAACTCGTCAACTCGTTGTAATGCTGATCGAGATAGCTCTGCATCGGTACAGCTTCCAACGTCCACAACCGATTACCCAGTTGCAATACCGTCGTTTCTCCTCTTACATCCGCAAGATTTGCAGAGGTCAAGCTATAGCTCGAGGGAAACTGGAACAGCACGACGCGATCATCCTTTGATGCGGAGCCATCTAACAAAGATAAATAAAGGTCTTTTTCTTTTGTCTTGTCCAGTGCCGTCAACACGATTTGCTCTAAGTTGATCACAGCAACAAGCAAGCCTTCAAAGCGCGCGCGTCGTTCATCATCTGGGATGATTTCACGGTCGTAAACAGGTAGCGCCAACAGCACCGCGTCAATCTCTCCCGTGCCATGAATCAACGAAATAGGCTGTGACATCTGCAAGGTACCGTTTGTTTTTGCTCGTTCAAGCACATCAGCATGCAGAGGCTCAGAACCAAAATCTAACCCGAGGGCTCGCTTGTTAGTCGCATAAGGTTCGACATAGTGAATGGGGTAATAAAATGGCCGATTGGCGACTTCTTGCGCTTGGCCTTGATCATCGAACTCGATGATCTTGTAGTCGGGATAGAATTGCTGAATATCGTATTCATAGCTTTGTTTTTGCGAAGCTTCAACTTCTGGTACCCACTCGAGCGCCACTAAGCTGGTCTGGCGTGCAAAAAAACCGCGCGAGAACGCTTGAAATTCTTGGACACTCAGCCCTTGATGGAGGAGGAAATACTGGCGAAGCGCATACAAGGCTTCAGCATTTCGGTGCAATTCGTCATAAATCGAAGTTGCTTTATCTTCAACAACGGCTTGAAAATCAGTCGATATACGATACTGCTCCAACCTATTGAGATAAGAATAAAGCCCAAACAGCAAGATACCGCCACACAACAGGTAGCTGAACAACATCTTATGACTATTCACACCTTATCGCTCTCGTTGCTTCACCTTTACACATTAAAGACCAGAAAGTGCGAGCCTGCCAAACAATCACTTGCTCAAATTAATAGCTAAAACTCATGGCTTATTCCCTTGAATATCCGCTATTAACGCTGGCATCAATTTTAAAAATCAACCGATGCCCCTAAAACTTGTGCCCATCATCGAAACCCTCCTCTTTTATACTCAAGCCATGTAAGCTCAACACACATTCTTTAAGATCGTCAATCACTCCACCGATAAACCAACAGTTTCACAATGATCACTAGGCATATTGCATACATACCTTATTACGCTTTGAAATTAGTCGCACTTTTATTAATAACCCTGAGGTAACTGACGCATTACTGACAATTCAAGGAGTTAATCGCTTAGTATCTTGACTTCATTGTTTCCTTTTGAGTAGCGCAAAATGAAATTTGTATCCCCATTTCCAGACCAACAAGACAACTTGTTTAATGATTCCTTCAACAAATGGCCAGTCATCTTCCACTGCCTTGTTTTTTCTGCGCTACTCATTACATTACTCCCATTCCTATTGGAACTACCGATTCTTTCTCGTCCCAACATCGCTTTGGACGCTATTAGTATTTGGACTGCGCTGCATATCCTACTTTTCTTTTGGGGCGTAATCTTAAAAATTAGAGCAAAAACAATGTGGTATCGAAGTTACCACATAGGAAAAAGCCTGCTTTTACTACTTTTACTCACAATCACTGACCTTTTCATCATTGCTGCACTTACCCTATGAAATTTTCCGCTCAATTCGCAGGTCTTCTCTTGTAACCACTCAACGACACTAAATCTGAACGATTTTTAGCCTGTCAGGCATCTTTACGTTTCGTCATGGGAATTTGTCATAACAAACGGCGAAAAAATCCGTTATAGACAAACATCTTATTGGTTTTTGGGTGTAATCTTTTATTAAGTCGTTACAATTCCGTTATCTTTTGGTTGATATGCCGAATCGATACCTCAGTGACGAAACAAGGGAATAAAATGAATACAAAGAAGATTGTCGTCGCCAGCGCCATTGTTGCACTTATCATCGCATGGTTCGCATTTGACTTAGGAAGTTTACTCACACTTGAAAATGCCAAAGTGCAACAAGCGCAGCTAGCGGACTTCATCGCAGCGAATCCGGTTAAGTCAAGCTTGTCATTTTTCTTGATTTACATCGCTGTTACCGCCTTGTCGCTGCCCGGCGCTGCAATAATGACCCTGCTGGCTGGTGCCCTGTTTGGGTTTGTGTGGGGCTTAGTCATTGTCTCTTTTGCAAGTACGATTGGCGCGACGCTCGCCTTTCTTTTCAGCCGCTTCCTACTCCGCGACTGGGTACAACAGCGTTTTGGGGATCGCCTTAGTGCAATAAACCAAGGTATAGAAAAAGAGGGCAACTTCTATCTTTTCACCTTACGACTCATCCCAGTATTCCCCTTTTTCATGGTGAACTTACTATTGGGTTTAACCCCGTTTAAAACCTTTAATTTTTACTGGGTTAGCCAACTAGGGATGTTGGCTGGCACTGCTGTCTATGTCAATGCAGGCACGCAGCTTGCTGAGATAGAAACACTGTCAGGCATTATTTCGGCACCAATATTGTTGTCATTCGTGCTTCTGGGCATCTTTCCTCTCATCGCGAAATCCATCATCAACCGCGTAAAAGCACAAGCCGTTTACCAGCGTTGGCAGAAGCCAAAAAGCTTCGATACCAACATGGTTGTTATCGGTGCGGGTTCAGGTGGACTGGTCTCGGCCTATATTGCCGCAGCAGTAAAAGCAAAAGTCACTCTCATCGAGCGACATAAAATGGGTGGGGACTGCTTAAACACGGGTTGTGTGCCATCGAAAGCCTTGATTCGTGCCGCCCATACGGTCAAAGAGATAAACCGAGCGGGCCAGTTTGGTATTGAAAGCCAGCAGCCCAATGTCGATTTTTCAGCAGTCATGGCACGAGTCCATAACGTGATTGCCAATATCGAGCCTCATGACTCAGTGGAGCGATACACTTCTCTGGGCGTTGACTGCGTTACCGGTGATGCCAACATCCTTTCTCCTTGGGAAGTTGAAGTCAATGGCAAAACCATTACCACACAGAATATCGTCATCGCAACAGGCGCCCGACCTCTAGTCCCTGCGATACCTGGGCTTGATCAAGTTGAGTTTCTTACCTCTGACACTATTTGGTCCCTGAAAACGCAACCAAAACGTTTACTTGTTCTTGGCGGTGGGCCTATCGGTTGTGAGCTCGCTCAGAGCTTTAGTTTACTCGGGACTGATGTCACCTTAGTTGAAATGGCGCCACAGATCTTGATCAGAGAGGATAGTGACGCCGCATCGCTGGCCGCAGAGCACCTCGTTAAAGATGGTGTTAAGCTACTCACGTCTCAAAAGGCAGACCAGTTTGGTCGAGATGATGATGGGCAATATGCGATCCTCATACATGATGGAAAACAAGAAAAAGTCTATTTTGACAAAGTGTTGCTGGCCCTTGGCAGAACCGCAAATGTCCGCGGCTTTGGTCTAGAATCACTCGGGATAGACGTCAACGAGCGCGGTACAGTAGATGTCAATGACTACCTTCAAACCAAATACCCCAATATCTTTGCCGTTGGCGATGTCGCTGGTCCATTCCAGTTAACTCATGCAGCTGCGCATCAGGCTTGGTATGCGGCTGTAAATGGCTTATTTGGTCAGTTTAAGAAATTCAAAACTGACTATCGTGTCCTCCCTGCCGTCACGTATACCGCCCCTGAAGTTGCTCGGGTTGGCCTCAATGAAAAAGAGGCGATAGCACGAGGGATTGAGTATCAAGTTGCAACATATGGCATTGATGATCTAGATAGAGCAATTACTGACGGCGATGATGTCGGTTTTATTAAAGTGCTCACCCCCAAAAACAAAGATACGATTCTCGGCGTCACTATTGTCGGCGCAAAAGCTGGCGATCTCTTAGCGGAGTTTACCCTTGCCATGAAGCACGGCTTGGGCTTGAACAAGATCCTCGGCACGATTCACCCTTACCCAACAATGAGTGAAGCAGTGAAATACACTGCCGGCGTTTGGAAAAAAGCGAACGCCCCAGAAAAACTCCTCGCATGGGTCGCTCGCTATCACGAATGGCGTCGCCAATAATCAGACGAAAGGTCGAGCGTAACCCTCGACCTTCATTGCCGAAGTAAGGCAACAACCAACAAAGTGGAATTGCACGCCTTTTAAGGAGCAAAAAGAATGAAAAATAGCATGATTGTCGCAGCCCTGATGACAGCAAGCTTTTCAGCAGCAGCGATAACGCCTGAGTCGAGCTGGGAAGAGGTACTGAAAGAGGCAGAAGGTCAAACCGTCTATTTCAATGCTTGGGGCGGAAGCCCCCAAATCAATCAGTATTTGCGTTGGGCAAACCAATCTTTGCAAAGTGAGTACAAAGTTACGCTAGAGCATGTAAAAGTGGGTGATATCGCCGAAACGGTTAACCGACTTTTGGCGGAAAAAACGGCAGGGAAACACACTGGCGGCAGTGTCGATATGGTTTGGATCAATGGTGAAAACTTTAAGTCGATGAAACAACACGCCCTCCTTTGGGGGCCATTTGTTACCATGTTACCCAATTGGCAGTATGTCGATAAAAGCCTGCCTATCGATGTCGATTTCACTGAGCCCACTTTGGGTTTAGAGGCGCCTTGGGGCGTGGGTCAACTGGTGTTTATTCATGATACCGAGCGACTAAAAAAGCCACCGCGATCATTCAACGCTTTACTAGACTATGCGCAAGAAAATCCGGGCCGAATCAGTTATCCTCAACCACCCGAATTCCATGGCAGCTCTTTTTTAAAAGCCGCCTTAATCGAGCTTAGTGGTAATGATGAACGTTTGTATAAGCCCGTAAACCATGATGAGTTTGACACGATTTCCGCGCCACTTTGGCAATACCTAGACGCCTTACACAAAGTAGCGTGGCAAAAGGGGCAACGATTCCCAGCAAGCAGCGCTGAAACCAAGCAACTACTCGACGATGGTCAGCTTGATCTTGCGATCACTTTCAACCCCAATGATGCTAACGCCTCGATTGCCGCCGGTTCGTTAACCCCTTCCGCGCATACTTTCGCGTTCGAAAAAGGAGCACTTTCTAATATCCACTTTATGGGGATTCCATGGAATGCCGAGAATGCGGCTGGTGCATTAGTCGCAATCAACTTTTTAATCAGTCCAGAAGCACAGATTCGTAAATCAGACAGTGAGGTTTGGGGGGACCCAGCCATCATTGATACCAGTAAACTAACAGGTGAGACCCAAGGCTTTGATCTCTTCCCATCCTTACCTGAGCCTCATCCAAGTTGGCAAGTCGCTCTGGAAGAGAGCTGGCAACAACGCTACGGAGTGCAATAGTTTTAATGCGTTACACTTGGGTCTACTGGACAGCGATTTCTCTCATCCTTGTCCCACTCCTTCCCGGCTTTGCGGGCATTTTATTGCCCGCCCTGTCTTACATCCCGACCCTTGGCTATACCGAGTTTAGCGTTTCCGGTTTTATCGCCGTATTTGACTGGCACGGCGTTACGCAGTCTATACATGTCACCCTGCTAACAGGAACCGTGAGCACGCTCTTAGCAGTTTGTCTGAGTTTTTTAATTACACGCAACCTTTGGAATAGCCAGCGCTGGCGTCGACTTCAACATCTATTGACGCCAGTCATCGCATTACCACATGCCGCCTTTGCCATCGGTTTCCTATTTCTGTTTTCTCAAACCGGCTGGCTAGCGAGAATAATTGACCCGATCAGCCTCCCCCTACTCACTCAAGATAAATGGGGTATCGGTTTAATCGTTGTGTTGACGGTAAAAGAGGTGCCCTTTCTCTTGCTCATGAGCCTCAGCGTACTGCAGCGTTTAGATGTGAATAAACAGCTGACCGCCGCGCAAAGTCTCGGCTATTCGCCACAACGAGCGTGGCACGCATTGCTCTTTCCGCAGTGGCTTTCACAAATGCGATTGCCGATTTTTGCCGTGCTCGCCTATGGGCTATCGAATGTCGAGCTCGCCTATATCTTAGGGCCCCAACGTCCCCCTACTTTTGCCGTCTTAGTCTGGCAGTGGTTTAACGAACCAAACCTCGATCTCTTTCCGCGAGCGGCCGCAGGTGCCGCTATCTTGTTAGCCATTGGGCTAACAGGTCTCGCTGTTTGGTGGTGCGCAGAACACGCCTATTTGCGGCTTACGCATCACATGCGCTTGAAAGGTAAACGTCACACCCCGATTTTATCTACTTTTGCCTTTCATCGTCTACTTTGGCTCCCCCTGATTGTGCTACCCACCGTGTTAATATGGTCGTTCACTTTCCGTTGGCGCTTTCCCGATGTTTGGCCTAACCAGCTATCATTTAAGTATTGGCAACAAGAAGTTGCCCATATTCTAGAACTGTCATTTAACAGCTTGGCTATTGCGATACCCACCGCGCTATTCGCTCTAATTTTGGTGGTTGCGATACTCCAGTTCCAACGAAAGCGTATCCCCATGGCGCTGATTGCCATCCCTCTAGTGGTACCACATTTATCCGTGCTGTTCGGTATTCAGGTATTCTCCTATTGGATTGACAGCAGCCAACACTGGCTCTGGGTTTATTGGACACATTTTTTGTTTGTGTTTCCCTATCTCTATCTCAGCCTTCGATCCAGTTGGGATAACATCGATCCTCGTATCGAAATGACGGCAATGAGCCTTGGTCTTTCGCCGTGGCAGGCATGGTGGAAAGTGAAGTTTCACTATCTTCTTCCTGCCATCTGTATTGCTTTTGGCGTCGGGATCAGCGTGAGCTTTGCACTCTATTTACCGACTCAGATGTTGGGGGGTGGACGTATTTCAACTATCACAACCGAAGCTGTTGCACTGGTGAGTGGTGGTGACCGTCGTATTACGGCTATTTACGCACTGCTTCAGGCAACACTGCCTCTCATCGTGTTTGGCATCAGCATCTTAGCCCAGCAAAAATCGCAACAACGCTTGATGCCTCCGAAGCGTCACGCGAAACAGGACACTATCTATGCCCTTAGAACTAAAAAGCCTCACTATAAATAGAGACAATCAACGCTTCATTGGTCCTTTCAACCTTCAGGTCAGCCGCGGAGAGGTGCTGACCATTATGGGGCCTTCTGGATGCGGCAAATCCACATTGCTGAGTGCAATTTCCGGCCACATGAGTGAGATTTTCTCCCTGCAAGGCAGCATCATACTCAACATGCGCTTGTTGAATGCGCTCCCCGCCCACAAACGCAGTGTCGGCATGCTGTTTCAAGATGACCTTCTATTCGCTCACCTTTCTGTATGGGAAAACCTTGCACTATCGCTGCCAGATTCGGAGCAAAACCGAAAAAAGAAAGCACTGTCAGTATTAGAAGAGGTTGACCTTATCGATCTCGCGGATGCTCACCCTGACACTATTTCAGGTGGACAGCGTGCCCGTATCAGTGTGCTGCGCGCTCTACTATCAAATCCTGCGGCACTATTACTCGACGAGCCGTTTAGCAAACTGGATAAACCACTAAGAGCCTCTTTCCGCCAGTTTGTCTATGAACGTATCCAACAAGCCAATATTCCTGCGCTGCTGGTGACACACGACATTGACGATGCCCCCACTAACGGCAAGATATTCAATTGGCCAGAATAACCTCCAAGACGCACTTCACCTCCGCCGCACTATTTAAGGGGGGCTCATTGCGTAGTCATTCATTTTTTGTCTGGCTTTCTTGCCAGCCCCACCGAACAAGTCAACAGCAAACCAACAAACCGGCTACAAATCCGCAAAACAGTACAATAAAAAACCAGTCAATCGCAAATATATACATTTTTCTTGCATAAAAACCCATTATTGTTAGTATCCACTTTAACGGTAATTAATGCAGAAAAATGGCATGGGTATTCAAGCAAAACAGATAAACAAGTTCTACGGTGAGCATCAAGTGCTACATGATGTGAACTTTACTTGCCCATCGGGCAGCACGCTTGTGCTTCTTGGCCCCAGTGGTGCTGGTAAAAGTTCTCTGCTACGTATTCTTAATCTCCTTGAGCATGCTCAAGAAGGTGGCCTGACCATTAATGGCGACGAGTATGACTTCACTGTTGGCGTGACAGAAACACAAGGCCAACAGTTACGCGCTAAAGTCGGCATGGTCTTTCAGCAGTACCATCTTTGGCCTCATAAAAATGTGCTGGACAATCTTATCGAAGCGCCCATCAAAGTCTTGGGTAAATCAAAAGATACCGCCATCGCCAAAGCGAAAAGCTTATTGAAGCAACTACAGCTGTCGGACAAAGCAGACGCATGGCCGCTGCAGTTATCAGGCGGACAGCAACAACGTGTCGCCATCGCTCGCGCTTTAATGATGGAGCCAGAAATTCTGCTCTTTGATGAGCCAACAGCGGCACTTGACCCTGAAATCACCAATCAGGTTGTGAACATCATTCACGAACTGAGTAAAACCGGAATTACGCAAGCAATTGTCACCCACGAAGTTGATTTTGCGAAGAAAGTGGCCAGTCATGTGCTCTATCTTGAGCAAGGCCATGTTGTCGAATTTGGTGACCGTTCGGCATTTGTTAACCCTAAAACTCAACAATTTTCAGACTATCTGTCTCACTAAACGCAAGGAGTTTCGCGATGAGAAAAACAGCACTGGCTATGCTAATGGCACTCACAGCAACCGCAGCAAATGCACAGCAAGAGATCAAATTCGTCATGGAAGCGACTTACGCCCCATTTGAATACATGGATGAGAACAACGAAATTCAAGGTTTCGATGTCGACCTCGCTAACGCGCTTTGTGCAGAGCTAAAAGCGAGCTGTTCTTTCCACAACCAAGCATTTGATAGCCTGATCCCTGCATTGCGCTTTAAGCGTTATGATGCCGCTATCTCAGCCATGGACATCACTGAAGCGCGCTTAGAGCAAGTTGCTTTCACCGATGCCTACTATGATAACGCTGCCGCTTTTGTTGCTCTCCAAGACGCAGCAATCGAAGGTAAACGCGTCGGTGTCCAAAATGGTTCAACACACCAAAGCTACCTGCTTGAGCAGATGAAAGGGGTGACACCTGTCCCATACGGCAGCTATCAAGATGCTTTTATTGACCTCCAGAACGGCCGTATTGATGCCATCTTTGGTGACACAGCCGTGGTAGCCGAGTGGTTCCCTAAGAACGACAAGCTGACTTATGTTGGCGACGCAGTCACTGACAAGGCGTACTTTGGTAATGGTTTTGGTATTGCTGTAAATCAAGACAACCAAGCACTCGTCGACCAGCTTAACCAAGCACTCTCGGCCATCAAGGCGAACGGTCAATATCAAGAAATCTTTGATAAGTACTTCGGTAACTAATATGGCATTAAGCGGGTATCCTTTAACACTTCTCAATGCTGGCTGGATGACAATCCAGCTAGCCTTGGTATCGCTCCTTGTTGGTTTGATCATTGCCCTAGCATTCGCTGCGGGCGAGATGAGCAAATGGCGTTTGGTGTCTTGGCCAACGACACTATTAGTGACACTGCTTCGCGGTTTGCCTGAGCTACTTGTGGTCCTTTTTATCTTCTTTGGGACCTCACATGCCATATTTTTGCTTACTGGCTCGTTTGTCGAGATTGACCCATTCTGGTCGGGAGTCGTGGCCTTGGCATTGATTTTTGCTGCCTATGCGTCGCAATCTATTCGTGGTGCATTGAAGGCGGTACCTAAAGGGCAAGCAGAAGCCGCCTATGCGTTAGGTTTTGGTAAAACCGCGACTTTTTTCAGATTTGTATTGCCGCAAGCAGTACGACACGCGCTACCCGGCCTAACTAACCAATGGCTAGTGTTACTAAAGGATACCGCGCTGGTCTCTTTGATTGGCGTGACCGACCTAATGAAGCAGGCGCAGCTCATTGCGAGTGCAACACATGAAAGCTTCACCTGGTATGCGACGGTTGCCCTGATTTACTTACTTATCACTCTCATCAGTCAGAAGCTAATCAAACGTCTCTCTGTCTATTTTGAACCACCGGGACAACAGAAGGTGAGCGCATGAAACAATCCGACTTACTTCTCCTCCTCGAGGGATTATGGACTAGCCTAGAGTTGACCTTTGTTGCATTGCTGATCGGATGTACTGTTGCACTCTTGTTCACCTTGGTCCTGATCCTTAGAACACCGTTACTACTGCAGGGTGTAAACGGGGTGATTCTTCTTTTTACGGGGACGCCACTGCTAGTGCAAATCTTCTTGATTTACTATGGCCCGGGACAGTTCGAGTGGCTTCGCGAGAGTTTTTTATGGCAGTGGTTGGTACAGCCTTGGTTTTGTGCGATGTTAGCACTGGCGTTAAACACCGCCGCGTACTCGACACTCTTATTTAAAGGTGCCTTTGATGCCATTCCCAAGCAGCAGTGGGAAGCATGTTCAGCGCTGGGAATGAATAAACGTCAAACCTTGTCGGTATTGCTCCCCTATGCGATTCGCCGTGCAATACCTGCTTATTCTAATGAAGTCATTTTAGTCTTCAAAGGGACGTCACTAGCCAGCACGATCACTATCATGGACATCATGGGCTATGCGCAACGCATCAATGCACAAACCTACGACACACTGACAGTGTTCGGTGCGGCAGGCGCTTTTTACCTCACAGTAAACGGGCTGTTAACCCTCATCTTCAGACGTGTCGAGAAACACGCGCTTGCCTTTGAAGCACACTGATTGTTAGCCCAGATCAACCTCGGTCTGGGTCTTTCACCTCAACCCTCTTCATTTTCATCGATATGTACCGTTTTTCGGGCTTTGCATTCCTCAGCGTGATCGCATCCTTCACAACCACGAATCGTCGACGTATGACTGCAGTTCACATACGTTCTACCGCGGCCATGCTTCTTAACGTAGTACAAGGCGTCATCAGCATGTTGAAACAGTAGCGAAGCCGACGACGAGTCTACAGAGCGCGAAGCAACGCCGACAGACACCGAAATTTCCAGCACGCCAACTTGATTCAGCAATTGCAACTCATTACCTATCTCATGCTGTAAACGCTTGCCCAATACATAAGCCTCGTACGTGGTGGTTTCAGGCAATAGCAATACAAACTCATCACCACCGAAACGAAAGCAGTAATCCTCTTGGCGAATATTTGCCATTAACACATCACTGGTATGCTTTAGCACCCTATCGCCAACAGCATGCCCATAGGTATCGTTGATGTTCTTAAAGTTGTCGATGTCTAACACGAGTATCGATAAGATTCGATGATGCCGCTGATGACGGGCGTACTCTTTCTGTAACGTTTGATCAAACTCGGTACGGTTAAGTGCCCCGGTTAGCGCATCGGTTGTCGCTTTGTATCGCCATACAGCAATCTGGTCTAGGTAGTCAGAGATATCAAACGCAACGCCAAGAATGCCACTCACATCACCCGCTGCATCATAAATAGGATGTTTAGACACAAACAGCGCAAGCCTTTCACCATTGAGGTTTACGACCTCTCGCTGAAACGTTACTGACTCACCAGCATCAAATACCTGCCTATCTTCCGCGAGTAATTGGTGCGCTACCGATGGCAAGAAGAAGTCAAAGTCGTTTTTTCCTTTGATCGCGCTGGCGTCAACATGCAAAAACTCACACACTCGCCGATTGCCAAACAGATAATGTCCATTTTTATCTTTGACAAACATAAAGACGTCCGAGTTATACAGCACATCTTCCAAGCGATTCATAATCAAGTACTTCTTTCTTCTAATAATTTGAGACTAGGCTGCGCGAAAAGGGTTATCAACACCACCGCTGTATGTCAAAGCAGGCAACCTTCCGTGTGAAAAAGTGCAACACTATGATTAACGGTCAAAAAAAAGCCAACCCTAAGGTTGGCTTTTTTAGTTACGTTCTCGACTTTAACTAACAGGTTTCAGATCTAAGACATGCAACAGGCGCTCTGGTGTCCCTTCCCAAATCATTGGGCGACCCTTCTGGTTATCTTCATTCCACCAGCCAGTAAACTTCTTGGTGTTAAACTGGTAGAAGTTTGAACCTGACATCACAGGTACCGTCACTTGGTTCTCTGCGATAATGCGTTGGATCTTATGGGCGATGTTCAACTGATCGTCACGACTCGCCGTTTCATAGAAGCTATCCAGTAAGTCATCTAGCTCTTGATTAGACCAGAAGTGCATCGCAAAACGCGGCATACCCTGCTCCGTCTGAAGACGCGAGTGATAGCCACTGTTCCAATACGTGTGTGGCGTCGGTCCATGGAAGTAGTTGGTATAAGCAATGTCATAAGATGCATTCAGCATGTTTTGGTTATACACCGCAAAGTCCGGGGTACGCGCCGCTGCACGAATACCCACTTCTTCTAGTTGCTCAACCGCAAGCATGACAACGTTATTAAAGTCCGTCCAGCCCATTGGCGATTGAATATCGAGCGTAAAGCTCTTGCCGTCTGGTGTTTCGACAAAACCATCACCCGTTTTATCAACAAAACCGGCTTTCTCCAACAAAGCTTTCGCACTCGCGACGTTGTAGGTCATGAACGGTTTAAACTCTTCATGTGTTTTCTTGTCAGACCACGCCTCGAATGCATAACCTAGACCCGATGCAAAGTCATTGACACTACCGTTACCGTAGTTCGCGACATCAACAATCGTTTGACGGTCAATCGCCATCGAGAATGCGCGACGGAAGTCGATGTTATTTAAGACCTCTTGCTTGATCGGATCCGCAGACTTGAAGTTGAACATGAACGCTTGCGTCCCTGCGGCAGGATACCAGTAGCCGTGATTCTTTGATGCAGCAACAAACGTGGTATCAATATCCGGCACAAACGAGCCAGCCCAATCCACTTCCGAGTTAATCAATGAACCCAATACTTGGTCATTGTGGTTAAACTGAGGAACTCGTAAGCAATCCACATCTAGGCTAGCGTTGTCCCAGTAGTTCGGGTTACGACACTGCACAAATAAGGTTGGAGTAAAGACAGCAATCTCAGTGAAGGGGCCCGTACCCACGGGTTGTTGGTTTTCAAATTCAGTGACATTTTTGACATCTTTCCAGATATGCTGCGGCACAACCGGTACCAGTACAATTTCGTAGGCCGCATTCGTGTTCACTTCGTTAAGGTCAAACGTCACTGTATAGTCATCAACCTTACGCACCCCTTTCACCAAGGCGTTAATACCACGGTCATCAATCGCGCCGTGCTCACTGACCATGTCAAAGGTGAATAGCACATCGTCGGCATTGAAGGTTTCGCCATCCGACCACTTAACCCCCTCACGCAGTTTAAACGTGACCGAAAGTAGATCATCGCTAAAGGTATACTCTGTCGCCAAACGGAACTCAGGGACATTCCCTTTTAGCTCATTAAAAATCACTAAAGGCTCGTAGATAAAATCACGTGCGGTATGAAGACGAGACGAGATGTAGGGGTTAAAATTGCGCACCATGGTCGCATTGTGATTTGGAATGATTGTCACTTGTGACATGTTTTCCAAATTGTTGGCCTGAGCCGCTGACGCGCCTAAAAGTGCAGCAAGTAAGGTAAGAGTCGTTTTCATTTTTTATCCTTTTTCTAATACATCAGAACAAGATTTATGTGAAAACGCATGGCTTTCAATACCTCATATCGAAATTTGGATGAGCAAAAATTCGTCAGAAACATTTTGAAATACATCAGCACCGTAAAGAAAGGCCAGTTAAAAAATTACTTTGATCCATCAGCGATTTTTGAGCAAACAATAACGCGACGATTGTCATGTTTTTCCCGGAAACAAAATGCAAACACCTCACCTTGTTAGCGGATGAGAAGTCACTCGCAACTCCATCACACCGCAAACTCGTTTGAAACCAACAAACCACCTTACATTTTACTTCGAGCGACTTCCCAACAACACTGTGACACGTGTCTCCCTTTACTAAGGCCGTTGAAAAGGCTGCCACTCTTCTCTTAGCAAGGCATAAAAGACCTCGTCCCACCAAGTGCCATCGGGTTGGGGCAAGCACTGTTTTGAATGCGCCTCTTTTCGCATCCCTATCTTTTCCATCACACGCCATGATGCCGGATTCTCAGGCTGCGCCGTCGCGATAATACGGTGTAATCGCATTTCACTAAATCCATAATCCATTGCGGCCCGCGCAGCTTCCGACGCATAGCCCTTTCCTTGGTACTTAGGTGCGATAACCCAACCAAGCTCATACGTTTCTTTCACAAACCATGGATGGAATAACAAGTGACCGATTAATCGGCCGTTCAGTAGGGTGATTGAAAAGGTATGTGGATAGGGCTTATCAATGAGCACCTTTACATCATCAAGTGAATGCACGCCACCCGGTAAAAAAGGCGTCACGTCTTCCAATGATAAATAGGCATATAAGGCGGGTAAATCAGAGTGCGTTGTCGGGCGAATACGCAGACGTTGCGTTTCCAAATGCATAGACAGATCCTTTGCGAGTCTTACGACAAGTCAATCAAGCGGTCACCGATGATAAAGAGTGACAGTGTGACATGTTCAAACGCGGTTGCCTATTCGCCTTGCAGATAATGCGTGAGAGCACGCATAAAACGGGCTGCTTCTCCCCCTGTACACGCACGATGGTCGAAGGTCATGGATATCGGTAAACAGTGCTGTGTCACAAGAGAGCGCTGTTCATCTAACGCTAACTGCTCGTGGAGTCGGCCTATACCTATGATTGCCACTTGGGGAGGTGTGATCACGGGTGTCGCATACAAGCCCGCAATCGCGCCAAAATTACTCAAGGTCAATGTCGCCGTTTGGCCTTGATCGTGTCCCAAGCGTCGACTCCGGATACCTTTAACCGTCTCTCGCAACCAACCCCGTATTGCCGCGTCATTCATACTATCGACTGACTTTATTACTGGCACATATAAACCGTGTTCACTGTCGACCGCGATCCCTATCGACACGTTATCATGCATGCAGCGGGTCATGGTTTCTTCATCAAACCAGGCATTGAGAGCGGGCTCTGTCTGGCACGCATGCACCATAGCTTTGATCACCGCAACCGTAATATCATGATGATGCGCTTCCGCCAGTATCGCTTCCTCCGTCAAGGTAACCGATGCGACATGATGATGAGACTCCGCCATCGCTTTCGCCATACTTCGTCTCGCCCCTTTTAATACTTCCGTCCCCGGCAACTGATGCTGGCATTGGTTATAGACGTCGCTATCTAGCACCGTGCCATTCGGGCCGCTGCCCGGTGTTCGATGAAGATCAATACCCAGCTTGCGTGCCAACCGCCGGGCAGAAGGCATGGCAACAACATTGTCTACCAGCTCAGAGTGCGTGACAGCCAATCCAATGGGTTGCTCGGCTTCGACATTGACTGTTGCGGTATGCTGCGAGACCTGCCCGACCACGGTTCCTGCATCACTGCTTGCTGCGGTGCTGGGTTCAATATCGACTAACTTCACGCCGATATGCAGGATATCTCCCACCTTGCCATAACGATGTAAGATGCGGCCTTGATAAGGTGCGGGGACCTCCACGAGCGCCTTCGCCGTTTCTACAGTCAATAAGACCTGATCGGTCTCAACACTGTCGCCCTCATCCACATGCCAAGCAATGATCTCTGCCTCAGCGAGCCCTTCGCCAAGATCGGGTAATCGAAACGTCTTCATCATAGCTCTCCACTCAAGCTTGCTACCAGTCTTCCATCAACTGTGCCGATTTCTCAACAATGTCCCCAACCGAGATCAGGTTGTAAGCCTCGTTCTTTGCATAAGGCATAACGGTATCAAACCCCGTTAAACGAACAGGTGGCGCTTTGAGCAAACACATCCCTTCTTCCGCAACCCGCGCTAATAACTCAGCCCCAACACCGCATGTTTTCACCGCTTCATGGACCACGAGTAAGCGCCCGGTTTTTCGAAGCGATTGCAGAATCGTCGCCATATCAATCGGCTTTATCGAGGCCAAATCAATCACTTCAATATCGATACCCTGATCGGCCATCTGAGTCGCGGCTTGCATTGCTTCCACAACCAATGCACCCCATGTCACTAGGGTGATATCTCGGCCAGCTTTTAGCACAAAGCTTTGACCCAGTGGCAGAGCCAAGCCATTATTTTCAACGGACGATTTCACCGTGCGATAGATACGTTTCGGCTCAAAGAACATCACGGGGTCATTGCTACGGATCGCCGCCAACAGTAATCCATAAGCGCGTTGCGGCGATGAAGGAATCACCACTTGTAATCCCGGTGTATGCGCAAACAACGCTTCGACACTTTCAGAATGGTGCTCTGGGGCGTGAATACCGCCTCCAAACGGCGCGCGGTACACCAATGGACAACTTAACCGACCACGGGTACGATTTCGCAGCCTCGCTGCGTGACAAACAATGTGCTCCATTGCCGGAAAAACAAAGCCTTGAAATTGAAACTCAGCAACGGGCCGCAACCCTTGCGCTGCCATGCCAACCGCAACACCACCGATCATCGCCTCTGCAAGCGGTGTGTCCATGACACGTTTAAAGCCAAATTTCTGCTTCAACCCCTGCGTGGCTCGAAAGACCCCGCCGTTTTCTGCGACATCTTCGCCTAAGACCACCACATTGGGATCCCGAGACATTTCATAATCCAGTGCCATGTTCACTGCCTCAAGTAAGCTCATAGACACAGCTTGTTGCGGCTTAGTATCAGTAGTAGATAAAGAAAGTGGTCGTTCAGCCATCATTGTCGGCCTCCATCCGCATCGCTTTTTGAATCAAGGCGTCACGTTGCTGATGCAGCTCTTGTGGCAACTCAGCGTACAGATGATCGAACGCTGACTCGGGCGCTTGCGGCATCGTGGCGTGGTACTGTGCAACGGCGTCTTCAATCACTCTTCCGCAGCTCTGTTCCCATTCATGCTGTTTCGAATCCGTCCACAAACGTGCGTTGATGAGGTATTGTTTGAGGCGCAACAGTGGTTCTGCTTGCCATGCCGCTTTAAGCTCTTCCTCAGGGCGGTATCGACTCGCGTCGTCGGCCGTTGTGTGATCGCTGAGCCGATAGCTGTGCATCTCAATCACCGTCGCCCCCAGTCCGCGTCGCGCCCGCTGCAAGGCCTCTTTTACACTGTCATAAACCGCAATCACATCATTACCATCTACCGATACACCGGGGATACCCGCGCCTTTTGCTTTGTCGATCAGGGTTAAGGCTGCCGATTGCAGCTTACGCGGCACAGAAATGGCCCACTGGTTGTTGTTAATCACAAACACGACCGGTAGTTGCCAAACCCCCGCCAAGTTGATCGATTCAGAAAAGTCCCCTTTTGATGTCGCACCATCACCAAGGTTTACCAGAACAGCGGATCTTTGATGACGCAGTTTCATTGCAGTAGCAACGCCTACCGCATGTGTGCATTGGGTTGCTATCGGCACGCAAAAGGGAAAATCACCGCTGAGAGAAGGAAAATCGGAACCCCGCTCATCGCCCCCCCAATAAAGTAAGTTGTGAGTCATGGAGACCCCACGCATCCACTGCACTGGCATGTCACGGTAGTAAGGAATGAGTGTGTCGTGGTCCTCAAGGGCTGCACCCGTTCCAATACCGATCGCTTCCGCTCCGAGATGGGATGGATACGTGCCAAGCTGCCCTGTTCGCTGTAAGGCTATCGCTTTCTTGTCGTAGAGTCGTACCAGCACCATGTGCTGGTAGAGTTTTAGCAAATATGCCGATGACATGACTGTCGACCAGTCTTTCACACTGGTGCCATCTAGCGCTAAGTACCGCAGCATCTCGCCCATAAGGCCTCCTCATGGCATCACGCTCTCGGTGTTCCTTGCGTTGAGAACATGACAACGAAGAAACGCGTATTCAATATCGCGACGCATTTCCTTTAGTGTATGCAACGACGTCATCAATCGACAAAAACTGCTTGTTGATAGAGAAGTAAATTTCCCTTTACACACCCAGCTAAAGTCCATCTATGAGTTGAGGTAACACGTCAAATAAGTCGCCAACATAGCCCACATCGGCAACATCAAAGATGGCAGCGTCCGGATCACGGTTAATTGCTATCACGACCCCCGCGTCCTTTATCCCCGCCACATGTTGAATAGCGCCAGAGATACCAATCGCAATATAAAGTTTCGGCGCAATCACTTTGCCGGTTTGCCCCACTTGGTGATCATTACTGATAAAGCCTGCATCGACAGCCGCACGAGATGCCCCAATCGCTGCACCTAGCTTGTCTGCTAACGCCTCCAACAGTTCAAAATGTTCAGCTTGTTGAAACCCCCGCCCTCCAGATACAACAATCTCTGCTGACCCTAATTCAGGCCTCGCCGATTCAAGGAGATGATGTGCCAACCACTTAGTCGATGCCACGCCATTTGATGTCAGCGACAACGGCATCTCTTCACTCGATGCCGCCTTGTCGCCAATCTGTGGCTCAACATCAAATGCACTTACCCTGAGTGTCATCACAATCAGAGGATCACTTGTCGTCATACACGCGAGCGCGTTCCCGGCGTACATAGGACGCACAAACTGCTCACCTCGAATGGCGACGACATCAGAGAGCATGCCAACATCATGCTGTGCAGCAACACGAGAGAGTGTGACTTGATTGTGTTGCCCAGAAGCCGCGACCAAATAGCGATAATTGGGAGCTTGTTGAGACAGAGCGTCGGCACTCGCCACCGCCAATTGAGTATCTTCAGACGGCAGCAATAAAACCTTATTTACAACACCTTGATGCTGAAGCCCTTCAATGCGTGTTTTCTTGCTGTCCTCACCAGCAACAAGAACATCAATCTCTGGTTGTCCGGCGATTTCAGATCGGACGATATCGATTAGCTTTTTGGCTGAAGATAAAGGCGTGTCATGGCACAGATAAACCAAGACCCCCGTTGCATGTGGCTCACTCATACCGCCTCCCTTGCACGTTTAATCGCGGCCAAAAGAACCTCGACAGACTCCACTTTCTCACCCGCAGAACGGGACTTTGGCGGGTAATAGGCGACACACTGATGTCGTTGCTCATAAACGAGGCCTAGATCTTCCAACTGGAGTGTCGAGAGTGGCTTGGTTCGCGCCTTCATAATATTGGGGAGAGAGGTAAAGCGCGGCTCATTCAAGCGAAGATCAACACTGACAACGGCGGGTAGCTGCAGCTCAAGTTCGCACATTCCTTTATCGGACTCTTCCGTTATCCATACTGCGCCGGACGACATGCGTAACTCACTGATCCAGCTTGCCTGCGGCCAGTCTAATAACCCGGCCAACATCGACGGGACTTGGCCGTTATCGCTGTCAATACTTTGCTTACCTAACAACACGAGTTGGGCGTTGTGCGCCTTCACCAAGGCAGCAAACACTTTTGCGACCAATAGCGGCTCAACCGGTTTATCTTCATGTACATGGATGGCATCATCCGCCCCCATCGCCAACCCAGCTCGCAAGGTTTCAACACTGGCCTCATCACCGATAGAAACAACCGTCACCCTCTCTACCAGCCCAGCCTCTTTAAGTTGAATGGCTTGTTCCAGCGCGATTTCACAAAATGGATTGATCACATGCTTGATGTGCTTGGTTTCAATCGTGACCGTCTCTGCGTCACTTTGTTTCAACATCACTTTCGTATAGGGATCGGGAACACGCTTGAGTCCAACAAGTACCTGCATAGTACCTCCAAAACGAGAGAGCAATCGTAGCCAAATCTGTTTCTCCTAAGCGTAGAAAAGTTTACGTTTACGTCAACGTAATAGCCTGTGCCATACTTAACGAAGCGTAAAGATTCCCTGACAGCATAGAAATGGCGATATTCGATTCTGCTTGTTCACCGCGCCTAAGCAGAGTGGTTAAGCAGATAACACAACGCAATGCCCAGTTATGAACTAATAAGTTAATAGATTAAGTCGTGATAGGAGTGAATCATGCGAGAGTCCATCACCTTTGACATCGTGATTGTTGGAGCAGGGCCTGCTGGCTTAAGTGCGGCCTGCCAGATAATGAAACTCGCAAAACTCGAAGATCGTTCGCTGTCTGTTGCCGTCGTTGAAAAGGCAGACGTTGTGGGGGGCCATATTATCTCTGGCGCTATTTTCGACAAACGGCCACTCGAGGAGATGTTTCCCGATTGGAGAGATCTCGACGCGCCTGTCACCCAAGCTGTTACTCATGACAAGCTGGCCTTTTTGGCCAATCACGATTTCGCCATCACAATCCCCAATAGCCTGATCCCGCCTAGCCTTCATAACGACGACCATTTCATTATCAGCCTTGGTGAACTGTGCCAATGGCTTGCCAACCAAGCACAGAGTCTGGGTGTGGAGATCTTCACCGGGTTCAGTGCCGCGTCACTCTGTTACGATGAGTCAGGAAAAGTCGTCGGTGTTACGACGGGTGAAAAAGGCCTAGATAGTCGTCGACAACAAACAAGCAACTATCAAGAAGGTATTGACATACTTGCAACCTACACCCTGCTTGCCGAAGGCTCACGCGGCCATTTAGGCAAAGAGGTTATTTCTCAGTTTACGCTCGATAAACAATGTGAAGTCCAGCATTACGCCCTCGGGTTCAAAGAGCGCTGGCAAGTGCCGCATGCCATTCACGCGGCGGGCTCAGTGCTACATACCATTGGGTATCCACTCTCAGGTAAGGCCAGTGGTGGCGGGTTCTGTTATCAAATTAACGACAATGAAGTTATCGTTGGCCTCATCGTTGACCTCAACTATCGCAACCCTTATCTCAACCCTTACGAAGAGTTTCAGCAACTTAAAAGGCATCCTCAGATCAAAACCTGGCTAGAAGGCGGCGAGAGAGTGAGCTACGGCGCACGAACGCTGACTAAAGGTGGATTACTCTCTCTACCTGAACAGAGTTTTCCCGGCGGGATCCTTATCGGCTGTGATGCGGGTACGTTAGATGTTGCCAGAATCAAAGGCAGCCATTGTGCCATGAAATCTGGCATGATTGCGGCTGAAGCCATTCTTGATGCCTACAAAGAGCCCTCGCTACCAATCCGCCCCGACTATAAGACGTTTTTTGAATCCACATGGCTGTTTGACGAACTTAAACAAACGCAAACATTTGCTGCATCCATCCATCGTTTAGGCCCGGTATTGGCTGGCGGTCTTGCTACCGTCGAACAGTACTTGTTTGAACATACTCCGCCATGGAAATTCAATGACGATTTACCAGATCATCAAGCAACGGAGCGTATTGACCACCACAAGCCGATTGATTATCCCCCTTATGACAATCAATACACCTTCGATCGAGCAAGCTCTGTCTTTCTTACGGGGATCCATCATCCCGAGAATCAACCTTGCCACCTACATCTCACCTGCCCTCAAACACCCATCGATATCAATCTACCCTTGTTCGCCGAACCTGCCCAACGCTATTGTCCCGCGGGCGTGTATGAAATTGTGGATGATGGGGAAGCAGCAAGGTTACAGATCAATGCAGGCAACTGTATTCACTGTAAAACGTGCGATATCAAGGACCCTAACCTCAATATTCGCTGGATGCCCCCTGAAGGTGGCAGTGGGCCAAATTATGGCAAGATGTGAAAAAACCCGAGCACTGCTCGGGTTTTAGTTAATGAATAAGGCGTGAACGCTACTTGTTAAATAAGGCGCGCTTCAAACCGAGTTCTAAACCACGAATTTCTGCTAAACCTTTTAAGCGACCAATACACGAGTAGCCGGGATTGGTTTTCTTGGTTAAATCATCAATCATCTGATGGCCGTGATCAGGACGCATGGGTATTAATCGATGATTGCCCTGTGCGGCTCGGCGTTCCTCTTCGACAAGTATCGCTTTTACGACTTCATACATGTCGACATCGCCATCTAGATGCGCCGCTTCATGGAAAGTCATTGGGTTATCTTCACGCTTGGTAGAACGTAAATGCGTAAAGTAAATACGGTCACCATACTGCTCGATCATATTGACGAGATCATTGTCACCACGGACGCCATAAGATCCCGTACACATAGTGATACCATTCGCACTGCTAGGTACGCGCGTGGTTAGCCATTCAATGTCTTCAATGGTTGAAACAACGCGAGGTAAACCCAGAATCGGCCGTGGCGGATCATCAGGGTGAACCGCCAACTTGATGCCATGCGCTTCACAAGTCGGCATCAAGGCGTCAAGAAACAGCGCCATGTTATTTCGAAGTGTCTCGCGGTCAATCGCTTGATAGCGATCGAGCTGCGCTTGAAACTCGTCTAGCGTATACCCTTCTTCAGCACCCGGTAAACCCGCGATAATATTGGCAGTCAGCTTATCAACGTCACCTTGGCTCATCTGAGCAAAATAGGTCGCGGCTTGATCACGCTCTTCTACCGTATAAGCCTCTGCCGCATTGGGACGTTTTAAAATGTGAAGCTCAAAAGCCGCAAAGGCAATTTGATCGAAACGCAACGCTCTTGAACCATCCGGCATTTCGTACTCAAGGTCCGTACGCGTCCAATCAAGTACTGGCATGAAGTTATAGCAAACGGTATCAATACCGCACGCCGCTAAGTTTTCTAGCGTCGCTTTATAATTATCAATCCAAGTCTCGTAGTGACCACTGCGCGTTTTGATCTCTTCATGCACAGGCACACTTTCGACCACAGACCATGTCAGCCCTTTTTCTTCAATTAAGGCCTTGCGAGCCATAATTTCTTCTTTTGACCACACCTCCCCATTGGGTATGTGGTGTAACGCAGTCACAATCCCTGTCGCACCCGCCTGTTTAATATCGTTTAACGACACGCCATCATTGGGGCCATACCAGCGCCAAGTTTGCTCCATAACAATCACCTTTTTTGAACATGACTGAACCTTCAAACAAACGTTGAATATCAGTACGTATTTATTATTTGGTCATCGAGTGACGTAGTCACCCGACAAAAGCGCAATAAAAACTCAGATTCTGAGTGAATTACTCAGTTACGAGGACAACAGGATTAGAGCTGAACAAGAAGCCATCGAACGATGGGTCGTTCACATCGGAAAGCTCTAACAAACGTTGTTTTACATTTTCAAGGTGTTGCCACATGGCATGTTTGGCCGCAATAGGATCTTTGCGTTGCATCGCCGTCAAGATTTTTGCGTGATCTTCGAGCCAATCCTCTCGGTAAGCTTGATCAATAATATGCGTGTGAAGCTTCTTCCACATTGGGCTGTTTTCTCGCATATCCCAAGAGTGTTTCAGCATTTCAACCAACACAGAGTTCTGAGTCGCTCGGGCGATACAGAGATGAAATTCTTCATCCCCTTTGCTTTCATCAATGCCCTTTTCAAACTCGGATTTCTCCAATGCCAATGCCGCACGCATTTTAGCAATATCGCCGGGTGTTACCTGCATGGCTGCAAACTCAGCGATATTACTCTCTAGCAATTGACGGGCTTGGAGCATCTCAAAGGGACCCGCTTCATCGGAAAATACCGCTTCGCGACCATTTGACTGGTTTGGAATATTAATGACATAAACCCCAGAGCCTTTTTTCACTTCCACCAAGTTTTCGAGCTCTAACATGATGATGGCTTCGCGTACAACCGTACGACTCACATCGAGTTTGTCAGCAATATCTCGTTCAGGAGGCAGTCGATCCCCGACCTTGTACTCACCCTCAGCCAGTTGTTGTCTGAGAATTAAGCCAATTTCTTGATAAGGTCGTTTCGGTTCAAAGGGCATCATAATAAGGTTTTGTATCTGTTCCATCGCTCCAACTAATGCAATCTTAATACGCTATCTAAATTGGTCAATCAATTAATGTGTCTTTTGTGCAATACCTTGAAATTGCTGGCCTACGCCAGCAATTTCAGACCTAACTTATTGAACCGCTTTAATGCGCTCAACCAGTGAGTGCAAGTCAGGGTTGTTAGATTCAATATTCTCATAAATTGGTTGCACCGCTTCGACGAACGCCGTTTTGTTAGGTGACACAAATTCGACACCCATCTTTTCTGCGCGTGCACGCTCTTTTTGCTCTGATTCAGCCCAAAGCGCTTTCATCAGTTCCATCGAGTTGATGGCGGCTGTTTTCAAATGCTCACGGTTTTCTTCCGATAACGCGTCATAAGCTTTGGTCGAAATCACCAATACGTCCGGCACCATAGTATGTTCATCTAAGCTAAAGTACTTCGACACTTCACTGTGACGACTTAGGCTAAATGACGGAATGTTGTTCTCGGCCGCATCCACTACACCTTGCTGCAGCGCGGTATAAAGCTCACCGTAGGCCAACGGGGTTGGACTTCCTCCTAGCGCGTTAACCATATTGATCGCCGATGGGCTTGGCTGCACACGGATTTTCATTCCTTTAAGATCTTCCGGTGTGTTGATGGGCTTCGATGTGTAGAAACTGCGCGCGCCCGCATTGTAATAGGTCACACCTACAAAGCCGCTATCTCGTGAAGACGCAAGAATCTCTTCGCCAATCTCACCTTCTTTAACATTGAAGTAATGGGCTTGGTCGCGGAAAAGGTATGGCAAATTGAATACTGCGTAATCAGGTGCGAACGCTTCGAGCTCGGCAGCGTTAGTCTTCACCATTTCCAGTGCGCCATTTTGCATCAGTTCCATCGATTCTCGCTGAGTACCAAGCTGAGCATCCGGATAAATACGAATACGCACATCGCCATCAGTCAGCTCTTTTACCTCTTTCGCCATCGCAGCCATCGCTTTATGTACAGCATGATCTCGATTGTGGTTGTGGCTCAATTTCAGTGTGGTTGCCGCATAAGCGGAGGTTGCGCCAAAAGTCAGTGCTGCACCAACAAGAGCCGTCAGAACGCGTTTGGATGTCTTCATTATTATCTCCGTAAGATTGGTTATCCAATTTGTAGGGTGTCGCCGTTATTGAGGTCATTATTGGCGGACATCAGGTAACAGTCAAAGACCAAACCACAATTGGTTGACCCAAATCACGAATTTACGCCTGTTTTTGGTCAACCAATTTAAACGTGAGGTCGATCACGTGTATTTTTCTACCCTGAAAACTATACTCAGTGCAGTTTCAAAGCCCCAACGGTCAAGATAGATCAGTAACTCTACAATTGGGCTACCAATTATAAGTAAGGATAACCCCAATGAATAAACTCATCGGCTATGTAAACAAGATGCTCTCTTGGTTTACCGTGTCACTCTCTTCCTTTTTGGTGTTTTGTGTTATCTGGCAGGTGATATCCCGTTATGTTATCGGCAAACCAAGCACCATTACGGATGAACTCGCTCGCTACTTGTTCATGTGGGTCGCACTCATTGGCGCGGCTTACACCACAGGCGTCAAGCGCCACCTAGCAATCGATCTCCTGACAATGAAGCTCAAAGGGAAACGTAAGCTCATCAATGAAATTTTCATTCAACTCGCTATTGCCGCTTTCAGTGCCATCGTACTGGTTTATGGCGGTAGCAACCTCGCAATGAAAACGCTGGCAACAGGGCAAATCACCCCCGCGCTCGGTTGGTCCATGGGCTACATCTATTTCTGTCTACCCATCAGTGGCGCACTCATGATCTTCTACTCTGCGATCTTCGCGACTGAAAAAGTACAACAGTTGATTCACGGGGAAGGTGAAACAGCACAACAACAATAAGTCATACCCACAACGTGTTATTGATGAACACGTTAGTTTAGAAATGATTTCGACTAATTGAAGGAATATCCCTATGGATTGGCAAGTCTTACTCACCCTATTTGGTAGCTTTGGGATCCTACTGCTGCTTGGTATCCCAGTCTCATTTTCAATTGGCCTCGCCAGTTTGGCGACGATTTGCATGTCGTTACCACTGGAGCCCGCGATTGCCGTTGTCGCACAACGCATGGCCGCTGGATTAGATAACTTTGCCCTACTCGCGATCCCATTTTTTATCTTAGCCGGCAACATCATGAACCAAGGCGGCATTGCGATTCGTTTGATCAATTTTGCCAAAGTACTGGGCGGACGACTACCGGGTTCCTTGGCCCACGTCAACGTCATGGCCAACATGATGTTTGGGTCGATTTCTGGTTCTGCTGTTGCCTCCGCTGCCGCAGTGGGTGGCACAATGGCACCATTGCAAAAAAACGATGGCTATGATGAACACTACTCGGCTGCCGTCAATATTACCTCCTGTCCAACAGGCTTATTGATCCCGCCGAGTAACACGCTCATTGTTTTCTCTCTCGTATCAGGCGGTACGTCAATTGCCGCACTTTTCCTTGCTGGCTATCTACCCGGCATCTTGATGGGGCTAAGCCTAATGGCCGTGGCTGGCATTATCGCCAAACGCCGCGGTTACCCAGTCGCAGAGCGCCCAAGCTTAGCCATGGTATGGGATACCACGGTGAAGGCACTGCCTTCTCTACTCCTTATCGTGATCATCATGGGAGGCATCATCGGTGGCGTCTTTACCGCCACAGAAGCATCGGCAATCGCGGTCGTTTATACCTTCATGCTCGCCGTTGTCTTTTATCGCGAAGTGAAGCTGAGAGATTTACCGGGCATCATCCTAGAGTCTGCTGTCACCACCTCGATCGTACTCCTGCTGATTGGTGCCTCAACCGGTATGTCGTGGGCGATGGCCAACGCAGATATCCCTTACATGATTGCTGATGCACTACTGGCTGTTTCTGAAAATCCGATCATTATTTTGCTGATTATCAATTTGATTCTGCTGATAGTGGGCATCTTCATGGATATGACACCAGCGATTTTGATCTTTACCCCTATCTTCTTGCCTATTGCACTTGATATGGGCATCGACCCAGTGCATTTCGGCATCATGATGACATTTAATCTCGCTATCGGTATTTGCACACCGCCTGTCGGTAGTGCGTTATTCATTGGTTGCTCGGTAGCCAAAGTCAATATCGAGAAGATCATTAAGCCGTTACTGCCTTTCTATGCTGCGCTTATCGCCGCATTGGCCGCGGTGACCTTTATTCCTGAAATCAGCCTCTTCTTGCCTCGCCTTGTTTTAGGCTACTAACCAAAAACAGACAATGAAACATTGCGCGCTACCGTCCCTAACCGGTAGGCGCGCTTCACTCAGGTTATACAGATTAACTCTGCCAGCCGCAGAGCTTGGAGAATCAACATGGACAACGTCGCTACGGCTAAGCTAAACCCTCAGGTTCAGCAACCTCAATACGCTCGCCAACACTTAAAATCACGCATCGTTCATCTCGGCTTTGGCGCATTTCATCGTGCGCACCAGGCCCTATTCACTGATGAAATGTTGACCAAAACAGAGAGTGATTGGGGAATCTGTGAAATTAATCTTTTTGGTGGCGAAGCACTCATTACCCAGTTACGTGCCCAAGATCACCTCTATACTGTCGCGGAAAAAGGGGCGGACAAAACCGACATTAAACTGATTGGCGCCGTGACGGAATCCCTTCATCCCACCTTCGAAGGGCAGGAAGCGGTGCTCGAAAAAATGGCCGAGCCTCAAGTCGCCATTGTTTCGATGACCATCACAGAAAAAGGCTACTGCGCGGACCCGGCTTCAGGACGCTTAGACAAAGAAAACCCGCTGATTAAGGCCGATCTCGCTCATCCGCAATCGCCTGACTCTGCCATTGGTTACATTGTAGAAGCGCTTCGCCGCCGCAGGGATCGCAACCTGACCGCCTTTACTGTCATGTCGTGCGATAACGTCCAAGAAAATGGCCATGTTGCTCGCGCCGCTATCATGGATTACGCGCACCTCATTGATACCGAGTTGGCAAGTTGGATTGAGTCAAACGTTACTTTCCCTTGCACTATGGTTGATCGAATTGTGCCTGCCGCCACAGCAGAAACACTCGATGAAATTGCCTCACTTGTCGGCGTTGCTGACCCTTGTGGTATCGCTTGTGAGCCATTTCGTCAGTGGGTGATTGAAGACAACTTTGTGAATGGCCGACCTGATTGGGATATCGCTGGTGCGGAGTTCGTTACTGATGTGGTGCCGTATGAAGAGATGAAATTACGTATGCTCAACGGCAGCCACTCTTTCTTGGCTTACTTAGGTTATCTCGGTGGCTATGCCCACATCTCAGACACGATGACCAATCCACACTATCGACAAGCCGCCTATGACATGATGATGCAAGCGCAAGCGCCGTCGCTCAACATGCCTGAGGGCACAGATTTAGAAAGCTATGCGCGTCTGCTTATCGACCGTTTCACCAACCCAAGCTTAAAGCACCAAACTTGGCAGATTGCGATGGATGGCAGCCAGAAAATTCCTCAACGCTTGGGCGGAAGCTTACGCTATCACCTCGCCAATGGCAGTGAGTTCTCATGGCTAGCTATGGGGGTAGCGGGTTGGATGCGCTACATTGCAGGTCAGGATGAGCAAGGCAACACCATCGATGTTCGCGATCCCATGATTGACCAATTCCAAGCACTTTATGCGCAAGCAGGTATCTCTACCCAAGCTGCACGCCAACTCCTCGCTCTCGAGAGCATATTCGGCACCGACTTACCGAAAGAGGCGAAGTTCGTTAATGCCGTGATTGATGCTTATCAACACCTCTGTGACCATGGTGCTCGACACGCTGTCGCTTCCCTGTGCCAATAATCTAACAACAATCATCACTGCCCCCACATGCTCGTGGGGGCCGAGGAACAACAATGAAAACTTTTCTTTGTGAAGACTTCTTACTTAGCAACGACATTGCGCGCACTCTTTATCACGACTATGCCAAGGCAATGCCCATTTATGACTATCATTGCCATCTCAATCCACAAGAGGTCGCAGACGATCGCCAGTTTGAGAACATGACCCAAATCTGGCTAGAAGGCGATCACTATAAATGGCGAGGGATGCGCGCAGCCGGCATTGATGAATCCCTGATCACAGGTGATACCACCAGCGATTACGAAAAGTTTCAAGCCTGGGCGAAAACTGTCCCTCTGACACTGGGTAATCCACTTTATCACTGGACTCACTTAGAACTACGACGTCCTTTCGGTATTACCGACATGCAGCTCAATAGTGATAGCGCCGAGACTATTTGGCATCAAGCCAAAGAGCGCCTCGCGACCCCAGAGTTCAGCGCTCGCGGTATTATGAAGCAGATGAATGTCGTTATGGCAGGCACAACCGATGACCCTATTCACACACTGGAACATCACAAAAAAATTGCCGACGATAGCCAGTTTGATGTAGAAATTGCACCAAGCTGGCGTCCCGATCGCGCTTTCAAAATTGAGTTAGAGGGTTTTGCCGATTACATGACAGAACTCGGTAAAGCCGCCGATATCGAGATTTCGACATTCCAGCACTTACTTGATGCACTTGAACGCCGTTTGGCACATTTTGCAGCGCACGGCTGTCGCGCGGCAGATCATGGCATCGAAATCGTTCGCTTTGCGGCAATTCCAGATCAGTCAACGCTCGATGATCTCATCGCGCGCCGCCTCAAGGGCGAATCGTTAACCGATACCGAAGTCGCCCAGTTCTCAACGGCGGTTCAGGTTTGGTTGGGTAAACAATACGCAGCGCGAGGTTGGGTCATGCAGCTCCACATTGGCGCGCAGCGCAATAACAGTTCTCGCATGTTTGCATTACTGGGCGCAGACGCAGGCTATGATTCCATTGGCGATCGCCCGTTTGCGTTTGAGCTCGCCAATTTGTTAGATGCCATGGATAACACCAACGAACTGCCGAAAACCATCCTTTACTGCCTCAACCCAAGAGACAATGAGATGATGGCAACCATGGTAGGCAACTTCCAAGGCGGCGGTATAGGGGGCAAAATCCAGTTTGGCTCTGGCTGGTGGTTCAACGACCAAAAAGACGGTATGCAGCGCCAAATGGAGCAGTTGTCTCAGCTTGGGCTTCTGAGCCAGTTTGTCGGTATGCTGACGGACTCACGCAGTTTTCTCTCTTACACACGGCATGAGTACTTCCGCCGTATTCTCTGTAATATGATTGGGCAGTGGGTTCAATATGGCGAAGTGCCCAACGATGAAAAATGGCTCGGCAAACTTGTTCAGGATATCTGTTTCTATAATGCCAAACGCTATTTCTCAATACCCAATGCTTGAGCTTAAGACATCTTCATATTAGGGCTCTTTGTGAGCCCTCATTTTCAATAAGGCCGCTATGAAAATTACCTTTCTCCACACTGTCGACAGTAATATTGGTCACTTTCAACCCTACTTGGCACAACGATCTGACATACTGGCAACCCATAAAGTCATGCCTGAACTACTCCACAATATTGGACGCGACGGATTTCTGCCTAAACATATTCAAGCGACGCAAGCAGCTATTCAATCTCTCGCTACAGCAGAGACCGACCTGGTGGTTTGTACCTGCTCAACGCTGGGCGATATTGCTGAAAACACTGCCGTCGGCCCATCGACAACGGTCATACGGGTCGATAGGCAACTTGCAATTGACACCCAGCCATTTTCGCGCGTCGCCGTGATCGTCGCGGCACCCAGTACGCTAACACCGACGAAACAACTCTTTACTCGACTAAATACCCACAGTCAAATTGATTTCGTACTCTGTGATGACGCATGGAATCACTTTCTTAAAGGCAATACTCAAGCCTATTATCACGCGGTTGCTGAGACGCTAAATCGCCAACAACAGCGTCATGACATTGATGCCATCGCACTCGCTCAACTCTCAATGATCCCAGCGATTACCCAAAGCAATGAGTCCAAAATCCCGCTCCTCCATAGTGTAAAGAGCTTTATGAACAGCAAGATGGTTAACCCGAAATGATGGAAGCGACCTTCATTCTCTTTAATCTCTATACCATTCACTGGCTCTACCAACAGAGCAGCAGCACTGAACAAGAGAAGGTGACTTCCAACCCATAAAAAAATCCCACACTCAGTGGGATTCTTATGTTGATCAATGCATGGCACTAACTATCACTATTAAACAGATCTCGGGTATAGACTTTCTCTACCACATCTTCCAGCTCATCGCTCATCCGGTTAGAAATAATCACATCACTCATCGCTTTAAACGCGTCTAAATCTTTAATCACTTCCGAGTGATAAAAGTGTGATTCATCGAGTGATGGTTCGTAGACGACAACTTGAATACCTTTCGCTTTAATCCGCTTCATGACGCCCTGAATACTTGAACTACGGAAGTTATCAGACCCTGACTTCATCACTAACCGGAATATGCCGACCACGGCGGGATTTTTCTCCCACACTTGGCGGGCGACGAAGTCTTTTCGTGTCGTATTAGCCTCAACAATGGCCGCAATCAGATTGTTTGGCACCTTATCGTAATTCGCCAGTAGTTGTCGGGTATCTTTCGGTAAGCAGTAGCCCCCATAACCAAAAGAAGGATTATTATAATGCTTGCCAATACGCGGATCCAAGCACACCCCTTCAATGATTTCGCGGCTACTCAGATGGTGTGTCTCAGCGTATGTATCTAACTCATTAAAGTACGCCACTCGCATCGCAAGATACGTATTTGAAAAGAGCTTTACGGCTTCCGCTTCCGTTGAGTTAATCAACTTAATGGGGATATCGGTTTTCTCTGCACAATCCGCTAACAGATTGGCAAAGCGCTCTGCTCTGTCTGAAATCTCACCCACAATAATCCGAGATGGGAAGAGATTATCGTAGAGCGCTTTACCCTCTCTTAAAAACTCGGGAGAAAAAACAATGTTTGGGTTGTGATATCTCTCTCGCACTTGTTCCGTGAAACCAACAGGCACGGTTGATTTGATCACCAACACACTGTGCGGCGCATTGTGTGTCACTTCCTCTATCACGCTCTCGACCGAAGAGGTATCAAAATAGTTTGTGTCCGGATCGTAGTTAGTTGGGGTGGCCACAATGACAAAATCCGCGCCTTCATAGGCCAATATTTTGTCTGTCGTCGCCGTCAATCGTAATGACTTTTCGGCCAGATACGCTTCAATTTCAGCATCATGAAACGGTGACTTTCCTTGATTAATCAGCGCTACCCGCTCCTGCGAAACATCGCAGGCAACCACCTCATGCTTTTGCGAAAGTAAGATTGCATTAGATAGCCCAACATACCCACATCCCACAACTGTGATTTTCATACCGTACTCACTCAGTGTCATATAACTTTCATCTTTAAGCGTAGCAGCGCGATATGACATTTTGGGGATGAAATCCCATCAGATTAAAAGAACGATACTCTCAACTTGAAAGTGCTGCTTCGGCTAACGACAAATATCCAATCGACTTAAATACCTTTTCAATTTCAATCGGTTTGCAGCTCTCATCTTTTTCAAACAGTGAGCAAGGTGGGTTTAAATCAAATGCTTTTCCCTGAAAAAGACCCAGCCATGATGCGAAATGATGCTGCGAGTAGCATAAATATTTCGCATTGCGATGTTTGCAACCATGACAGTATTCGGCAGTCTGGGATTTTTTACTTAAACTATGCCCGGTATTCTTTAGCACAATATAGGGCTCACCAAAGCTTGAATTAACTTCTCCAAGGTGATCATTATCGCCAAGGAACTGAAAACAACCCTTCAAACTGGTTGGCATTTCAGAGACAGCGCCTAGCGTAATCACAGTGAGTGCTGACAGCTTCGTTTTGCCTGTTCCGGAGGCTTCTATTTCCGCATACTTTTCGAGCGCTAAGGCTGTCACAAGGCTACCTTTGCTATGCGCGACAATATACTTTATGTTTTGCTTCGATAGCAGTTTAATAATATTGCTTACCTCTAAACAACCCTGTTGAAAATCATTCCTCTGGTTTTGAAAGAAAGTTTTCATTGAAAAGAGATTGGCGTAAGGATTACTGGCATTCCCGACCTTAACCATATGATCGTATAACTGTGACATCCGCTCTGGATGACTAAAGTTGAACCACCCCTCCATCCCTTCACTCACAATATCATCACTACCGTAGCCAACAACAACACCCATCACCTTGCGAATATTAGGATCAAAACTTGCCATATTCTCAAGTACTTCACGAGCGAACGCCGCGGCTCCAAGCGAACTCGAACCAACACCGGGTACAACCAATACTTCCCCGTCGCTGTCCAATTCTTCTACACTATTACAGACTAAAGGGGCTTTATTTTCCTCAACAACAATAAATCCACCTTCTTTCGCTCTTTGCAACTCTTTAATATGTGCTTTGTCTCCCGCTTCTACTGGGTAGAACAGTGCGTCATAATAGTCATTTCCCTTAACCCAAAGTAACGAATAAAACTTGGGCATTGACAACCAAATTAAATTTCTCATTACTGTCTCCTTCTCATTTATACTCAAGTCACCTCAAGATGCAGGATTCAGAAGCTGACTAGTGCGTCGAAGTCAAGGTAAAGATACCAAGGCAAAGATGTAAAGAAATGACTTTCCCCTTTCAAACACATTTAACGCAGAAATCGGGGCGCTAGTCGCCTCCCGAAGGGCGGGTTTTCTAGGCTCGCCACCTTTGTTACTGCTTTTTGATTTAGTCCACTAGAACGTCAAAGCAGTGCCTCGATGGCAAACCTAGACATTCTCGCTGAACAAGCATCTTGAGGTGATTAGAGTATATATATCAATGTAGCTTGATATATTGCTACTACGACCAGAAAACTGTCGAAGTGGGCATTTCATTTGTTTACATTTGAATTATTGAGATGGATTATTATGTAATGGAAGTAAGAACAATAATCAAAACTGTACAAGGTTATGCTTTATCTGGCGCACCATTAAAACTTTAAGGAATAAAAATGATCCTCATCTATGGTATTAAGTCACACCTTAATCCGATCAAGTCCCAACTCTCTGATGTAATTCACCAATGTATGCGAGACGTACTGGGTATGCCAGAAGACAAACGGGCACACCGTTTTCTTCCTCTAGACAAAGAGGATTTCTACTACCCCGGAGGCCGCTCAGATGCCTACACTGTCATCGAGATAAACATGATGGAAGGTAGACGAACTGAGACGAAAAAAGCCCTCATTCATGCGCTCTTTCAAAAAATCGAAGCCGATATTGGGATAGACCCGATTGACATCGAAATCACCCTACACGAGCAGCCTAAACACTGCTGGGGGTTTCGCGGCATAACAGGCGACGAGGCTCAAGATCTTAACTACAAGGTTAATCGGTAGTAAAGACGCGAAAAGCGGCCCATTGTCTTTAGCTTGGTATAGATTAGCTCGCAATATTAAACCATCGAACTTCATCGTACTGTACGAGTCGGTATGCTCTGTGGAACCATAAAACAACCAAGAGAGCGAGATGAAAGACGTACCCGCTTGGAAAACACCACTGATCTGCGTTGCTATCGCGTTGTTTGCCAGTAGCGCATCAGCAGAGATAAACAACAGCAAGGTATCAGCAGATAAGCATGAATACCCTGCCCAGATCGTTGCTGCCGCGTTAGCACGTACAGAACATCATGTTATCTATGATGGGAGCTACGTTAGATTGGACTACCCTAATGGCGATGTCCCATCAGATAGAGGCGTGTGTACAGATGTGGTTATTCGGACATTGAGAGCATTGAATATCGATTTGCAACAACGCGTTCACGAAGACATGCGCGCCAACTTTGCTGACTACCCTTCGAAAAGAATTTGGGGGTTAAGCCGTCCAGATAAGAACATTGACCATCGTAGAGTGCCAAACTTACAAACATACTTTTCGCGACACGGCGTGACGCTGCCAATCACGTCTGATGCGACGCACTACCTTCCAGGTGACATTGTCACGTGGATGCTTCCGGGAAACCTACCGCATATAGGGATTGTCGTCAGTGCGGCAACTAACGCCGAAACCAGCCCCGATATCGTCCACAACATAGGCCGTGGCCCTGAGCGTGAAGCCATGCTATTTGACTACCCCATAACGGGTCACTATCGCTATCCAAACTAAAGCCGCAAACCACCATCGAGCTCCAAGACTCGGCCGCTGAAATAGTCATTCGTAATGATAAACTCAGCGGCTTCTGCGATTTGGCAAGGTGTCGCCATCGAACCTACCGGCACCATTTTTTTGAGTCGATCAATCGCTTCTGGCTTCATTTGAGCCGTCATCGCTGTTTCAACAACCCCAGGTGCAATCGCGCCGACGCGAATACCGTAGCGACCCAGTTCCTTTGCCCACACCACCGTCATTGCCGCAACTGCGGCTTTTGATGCTGAGTAGTTTGTTTGCCCCACATTGCCGGCTTTCGCGACGCTAGAAATATTGATAATGACACCCGACTTTTCTTTTTCAACCATCATGGCTGCAACCGCTCTTCCACACAGAAAAGTGCCATTCACATTCACATCCATCACAGATTGAAACTGCGCTAGGCTCATGGTGGAAACCGTGCCTTCGCTTTTCTTCACCAATAACCCATCTCTCAAGATACCTGCGTTATTAATTAACACATCCGGTATCCCGATCTGGCTTTCTATCTCAGTAAACGTCTCATCAACCTGTCGCTCATCGGTCACATTGCAATGAAAAGCGTGGGCTTTTCCATTGAGCAACTGACACATTTTCTCTGTCTCACCGAGATCAGCAAGATCAAGCAGAGCGACTTCTGCACCTTGTCGGACGAGGTGCAACGCCATCTGCTGCCCCAATCCCTGCCCGGCTCCCGTAATCACGATAATCTTGCCTTCAATCTTCATCTTTCATCTCCTTTGAGGAGGCATAAAATTGATAAAGGCTTGAAAAATCGAGGTCTTGATGAAGCTGAGATAGATGCATGGAGAAAAGTGCCAGTGCTTGTGTTGTCATCGGGGCTTGTTGCACATTTGCGAGAGGCGAACTTTCACAGGCTTCGATTGCCAGCTTAAGATCTTTGACCATCAAGCGTGTCATAAATCCTCGCGAGTAGTCACTCGCTGAAGGGACACCGTCTGAAACGCCCGGACAAGGATTGTATTTTTCCAAAACCCAGTTAGTACCGGAACTTTGCTGAACGATATCACTCAACACTTTGGGATCTAGCCCCAAAGACTTACCCAGCGCCAATCCTTCACAGGTGGCCGCCATGACCGAGCCCAAAATGAGGTTATTGCAGATTTTTGTTAGCTGACCATCACCCACGCCACCAGCATGGTAGATATGCCCACCCATTGCGCTCAATATTGCCTTAGCAGACATAAAGTCTTCGTTAGAGCCACCGACGATAAAGGTCAAGCTACCCGCTTTCGCCCCCGCTATACCGCCTGAAACAGGGGCATCCACAAAACGCATATGCGATTTCTTCGCGTACTCTCCAACTAACTTAGCTGTTTCTGGATCAGTGGTTGAGCAGTCGATCAAGAGGGTATTGGTGGATAGTTCACCCATCATACCCACGTGCCCATCTTCGCCTAGATAAACCTGACGCACTTGCTCCCCAGCCGGTAGCATGGATATCACAACATCCGCGCCTGCGACGGCCTTATGGATGGAATCGAAAGCGCGCGCACCCAATTTTTTCGCAGATTCACGTGCTTTTTCATTAATATCAAAAACCTGCACAATAGCTTCTGTACGAAGAAGATTGTCTAGCATCGGCAAACCCATATTGCCGACACCGATAAAAGCGATAGTAATCATAAACATCTTCCTGGGGACGGCGCCAAGTCAGCCAGCGGATTACGTTCCCATGGTGGAACGAGCAAGCTGTCAATAAAGCTCGACGGCACCTCATCAATCGAAGGAAACAGCCATTGAGGCTCACCACACTTGTCGATTAACCGTGCCCTGACGCCTTCAGCAAAATCACCAATCAGGCCACACTGTACCGACAACACTATTTCTAATTGAAACGCTTCCAGCAACGTCAACTTCCGGTAATCGCGCAGTTGCCGAAAGCAAATGTGCGCGGTAACCGCACTGCCGTTATCAAAACTGGCAATGGCTTTTTCCAACCACACGCTACTGCCATCAATGGCCCTTAAATTGTCTACGCACTCTTTTAGATTACTCGCACTGCACGCGGCTTGAATTTGCGCGAAGAAAGGCATTAATTGATTTGGTGGTAGTTCTGCCTCGGGCATTTCCGCGATAAGTGTCGTCACTTTTTCATGATCATTTTGAAAACCCGTCCACGGCAGTGCGCAGAGTTTTTCTAAAAAGAGGGCTTTATCGTCATTGGCGAAACAGGCATGCGCAAACTGTAAATCCAAACTGTCTGCCGCATTTAACCCCGCGCCAGTCAACCCCAAGAAAAGGCCAACCCCAAGAGGAAGTCGATTCAAAAACCACGTTGCCCCAACATCTGGGTAAAGGCCGATGTTCACTTCTGGCATTGCAAGCAAGCTTTGCGGCGTCACAATACGATGGCGGGCTCCCATAAATAGCCCCATGCCGCCGCCCATCACAATGCCATGTCCCCATGCAATAATGGGCTTAGGATAGGTGTGGATAAGATAGTCACAGCGATATTCGACATCGAAGTAGTGCGTCATCATTGCACTGGCCGTCGGTTGCTGAGACATCTGATACATGGCTTTAACATCCCCGCCTGCACAAAACGCCTTAGGGTTATCACTATGCATTACAACGGCAACAATTTTAGGATCATCGAACCAAAGCAACAGTTGATCATGGATCTGAGACAGCATATCGAGGGTCAGCGCATTCAAGCTATGAGGGTTGTTAAGCGTTATCAGTCCAATCTCAAACCCCTTGTCACAGCGGCGTGTAGCGATCTCAACCAGTGCTTTTATTCGATTTGAGGTCTGTGGGATTGCTTCTCCCAATGTGCTCTTTGTCATCACTGCTCCTTGCTGTCTATGCGGTAACGCTTTCTCTGAAACAACGCCCAAGCCACATTCCCGCGCCTTGTTTATCCATCACTCATTACGCCACTGAGGTTTACGCTTTTCCAAAAACGCTTGTACACCTTCTTGCTGGTCCTTTGAATCAAACAGCTTCATAAACGCTTCCCGCTCTTGTACTTTGCCATCACAACTATCATAGCTCGCATCGATAAGTCGTTTACACGCTGACACCGCGATAGGTGACTGCCATGTCGCATGTTCAGCTTGAATCATCGCCGCGCTCAAGCTTTGTCCCGGCGAGGTCACCTCTTCCACCAAACCAATATCTAGGGCTTGCTGGGCATGGAGCTTTTCTCCACAGAGGATCATTTTCTTCGCCCAACCTTCACCGACCAAGCGCGGTAATTGCTGTGTGCCGCCAGCACAAGGTAACAAGCCAACATGTGTTTCAGGCAAGGCTAAAATGGCATGATGTTCAGCAATACGAATATCGCAGGCCAACGCGGCTTCGAGACCGCCCCCCATTGCATAGCCATTGATGGCGGCAATGGTTACCCCTTTAAAACGTCGAATCGCCTCATACGCGCGGTCAAACTGCAGGGCGATATTCCATGCCACGGATTTATCCCCATCAGCAAACATATCAAGGTCTGCCCCTGCGCTAAAAAATCGCTCCCCTTGGCCAGTGAGAATGAGCGCGTAGACAGTACGATCGACATCCAGCTCAATGACGATGTCTTCCAACTGTTTAAGGCTTGCCAACGTCCATGTATTGGCTGGTGGATTATTAATAGTCAGGATACCAATATGGTCCTTTACCTCGACTTCAATGCGTGCTTGCTCAATCATGGCTACCCCCAATGCTGGCATCTCCAGCCATTCATCTTACCGTTTTAGTCCAAGACTAACGGTTGATACTGCTCACTTAACACATAACGAGCGATGATTACGCGCATGATGTCATTCGCCCCCTCAAGAATCTGATGCACCCGCGTGTCACGAAAGTAACGCTCAATGGGGTACTCATTGATATAACCATAGCCGCCAAACAGCTGCATCGCATGATTGCATACATCAAAACCCACATCGGTCACTTTCCGTTTTGCCATCGCACATCGATACGAGGCTAGCTTTGCATCCGCCTTACCAGCATGCGCTTGATCTAAAGTCCATGCCGCGTGATAGAGAAACTGCCGTGATGCCTCCGTTTCTGTCACCATATCCGCAATACGGAACTGCACACCTTGAAAATCAGCAAGCGGTTGACCAAATTGATGTCGCTCAGCGATATAGCGTCGCGTCTCATTGATTGCCTGTTGTGCCGTCCCCAGAGAGCATGCCGCAATGTTCAATCGGCCTCCATCGAGCCCCTGCATTGCAATTGAAAATCCATCGCCGCCCGTACCAAGCCGATTACTCTTGGGAACCAGTACATTTTCGAAACTGATCGTCCGCGTTGCCTGACAGTGCCACCCCATCTTGGGCTCTTTGCGTCCAAAACTGATCCCTTCTGCCTCAGCCATCACCACAAAAGCACTGATCGCCCCATTCGTTTCTCGCGCCATGACAATGAGCACATCACTGTCTCCTGCGGCCGAAATAAACGCTTTTGCACCATTCAATACAAAGCCATCATCCGTTACCGTCGCAGACGTTTGCAGTGCCGCTGCATCGGATCCCGCGTTCGGCTCCGTTAAGCAATAAGAGCCAAGGTACTCGCCTCGACAGAGCTTTTCAGCTACTTGGTTCAGTTCAGCACTGTGACCAAACGCCCCGACCATCCATGCCACCATGTTGTGAATTGACAAGTAAGCAGAGGTTGATGTGCATCCCATCGAAAGCGCTTCAAAGAGCAAGCAAGTATCTAAACGGGAAAGCGCCATACCGCCACATGCTTGCGGTGAATAGAGGCCAAGAAACCCTAACTCTGCGGCTTGCGCTATCGCCTCTCTGGGAAAGAGAGATAGGTTATCCCACTCAGCGGCGTGAGGACGTAGCACTTTGCTGGCAAACTGCTGTGCGGCATCAACCAGGGCTTGCTGCTCTACGTTCATCGAAAAGTCCATCGCTTACCTCTCTATTCCCGTCAGTCATCGCGAGTTTGCCCATCCACTAGCGCAGTTGAATGGTCATATTCACATCGCCCTCATCGTCGTTTTCATCGTCAAACCAACGAGAAGTAACCGTCTTCGTTTCGGTGTAAAAACGTACCGCCTGTTTGCCGTAGATATGGAGGTCACCGTAGAAACTCTTCTTCCAACCAGTGAAAGAGAAAAAAGGTAGCGGAACAGGTATTGGCACGTTAATACCTACCTGTCCTACCTCAATGCCATGTTGAAACTGTCTAGCCGATTGCCCGGACGACGTAAAAATACTGGTGCCATTGCCACAAGGGTTTGCATTAATCAAAGCCATCGCGGCGGGCAAGTTTTCAGCACGCATATTCAGCAACACAGGGCCAAAGATCTCTTGCTGGTAAATCGCCATTTCAGGCGTCACCTTGTCAAAAATCGTCGGCGCAAGCCAAAACCCTTTAGGCCGCGTTGGATGAACAAATTCACGCCCATCTAACAAGCACTCTGCACCCGCCTCGATTCCAGACGCAATCAACTCACAGACACGCTGTTTTGATTGGGCCGATATCAGTGGTCCAAATGCCGCATTTTCTTCACTAAGACCCGGTTTAACCTCAGCCATTTTCGCGACAACATCGGCTATCCACTCAGCGCTTTTTCCTACCCAGACCACCACGGATATTGCCATGCAACGCTGCCCCGCAGCACCAACAGAGGCGCCGACAATGGCATTAATCACCTCCTCCTTGTTGGCATCTGGCATCACGACAAGATGATTCTTGGCTCCGCCGAGGGCTTGCACGCGTTTTAAAGCCTGCGATGCCCCTCGATAAATCGATTGCGCCCCATCGACGGAGCCAACAAACGATACCGCTTTCACGTCGGGATGTTCATATAAGCACTGCGCTTGGGCGACACCACCATGTACAAGCTGAACGATATCTTGGGGCGCACCCGCCTGATAAAACAACTCGATTAACTTCACCGCAGTAAGGGGAACACGCTCAGACGGTTTTAGTACGAATCCATTGCCACACGCTACGGCTAACGGAAACATCCACAAGGGGATCATGGCGGGAAAGTTGAAGGGGGTAATACCAACGCAGACCCCCAAAGGCTGAATCAAACTGTAACTGTCGATCTCGGCTGCAACGTTTTCGAGATGTTCTCCCATCATCATGGGGGCAACCGCAGTGGCATGCTCCACCACCTCGATCCCTCGCCATACATCACCCATGGCATCGGCCATCACTTTGCCCGTTTCGGAAGCCAAAATGGCCGCAATCTCGGATTGATGCGCTTTTAAAAGGTGTTGATACGCCAACATCACTCGAGCGCGTTCGGATACAGGCGTGTTCCGCCACTGCAGGAAAGCACGGTGTGCCGCGGACACAGCCCGCTCTACTTCGGATTTGGAACACAATGGCACAGTAGCAATGGTTTCTGCTGATGTCGGGTCAACCACGGGCTGCCAACCTGTGGTGGTCGATTGTCGCCACTCGCCATCCACATAGATGGGAACGGGATGGAGATGCGTGTCACTCATAGTGCCTCCTCAGGGATTTCAATCGCGATAGCTGTCGCCTCTCCACCACCAATGCACAGTGCAGCTATCCCTCGACGGACCTGCCTGAGTCGCATGGCGTGAATCAAGGTCACCACAACGCGCGCGCCTGTCGCGCCAAGGGGATGCCCCAAAGCACAAGCGCCGCCATGAACATTGACCTTTTTAGGATCTAGACCCAAACACGTGATGGCATTAAGCGTCACCACCGCAAACGCTTCATTAATTTCCCAAAGATCGACATCCTCTTTGTGCCAACCGAGGTCATGAAGCAGCGCTTCAATGGCATAGACAGGCGCAGTAGTAAACCATTGGGGTTCATGGGCGTACTCGCGGTAGCCGACCACTGTCGCTAACGGCGAGCAACCTAGTCGCTCGCCTTGCGCGGCTGACATCAGCACAACCGCGGCAGCACCATCGGCAATGGCACTGGCATTGGCCGCCGTAATGGTGCCATGCGGGTCAAAAGCCGGTTTTAGCTGCGGTATCTTTTCTAATCGAATGGAAGGAGGGATTTCGTCATGAAGTAGTCCTGCAGTAGGTACTATCTCGTGATCAAAATACCCTAGGCGTTGCGCTTGCTGAGCGCGAGACACGGAGACGGCTGCCCATTCATCCATTTGGGCGCGAGAGATTTTGGTTTCACTGGCCAATCGCTCACCAAAGCGCCCCATTAACTCGCCATCGTCGGCGTTTTCCAAGCCATCAAGAAACATGTGATCTTTAATCTGCCCATGTCCCATCTTAGGCAGATGTCGCGACTGCAAGTAAGGTGCCGCCGACATATTTTCCATACCACCAGCGATGATGAGATCATGACTACCAAGCCGAATCTGATCACACGACAACATCATCGACTTCATTCCCGAGCCGCACACTTTGTTGATCGTGGTCACAGGCACTAGGTCTCCAATGCCCGCAGCACGGCTGGCTTGCCTTGCTGGCGCTTGCCCGACACCGGCTTGCAATACTTGCCCTAGAAACACGCCATCTGGCCTCATGTCTGCCCAATCTTCGAACTGGCCTAATACCGCAGCGGCTAACGCGGGCGCACTCACCTGGCTCAACGTGCCTGCAAACTTACCGAGTGGTGTCCGCGCAGCGTGTGTGATCCAGACCGGCTCAAATTTTGCTGTCACCATGCTTGTTCTCCAAACTTGACGATATCAAAAGCATAGCACTAACCTTTACGTAAACGTCAACTTTGCAGACTAACCATTCAGCAAAGTGATGACGACAACTGTCAACTTATGTTCACTTTTCCAACAAGGGGCGCTAGGGGTATTAATGGAGTGGTTTAGGATCAGCGAGTTATCAAAAGAGTTTGAGGTCTCAACCCGTAGTATTCGTTTCTATGAAGATGAAGGATTGTTAACCCCTCGCAGAGAGGGGCAAACCCGCTGGTTTAATCGCCGCGACAAAGTGCGCTTGAAATTGATTTTACGGGGCAAACGCTTGGGTTTTTCCCTCGCAGAAATTCGTGAACTCTTCGACTTATATGATCACCACGAAAGCAAAACGCAACTAGAAACGATGGTCACATTGATCGATGAAAAACAGCAAGAGTTAGAGAGAAAGCGTCAAGATCTCGATGCAGTGATGGCAGAGCTAACCGCCGCCCGTGAGCGCTGTATAGAGGCACTGACTACGCAAGCGTAAGCAACTGCACCGAGGAGGAAGCATGTATCCTTTTCACCCGCTCGATTTCGGGCTTTCTGATACGCAACAGCAGATTCAATCTGCCGTTGAGGATTTCGCACAGTCCACTATCGCCCCTCTCGCTGAAGAGATCGATAGTCGTAACCAAATGCCTCGCCATCTATGGCAAGAGATGGGGGCATTGGGGATTTTAGGCATCACCGTCAATGAACAGTATGGCGGAGCCAACTGTGACTACCTCACCCATGTGCTCGTCATGGAAGCGATCAGCCGAGCAAGTGCCGCTGTTGGCTTAAGTTATGGCGCGCACTCCAACCTCTGCGTCAATCAGATACACCGCTACGGTAGCGAAACCCAAAAACAGCAATATCTTCCCGCTTTATGCCAAGGAAACGCCATTGGTGCTTTAGCGATGAGTGAACCACAGGCAGGTTCGGATGTTATGGCGATGCAACTGCTCGCCACAGAAGTCGAGCATGGGTTCTCTTTGTCCGGCAATAAAATGTGGATAACCAATGGCCCTTGCGCCGACGTCCTGATTGTTTACGCGCGGACTTCCTCAAACAGCATTAGTGCATTCCTGATAGAAAAAGGCGTCGAGGGTTTTTCTACCGCCCAAAAGCTCGACAAGCTCGGCATGCGCGGTTCCGATACCTGTGAACTGGTGTTTGATAACTGTGTTATCCCCCAATCTCAACTCCTTGGCGAACGCGACAAAGGGGAACAGGTATTAATGAGCGGGCTTGATCTAGAGCGTTTAGTACTTGCAGGTGGCCCGTTGGGGATCATGTCGGCCTGTATGACACTCGCTGCGACTTACGCCAGTGAGCGTAAACAATTCGGCCGACGAATTGGCGACTATCAACTCATCCAAGCCAAGCTCGCCGACATGTATAGCCGTATGATGGCTGCTAGGTGCTATGTTTACACGGTGGCACGCAACTACGATAAACAAGTCACAGCCAAGCAAGACACCGCCGCATGCTTGCTCTTCGCGGCAGAGCACGCTACACAGATGGCACTTGATACCATCCAAGTACTGGGTGGCAACGGTTACATCAATGACTATGCCGCGGGTCGATTACTCAGAGATGCCAAACTCTATGAAATAGGGGCTGGCACCTCTGAAATTCGGCGTTTAATTATTGGCCGAGCACTTGTCAACCACTATGCGCATTAGGCGCTTTTCAGCCGCTTGCTACAGATACCATGGTGTTAGAAGGGCAAAACCTCTTCTCAAAACGTTAGTCTTGACCTCGATGCACGAGTCCACCCCGGAATCGTGCATCTTGAGAGAGCTTGAGTATACTTGATAGAGAGCGACAAGCATGGCACAGAGTTAGGAAGGAGTTTTCCATGCCGACACTCACCAGTCACATTGACACTGAGTCCGCCCGTTTTAAAAGCAATTGCTTGGATACGGCGACTGCATTGGAATCGATTCAAGCAATCTACCGAGATCTTCCGGGCAAAAGTAACCGTTTGTCAGTACGTGCGCGTGTCGCTGCGCTCATGGATAGTCAGCAGAGCTTTCTAGAATTCAGTCGGCTCGCCGCCCATGAGGTTTACCCCGAAGCGGTCCCTGCGGCAGGCATACTGACGGGGCTAGGCCGAGTTGAAGGTCGTGACGTTGTCGTGATCGCCAACGACCCCGCAGTGAAAGGCGGCATCTACTACCCCTTGACCGTAAAAAAACACCTTCGCGCCTTGGAAGTTGCCTTGCAATGTCAACTGCCCGTGGTGTATCTGGTTGATTCAGGTGGTGCTAACCTACAGCGGCAAGATGAAGTTTTTCCTGACAAAGAACATTTCGGCCGCATCTTCTTTTTGCAAGCCCAGTTATCCGCCCTTGCCGTGCCTCAGATTGCCGTTGTATTAGGCCCTTGTACCGCGGGTGGCGCTTACATTCCTGCGATGGCAGACATTGCCATCATGGTGCGTCATCAAAGTCGGCTCTACTTGGCTGGTCCGCCCTTAGTGAAAGCAGCGATTGGTGAAGAAGTTGATGAGGAAACGCTAGGTGGCGCCGATACCCATTGCCGCATCTCCGGTGTAGCAGATTACTTGGCAAAAAACGATGAGGACGCCATTGAGATTGCGAAACAGTGTCTTGCCAGCTATCCCGCAGCGAAGACCTCAAACCAATGCGACGCAACACTACCACCACGCTTTGCCAGTAATGAGCTCAATGGCATTGCCACTGAAAACTTTCGTCAAGCTTCGGATAGTCATGAAATTATTACACGTATTATCGATGATTCTGATTTTGATGAGTTCAAAGCGCTTTACGGCAAAACGCTGATCTGCGGATTTGCGCGTATCGGCGGGGAGCGTGTCGGTATCATTGCCAACAATGGTGTACTCTTTTCAGAAGCAGCGTTAAAAGGCAGCCATTTTATCCAGCTTTGCGACCAACGGCGTGTACCCCTGCTCTTTTTACAAAACATTACGGGCTTCATGGTCGGCAAACGCGCTGAAGCAGAAGGCATTGCCAAGCATGGTGCAAAGATGGTGATGGCTGTCGCCACCGCAACAGTACCCAAGGTTACGATTATCACCGGGGGCTCTTTTGGCGCTGGAAACTACGCCATGTGCGGGCGAGCCTATTCACCGGACTTCCTCTTTTGTTGGCCGACCGCAAAAGTCGCGGTGATGGGCGGGGAACAAGCCGCTGGCGTTTTCCGCCATCTAAAAAGAGCGAGTCAGGAGACCGAGGCTATCACACAGCGTTACCAAGAGCAGAGCGATGCCTTGTATGGGTCCGCACGGTTATGGGACGACGGCATCATCCCCCCTAGCGAAACTCGCGACGTGCTCATACGCTGTTTTTCCATTCTCGCTAGTCGCCCTGAGCAATCACGGCGCCATGGTATTTTTCGTATGTAGGCTAACTATGAGACCGATTAAGCTATCGACTGTGAATGACGTCACCCATATTGAGCTGAACCGCCCCGATCTCCATCATCGCCTCGATGATGAGATGCTGATTGCCCTGATCAATGTCTTTCGCGAACCAGAGTGCCGCGTCTTTGTTATCAGTGCCTTCGGCCCTGTCTTTTGCGCCGGCGCAGACCTTAGATGGATGCTAGACACAGAAAACCAAGACAGCGCCAATTTACTTAGCAGTTTGCTTGAGGTGATGGATCACTGCCCAGTCCCAATCGTGGTTGCTGTTGATGGTGATGTCTTTGGTGGTGGGCTGGGGTTGCTCGCCTGTGCCGACATTGTCTTTGCACAACCTGAGACCCACTTTTGCTTCAGCGAAACCCGTTTAGGCTTAGTTCCCGCAACGATCGCACCTTATGTCCTTCGGGCCGCAGGGATACGACAAGCGCAGCCCTTGATGATCAAAGGCGATAAATTTACCGCTTTTCATGCGGCTCAAATTGGCATTGTTCACCAACTTTCCTCCATGCCGTTGGCCGATGCTTTTCTCTGGGCCCATCAAACAACGGCAGCGGCTCCCAATGCCATCCGTGAAGTGAAGCAACTGTGTCGACAACTCGACCCGATTACCGAGCAGGCGCGTGAGCTGGCAATCGCAACCTTAAACAGAGTAAGAAAGAGCGAAGAAGCGCAGCAAGGCATTGATGCCTTTTTAAATAAACTCCCTCCCCCATGGCACGACGATGACGAGCGATAGCATACTCATTACCGACGTGAGTCCCAGAGACGGCTTGCAGAATTTAGCGCCTCTCTCATTCGAGGCTAAAATCCACTTGATTGAAGGGTTAATTGGGGCTGGCGTACCGCGTATTGAAGTGGGTGCTGTTGTCTCCGCAAAGCAACTGCCTGCGATGATCGATAGCCTGCAGGTCGCAGAATATTTTTGTCAACGTTACCCTCAACCTTCCTCCTCGCGGGCAAGCCATTCTGATTCTATGCCCTCCTCATCTGCTCCTTTATTTTCAATGCTCGTCGCCAACCTGCGAGGTTGTGAGCAAGCGCTTGCGGCTGGGATTAGACATATTGCGATATTCACCGCTGCCTCTGATAGCTTTACGCAAAGAAACATTCATTGCTCCATTAGCGAAAGTCTGCAGCGGCTCTATCCCATCATTGAACTCGCTCATAAGCAGGGTGCCACAGTTAGGGGGTATGTCTCGTGTATTGTGGACTGCCCTTATGAAGGTGCCATCTCACCGTTAAAGTCTGCCGCTGTCGCCGCAGAGTTGTTTGCCATGGGGTGTGATGAAATCAGTTTAGGCGACACGCTGGGCAAAGCGGCACCAACACAAATTGAACGAGTACTCTGCGAAGTACTTAATAATGTGCCTGCTACAGCGCTCGTTGGACATTACCACAACACCTACGGTCTTGCGCTAGCGAACGTTGTCGCATCCTTCGCGCTTGGAATACGTCATTTTGATTGCAGCGCCGCGGGTTTAGGAGGATGTCCGTTTGCCCCCGGCGCTAGCGGAAATTTAGCGACGGAAGAGCTACTTTGGTTGTCTGCGCGTCAAGAATGGGGCACAGGTATTCAACTGAATACCCTGATAGAAAGCAATCGGGAGTGGTGCCTAAACTATGGCATCACTCCCGATTCACGACTTTGACCTTCACTTGTGTATAATGTGTAATTCAGTTTCGACGATGCCTGCTAGAAGGTTTCAAAGTCCTCGAATTCGCTGCGTTTAAAGCGCAACTCCGCTTCTAGTTCACACGCTGCGGCCCAAACCATCTGCTCTTTATCACTGAGCACATTCATTGCCTCTTGGGCTATCTGTTGCCACTTGTCTTCCTGTCCTACGAAGTCGTCCACTTGATTTGCAAACAAGCTTCGAAACTCTTCCGTAGTCGGCATTCTCTGATGCTCTTGTTCAAACTGTTGAAAAATGGCATCCACAGCGAAACTAATGTCTCGCTTGATACCTGAAAAATCGTCAGTTGATATCATGATTGGCTCCTTTTCGACGGGTGGCGACACTCGGCAAAACAACAACGACAACTTACCGTTCCTTCTTCTACTTGATCCCGATAGATTCGGTTCAAGCGATTAAGCACGTCTGCGACGTACTTCAATAAACCCTAGTCGAAGATTTTAACTAATGACACATACTTTAATGACGACAATTTAGACACTGTTCATTTATCTTTCCACTCAAAAGAAAAGACAGCTGAAATCAGTTGCCTAGCCCCTCAATGAAAACGATTACATCAATCACATCGAAAGATGAATAGTTTGACTAATTCCGAAAATAAAGATGATTACTCCAGAAGTGTGGCGATTTTCAATGTCATTCATCGAAAATCGCCATGGTTACCTGATAGGGCTGCGAATTAACGTTTTATCCAAGCATCCGTCCAGTTTGAACCTACACCAGGTTCATAGTGGTTTTGTGCAGCGGTGTAGATACGACACCAACCCTCATAAGGAAAAGGCTTACACTCGTAAATGCCACCATCAGCGCCAAGCACTTTGGTACCGGCTTTATAGATGGCAAGGCCATCTGGGAACACAAAATCGTACTCACCGTTTGATGGTGCAGTTACTGACGTCGTTACACTGCTCAAAGGCCACTCTTTGCCCTCGGCGTCAGTCGCAAAGCTCTCGACTGTGTATGTGCCCGCTTGAGAAACAACAACACTTAACGTTGCCGGTGAGTTGCCGATCTGCTGATCGACCGTTACGCCCTGGCTATCTTTAACCACCAGCGCAATCGGATACACATCTGCGCTAGCAAATGCTGCCTCGATCACCGCTTGGTTATTCGCATCCAAGGTGTAGTTAGGTGCGATACCCGTCACGGTGACATCGGGGGCGACCACTTCAACACGGAGATCCATCGCATAGCTGAACTGGGTGTCCGTTACATAAACCTGATTCGCATACAGATCCGCGGCGTTGAACTGGATGTTACCTTCACCATCTGCAACCCCCACTTGGATTAAACTGCCATGTTGCCCATTTAGCGTTGTCGCAAGTTCTTGCTGCCATTGTGCGATGTTTTGCGCCGTAATCGGCAGTTTTTCAAAGACAAGCTCTGATCCCTGCGCATCAAAGAGACGGAACCACACACTCTCTCCTTCTGATGGCGCAAACCCTGCTTTTAGGAAGGGGCCTATCGCGCTCCATACTGGTGCCGGAGCATCCCCTTCAAAACGAATGTCGCTACAGTTATAAAAGCCTTCACCCGCAGGATCTTCACGTTGCCAACGCACCATTAGTGTCGCATCACCTGTCCTACCCGCTGGCAGAGTGACATCAAACTCATAGTAGCGACCATTGTTCTTGCTGATGACGGGAATATCGCCCACATAACCAATTTGCTCTAAATCATTCCACGTTAAACGCGAACTTTCCGCCCGATAACCCGGCTTAGACAGATAGATTTCCCAGTAACTCGGGTTATGCGGCGCTGTCGCTAAAAACTCGAGCGTAAAGGTTTGCCCAGCCGCCATCGTCGTGCGAGTCCAATGTTCAGACGCAACACTCATACCTGATTTCGAGTTATCGCCCCCAGAACAGATATTGCCATCTTTCACCACTGACTTTACCGCTTCCGGCACATCATAGCGGGCAACATTCGCGGCAAATTCATTGATTTGTACAAAAGGATAAGTGCCACTCTCTTGAAAAGCGGCACGACAACCTAAATTACTGATTGTTGAACCATTTGAGCTACCCCAGTGCCCGCCTTGTTCTGCACAGATAACCTGACGCGCTTTAGGGAACGTGGTGTAACCATGGGCATTAGCAAATAGTGGTGCTAGCGCAAAACAACTTGCTATCCCAATCGTTAACTTGTTCATGATTAAATCCTTTAAATTATTGGCTGATACTTTTCTTATATCCAAGGCTTTCACTTGGGGATGCCTAAACTAGTTCAAACTATTGATAAGAAAGTCAAATTCATGTCAACCGTTGAACTGTCTCCTCATACCGAGACATAGGTTCCAATTACACAGCGGTCATTGGGCCTGCTGAGGGCCCCTATCCCAGCCCGCTATAAACTTGTCAATAATAGAAAGATGTTGAGAAAGTTGGATGGGCAAGTCTTAAAACACGGAAATTGCTCTAGGCAATAAATAGCAAAGTACCGTTTCTTTTCAGTCATACTTGAAGGAGGATCTAACTATTTTAGAAGTGTGAGGCAGGAGAAAGCGCTTATACTCAAATATGGTCTTCCCTCTATTGGCAAGATACCAATGTCGATAAAAGGGACAGGTTGCTTTCATATATCCGGCCTATGCGTGAAGCTCGTGTGGCTTCTGGCCTTGATGACACTTCGCGCATATAGCCCTTATCAAATTAACGGTTTTGGTAAACCTTTGAGTATATCAGGGTCCCTATATGCTGGTCTTACCTGTTTTTCATCTAAACTGCTATCTACGCAATATCTGGTGTGTGACGCTTTATTTAAATCTTTCTGTTAAACCGCCGCTGGCGCTTTATAGCTTTCTCCTCCGCAGATAATGACCCACGCGATACGGATTATCTTATTCGCCAGCGCCACCACAGCCTTGTTAAAACCTCGCCTTTCAACCAGCCGCAATATCCATTGACTAAGCCTGTCTGTTTTGCCATCGGCTCGACTCACAACCGCTCTTGCACCATGAACCACGAGTGACCTTAACTGCTGATTCCCTCGCTTTGTAATGCCAAGCAATACCTCTCGACCTCCCGTGCTAAATTGCTTGGGCACTAAACCTAAGGCTGCTGACGCATCACGCCCTCGTTTAAATTGCTCACCACTTCCCATCCAGGCTCTTAAGGAAAAACTCACCACGGGACCAATGCCTGGCACTTTTATCAAACGCTGACAAACGTCTTTTTGCTTCACTTTTTCAGCCAACCTTTCGTCGTACCACTGTAGCTCTTCGTCGAGCCTTTCGAGTTGTGTGTATTGCCTGAATAAAAGCGCTCGAAATTCGTCGGTTAAGCCGTTCTCAACATCTTCTAGAATAAAAGGCAGCGTTTTACGCAATACCTGACTTCCTCTCGCCAGCACTACCCCATACTCCGCCAGCAGCCCTCTCACATGATTGATTAAGCGCTTTCTGTCACTACTCACGTGTTGACGCATGAGCAAAAAAGTTTGGTCGTCTTGCTGCGCTAGGGATTTGACCGCAACGGGGCGAATCGCACCGTGCTGACACGCTTCTGCGATGGCCTTTGCATCGTTATAGTCATTCTTTTGGCCTCGTAAATAGCCTTTCACATGCTGAGCGGGAAGTAATACAACAGAGTGCCCTAGCTGGCCTATTTTTCGTCCCCAGTAATGCGCTGTACCGCATGCTTCCATCGCAATGACACAAGTCTCTAGCTTCGAGAGATAGCCAATGAGCTGTTGTCGATTTAATTTCTTTCTCTCAACTTGCTTACCCTGTTTGTCCAACATGATGAGGTAAAAAGTATTCTTTGCTAAATCGATACCAATGGTTTTACACTTATTCATGGCCTTCCCTCGTTTTTAGATAGGCGATTTATCAACGCTATCTTGGCACATTGCGATGCCGATTAGTGCGAGGGAAGACCATTACATCAAAAAGACGCCAAAAGCGTCTTTTATCTCATCGCTCTTTGTTAGCTGCATTCCCCCGCCAACCCATCACTCGGCATCTCCTTCTGCGGCTTTGCATAACAAAAATGACTTTGAAAGAAACACTTTCGGCCCGTCTTGAACCTGCATTCCTAACTGGGTTGCCGCTTCTAGATACTCGGGAATACGACGATCAAACCAGAACTCAATCAAAAGTAACTGACCACCTGGCCTTAGCGCAGCGGTGATATCCTTCATCACTTGCGTAACATCACCCACTTCGTGAATAACGTAAAACGCCACGGCGAAGTCGACACTCTCTTGGTACACTTCGCAACCAATCCCTTTACCTTCCTCATAAAGTGAAAATTCGATATTAGCTGCATTGTATGTTTGCTGTGCAATGTTAAGCATCCCTTGCTGACAATCGACGGCCCATACCTCACCAAACTCTCCCGTGAGTCGGTGTAACGCTTGCAAGGCAAAGCCACCCCCGCAACCAAAGTCCATCACCTTCATACCCGGCTTGATATAAGGTGCAAAAAGATCAAATGGGTTCTGCAACCAATGTCGCCAACGGCGGTTTAACCCTTTTGCATGCTCTACTGCCATAGGTGTCCCTGCATGTGCAAATGCCATATGTCCTCCACGCTCTAACACTTCAAAAACAAAATAGTTTAGCTGCTAAACCATCTAACCAAAAACAAGCAGCCATCGCTGCTCATAATATTTATACGCTCTTATCTTGAGCAGAAAATTGCGCGATAAGCGGTGAGAGTTCCGTCATTACGCCATTCAGTCGCCCAAGAAACGCAGGCAACTCATCACCAAAATGATCACTGAACATATTTTCCATTTCCCGATGATAGTCTGCATGATGTTGATACGCGATCTCACCGACTTCGGTGAGTGATATCAGCATCTCTTTTTTTGAATGCGGACTCGGATCGCGCTTCACCAACCCCTTTTTCACTAATTTAGTCACCATTTGACTCGCCGCACCCTTGGTCACCCCCTGCATATGCGCGAGCGACATTAACGTGATTGGCGCACTATCACCGATCGCTTCAACAGAGTGAATTTCAGCGCGGTGTATTAGCATTTCGGTACCAAAATAATTCGGGCGACTCTCGATTTCATGCACACGATTCACCAAGCGCAAAAAACGCTCTATTGTCGTGTCCACTTCTCCATCTCTCTTTTTCACGGGATGCCCAAAAATAGTTTAGCTGCTAAACAAAATACAGAAATCAGGACGATTTGCAAATTATTTATTGCCGTCTAAGCAGAAAGATTGCGCTCAAAATGGGTAATATCGACGCCGGATTTGACCCGATACAACTTGGCTCTTCGGCGTCCTGTTGCAACGTACTCATCTGTTTCTTCCAACATATCCGCGTTTTCTATTCGACGCATCAGAGATTTGCGTTGAATTTCCTTTCCAATAATCGCTTCGATCACGCCTTTCAATGCCCCAACGGTAAAACGCTCAGGTAAACAGTAGACAGGCAGCATCGAATAAAGCGCTTTTTGCTTTAAACGCTCATGCGCATCAACAACAATATGTCGGTGATCAAAGGCCATACTGAGGTCATTCAGCGCAGCGACGTCGATCCACTTAGCATCTTCAACACTCGCTATGTGATGTGAAGCTGCTTGAAAACCGATCAGCGCATAATAAACCAAAGTCACACTGTACCCGCGCGGGTCGCGCTCCGAGCCTGAGTACGTCTTAAGCTGCTCCAAATACGCTGGCACCACCCCCGCTTTTTGCTCCAGCTTTCGTTTCGCGGTTGCATCGGTATCTTTATCCAATGCGATATCAACGTACCCTCCCGGTAAAGACCACAGCCCTTCATAAGGCGCGACGGCGCGTTTAACGAGTAACACTTTTAACTGTTGTTCCACCACAGTGAATAAAACACTGTCGACAGAAAATAGCGGGAGTTCGAACGATTTCACCCTGTTATCCATATGTGACTTTATGACTTATATGTTGACTAATTATCCCACCTAGCCTTCAAGTTCCGTTCCTTCCTGACAAGCCTAAAAACGCGACTGAAAAAACATTTTGAGGTGGTGCGAAGACAGAAGTCTTTCATGAAGAGGGGCACAGCACAAGCAAGCGCTCCCGGTTAGTGACATCAATCGCAAACCCAGAGAAAAACCACTGCAAAACCATCTCGGTTTTACTCTGAGCAAAAAACAACCTTGATTATATGTCACTAAGACACTATTAATATAAGTGTCCCATCGACACATAAGGAGAAAATCATGTTTGGGTTAAATTTTTTTAAGGCAACACCAAGTACCTACGTCATGCTGTTTCGCAACGGGCAACTGACCAAAGAAGGTGCCGGGGCTAACTTCTATTACGCGTCACTCGGCGCATCGATAATCAATGTGCCACTCGCGAGTCGCGAGATTCCTTTTGCTTTTCGCATGAAATCTCAAGATTACCAAGATCTCACTATTCAAGGGCAAATCACCTACCAGATCACTGAGCCCAAACTTGCAGCGAAAATGCTCGATTTCACGGTAAACAATAAAGGGCAATACCTCAGCGAAGACCCTGAGAAAATCGAGGAACGTATCATTCGCTCACTACAAGTCTTGGTCAGAAATGAAATTGAAAAGAGAGATCTGGTTGAAGCATTAAGTTTTGCAAAGGCACTCACAGAAGCGATCCAATCGCAACTGCCAACGCAAAGTGCCATTAATTCAATGGGTATCACCGTCAATGAACTCGCTTTTACCCAGATTCAACCATCGCCAGAGACTGCGAAAGCACTCGAGGCCGAAGCGCGAGAAGAGATGCTCAAACAAGCCGATACCGCCATTTACTCTCGCCGCCTTGCTAGCATCGAGCAAGAGCAACAAGTGAAAGAAAAAGAACTCGACACTGAAAAAGCCATCATGGCAAAACAGCAAAACCTAGAGAAACAAAAACTGCAAGCCAAGCGTGAGCAACAACAAACACAGTTCACCATTGATCAAGAAAAGTTAGAAGCGCAGACGTTGAAAGAAGAGGAGCGCAGTAGGCTGGTCGAGTTAGAAAACACCAATGCGCAATCACGTGCTGATAGTAAAGCTTACGCCATTGAGAAAACCCTCAGGGCCTATGAGAGCATTGATACGGAACGCTTGCGCATTATGAGTATGAGCGGGCAAGCGCCTGAACAACTCATTGCCCAAGCGATTGAGAACCTCACTCAAGGCGAAAATCGCGTCGGCAACTTAAATTTATCGCCTGAGCTACTTCAGTCACTGGTGAAATAAGGAGGCGATATGATCACGGATCGAAAATTCGTTCTTGTCACTCGCAAAACACGGTTGATGGAACTCAAAGAGAAATACTGCACCTTAGGGCAAGCCAAGTTTTATTTAGAGCATCTCGGTGAATCCTTTGACCAATACGAAGACGAACATCAGCAATTTTTAGCGGTTAAACAGAACGTACAACGCACACTCTTCAACCTTGGCAGAGTACTGGAGCTCGACAGGGAGCTCCTCCCTACCTACTTGTTTCAAGCCGACGACATTGTTGTTGTCCTCGGACAAGATGGTTTAGTCGCAAACACCTTAAAATACTTAACGACACAACCCGTGATCGCGATTAACCCATTACCTGCCTTGTTTGATGGCATACTTCTACCGTTCAAGCCTTCGCAAGTACGTGACATCGTATTGGCAACACTCAACCAAGAGGTCCGTATACAAGCGATTACCCTAGCCGAGGCCACAACCAACCTTGGCCACAGCATGCTGGCAGTAAACGACCTTTTCATCGGCCCGCGTAGTCACACGTCGGCCCGCTACCGACTCGAGATTAGCAATGCCAGTGAAGAGCAATGTTCTAGCGGCATTATCGTTTCAACAGGACTTGGCTCAACAGGATGGATGAAAAGCATCATTACGGGCGCATGCGCCATTGCAGGGCAGAACAACAAAGACTCGAAACCCGTGCCATGGGATGAGAAATCTCTGACCTACGCCGTGAGAGAGCCCTTTCCATCAGCAACCAGTCAATGCGCAAAGGTCTTTGGCCGAATAACGCCACGCAACCATCTCACGCTAACATCACGGATGCCGGAGAATGGTGTCATCTTCTCCGATGGCCTAGAGCAAGACGCCATCGCGTTCAATGCCGGTACCGTCGCAACGATCTCAATCAGCGCCAGCAGTGGGAGTTTGGTGTTGGGGTGATAATGATATGTCGAATTTCAATGCAAAGATTAAATCAACCGACAACAATCTTATATTGATACAGCAAATGAGCAACCATCCATTCATACGGAATTATATAAGTAGACTAACATTGTTCAATTTCAATCCTAGAAGCAAATCCCAAATATATAAATTAAGAAACAGATGCGCTCTCTAACTGCTACACAAATAAAGTTACATCCCTCAAAATCGAAACATATACATGGCGGATATTGCATAGCAGTTCGTATACGCGCCAATACAGTAGCATGTTAGTCACATATTTCGACTAGTGAGTATTGCTTAACAAGAAGTTTCAGAATATCCAAACACCGCCGCTGAAAGCAGAGACTAAATAGTCTTTCTGAAGCAGGCTCGAATTTTCAATGCTTACCCTATCTGAACTTCCTTTTGATCAATATAAATAAATGCCTATTAGAAATAATGATAAGGAACTCCATCAATGGGATTTTGGAATAAAATTGTCGGCGAACTCGTCGATATTATCGAGTGGACAGATACCAGTAACAACACCCTTGTTTGGCGATTTGAGCGATATCAAAATGAGATCAAAAATGGTGCGCAGCTCACCGTCCGTCCTGGTCAAGTCGCAATATTCGTCAATGAGGGTCAAATTGCCGATATCTTCGACCCAGGTATGTATACACTCGCCACATCCAACTTACCGATTCTCGCCACTCTGAAAGGCTGGAAACACGGTTTTAACTCGCCATTCAAAGCTGAAGTGTATTTTATTAATACCCGCCTTTATACCGATAACAAATGGGGGACAACCAACCCAATCATGATGCGTGACCAAGAATTTGGAATGGTACGTATTCGTGCATTTGGTAGCTTTGATATTCAAGTGAGCGACCCACGAAAACTGCTAGAGCAAGTCGTTGGTACGAGTGGCTATTTTAGGATAGATGATATCCATAATCAGCTCCGTTCACTTGCGGTATCACGCTTTTCTGATGCAGTTGCTGAAAGTAATATTCCTGTTCTTGATTTAGCTGCAAACTACAATGAATTTTCCTCTTTCATGAAAGAGAAAATGGTTGATGACTTCGATAGCTATGGTTTAACGCTTAGTAAATTTGTTGTCGAAAACATTTCATTGCCTAAAGATGTTGAAGCGGTATTAGACAAGCGTACCTCAATGGGGATTTTAGGCGACCTCAACCAATACACTCAGTATCAGACCGCAAATGCTATCGAAACAGCAGCTGAAAAAGGCGGCAATGCGAGTGCAGGACTCGAGATGGGCATGGGCTTTGCCATGGCTCAAAATATGGCAAATGCCATGAACCCACAAAGTAACACTAGCTCGCCAAGTCCACACTCTGCTCCGCCACCTTTGCCAACACAAACCCTGTATTACATTGCTGTAAATGGCCAACAAACCGGTCCCTTCGGCATCGAACAAATTAAAGCGCAAATCAGCAGCAATACACTCACCCAAGAAACCTTAGTTTGGGCTGAAGGCATGCCAAACTGGCAGAAAGCTAATGAAGTGAGTGCACTAAAAGTACTGTTTTCTGTTGCACCACCACCAATTCCTGGAGCATAAATGTCAAACGTAGCAAGTTGTGAAAACTGTGGTGCTGACCTTCACTTTACGCCTGGTAGTAAGGGATTGACCTGTGGTTACTGTCAGCACTACACCGCCTTTAAATTTGAATCGACATCGCAAAAGGCCAACACAGAGTTAGATCTCACTCGTTACATCAACGGTACAACAACAATTGAAGACGAATATGAGAGCCATACTCTTGACTGCATGACCTGCGGCGCAAAAACAGAACTGGGTGAAGAGACACACTCTACATTGTGCCCTTTTTGCGGTACCCCCTACGTCACAACAAGTACACAATCCTCTCGGCAGATCAAAACTCAAGGTGTACTTCCATTCAAACTGCAACGAAAAGAAGCGAGAGATAATTTTCAAGCATGGATAAGGGGACTTTGGTTCGCCCCTACGAAGCTGAAAAAGCAAATTACCCAACATGATCAATTTCAGGGGGTTTATCTTCCCTATTGGACCTACGATTGTGATACCTACACTGACTATAATGGGCGAAGAGGCGACTACTATTATGAAAATGTCACTCGAACAAACTCAGAAGGTAAAAAAGAAACCAAGCGAGAAAGGCGAACACGTTGGACAAACGTCTCTGGCAAGGTAACCACCAGCTTCGATGATATCCTTATTCCTGCGACACAATCTGTCCCTCAAAAAACGCTTGATAAACTTGAACCTTGGGACCTTACGCAAATAGTGGATTACAACAAGCAATACTTAGTAGGTTTTGTCGCCGAAAACTACCAGATCGATGTACTATCTGGCTATAAACTTGCCCAAAAGAAAATGGATGCCCCAATAGAAAAAGCCGTAAAGCGAAAAATTGGTGGTGATAAGCAGTCTATTTCATCTAAAAATATCACCTATAAGGGGCAAACATTTAAGCACATTTTGCTGCCTGCCTGGATGTCCTCTTATCAGTTCCAAGGTAAGGCTTACCAAATCGTCGTCAATGCACAAACCGGCGAAGTTCAAGGTGACCGCCCGTACTGCAAAATTAAGATTGGCGTCGCACTGTTTTGTTTTGCGATCTTCATTATACTGCTGTTCATCATTAACCCAGAGCTCGCTGGTTATGTGCTTGAAGAGTCTGTTTCAGCAGCTCAACAGTATGTTGAATAAAGCAAATTTCAACCCTCTCCTACACCACACGCTATCACGTCTACTAGACGTGACAGCGCTTTATTCACACATACTGTTTTTTCAAGCTAACACATTTTTAAAACGCATTTACGGTTGACCATTATCTATCTGTTTGGAGGAAAAGTACTCTACACCAAGCACGATGACCAGCGCCATTACTAGCCAAACAAGCCATTTAAATCCATTTTGAACCAAAGAAACATAGAATGGATTTCCAATGGCCCAATCCATCAATGGCTGACGAATTAAAGCACCTTGCAGAGAAAGTAGTATCGCACTTAATACGAAAGCAGCACCAATTTTGCCAAGCTTATACAGCTTTTCCCTAATTAGCATATAGATAACAGTAATTGCGATGCCATATTCAATTGAGGTTATCATCGCAATCTGGCGCACGTCCCATGACGGTATTACTTGCCGCCCCTCCATTTGGCCCGCTACCCATAGATGAACGCTCTCTGCTGCAACGACATGAATAAAAAATCCAGCTGCGGACGCCAAAGCCGCGACGATAAACATTGATATTCCTTTCATTTTAAGCCTTAACGTTTATATGCAGACAGACTCTTGACTGTGCCCGCGGTTAAAAAGTTCAATAAAAATGACGATGGCTTGATAGTAAACAAGTATTGTATGCCATTTTAGATAGGCAGCAGACATTGCACCTTTTTAGAAAAGTATGAATAAAATGAACCACCAGGCATACGATACATGACGCTATACAACGCCGCACGATGAACTATTTTAAATAAAATCTATAGTAGACATACGATTTTATTCACATGACAAACGCGTCTTTTACTCCGAAAATAAAATAGGGAAACATCCTGTCAATATTCCAACAAAGTCTCCCCAACGCTTGATTCATATACATAACGTAAATGGCCTTAAATTGAGAACACCAGCCATAAAATTCACTATACCCATAATGAAACCAAGAATAGCAAGCACTATTCATTTATAATGCCTGGGAGATATACTCGGATGTTAGTTGCATTTATGGAAAATGAAACCACACAGACTCAAAACAACTTTTAATAGTGGAATTACTATGATTAAACTATATGCAAACTTTTCATATAATCATACACGGCTACACTTTTTCATTGTCACCACCTTTTTTGTATTAACTCTGTGCCTTGGTGGCTACGCCTTATTTCATGAATGTATTTCATCAGCGACTGTAATGTCTCTGGGTATTTTGCCGATCGCCTTTTTGGAAAAGCGTCACAATATAAAACTGAGTTTATACACGGATAAATTCAGAATTAATCAAACACCTCATTATTTCGTTTTTGATAAATCAAAATCTTATTGAGGCGGCTTGAGTATAGATAAAAAGGCAACAGCGCACTGATGCGATCAGTGCGCTTTTTGTTTATATATACGTTGGTTGATACGCAGGATAATCAATGTACCCCACCTCGTCACCGCCGTACAGCGTCAGCCGCGCATCTGCATCAAACTCGGCCAATGGCCATTGATGTTTGAATCGTGCAACGAGATCAGGGTTGGTAACAAAAGGCGTACCAAACGCGACTAAATCCGCATACCCTTTTTCAATCAGCTGCTCTGCGCGCTCTTGGGTCAGTTTTCCCGCCACCATAATGGGATTGGGGTAAACAGCTCGAATATCGCGGCGGAACTGTTCATCAACTTCATTATAGCGTGAGATGTTTTCTGAGAAATGCAGGTAAGCCAAGCGGCGTTCTGCCAATGCTTTTGCCACGTCTATCATCAACATTCGCATTTCTGTATCGTCTTCGGCAAAACCTTCAATCACATGCGGCGAAACACGAATTGCGACTTTATCTGCTCCTATTGCATCGATGACGGCATCCACCACTTCTAGCAGCAAGCGCATCCGGTTTTCTCGGCTTCCACCATAGCCATCGTTACGCTGGTTGCTCGACCGACGTAAGAACTGTTCGATGAGATACCCATGCGCGGCGTGAATCTCAACACCATCAAATCCCGCAAGTATCGCATTCTTGGCCGCTTGGGCGAAATCTGCCACAGTCGCGCTAATTTCCTCTAGGGTCAGTGCTCGAGGGGTTTGCGTTTCAATCATGCCAAATCCCCCTTCAGGTAAGGGACCAAATACTTGATCTGGCTCTTTTAACGCTGATGCCGACACAGGTTGTTCACCGGCGATGGATGCGTGGCTGCGACGACCGACATGCCAAAGCTGAATAAAGGCCTTACCCCCTTGCTGCTTAATCGCAGACGTGACCTTCTTCCAACCCGCAATATGTTGTTCGGTATAGATACCCGGTGTCATCGAGTAACCTCGCGCCACCGCGGAAATGGGCGCCCCTTCTGTGATGATTAATCCTGCGCTCGCGCGCTGCTGATAATAGGTCGCCATCATCTCATTCGGCACGTCTCCAGGTTGCGATGTCCGAGATCGCGTCATGGGTGCCATCGCAATACGATTTGCGACACTGAACCCATCAAATTCAAACTCATTGAATAACATAATAAAAGCCCTCTCAATTCAGATACTCAAGCCACCTCAAGATGCTCGAGTAGATTGAGACGCAGTTTATCAACAGACGTAATTTTCATTTATAGCAATAGAGTCAAATCACTTTTGCGAAATCTGCAAACAATCGCAAACCATGCAAGGGGGTTGCGCATCAAGTCAGCGCACCCTATAGCGTTAACCGAGGTTGAATGAAATCGAGAAAGGCGGAAATGCGCCGCGATACAGACGATGAACGATAGTAAACCGCATTGACGTTTTCTCGTTCGGTGCCTCGCAATGTCATTGACGTTAGCACCGGGACAAGCCGTCCGGATTGGATATCTTCATTAACCATAAATCCAGAAAGACAGGCGATGCCATTACCCGCAATCGCCAACTGACGAATAGTTTCACCACTGCTTGCCGCCAATGTAGGGGCAATGAGTTCACTGCCCGGCAGTGGCCAGTGGTTGAGTGACTTGTTGTGGGTAAACCCGATCCGCTCATACTGCATCAAGGCCCCAATCGTGTCAGGAATCCCAAACTTGTCTAAGTAAGTGGGGGACGCGACAAGAAACAGTTTACTCTCCCCGAGTCGTTTAGCATGCAAAGTAGAATCCGTTAATGGGCCGATACGAATCGCGACATCGACGCGTTTTTCAAGTAAATCAACGTAGCCTTCATTGGACGTCAGCTCAAGATCAATATCGGGATAGGCAGTGCTAAAGGCACGGATGTGTGGGACGATTTGATGCAAAATAAACGGAGAGGCGGCATCAATACGCAGCTTGCCACGTGGCTGTTCACCACTAGCGATAACGGCTTCTTCGGCCTGCAGGAGCTGGGCTAATCCCGTACGTACTGTCACTACAAACGCACGACCTTCTTCAGTAAGTTCTAAACGCCGTGTGGTTCGATTCAGCAAGGTCACACCCAACTGAGATTCCACCTTACTGACCGCGCGCGATACCTTCGCGACATGGCTATCCAGCATCTCTGCCGCGGCAGAAAAACTGCCGCAATCCACCACCGTCAGTAATATCGCTAGATCATCAGAACGGGTACGCATCACTTCTCTCCTTCCCAGATTAGCTCAGTACGATATAGTAAAGATTGCTTTCGCTGCAACTGACAGGATTAAAAATGAAATGTGTTGATTTTGATTTTCTTGAAATCGCTTGTATGTATCGCTTAGAGGTATCACTGACACTCACGTCGGGGGAAGTTTATACGGGCGTCGCCAAAGACATTGTAAAAAATCGCCATTTACAACTCCTTGCTAAAGGAACGGAGGTGCTTGTGTCACTCGATCATCTGCAAAAAATGGACGCAATAACAACCAACCCACACTTTAGCACGGTGACATTTTCGACGTCAGCTTGAGTAAACCTACGGTATGCGCTCAAATTGCTGCTTGATTGATTCCGGCACAACGGTATCAAACTGCGCTGGGTTAAGCGCAATCCCTTCCAAATAAAAATGCGGTTGTACCAAAGGGGTTGATGTTCCCGTCAACATCAATATCTCAAGGCGATTTTTACGTCGCTGAGCGGTTTCGTTACCGACACACGCCGCTTCGGCACTACCGCTGAATGTCACGTCGTCCAAACAGCGCGACACCGTATCAAAAACATACCAGTTGAACTCAGTATCGGCCGCAATCGCGGCGCGTTGTGCTTTCAGCAGATCAATATCATCGGGCACCACAACGAGCATAGCTAAATTACCTTGCCGATGCGTATTGGCAGCATGGAACCCGTACCGTGCCAAGGGTAATTGGAGTGGCGAAGCAGTCGGTAAGTAAGTACTAACCTCATTGTTAGGGGCGATGGTGGGTGCGTGTTGTTGACGTTGCAAACCGCTAATTTGCACCCGTTGTCCTGCGTACCAATATTGCGGCACATATCGAGGTTGATAGGCCTCGACCATGCGGTTGTTCTGTTGCCACACGGCCTGAGCGAGATCCTGATGCTGACAATCTGGCACTGCGCGCTGCACCGCCGCCTTTAACACTGTGTCGTTGACTGGCGTTGCACAGCGAAAGAAAGTGGCAACGCGTTGCTCACTCCGTTCGCCCAAAATCGGCGCCCAAAAGAGAAAAACATTGTAGTCATCAAGCTGGTGACGATTCTCAATGGCGCGCAAACAGTATGGGCAAAAGGGATCTTTGAACATCACTAAAACAGGTGCGCCTTCCTGCCAAGGTTTTAACAAGAAGGCGCCATGAGACTCGGGGGTTGGAATGACTTTTAACGGCGTCGTCACTTCTTCCGCGCTTATCACCAAGCTAAGAAAAACCAAACTCAATATGCTCAAAACGCGTTGTAAGCCCGCCATCTCGTGCTCACTCCTTCGATTCAGCCATCATCTGCTTTGCTAACATCAGCATGTCGGCTTTCTGTGCCTCATTCGCCTGCTTTAGCTGCGCTTGCAAATCTGCCATGGCCACCGTGTCGCCTTGAGAACGTGCGTCATCATAGGCCTGAATGAGTTGCTGCATTTGCGCTTGCTGCTGTTGCACACTCTGCGCCAATTTGTCTCGCTGTGCCACGTTGAGTTGTTGCGGTACGACCGGGTAGTTGATCGGCGCACTTGGGTCTGCCGCTTGCAGGAGTTGCTCCGCATTCGGGGAAGCAACCAGCTCCCCCCCGTTTGGTATGGCCGTTTCTGGTGTCACTGCTACAGACTCTGTTGTCAGCCCGGCATTATCGTCATTGATTTGCGGTTCTTCACTGCACCCTACTACCATCAGCGCAATGAGTATGGCTAAGCCACTTCGTCTCGTTGAGTTCGCCATCCCTTCTCCTTTCTGCCTCTCACTTTGGCCAAAAAATCTAGTTCGCTACCGTAAAGATATAGCGGCGAGCGCTGAACTGATTGCGCGCGTTATCGTAGACGCCATTTCCATAACCCACATAGACATCGTAACGGCGTCCTGCCTGTAGACTCGCTGAAGGCGTCAATACCACCGTCGCGTTTCCGTTACTCATGCTCAAGGTCGCAGAGACTTTTTCACCCGCTGTCACATCCCACAGGTAAAGGTTGTCACTGTTGACCCAAGTTGCATCCAGTGCCTCATCAAATACCAGTGTCACCACGGTGTCTGCCGCTACCCCAGTCGCATTGTTGTCCGGGGTGATACTGGTTAGGGTTGGACGCACCAAGTCGGCGGAACTCGCCGTTGTAAAGCTCACGCTGGTTGCCGATTCGATGGCGTTGCCACTGAGGTCCTCTGCGCCGGACACCTGTAACGTGTAAGTGGTCGAAGGCGCGAGCAACTGCTGCGGCGTGAGTAGAAGTTGCTGATGGGCATTATCCCAGCTGTAGTTCACCGCCACATTCGCGCTGCCATCACTTAACGTGACACTGTTTTGTGCAAGATTGCTCATCGGCTCACTGAAGCGAACGGCCAATCGCGCGTTTCTCGCGATGCCGGATGCGCCATCAACCACACTAAAGGCGCTCACCGTTGGTGCGCTAGTATCTTCATCCGCACCTGTGGTGAAGGTAACACCCCTCAAACTGGTACTGTTGCCCGCAATATCCCGAATGCTACTGGTAAAGAAGCTATAGCTTCGGTCTGCGGTCAAGGCTTCCGCTGGCACCAATGAGATCACTGTATTGCCATCCGACAAGCTGACCGTCGTCGGCACAGTGACATTATCCACTCTATCGTAGAGGTAGACACCGCCGGTTAATACACTGGCTGGGTCTAACGGCTCACTGGCCACATGCTTCATCACCACATTTAATGGCACCCCAGTGGCGCCATTGAATGGCACGACATCCACAGACGTTGGAATCGTGGTATCTGGGACACCACTGGTGTTGTAGGTCGCCGAGGCCGCCACAACCGTGTTACCCGCATAGTCAAGGTAAGCACTAACCGTGTCTGTCACTTCACTGTTCGCCGTCAAAGGTTGATTCAAGACAATCCGTAAATCTTTATTGTCTTCACTCAAGAACACTGTGCCGCCAGCTTCAATGACCTGAGCTTGAATCGGATTAATGGACTCATCAAATCGCATGTGACGTTGTGCGTTAATCGCTACACCACTCGTCCCTGATGGCGGACTCATTACCGTCACCGCGGGCGATTGTGTATCCTCTGCCGCATCCTCACTGGTGTTGAACAAGTAGTTAATTGGGTTGACCCCTAAGCCATCCGTATCAAGGACGGTACTACTAATCTGATAGCGGTAGGTGCTGCTCACTACCAACGCGGACTGAGGAACAAGGCGAATCACTTGCTCACCCACCAGAGACACAGTCACCGCAACATTTGCGCCTTCACTGTCTGTCATCGTCACGGTTTCAGCCGACACCGTATCGCCATTCAATGGTTTGTCATAAAGGACTTCAATCACAGGGTTAGTCATCGCAAGGGTTTGATTCCACGTGGGTTGCGTCGCGGTAACAAAGGCACTGCGTTCACTGGTATCTGTGATAGTACGGAAGTAACCCACATAGTTGTACAAGGCATTGCCTGCCGTATCTTCCGCGCTATCCTCGACAAAGATCTGAATCAAGGCGTCACGCTCAAACGGTGCATCTGGCGTAAAGGTTAAGGCTTGGTTTTCGCCGATGATGGTCGCGGTACCCGCCACTAGCTGGCCGTTTTGCGACACATTAAACGCACCGGTTAAGAGATCAGCATTCATGGTTTCGCTGAAGTAAACAACAATACCGGCATCCAAAGGTATATTGCTGGCGCCGTTCGCCGGATACGTCGAGTTCACACGAGGACGAGTACGTTCATCATCCGCACCGGTTGTAAAGGTATAAATCGTGTCTACTAATGGATTGCTAGAAAGATCAGTGACACCGCTGGTCAATACGACACTCACCACACTTGCCTCTGGCAAGTTACCGTTTAATGTGATGGTACGGTTATCACCAGAGCGGCTCACACTGCTGTTGATACGCGAACCATTAGCAAACATGGCAATGTTCTCTGTGGTGATGCTATTCGGGTTCATCGACTCAGAGAAGAGCACCGTGACTGGGGTTGCCGTATCCACATCCATCGCCGAATCGGCCGGGGTTGTTGCGACAACAGTCGGGGCTGTCGCATCAGCTTGATCAACCGTGGTAAACCGCGTTGACGCATACTGACTACTGTTGCCTACGGTATCCAACACACGGTTAATCCCGGCAAAAATTTGCGTATTCCCTGGATAGACTTGCGAAGGCGTAAAGGTCACTGTTGTGGCGGTGGTGGATAAGGTACCGGCGATTCTTGCCCCCGTATTATTGACATAGACATCGACATCATTGCCCGATACAGAGCCCTGATCGATGGTTTCACTGAAGGTGAAGACAATGTCACTGTTCACCGCCACATCCGTGCTGCTATTGGCAGGGGAAATGGTCACTGTCGGTCTAGTGGTATCTTCATCGGTGGTTGCTGCGGTAGTGAAGCTGGTTGAAACCGCAGCAATAGCGTTACCCGCGTAATCACACAAGCCCGAAATTGCCACACTGTACGTGGTATTCGCTGTCAAGTTATTCTCGGTAATAAAGCTGATAGTCATACCATCATTGGCGAGCATCACGCGACCTTCCACATTCACGCCACCGACACTCACAACCACGCTACTGTTGTTGACGCAAAGGCGTCCCACTTGCTCATCTAACTTAATGCGCAAGTTGGCATTTACGGGGACATCCGTCATGCCATCAACCAAGTTCAAGTGTGACACAGTCGGCGCTGTGGCATCCGTAACGGGCGCGGTGACAAAGCTGTAGCTACGACTGCTGACTCGATTCCCTGCTAAGTCATACACAGAGTCATTGTAATTCACGTAGACAGAGTAACGGTGATAAGGCTGCAATGGTGCGTCAGGCACAAACGTTGCCCTCAATCCATCCGCGGCCACAGTTAGCGTTCCCTCGACCGCATCCCCAGCATCATTGTCATAGATGTAGAAAGTGCGCGATGTGATCGTCACAGGATCGATCGCTTGATCAAACTCAACGGCAATTTCAGTGTTGACTGGCACATTCGTCGCTGAGTTTTCTGGCGTAAAGCGTGACACCGACGGACTGAGGAGATCAACACTGTCACCCGTAGTGAAACTGATCGTCTGCGCGGTTGGCAACGGGTTACCCGCCAAGTCTTGCGCTAAACCAATATTGAGCACATAGCTGGTCGTTGTATTGAGTAGTGCCATTGGCGTGAGCGTTAACACACTGTGCGTGTTATCCCAGCTATAACTACTTGGTACCGCATCGCCGTTTAACGTTAAGGTGATGAGTCCTTCACTTAAATGGCTAATTGGCTCACTGAAGGCGACACGAATACGGGTGTTTACTGCAATACCGGTTTGCCCATCCACAAAGGAGGCCAATGTTACCGCAGGCGCGGTTGTATCAGCATCAAAGCCAGTGGTAAAGCGACTTGAGCTGAAGAAAGCTTGGTTACCGCTAACATCTCGAATGCCACTGGCATAGAAATTATGACTTCGACCGACGGCCAACGCAGTTTGCGGCACCAGAGTAATGATTTTGCCATCTTCACTCAAAGTAATGTCTGAAACCAACTGACCCACATTACCGTCATAGAGATAAACCGTATCTTGAGTAATGCTCGCAGGATCGAGCGCTTCATTAGCAACTAACTTAATAACGGGTGACAAAGGCACATCATCAGCACCATTAAACGGCGATGAGTCGACACGCTCAGGACGCGTGGTGTCGGGGCCCGCTTGGGTTTGATAGGTTGCTGAACGCTCGACATTGGCATTGCCCGCATAGTCCGACACATTACTGATGGTATCAGTCACTTCGCTACTCGCAGACAAAGGTAAGTGTGGCACCAATCTGACAGACGTATTGTTCGCATCGAAAAAGAGCGAATGCGAGGCTTCGGTCTGCTGTTCTGCGCGGAAGCTAATGGGGCTAATCGGTTCATCAAAACGAAGATGGCGCTGTGCATTAATGCCGACATCGATCGCGGCATCGGGTGGACTCATGCTGAGCACAGTTGGTGCCTGCGTATCTTCTACCGCCTCTTCCGCGGTGTAGAAGTAGTAACTGAGTCCGCTAAAGGCATTGCCATCCACATCGGTCACACTATTTGTCACGTTGTAACGGTGGAAGCTATTCGCTGCTAATGGGGCGTTCGGTACAATTCGAATCACCTGATCATCAAACACTGTGCTTAACGTAATGGCGACGGCATCCCCATTGTTATCGGTCATGGTGACACTCTCTGCGGTCACGGTGGCAGGGTCTATCGCTTCATGGAACAGAATCTCGATAACCGGATTAGTGGGTAAACCGCGACTCGCAAATGCGGGTTGTGTCGCTATCAGCGTCGGCCCACCCTCATCATTATCATCAACGACGCGGAAGTAACTATTGAAATTATTGAGATTGTTACCATCCAAATCACTTGCTTCATCGGTGACAAAGACTTCCACCAGCGCACCATCATTCCAACGCAAGTCTGGGGTAAAGGTGATGGCTTGACCATTCCCCAAGATTTCGAGCATACCGCCGACACGCACGCCATTTTGAGACACATAGAAAGCATTGGCGATACTCTCTAACGTCATTGCTTCACTGAAGTAAAGGGTAATGGCACTGTTTTGATTGACGTTGGAACTGCCGTTCGATGGGAACACAGACGCAACCGTTGGGCGCTGCGTTTCGTTACCTGCGGCCGTGGTAAAGACGGAAATCCAATCTTGCGCTAATCGATTACCCGACAGATCTTGGATATCCGTGGTCGCGATCACGGCCACTGCTTTACCTTCCGGTAGAGACACATTAAAGGTGACAGTGCGGTTATCTTGTGAACGACTCACACTGCTGCTCAAAGGTACGCCATCGGCAAACAGCGCCAGCGTATCATTGTTCAGCGTATTCGGATCCATCGACTCCGAGAAAAGAATCGAAACAGGCTGTGTTCTTGCCACGTCAACACTGCCATCCATCGGTGTCACCATTGAAACGGTCGGCGCCGTGGTATCTGCTTGGTCAACCGTGGTAAACAGGGTGCTACTGTAGTTATTTGTATTGCCTGCAATATCTCTGACACCTGACACGATCACTCGCACTTGACGGTCACCGGGATAAGGCTGTGCTGGCGTAAACTGCAATTGTGTCGCGGAGTTAAAGCTGAGGGTGCCCGCCAGTCGCGTACCCGAGTTGTTGACATAGGCATAAACAACAGAGCTATTGACTGAGGATTGATCGATCGCTTCCGTGAAATCAAACACGATCGGCGTATCGACGGCCACATCCGTGGCGTTATTGGCTGGTGTAACGACCACAGATGGTCTCGTCGTATCCCCATCCTCGATATCACTGGTAGTGAAGTTGGTCGTGACATCACCCAAGGCATTACCCAGTAGATCACACAAACCACTGACCGTCACGGTATACGCCGTGCTAACCGCAAAGTCCTCATCAGGGGTAAAGGTGACAGTGCGCATATCATTGCTGAGTTGCAAGCTACCCGTTACCGCCGACTCCCCACCAGTGACGGTAGCCGTTGCGCGGCTAACACACGTCGCATTCAGAACATCGTCAAACTGCCAACGAACAGCCCCATTCACAGGCACGTCAGTCGCATCTGCCGCAATGGTTTGATAGATCAAAGTAGCGGCCAGTTCGTCACGCTGCGCACTGGTCACAAAATTAAACGAACGAGAGTTAAAGCGGTTACCTGCGTAATCTTCCGGGTAGTCGTTGTAAACAAAGTAAGCGTAAATCCGATGGAAGGCTTCAAAGTCTTCATCGGGCACAAAAGTCACCGTCAATCCATCTGCAGAGACAGTCACAGTGCCTTTCACTTCACGATTTAAGGTGCTATCCCAAATATAGAGGCGGCCACTACTTAGCGTGACGGGATCAACGGGTTCGGACAAGGCATACTGTATCGCGGTATTCACTGGCACATTCTGTTGGCCACTGAACGGCGAGAAACTCACCACCGAGCCATTCTCAGTATCTTCGGCATCGCCTGAAACAAAGGTGCGAGAAAGCGCGGCAGGGAGCAAATTACCAGAGAGATCCGCAATCGCGCCAAGCTCTATCCGATAGGTGGTATTGGCCGTCAACAGCACGACCGGATCAACAACCATCACTTGTTGATTTGCTTCCCACAACACGTCAATGTCGACCACGGCGTTCGTTTCATGGTTAACCAATTTGACTTCGCTACGGCTAGAGGTCGCGACAGGCTCATCAAAACGTACTCGTAGTAGCGCATTGAGCGGCAAACCCGTTTGCCCTTCAGTGAATGAGAACAGGGCGACAGCCGGACTGTCGTTGTCAGGTGTAAAGCGTGTGGTAAAGTTACTGCCCGTAAACGACAGTGGATTACCAAATCTGTCTGTAATGGCACTTGTTAAATAGATGGTATGGCGGCGGCCAATGGCAAACGCCCCTGCCGGAACAAAACTCAGTACCGTGCCATCATCACTGATTTCAATGCCGCCCGGCACACGCTCACCACTGAAGCCCTCAACCACATAAAAGCTCTCTTCTGTGATAGTTGTGGTATCTATAGGCTCACTCATGACGGCCGACACGATGCTATTCACAGGAACATCGGTGTTGTTTCGTCCCGGATTAAAGGTCGTGACGGTTGGCGGCTCTTCATCCACCAAATTGCCGGTGGTAAAGGTACTGGTAAACGGTGTCGCTATTGGATTCCCGGCGCTGTCACGCACCGCACTGACCGTCACGGTATACTCAGTAAAATCATCAAGAATGGCGATAGGCTTGAACGTCAAGGATAAGCCATCATCACTGAGGGATACGCGGCCATCGGCACTACCACCCTCTTTTGTCAAAGCGACACTAGTATTGTTGATTGAGCGTGCTGACAGTGCTTCATTAAATGTAACCACCACCTCGGTGGTTTCCGGAATATCTTCACTGCCATTGACAGGCGTGACGTCACTTACTTGCGGGGCTGTCACGTCAGGGTTAAGCGGATCTGTTCCCGCATCCACTTCTTCACTGTCACTACGCCCATCTTCATCTGAATCAATCGCATTGGGGTTAGTGCCGATCGCGATCTCTTCACCGTCATTGATGCCGTCATCATCAGAATCAGCATCCGCTGGATCCGTACTGTGAATCTCGGTCTCGGCTTCGTTACCTAATCCATCGCCATCATCATCGGCTTGTATCAACAATGTCACTGCGGTGCCTGAGCCCAAATTACCACCGAGATCTAATGCCTCCACTTCTAAAATGAGCGATTCAGCATCACTTGGCACAGTCAAAGGGACTTGATAGCGCCGCGTGGTATCGGTAAGGGATAACTCGCCATCAATAAAGAAGTTGACCGCGGCCACCGCAACATCATCGGTCGCCACTGCTTCAACAACAATGCTTGAACCTTCAACAACCACATCTTGGTCAGCGTAGTTAGTGATTTGGACTTCAGGTGCAACGCCTAAGTTGTCGTTGATAAGACGGTACTGAGCGATGAATAACCGACTGGTCCCTTCCGCTTTAAAGTCTTGTGCAACAAAAAAACTCTCTTCCGTCACGTAGGTGTAGCTGCTGTCTAGCGCGATACCTGTGCCAGCAAAATCACCAAAAGGAGACAGATCGATCACCCCTTGGAAAATTGCACGATCAGGCTCAATGATGTTGACGTAAGCGACCACATTAGGGAAAAGTTGCTCCGCGAAGAAGGCAAAGTTATCACTCAGTTCAACATCACGTGGGGCAATCACCGCCTCTCCCGCCACCACATTGGGCGCAGTCGGATCACTGATGTCGACCACCTTATAACCGGTACTGTACGCGGCAACATAGGCGTAATTATCTCGAACCACCACATCTTTTACTGGGCCAATATTCACGCTACCTTGCAAGGTTGGCGCGGTCACATCACTGGCATCGACTACTTTCAACGCTTGGTCAGCAACAATGACGACTGTTCCTGTCGATAACGCGATACCACGCACTTGGCCGATGTTCGCCAACACGCCCCGACTGATAGGCAAAGCGGGATCCGAGATATCAATGATCTCGATACCGCCATTACCTAACGCAAGATAGGCATAAAGCAAATCCACGACCAAGTCTTGCGCGATACCTGCCGTATCTAATCCCCCCACCAGTACAGGCATGGTGGGATCAGCAATATCAATAATGACTAACCCTTGCTCACCATCCGCGATATACGCATTGTTACCCACGACCTTGATATCTATCGCAGTACCTTGGGTATCATAGCTGCCAACAATCGTCGGATTCGCACGGTCTGTCACGTCGACCACTTGCAAGCCTGCGGCGCCAGCGGCAACAAACGCGTAGTTTCCAGCAACGTCAACATTGTTGGCATAACCTGGAATATCTAAGGATGCGAGCGCAACGGGAGTAAAGCCCTCCACCAACACACTAACATCAATCTCTAGCGAATTATTGCTAATCGTCAGAACAGCCTCACCTTCAGCACCGGCGAAGATTTCCCCGTCCGTTAAGCCAAAACTGGCAATGGTTAAATCACTCGATAGATAGGTTGTCCCTGTCTCTGACGACGTGAGGTCAATGGTCGTGCCGTCAATCAGATGCCCTGTAACGGTTAATTGCGTACTGGCTTCAGTATTAATCGCGTTAAAAGTTAGCACCACCGCTTCTGGCGCAACGCTCAAGCTATCCAATGCCGCACTGTAATCGACATCACTGGCATCATTCGGATCCGTTCCTGTGACAAGCTCCACACCATCGTTAATGCCGTCGCCATCGGTATCAGTAAGGAGTGGATTGGTGATGACGCCATCTTCACCTTCGACGGTCTCCTCTTGATCGTCAATACCGTCGCGATCGCTGTCAGCCAGATTGGGGTTAGTCCCTAAATTGAACTCTTCTAGCGCTGAAAGGCCATCCCCATCCACATCTTCTAACGCATCAACTGGGTCATTCGGGTTCAAGCCGTTCGCCGTTTCATAGTCATCCGGTAAACCATCACCGTCGGCGTCACCGCCCGCAGAAACAATCACGGTTTTGATGGCGACTAAACCGTCTTTACTGGCCGTAATTAATACCCGACCATTACTTACTGCGGTAATTAAGCCGTCTTCATCAACGGTCACCGTCGCGGGGTTCGAGCTACGATAGTTGATCCCTGTACTCGCCATGGTGACGTTTTCTTCGCTGTCATCCGGGTACGTTGCAATCACAGATAACGGGCGTGTAGCACCAATTTCGCTCAAACTGATATCGCCGAACGTGAAGAAAGAGAGAGAGGAAGGAAGTTGACGCTCAGCATCAAAAACAATATCGCTGACTTCCGTGATTCCGTTGTTAGTGACATTGAAGAACTCACTTTCGCCAGACACCGTTTCACTGGTTTCGGCATCTTGGCATGTGGCACGCGCGCGAATGCGGCCTTGGTTAGAAGGCACATTGGGCAGCGACCAACTCCCATCAGGTGACACCTGTACAGTGCGATTAAGAATATTAACCACACAGTTTTCATCCAACGCTGTCGCTTTGGCAGGTAACAGACATGCATAAGCCACTAATCCGACCGACAATGCTGTTTTGAACAGTGAGAAGTGATTGTTCATCGGTTACACCTTGATAAATCCTGCTATACCGTTTTTTGTGTAGGCTTCTACCTACCCCAGTTCAGGCACTCTACTGCTCGCACCCTGTCGCGCTATTTCCGTTGTCCCGTGACCTTGTTGTATCAACGAGTGTCACGGCCATGTTCTTTTACATCACCCCAATCTAGTTGCCGCGATTGTGATGATTGATGTACATCGCCATTTGCTCACGTAACGCCTTCAACCTTTTATGGTGACCGGGCATCACATCTGCCCCCACCATCACGATGCGCGTTCCCTCGCTATCAACACACAAACACCCAGTATGTTTGTATTGGCCGCTTCCGGTTTCAATCGCTAGCGCGGCATCCGCCATCGGGATCACGTTGCGCTGCTTTAAGTACACATTGCCTTCAAAATGGTTGATTTCACCACTTTCTCTATCGAACTCAGTGCGACGCTTTTTCAAAATAGTGATGGCAAATAACGGCACGCCCACCATTAAAATTCTGCCCAACCAATCCAACTGACCACGGTTGATTTCCAACCCAACCACTAGCAACGCAAAAAGCAAACACAACACCATCATCCCATGCGGATAGTCGGTCACTACCCATCGTTTGTTATCTTCACTATCCACGTTGTACATTCACATTCCTCGTTAAGAATGGGTAGGTTTAACCCTTTGTCGATTCGGCGACGTCTGTTTCAGAGACCCCATGTTGCGCAGCCAGTGCTTGCCGAATTGCCTTGTGCAATGGGGTATTAAAATCACTCGCAGAAAGACGGAACCGCCCTTCCTCCAACGCAAAAGGCAATAATATTTGATTCGCTACACTGCCGTCGGGCTTACGAATTTCAGCTTGTAGCCACACCCGATCCTTAACGACTAGCCATTCAGTCAAATACATTTCACCGTGATTTAACCGCTGCTGATAATAGTTAAAGGTACTGCGCATACTGCGCTCGATTTGGGGATCACTCGCAAAGGCACGACGCGCTTGTTGGTCCCAAATCCCTAACCACCACTCAAAGTTGTTATGCTTGATCGCCGAAAAGAGACTGATGATCTCTTTATCTGGGCCAATGTTTTGTGGCAGTGGCGCTTCCATAAATTCCACTTTGGCTTGGTTGATATAGTGGCGCTGCAAAAACGCATGGTTGTAAACCAAGGTGAAGGATTTATCCTGCACCGGTTCAAAGACAATTTTTCCATCCGCTTGATTGGCGAAGGCAGGCACTAGGGTGAAAATAAAGCCCACTAAAATACAGACGCATTGAGGTATCTTCATGGCAGCGCTACCTCCGTGCGAGAACGTCCTGATACCCAAGGGCTGTGCTGTAATAATGGGTCGCGCCGCAAATCCAATGACACGCGCCATGAAGCGTCCTCTTGTTGTTTAAACACAATCGGATATTCAAAACCGCCACCAATGTCAGTTTTCCTATCTTCCGCCATCACGCGATAAGTGAAGATGACATAGCCTTGGTACTCAATTTGCCGCGCAATCTGAATCACCGAGCGGGAAAACTGCGTTTGCCATAAATCTGTCCAGTAACCTTGGTCACGTCCCATCTGGATTGCTTGTGCTTGAAAAAGCGCTCTAGAGGGCTCATCCCACGCCGCGAGCCACCAGTCATAATCGACATGCTGCAACGCGCTCATTCGTGACATAAACGCCTTAGCAGGCGTGGAATAGTCTGCTTTCTCTTTGTCGATCGTTGGCAAATACGCCGCATCACGTACATTCGATTGGCGATAGTCAAAGTGATACTCGGTTTCCAGTGTCCCTTTCTTCGCTTCTGTTGTTTCAAAGTTAGGCCACACCCACTCATCGCCTTCAGGTAATACCGCATAAGTTAACGAGGTATAGGCCGCGCCAGCCAAACCTCCGACGAGTATCACTAGCGCTTTTAGTGTTTTGCTTGTTGGAACCATTGCATCATCCTTAATCAGGCAATTCATATTCGAAGACAGTGATTGAACCTGAGTTCACTAACTGCAATGTCTCTTGGAAAGCAGTCTCGACCCATGTACCTTCAGCGACGATGAACTTGGCATTGGCTGCGATACCTGTGTGGCCAATTTTGCCGTTTATTTTTTCGCAGTTAACGCCCGCTTGAATGTTAAAGCCGCTTGTCACTGTCCCTTCAACACGCAACACAGCACAATCTTCATTCCCGCGAGGGCCGCATTCTGGCGGTAACGCAGGATTAGGGACTTCCCCGAATAAGCCGCCACCTGCGGTGAACTGACCTCCGACCGAACCGCCCCAGCAATCATCCCCCTGACACTCACGCTCAGTTCGAGTGATATCTACACTGCCCGTGAAGCCTGCTTCGAACTGCACACCATAGGCCACACCTATCGAGCGACCGAAGATAGTAATGGTGTAATCACCGGAATAAGGTGGAATCGTTGGACGCCAGCGACCACTCCAACCCGGGAACACAACCGAACCCTTCCACTCAATTTCATCAGTCATCTCACCATCGCGAGCAACACAGCACACCTCTTTTTCTGTCTTCGCGAAAGCAAACTGCACTTCTGGGATCTTGTCGTCGGAGCCGAGCAAATCGAGGATTTTGTTGACGTCTTTAATGAAGTTAGTCACGCCAGCAAAGCTGATAGAGGTGCTGCCGATCTCGTTATCTGGCACCTTCTTCTCTTCACCGTCTTCACACTCTAGGCAGGCATTCACTCGACCATCTTCACGGTTAGTTACCGCACCATCTTCACAAATTTTACATTCGTTATCAGGCGGGGTATCCGAATCATCATTCACCTGAACAGCACTGCCGTCTTGGCAAGCAGGTGATTTACAGTCGCCTTCGACATCGGTTATGGAGCGGGGTGTCTGGCTGTCATCATTGATGCAGTTACAATCGTCGTCACATGTCTGGCACTCACCGCAATTATAGGTACAACCGCTTCCTCCGGGCTGCGAACCACAGTGCCAACCCGCTTTAATAACCCCGACACCGGGATTGGATTGGACTAAAGCACCGTCTTCACTCACCGTGCCTAGACCAATCGAAACAAACTCTTCTAAGTCATGGTCATAGGAGTACATTTCCACTTGCGCACCGGGGGAGTGTCCATCGACATTCGGTAGTGTAAGACGTGCAGGCGGATCAAAACGTGTCCCTGTCGGTTGGATAGTGACGATGAATTGCGGCTGCATACCATTCGGTGGGGCCATAGGCACTTTTGATGCATTGACCGCCGTCACCGACAGCAAGCCTGATCGCGCGCCATCAGGGAAAGTCACAGAATCTTTCGCTACATCGAGTTGAAAGCCCGGATATTCCTCGAGCGTCAACGAGACATCGCTTGGGCCGACTTCTACTCCCGAGTCCACATCCAGTTTCACCATATAAACGGGCGCAGCAAGCGGGTTCTCAATGCCTGATATCGTCACGATGTTGTAGCTTAAGGTCGGATACTCACCCTCCAAGCTGGTGGTCGAGCCATCCACAATTAGGTGAACAGGTCCGACAGGGGCTTCCGTAATAGTGAACTGGCCTTGTTCATCGGTCGTTGCTTGTCGAGTGGTGCCTTCCACCGTCACCGTTGCCCCCGGAATGGGGTTGTCTTGATTATCGAGAACAACACCCGAAATACTCGTGTCGCCCGCTTCCGTTGGCGTGAATGCCGATGCTGTAAAACCCGCGGTAATCGGCTCTTCAACCGCAGAGTCGAGCAAGGTAGCAACAATGCGTTGCTGGTCTAGCCCTTCAAGATCGCCCAAGGTATAGATCACAGAGACGCGACCATCGCTATCGGTCGTCACAACAACCGTATCACCATCATCACCAAAGGCACCGCCACCTTTTATCACCTTGTATTCCACCCGTGCTCCAGACACCACATTGGCCCCGCTGTCAGTCACCACGGTGACAAACGGCGCTGGTAGCGCTTGATAGGTTGCACCGCGCTGATTGTTGCCAGAGTTAACACTGAGCTTGTTACCCAAGGCTGACGTGCCGGAGGCGGTAAAAATGAGCTCGTCATCATAGCCGACCGCTTGTGCTTTAACTTTGTGGTTTGCCGTACCTACCCGTGCGCCGACTTGGAACTGGGTGGATGCAACGCCTTCCGCATTTGTATCAACCACAACGGCACGCCCAGCGTCATCCGTGCCCACACCGACAACCCCAGAGCCCTGCTCTACACGAAACACAACCGAGGCATTGGCGACGGGGTTGGCATCGTTATCTAACACCCGCACAGTTAGAGGATCTTCCACCTGAGTTTCTATCTCAGCGATTTGCGCTTGCCCAGACACCAACTCGATACGCTGTCCCGTCGGCACACTGTAATTCAAACTGAACTGCAGTGAGTTCTGATTCCCCACTTGGTCAGTGGCGAGAAGGGTGAAATCGTTTTGCCCCGGATTCAATGCCACCCCTTCAATGGCATAACTGCGGTTAGAGATAGACGCCGCTTCACCATTTAGTGTTAATGACGCTTGATCTTCCTCAATCGTGCCGCGGACAATGTCATTGATCAGTCCGGTAATGGTGACGGTCTCCGTTGTCACCGTGTCACCATCGGTGTGAGACTCGAGGGTAATGGTTGGCGGGGTGAGATCGAGCGATACTGAAATAGACGCTGTAGAGACAATGTCACCTTCATCGCTTGGACTGACGATACGCGCGACGATGGTGTTCAACCCTTCTTCCAAAGCGACATCCGCACTGTAACTCCCGCTACCATCCAGTGCGAGGTTAACCCCGTTCAAAGTCAGTGACGCAGCTTGTGCATCCACAGAGCCAGTGACCGTAATGGGTGTAGCACCTACAGTTGCAAGGGTTTCGGGTGTATCTATTGTCACTGTTGGCAATGCACTACGCGCTGGATCATCTGGGTACACGTCAACGCCATTCTCTACGCCATCGCCATCCCGGTCAGGGTCACTATTGTCACCGATACCGTCATTATCTAAATCAGCACTCTCATTCGGGTCATTGGGGAAACGATCGGTTTCATCATTCACGCCATCGTTATCCCGATCTGGATCGGCGTTGTCACCAATACCATCGTTGTCCAAGTCGGCACTTTCGTTGGGATCATTGGGGAAACGGTCCTGATCATTATTAACGTTGTCGCCATCGCGGTCTGGATCGCTGTTATCACCAATGCCGTCACTGTCTAGGTCAGCACTCTCGTTAGGATCATTGGGGAAAATATCGACGTCATCATTCACCTCATCGCCATCACGATCTGGGTCGGCATTATCACCAATGCCATCGCCATCGAGGTCTTGTGACTCCGTACCGTCATCTGGGAATCGGTCGACATTGTTGTTAACACCATCACCATCTCGATCGATATCGGCGGCATCGGGAATGCCATCGTTATCCGAGTCTTTGCTCGCTCCATCCAGGATGTCATCAAAATGTTCGCGAGCTGTGTTCACATCAACGAGGGAAAGGTTTTGGTCTGCAAGCCAATCCATGAGGGCTTGTTGACGATCAAACGCATCAATCGCTTGGTCTAAATCGAGGTTATCGGGAAGAGCATCTAAGCGGGCTTTTTCTAATGTAATCCCGTTGGAGGGGTCGCCATCAGCATCAGCAGTCTGCAATAAGCGAATGATATTGGTCACTTTTGGGTTAGTGCTGTCAGTCGCGCCTTCGACGATATCAATAGGGGTAATGACAGCACCACCGTTAGCCGAACCCAACTCTACATCACCCAGTGAAAAGGTCACGGTTTTGCCGTCTTCATACTCGAACTCACCTGTCGCCGAGGTGGTCCCAGATGTGTCGCCCGACACATAACTCAGCCCCTGTACAGGGCTATCAACGAAGACGCCTTTCTTGATGACAACTGTATCCGGCACATTGCCACTACCGCCATCACCGCCTCCTCCACCGCAGCCTGCCAATAAGATGAAGAACCATGCGTAACGAAATTGCCGAATCATACCCGCTCTGCCTTTTATCACTGTTTTGCATGAGTACAATCGATGAGTCGTACCGCCTAGCGATCAAAGATTGCGATCTTTTCAGCACCATTGAGAATAGCAGTGAATTTGGCCTGAGGAATGAGACATATTTTATCAATACTTAAAAAGCATTATGCAACCTGAAACTATTTTTGCTGCCCAAACCAATAACCCTCTGAATAGCATGGCTTAAAGAGCGCGATGCGACATTATCACTCACAACTCTGACCACTCAAAGAATGTGTAATTAATTCAGAAAAGTACGGTCGTTCGCAGCTTACAGCCACGAAGAGAATCGAAAAAGCACCTGCCAAGGCAGGTGCTTTGAAGAGGGAGTGACGTAATAGCGATTAGCCGTTAACGTTGTAGTAAGTCTCAGCACCTGGACCAACCGGCATGCCTAATACAAATACCCACACGTAGAACAAGATGCTCCAACCCACCATAAAGATCATTGAGTAAGGTAGCATGGTCGCAATCAAGGTACCGATACCAAGGTTACGCACATAGCGACTCGCTACTGCCAGAATCAAACCGAAGTAACTCATCATTGGCGTAATGATGTTGGTTACTGAATCACCAATACGGTATGCAGCCTGAATGGTCTCTGGTGCATAACCGACAAGCATGAGCATAGGGACAAAAATCGGTGCCGTCACCGCCCACTGTGCTGACGCTGAACCAATCGATAGGTTGATCAAACCACACATAATAATGAAGGCGAAGAACAGTGCTGGCCCCGTCAAACCAACCGCTTGCAGGAAGTCAGCGCCTGATACCGCGATAATTTGACCGAAGTTAGTCCACTTAAAGAAGGCAACAAACTGCGCAGCAAAGAACACAAGTACAATGTACATGCCCATTGAGCTCATTGACTTAGACATCGAGTTAATCACATCAACATCTGACTTCATTGTGCCAACTGTACGGCCATACACGTACCCAGGAACACCGAAGAAAATCATGATGAACGCAACGATGCCTTTAAAGAAAGGCGAACCCGCTATCGCATTGGTTTCAGGGTGACGTAGTGGGCCCCACTCAGGCACAATCGTCAGTGCGAGTACGGCAGAAACAACAAGCATTGCAATGCCCGCATTGCGCAGACCACGCTTCTCGATCTCAGTGAGCTTGCCTTCAACGGTTTCGCTCAGATCTTCTGAGGCCATCTCTTTCTTATACTCGCCTAACTTAGGCTCAACAATCTTCTCGGTGATCCAAGCACCCATGATTGAGATGAAGAAGGTAGAGATGAACATGAAGTACCAGTTCACTTCCGGGCCAACGCTATAAGTTGGGTCAATCATCTGTGCAGCAGTTTCTGTGATACCCGAGAGTAGTGGGTCAACTGTACCGAGGAACAGGTTGGCAGAGTAACCACCAGATACACCCGCAAATGCGGCAGCAAGACCTGCCAGAGGGTGACGTCCTAACGAATGGAAAATCATCGCAGCTAGAGGAATCAATACCACATAACCTAGCTCAGACGCGGTGTTGGACACGATACCAGCAAACACGACTGTGAAGGTGACCATACGGCGTGAGGCACCCATCACTAGACCGCGCATTGCCGCAGATAGCAAACCTGAGTGCTCTGCAATTGCCACACCCATCATAGAGACAAGCACTGTACCTAGCGGTGCGAAACCAGTGAAGTTTTTCACTAGGTTCGTCACGATCATCTGCAAGCCTTCTGCGTTGAGTAAGCTTTGCGCATAAATCAGACCGTCCGCCGCACGCCCTTTAGCCCCTTCAGGGCGCGGGTCGACGACGGAAACTTCAAAGTAACCTGCGATACCCGACGCTACCAAGATGGCAATACAAAAAATGGCAAATAGCGTAATTGGGTGAGGTAGCAAATTACCTAACCATTCGACCGTGTCTAAAAATCTAGCAAAAAGGTTCTTTTTACCGTTTTTGCTTTGTGAAGCAGTAGATTGCACCACATTCTCCTTTTTGAACTTATGCCACTCACTCATTGAGCGGCCAAAACGCGGCGCATGTTAAACCAAGGTTACAAACCAATTCAAGAAAATATTTTACAAAATTAACATTGAGCAGAGTAATAAACTACTATTTGACGAAATTTCATACAATGGTTACATCTGATTACAAATAACGTCTCATTTACGTTCACAAAACAAACACCACAATAAAATCCACAAAAACAGCATAATAGAAGGGGTTAATGCCACCCAAGAAAAAGTTACCGTGTTGTTAACAACAGGATTATCTGCAAACCAATCACAGTCAAAAATACTGGCGAACACGACTGAAAATGAAGACTTAGAAGAAAAAGGCACTAATCAAAGCAAAAAAGAATAGACAGACAAGTTCCAGGGGCTCATCTCATGCCACCAAAAAAAGAAACCCGCTTGATTCCGTATCAAGCGGGTTTCTTCATTTATCTACAGAGTTGGACATTTACCTTTTATGTTTAACGTCCAAATAACGCAATTTATTCGCAGTCTGTCACTTTCACCCAAGCCGCTGCGTCTCCAGGCGCTTGACCCGCAGCGATCCAAGCCGACGCGCGCCACTCTGCATTGGCGTGGTGTACTTCATCACCCGCACTGTAGGTGCGTTGACTTTGCCAAAGCGGCATCACATCACTCACTAACTCCCATACCCCCGCGATACCCGGCTCTTCACCCTCGCTGGCATACCACTTATTTTTCCAAACAAGCTGTTGGTGACTCACCAAGGTATTCGCCGTACCGTATGATTGTGGCTGCCATTCAGGATAGTTATCCGCATCTTTATCCGTGGTTGGGCGACAAATGTCGGTGTCAGCTACTGAGACTTCTAATAGAGACGATGCCGTCGTGCTTTGCGCATGTTCGTCGGTCACATCTAGGGTAATCGTATAGTAGGTATCTGCTGTCACCGTCGGCGCAGTCACCGTAATCGTGTCTGTGCCTTGGCCTGTGAAGGTAACATCGTCAGATATTGCCCAATTGAGCGTTACCGCACTACTCGCTTCAATACCAGCCGTGATAGAAAGCGTTTCACCACTTTCGACACGATAAAGATCTTCCAAGTCGATAGATGGCGGAAGATGGCTGTCGACAACAGTTACTTTTACTGTATCAAATGCACTCTGTTCACCTTCTGTGACAGTCAGTTTGAACTGATATTCCGCATTACCGCCATCGACATCAAAGCGAGCAATAGCGCTGTTCGCATCGACAAGTTCAACCGCTGGGCCAGATAACTGTTGCCACTCATAACGAAGTACATCGTCACCTTGTGAGTTTGAACCATCTAGTACTACAGTACCTGCACCATAGATCACTTGGTCAACACCGGCATCAGCAGAGATGCCACCATCAGCCCCTTGAACAACACCATTGATGGTATAGCGCAATGCTTTGGTTGGCTTGCTAATTTCACGGGTGGCCTGAGTCTTACCATCACAAATCACCGTCGCACTCACTGGTTCAAGCGCAGTTTCAACGTTAACGTGGAAGCGGTTCATAAGGCTTGAACTGAAACGTTCATTCTGAAGCTGGTGCTTCTGTTCTGTGCCGTCTTTAAAAACTACAGATAAGTAGCAACCATAGACGGTTTCATCGCCAGAATAGACATGACCATAAGAACCATGCAATCCGGGATAAACATAAGCATCAATTTCCGACTCAGGATCATAAAACCCAAGTAAAGTTGTTACCGGGATGCCTTGCTTTATTGGTGCTTTCTGGTCCAGTTTTACATCTGAATCCGCGTTAATCCAGCTACCATTATTTGAGACAAGATGCAAAGTTTCGCCCTTCGGCACTTCAATGCTCACTTCATCGTTAATCATGATAACAGCGTCACGATTACTATCATTGACGTATTCCAGCACCTTAGAATCATAGTCCGCAGCTTTAGGCATTTCGAGTGGCTTCGGATCAAAAGTGACTCTGACACGTACGACAGAGTTTCTATCAAAATACTCTGAAATTCGCCCTTGATTAACGATATAAATCCACGCATCAACAAAGGGACGGTGCTGGACCATATGCGACCATTCTTCCTCCACTCCCAAATCAAAGTTCCACTTCCTAAAACCCGTTGAAGAATTCTTGTCGAAAATCGCCCTTTTCTCGAAGAAGTACTGGCTTCGAGCCAGTGGCAGCGGCGTATGCAAAGTATAATTATTAACACTTGGAACCATGGGCTGGCCACCAGCCATAGCATCCAACCCGAAGCTACGCCCATCGAGTGGCTCTAAACACTCAAAATCACCCTTGCCCACACTGCCGTTGGTATCAGTTAGAGAGTTATCAACACAAGTCTCTTCATTTGAAATAGTTCGTTCAAAGTTTGGAACAAATAAACGCCTGTTGGCGTCCCAGCCCCAGGTAGAGTTAGGATCTTTAGCAGGGCGATGAACAGAGCCTGCAAAACCGCCGTTATAGTGAGGAAGAGCATAAGAGTGCCCTAACTCATGGCTAAACTCGTTCCCCTTCGAGCTATAAACAACCGCAGAGCCAACTCGGGCATTGTAACCATGTGGCTGAATGCCGTTGGCATAGTTTCCAATTGAGTTTTGTACCGTAGTTTGCGCTGTGTAACCTGGCTCATTCCAAGCTCCAATCCCGGGGCGTGAAGAGTTAACCCCATTGTTAGCATTACCAATACCTAACCCGAAAAGATACATCCCTACATCATTTCGCATATCGCCAGCATACAAGTCACCATTGTCACTTGAATGATCTGTGTACCTTGTACCTTTGGACAAAACAACTTCTTCCAAATGCTGGGGTTCGTATTCAGTCACAACCAATTTACTTACCGGAATTGTCTGGTAATACTGGCGATGGAGCTCTTCATCGTATTGGAAATCAAACTCCCCACGATATGGAGTCAATAGCCCCAAATCAAGCGTCGCTAGTATGAGTTCTGTCGCGGCACCAACATGAAAGTTAGAGAGCTCACCTGACAGCTCACCTGAACTAAACGCAATTGACATATTATTTTGAATAAAGGCGCCGTCTATGTCCGCTGACCAAAAGCGCTCACCATATGCAAATCGGCTGTACGATACTAAGTCCTCAAAATACCAAGAGGAGCCATTGTGGGAAAAGTCTACTTGTTCACCACGTTGTATAGTGACACTATCTTGACCGAAAACAACTTGAGTTGAGAAGCCTGCATCACTTTCTACTGAAATTAGTTTTCCGCCAATACTAGTGGAATCAGGAAAATAGATTTCAGGAATCCATAGACCATCTGCCAGTTTTATTTTTAAACTATTGTGCTGATTTAATATTGATAGAATCTTTGTCCCTTTTGTATCTCCACGGAGCTCCTCAAGCTCACTCTTTGAGTTGATGACATAGTCATACTCCTCCGGCAAATCAACGTCAGGCATATCTCCAGACACAGCACCCGCGATCCCCGGCAATGCGTCAGGCTGCGTCATCTCTGTGCGGTAGAGGACTGCACCCGACCCATCCTTCACCGTCATAACAACGGTTTCAGACGCATCTACATTTTCAGGTTTAAAAAGAACTAAAGTGTCACGCTGCCCAACAAGGTGCTGACGAATATCATCTTCATTGTTCTTTGCTTCGAACAGCACATTTTGACCAAAGATAACCCCACCGCGCAGATTACCTTCCAACATGTTGTCGAGAGATTTCTGGTTAAAGTAAATTGGGCTGTTATCTACATTCACTTCCGCCTCAGCGGCATAAGTTGTATATATTGGCGCAGAGAATACTGCACCGATTAATCCATAACGGATAGACCTAGCTATGACGTTTAAACGCATTTTTATTATCACTTTTTGATGTGGAAATATTCGAAGAAATATTAATGTGAAGTGTGATTTATTTTTATAGTTAAAATAAATTACTTAAGATAAGTTTGACACAAAATCCATAAATCAATAAAACCAATGAAAAACGAACAACAGACCATCAAATTAATAGTAACGGTAGATATTTAAATGCGAACTCATCTGCAATTACAAAATAAATATCAATAGCTCAAGCTTAATCATTTATTTAAGTAATTTATGACAATGCTCTTTCAATATCAGCGACTATCTTAATCAAAGCAATTACTTGTCTCACCAATGAGACAAGAAGAGAATTTCTTTTCCTTTGCGCGATTTCAGCATGTAACACTGGCTCTAGTTGACTACAATGATAGCCTGTTCGAGAAAAACAACTGTCGCCTAAATACCTTATCAGACGCATTAAATTCCTTAAAGGAATTCATTTATTTTTAACAAAGTTCGGAATATAGAACGCTGGACGAAATAATATTTCTCTTTCCCTCCTAATTTAAGAAACATTATTAAGATCGAGTAATAACTCTATATTCAGCCACCCATCATTTATAAACAACCAGAGCCCATCCTTATTGAACCCCAATTTCAAATAAATAGTCTAAGAAATGTTAAATATTCATACCCCAGCATCTATTTAATCCTAAAAATCAAAATAAACGACTATTTTTGACAAATCCGACCGCAGTCAATCTTACAATTAATTACATTTTCACCCATATCGAACCAGTCTAACAACGAAGTCATTTACCCCTTTAAATACATAGACATAGAGCAGAATTATTCACTAGCAAGCATACCAAATAAACAATCAGATGCATATGTAAGTATTACAAATTTATGCCTTACCATTTAGCGGAAAAATAACTAACTTAATTAAATTCAACTTGAGCTGACCATATATGACGTTCGGATTTAGACAGCGGATTCTCTCTGTTGCAACACTATTACTTGTTACCTCATTAGGTATCTCCGTTTTCCTCTCTTACCACTATTTTGCTAAGGATAAAAAAGCTTCAATTGACTATGCCGCTTCGATAAAAGTGGAGTCAATGAGCAATGCCATTGAATCCTGGATGGGAAATGTTAAGCAAAGCCTAATAAAAACGGCCCCCGCTTTTAACGACAATCTTGATGATGCAACGATTGAGCTTCTCGTTAAACAAATAGCAAAAGCCGCCAATGTGACAGACATTGTCGTTGGCTTTGAGGACGGGCGATCTTATGGTTCAAGTACGGGTAAACGCCAGCTATCAAAATACGACCCACGTGTTCGTAGCTGGTACAAAGATGCCAAGGCAAAGCGCTCAACAATCGTAACCGGTATTTATGTTGGTGCGACATCCAAAAAGCTCATGATCAGTGTTGCTGAACCCTTTTACCTTGGAAATCAATTGCACGGCGTATTACTTGCTGACCTAACCTTAGAGATGCTTTCAGAGCTTGTCAGTAAGGATTTAGAATCAACCGCACTGGCAACCCTCTATGATTCTGAGGGCAAAATCATTGCCTCATCGTCAAAAGCACTGACTGCGGGTAAAAGCACCATTCGTGATCAAGAAGGCTTAGCAAACCAAATCCACCAAGTTCTTGGTAATCATTTTGGCTCTTTGACCTTTGTCAGTAACGATCGCAGCCGTATTGGTTTTTATGATGCGATAGACATCAGTGATGATCTTTCATGGCACTACATGGTAAGTGTGGATGAAGAAGAGACCTATTCAAGCCTCAGTGATCTCTTCAGGAGCCTGATGTTTGTCGCGATTCTACTCATTATTGTTTCAACGGCCATTATTGTATTTAGCTTGAACCTGCTCTTTAAACCAATCAACGCGCTCAAGGCCAAAGTCCATGGCCTCACTGAAGGCGATGGCGACTTGACCAAAAAATTGGAAGTGACTAGCCATGACGAGTTAGGCCAAATCGCTAGCAGTATTAATGTCTTCATGGAACAACTTCAAGAACTGATTCGTGAAACCAAACGTTGTGGAGACCAGATCAGCGAAAGCATGGTCTCAACCGTGGAAGGGACAACACAAGCGCAGAACGCCATCGATAGCCAGTTGCAAGAAGTGGATCAACTTGCCGCTGCAATCAATGAAATGTCTGTCAGTGCGACAGAAGTCGCAAGTCACTCTCAAAATGCATCGGTAGTGATTGAGAACACCTTTACCAACATCAATGAAAGCGCCACGCTAGTACAGCAATCATCACAATCGGTTTCAACCTTAGCAGCCAAAGTCGATGAAGCGGCCAATGTCGTAACTGAGCTCGATAGCGCATCAAAAACCATTGAGTCAGTCTTGGAAGTCATTAATGACATTGCCGATCAGACCAACCTGCTTGCACTTAATGCTGCCATTGAAGCTGCGCGAGCCGGTGAATCTGGTCGCGGATTCGCGGTCGTTGCAGATGAAGTTCGCTCACTAGCACAGAAGACACAACGTTCGACTGAAGAGATTGGCCGTACGATTCAAGTTCTCCAATCGGGATCAAAATCAGCCATTACCGTCATGAATGAAAGCCAGTCGGAAGTCAAAGCGACGATGGAACACGCCAGCAGTGCCGATGAGTCTCTGCAATCAATCCGTGAATCCATGGGGCAAATCACCGACATGGTGCACCAAATCGCGTCAGCGGCTGAAGAGCAAAGCTTAGTCAGCGAAGACATTAACCAAAATGCCCAAAAGACCAAAGATCTTTCTGATCAAGTCTCACAGGTTGTGCAACAGACCACAAAGATGATGACGGACCAACAACAGACCGTTCGACATCAAGATGAAGTATTAAGCCGCTTTATTGTCTAGTCGATAACACCCAATAACAAAGAAAGCGCCAACTGGCGCTTTCTTCTTTTCCTCAATCTTGATGTTAGACTTTCAATGCTGCTCGCAACTGACCAACAGAGTTAAAACCACCACTTAAAGACTTGATCGATTTTCCTGACGCATTAATCACTCTAAAATAAGGAACGCCCGGCACACGCATATTGCGATAGCGATCGCCGCCTGCGTCATAAGAAACAGGGAAAGGATATTTTCGCGCATACTCTCTAACCTCAGTGATTGAGTCTTTGCCAATCACCACTTCTACCGGGATCCCTTCTTGGCGCAGTGCATGTACTAAGCTAATGATGGTTGGTCGACGGTTATGACAGTGTGGGCACCAAGGTGCGACATAAACCACGACACACTTAGGCTGACTGCACACCCCTTCTTTCATTTCAACATCTATCAAGGCGATTTCTTCAGGCGTGAGTGTCGGAGGAGTAGGGTCAGGTGGCGACGGTGCCGTTAACACCATCAATACGATCAAGCCAATAACGGCAAGGACGAGTGCTTTCATTGATTAAACTTAACGCTCCATGTCTAATTGTTATTATCTCTACCTAGCCAGTCTATATACTCAAGTTATCTCAAGATGCAGAATTCAGAAGCGGGCTAGCGCGTCGAGTTCAAGGCAAAGGTGACTTGAACATAAACATACAGCGAGCCTATCTTTCTGTGCCAACGCATAACTTCAAGATGCGGGAGAGTTCGCGATTTCAACCCTAGGGGTGCAACAACACTCATTGACGCGATAACTCCATGGCACCTTTCCCAAAAATTAAGACACCGGATCACAATTTAATTTTAGTGATGCTTAAAATTATCATCTCGTTTAGCGCATGGCCCTACTTAATGAAAACCAGTAAACTTCTCAGTATTGTACTCAGTTCACAGATCTTCTTTGTCGTTAGCTGCACTTGCAGTGCTGTTCCAATTAGTAAGTTGCTATCCCATTTAAATACGCCCAAATACAATTATGCACTCGTCCAAGATGGTGATGAGGTAATTTTCCTTGATAATCAATCAACAATTGAAAAGTATCGTTCAAAGCAAGACATCAATCTGCCTGTTAGCTTCCTCATCAATCAAGCACACGGCCAAATGCCCATCGACACTGCTACATCGTTACACTATCAAGTCGAGCAATTAAACGAAAAACAGCGAATCTCTATCAAGATCATTAACGATGATTGGCAAACCACATTCGAATACGATGCCACGCATTCCCAAATTTCCAATATTAATTCTCATCATTGGGCCGTCGGGCATCTATTCGGCGCTTTCCCCTACGCTTTTCTTTTGGCATTGTGTTTATACCTCATTGGAAAAAGACTTCGAGCACAACTATCGCATGTTTAACTATCGCCCTGTCACCCCAACTCACTCGGACTTCATTAGGCTTAGTGGAGAACTAAATGAAGTACTATCAAACATAACGGGCGATTCTGGTGAGCGTTCATTTTCAGCTCAAGACTTTAATCCCTCACGCGATCGTTACATCGTCATTTATGACCAATCAACCCCCATTGGCTGCGGTGGATTTCGCTACCATGAAAAAGGCATATGTGAACTAAAACGCATGTATTCAAAGCGCAAGGGAGGCGGGGCTTACCTACTTACCGCACTCGAAACACTGGCGGTAAATAGAGGTTACCAAACGGCTATTTTGTCGACTCGACGTATCAATCACAGCGCCGTTGAATTCTATCTCCGCTATGGATACATACCATCACCGCCTTATGGTAAATACCAACACGTCGACCATTCCGTCTGCCTACAAAAACAACTTACGGTGTAAATCTGAAGCGAGCTCGCTTCTCAACCCTGCCCATTGCTGACCAATCTTCACCCCAATTACATTTTGTTACTAAAAAACAAATATTCATCCATGTTAACCAAAGATGTTGATAACGTAAAAATTCTTACTAAAAACAGCTGGATATCAATTAACTTACTCAGCTAAATCCTTGATAAGCACTCAATATCATACTTTATGGACTATTCATAGATCTCTACTATGCGCTGCGAGAATGACTGAATAAACAAAGAGCTACCCTTTATGACATTTGGATTTAGACAACGAATACTTTCTGTTGCCACCTTGCTGCTAATGCTATCGCTAGGCATCTCCGTCACCCTTTCTTACAACTACTTTTCGGAAGATAAAAAGCACTCGATTGATTATTCTGCCAGCGTCAAAGTTGAAGCGATGACCGATGCAATTGGCACTTGGATGGAAAACGTCAAGCAGAGCCTGGTAAAAACCGCGCCAACCTTTAGCCAAGATTTTGATGACGACACCTTAGTACTGCTCGTACAGCAAATCACCCACGCGTCACATGTCACCGATATCGTCGTCGGCTTTGAAGACGGCCGATCTTATGGCGCAGCGTCTGGGAAACGAGACCTTGCGAGTTATGACCCTCGCACCCGAGACTGGTACCGAGGTGCCAAATCACGTCGTGGCACCTTTGTCACCGGTATTTATGTCGATGCCCTGACAAATCAGCTGATGATCAGTGTTGCTGAACCTTTCTATCGCAATGGGCGCCTACATGGTGTCTTACTTGCTGACGTGACTTTAGACCGTTTAGAAGCCTTAGTTAGCCACAACTTAGATGGGTCAGCACTCGCCAGCCTTTATGACGCGGAAGGCACCGTGATCGCCTCATCATCACGCCTTGCGACCCCGGGAAAAACACGTATTCATGATATAGCGGAACTTGCTCGCCACAGTCATACCATTCTCTCAAATAGCTACGGGTCTCTTTCCTATGAAAGCAAAAATGGCCCTCGCATCGGCTACTTCGATAGTATTCGGGTCAGTGACGATGTCCATTGGCACTACCTTGTTAGCGTCGACGAAGATGAAGTCTATGCCAGCCTAACGAATTTGTTTACTAACCTCATGGTTGTCTCAGTTGTTCTTCTTCTCGTTTCGGCAGGGATCATTGTCTTCAGTCTGAACTTGCTGTTTAAACCGATTAACGCCTTGAAAACCACGATTCACGGTTTAACAGAAGGTGATGGCGACTTAACGAAGAAGCTCGACGTCACCAGTAACGACGAGCTCGGTCAAATCGCCCACAGCATCAACCTGTTTATGGAACAATTGCAGGCACTGATCCAGCAAACGAAGCAGTGCAGCAATGCCATTTCTGACAATATGTCTGACGCGGTAGCCGGTACGGATCGTGCAAAACAATCCATTGAAAGTCAGCGTATGGAAGTCGACCAGTTAGCTGCGGCCATCAATCAAATGTCAGTGAGCGCAACAGAAGTCGCGAGCCACTCTCAAAACGCCTCAGTGGAGATTGAAAGTGCCTTTAACGGTATCAATGACAGCGCAAATCTCGTACAACAGTCTGCGACGTCAGTGGGCGCACTTGCTGCGAAAGTCGATGAAGCTTCTCGTGTTGTTTCTGAGCTAGATAGCGCGTCTAAGACCATTGCGAGTGTGCTCGAAGTGATCAATGACATCGCAGACCAAACCAATCTTCTAGCGCTCAATGCGGCGATCGAGGCGGCACGAGCCGGTGAATCCGGTCGTGGGTTTGCGGTTGTCGCCGATGAAGTCCGTTCACTTGCTCAAAAGACCCAGCATTCAACAGAAGAAATTGGTAAGACCATTTCCTTACTACAGGCTGGCTCGCAATCAGCGATTGCTGTCATGAATGAGAGTCAAAATGAAGTTGAATCAACACAGGCGCTTGCCGAAAGTGCTGACCAAGCGCTGAAAACTATCCGTGACTCAATGGGTAAAATGACAGACATGATTCATCAAATCGCTTCCGCGGCAGAAGAGCAGAGCCTCGTCAGTGAAGATATCAACCGTAACGCTCAGAAAACCAAAGATCTGTCTGATGAAGTCTCTGTTGTCATTGAACAAACCGCGAATATGATGACTGAGCAAAAATCCACCGTGAAGCGTCAGCATGATGTACTGAGCCGTTTTATTGTTTAACATCCTAAAGATAGCCAAAAAAAACGCCGCGCTTAATAGCGCGGCGTTTTCATTTCAATCATTGTGGTAAGCAACCGTGAGGAATGCACACTAACTGGTTTCATTCGCGAGTGGCGGGCAAAGTTGCAGACAGAACAACGCGCCAATAGCGATCAGCGCACCAACCCACAAAGGTGCGACAAGCGTGTAGCCCAGTTCCAAAGCAAATCCAGCAGCAACGCTACCCAACATAATACCGAGCGTAATCACCGAAGAATGCAGTGTATTCACAAAGGCTCGCTCGCCCTGAGGCAACATCATCAAGCGGCTTACAAGAGCAGGATTCAGACTGACTCCGCATAAGCCAAGTAGTAAAGTACAGGCTACTGCTGTCAACGTGTGACTGGCAAAAAGCGCAAACACTATTAACAGGCAAACAAGAACAGCCACCCCTCCAGCGATCAATGCTTTTGCAAACTGAGCTGCAAATTTTGCCACCCAGTAATTGCCAATTAACATGACGAGACCATAGGCAAAAAGTAATCCAGTCGTCGCTTCAGCACTCAGGCCAGAAAGGTCTGTTAAAATAGGGACAATGTAGCTAAAGGGGGCATATACCGCACCTATCACGAAAAAGCTGGTACCAAACACCCACCAAAGACGTTTATCAAAAACCGCACGAATTTCAGCACTGAGTGACAAAGGCGGCTCAGGTTCCAACACCGGGATCCTTCGTGCAGTGAACAGCGCACTTAACACGGCCATCCCGGTAACAACATAGAAGCTTAAGCGCCAATCTCCCCATTCTGCGATGAGTTTCGCTAAAGGCAGACCAATAATGGTGCCAACCATAATACCCGCCAACACCACACCAACCGCTTTAATCCGTTGAGATACCTCGACTAACCGAGCGCACAAACCAATAGCCGTCCCAAAAAAAGCGCCGGAAACCGCGCCAGTAATCACTCGAGCAATGACGAGTTGACCATAACTTGATGCTACCGCGCCAAGTAGCTCGCCGAAAATAAATACCAAGTACAGCAAAATCAAAGCGCGCTTTGGCGGCAGTTTAGCCAGCAGCAGTGCTAACATGGGACCTCCAATTGCCATACTGGCCGCAAAAACTGAAACGAGATACCCAACGTTTGAGATTGATATGTTCATTGCCGTCGACAGCTGAGGCATCATTCCCAATACCTGAAGCTCACAACTGATCATGATGAAAATCCCAACACTAAGCAGATAAATACTCAATGGCAAAGGACGTTGTTCATCGTTTCCCTCTGCCTCCTCAACGGCAGACAATACACTGGCATCTTGCATGTTTTTTCCTTTTGAATAACAACTTGCCTCAGTATCATTAATGACTTAATGTAAATAAATCGACCAAAATCATTTCAGTAATGACTAATCACATTAATCATCCCGATCTCAATGCCATTCGCTTGTTTGCTAAAGTCGCTGAACTTAAGAGTTTTACTCAAGCAGCAGCTCAACTAAACCTGACTCAATCCGGACTATCTCGTGCAGTGGCAAGATTAGAAAATCAACTTGGTATTACCCTGTTACATCGCAACACGCGGCGTTTGTCTCTCACCTCCGATGGTGCACATTTTCTTGCCCAAGTTAGTCCACTCATCAGCGAGTTAGAAGATGCGCATAACGCGCTACAGTTCCGCGACACTCAACCGAAAGGAAAACTGAAACTAAGTGCCCCGTCTGCCTTTGGCAAAGTAGTACTGATGCCGATCATCAACGAACTCTTGGCACAATACCCTCGGCTTGAGATAGATCTTGTCTTGACGGATCGTCGAGTCAATATGCTGGAGGAAGGGTTCGACGCAGTGATTCGCAGCGGTGATATTGTCGATGAACGCGTGATTGCCTTCCCGCTTAAGGCATCGCGCTGGGTCACTGTTGCATCAGCTAAATATTTAGCGAAACACGGTGTGCCGACAACGCCAAGTGACCTTATCGACCACAACTGTTTGCAAGTACGGAATCTCGCGTCGGGGACCTGTTTTCCATGGCGCTTTTGCTTTTCGGGGCATCCGCTTCCCCAGCCTGTCGCCGGAAACTTGATCCTCGATCATGGCGATCCATTAGCGGATGCTGCGACATTAGGTATGGGTATCGCCCAACTCATGACCTTTTTCGTCCGAGACAAACTGGCCAAGGGTGAATTACAAGAAATACTGGCCGACTTTGCGCCGCCTGCACACAACCTTAATTTACTCTATCTTCCCTCTCGACAACGTTCTGCGAAGATTACTGTATTGAAGGAAGCTTTAGTGACGCATTGGGGTGGATTCGAAAAGGTTAAAAGCGCCTCTTAAAGAGGCGCGAATCAATCGATATCTTGACTGACTATAGCGAGGCGTGCGGCCCAAACACTTCATAGTGAATACGATCACGCGTCACGCCGAGCGCTTCTAATTGCGCCACGACGGAAGTCATGAAGCCCATCGGTCCACACAGATAAAAATCGCCGTCACTAATCGGCAAGTAAGCTTGCACCTCTCCTAACTGCATTTGGCCGTTAAAGTCAGCGCCAGTGCCTTCTTCATACCAACTAAACTGCTGCCAGTCTTGCTCTGCGATTATCTCAGCCGTCTCACTGACAAAGGTGTGTTGAGCCGCATTTTTACAGGCATACAGATAGGTCACGGATTGCTTTTCACGCTCGGCCAAATGGTGCAACATGGCTTGCATCGGCGTAGCACCAACCCCAGCGGAGAGCAAAGCAACAGGACGCGATTTTTCAACATAGAAGAAATCACCTGCAGGTGCGTGAAGTTTTACGGTATCCCCAACATTTACTTCATCATGAAGGTAGTTAGATACCACCCCATGGTGACCTTCATTTTGCTCACGCTTTACCGAAATTCGGTATTGTGACCCGTTCGGACAGTGAGACAGTGAGTATTGACGAATCTCGTTGTAACCTTCGTTACTAGGCTTCACTTCTAGCCCAATGTACTGACCCGGTTCAAAGTCGAGAACGGCGTTGCTATCTGTTGGGCGAAGGTGAAAACTCGTCACGAACTCGGATTCAGCTTTCTTATCTGCCACCACAAAGTCTCGTGCGGCATGCCATCCCCCGACGGCCTGTCTTCGCTGCAGATAGAGCTCCCCTTCTCGATCAATAAATATTTTTGCCAAAAACAGATACGCGGCAGTCCACGCTTCTTCGACATCTTTTGTAAAGGCATCACTCGCCAGCTCTCGCAACGTTTCAATGAGGTGATGGCCAACGATCTGATAATGCTCCGCTTGAATATTGAAGCTCGTATGTTTATGCGCGATACGCTCCACTGCGGTGGTTAATGCGCCTAGGTTGTCGATATTCTTCGCATATGCCGCGACGGCTTCGAACAGTGCAACACCCTGCCGACCGGTGCGCTGATGAGACATGTTAAAGATGTCTTTCAGTTCAGGATTATGATCAAACATGCGTTGATAAAAATGCTGCGTGAGCGCCGGACCGGCACTTTCCAATAGGGGAATCGTGCTCTTTACGACGTCGATATGGCGTTCTTCTAACATACTGGGAGACTCCTTATTACTGACTTTTTCAGCGCTGTCATTGCACCGCCTTTTTTTATTCTCAAACCAGCATCAAATAGCGTATGAGGTTTGAGTTTATACTCACATCAGCACAAAACGTGCCAGAACCACTAACTCACTAATACTCCTAACTTTCAATTAGTTAATCGGCATAAATATGTCAAATTGACCTGATTGAAAAAAGTCAAAATGACACTATCATGTCATAAAACAACATTTCGGAATTCACAAATGAACGACATTACGGTTTCCACATTGGTCGAAATGACTGTGGGGCTAGCCAGTGGCCATGACAATAAAACGCGTTTTGATCGCTTACTCGATGCCATCAGAAAAGCCATTCAATGTGACAGTGTAGTGCTACTTTCACTGCAAGGAGACACTTTGATACCGATGGCTATGCAAGGGTTAACCAACGACACATTGGGTCGGCGATTTGTTGTTAATGAACACCCCAGATTTGCTGAAATTTGCGCGACAACGCAACCGGTTAAATTTGCTGCAGATTCTCCGCTCCCCGACCCCTTTGACGGTTTGCTCCTTGATCACGAAGGTGACCTACCTATGCATTCATGCATGGGATTACCACTCCGTTTTGGTGAACAGTTACTCGGCGTATTGGCATTGGATAGTGTCCAGCCAAAGATGTTTGATGCCATTTCACACCGCACCTTGGACGTCCTGAGTGCTATCGCGAGTTCAACTCTGCAAATGGCGTTGAATTTCTCTCAACTAGAGAGGCAAGCGACACAGGCGCAGCGACAGGTGGACAGCTTGAATGAAGAGGCATGGGAGCAAAAAGGCGGGGAAATCATAGGCAATAGTGAGGCAATGCAGGTCTTGAAGGCCGATATCAGTGTCGTCGCGCCGTCGAATTTCAATATCCTTATTCAAGGTGAAACTGGCGTAGGTAAAGAACTGGTCGCCCGTACCCTTCACCATAACTCCTCCATACATCGCCAAGCGCTCGTGTACGTAAACTGTGCCGCCATACCCGAGAGTTTGGTTGAGAGCGAACTCTTTGGCCACGTGAAAGGGGCATTTACTGGCGCTGATAAACATCGACTAGGTAAGTTTGCCTTAGCCGATGGCGGGACGCTTTTTCTCGACGAAATAGGCGAACTACCACTCGCTGCGCAAAGCAAAATACTGCGTGCGTTGCAAAACAATGAAATTCAACCCGTAGGACAAGACACCATCGACACCGTGTCCGTAAGAGTGCTTGCCGCCACCAATCGCGATTTAAAACAAGAAGTTGATGAAGGACGTTTTCGCGCTGACTTATATCACAGGCTCAGTGTCTACCCCATTACTGTGCCTGCTCTTCGCGATCGAGACGGTGATATTCCATTGCTCGCGGGTTTCTTTCTAGAGCAGGCACGTCGCAGACTCGGCATCACCCAAATAAAACTCAATCGAGATGCCCTTATCTATCTGTGCGACTATCCATGGCCGGGCAATGTCCGAGAGCTTGAACATGTTATCAATAGAGCAGCGCTGAAAGCGCGCGCGAGACTGACGGAGAGCAGCGTCGTGTCGTTAACGATCAGTGATATTGGTCCACTCGATAACCTGCCTGTTCCCAGAAGTAACGTACGTCAGTCTCAGCAGACACAACCTAATCAACACATAGACGTCTCTCTCGGGTTGCGTGCCGCAACAGAACAGTTTCAAAAACAGGCTATTGAGCAAAGTCTAAACCAAGCAGACTTTAACTGGGCGAAAGCGGCACGTTTACTGAAAACAGATAGAGCAAATTTAGTGCGATTGGCAAAACGGCTCGGCATTGTCCTCGAAAAAACAGCGCGGCTCGTAGATGGATCGCGTTAACTCAATTCAATCGTATCTGTGTACTCTTCAATACTATTCACTCACGCGCACAATTTGGTGAGCTCATTCACATAGTGAAACGCATGAGTCAGCTAAGATTTGCTCAAATGTCCGAAGATAAGGTGTAGCGTGACTGAATTTGAAAAGATGTGCCAAGGGCTCGACTATGACGCCTACAGCCCTGAGTTTGATCAACTCCGAAACCAAGCATTCGATCTATTACAGAAGATCAATACGCGCCAGTTTGAGGCCGCCAAACCCTTTGTCGCACAGTTACTCGGGTCGGTTGGCGAAGGCAGTATTATCTGTCCCCCTTTCCAATGTGAATATGGAAAAACGATTACATTGGGCACGGGAAGCTTTATCAATATGGGGGTCACCATGTTAGATAATGCGCCAATTACGCTAGGGAATAACGTCCTCGTCGGGCCAAGTTCGCAATTTTACACCCCGACTCATCCCCTCGATTATCGACAACGCAAGAAATGGGAGATCACCTGTTTACCCATAGTGATCGAAGACGATGTGTGGATAGGCGGTAATGTGGTGATTTGCCAAGGTGTCACGGTTGGCGCACGTTCTGTCGTCGCCGCAGGATCTGTGGTCACGCGTGATGTTCCACCTGACACACTCGTTGGCGGTATGCCTGCCAAGCCAATCAAGGATCTGCGAGAAATCAACGAGACGCAATAACCAAGGCATCGCAGGCCACGTTTTTTCGCCTATGTTCAAGATCTCGACAAGACTAGTTTGAGAGTCTTTGGCGAAGACGAATAGAAAACCAAGAAGCACGGCTCAGAGGTACGACGTGTCTAGCTTAAACTCCAACCGCGCGACACACAGTGTTAGTGAGCCGTGTCTTCTAAGCTAACTTGCTGAGAGCACGGCTTGTGCAGAAGGACTCTCGAATAAGTAGAAGCGCCCTACAAAATTCATTTTAAGTACGCACTTCATAGTTCACTTTCAAAGAAAGGAGCCAACACGTCTCGTAATGGCGGAACTTCTAAGCTCTCATACAAATTAAAGACCATGTCATCTGCCTGACACAACAATGCAATCCCGTCCCGTAGTTTCGAGCAAGTAATATATGCCCTTTCGCCTGATCGTTTAGCGTCAAGTGCGCCTTGAAGTAAAGCGAAATCAGCATCTGCTTCAATTAGCGACCTTGGGATATCATGCCCCTTCAAATAGTAATAAGCGATCACTTCTGCAGGGACAAGTGCCTCCGGATAGTCAGCACCTACCGATTCGCGACTTGATAATATATACCTTTCCGCCAAATACGCTCTTAATCCACTTTCTGAAAACAACTGAATATCACCCAGATCACTACCATTCATCACGCTGTGACACATAGCAATAAACTCGTGGCCACATAAGCGAATGTAAGGGAAAATTGTCATTTCAACTTCGTCATCGAGAATGTTGGAGATTTGCTCAATACATACGTTAATAATTGACTCGCGTCTTGACTCTGCCGCAAAACTCCCTCCCAAGGTCATCGACACTCCGACCTGAAGTTTAGTTACATAAAGCTCTTCGTCATCAGAAGAGAACTGCTTTCCCCAAAGCACACGCTCAAGCAGCTCCTCAGCAAGCTCTTGATAAAGATTCATTTGCGGTCCATCACCCGTTAAATAGGCGTCGGTATAGCGAAACAGGGCATACCGATAAAAGAAATTAACATGATTCGTAAGCACACCTAAGCAATATGCCGGTTCTTCGTGATATTTTTTAATTCGTTCAATAACAGATTGAGGGTCAACATTTAAATGATCAGTGTCATACGACAAGCTTTCATAAAAATAGTTGACATATTTCTTACGGTGTTTCCAAATCGGTGGTCTTTTCATTACCATTTCCTTACATCGACTGCCATATCGCGCTTACCCCCATAGCGGGAGTCTTTTTCGGGTTATAAGTCCATCAAAGTATGCTCTTGTGACAAGGCATATAAAGATAACTTTTGGAACTAATGGTAAAGCTCTCATAATGCGTTATTCTATTCTAACCTGGTGAAAAAAGAAATATACATAAACGAATGGCGAGGAAGATCAACATATACGAGTAATGGCGGCCCGAAAGCTGGCTGCATTCATGTAGCGAAAGTAGATGCCGAGGTTATTCATAACTGGGTTGACGAAAAAACCAGAGTAGTCATCAGTTATCCTTGGTAAACATGGAAAATATTGAGATAAAAATATGCGCCCAAATAAAGCACACTGTTTAAAATACCTGATACTGCCCATTACTCTTTTTTTGACTTTCGTCAGCTATACAATGGCTGACACTTCAAGTATAGAAATGCATATCGGACTCTACAAAATCGATCAAGCATCATGCAAAGCTAACACTAATGTAAAAGATCACTGCGGGAATGACATTTTTATAGAATTAGTAAAAGGACAGTTTATGGGTATCGAAGATCACGAGCTAGCTTTTGTAGTCTGGAGTGGAGACACTAACATTGACCCAGAATTGCAATACACGGCATTTCTAGTTCCTGAGCATTTAAATCGAAGCATCGAAAATGACCAATATATTATTAATAAAGATAATGATTCTCTTGAGCAATTAACCTTCTTTGATGACATATTGGTTGAGTTTAATGCGACATACTTTTCCGATAGTAACAATGTTAAGCATACTGTTTTTTATCAAGTAATACCCACTCAACGAGGAAGACATCCTCAATACAGGATGAATTATCCCGGAAACAAATAATCTCACGCGGGCTCCTAGAGCATAGCTGACTTGCCTTATATACTCAAGCAACATTGAGTTGCTTGAGTATATATCACATTCGCTTTACAGCCTTCGAAGACCATCATTTCCTGCTCAATACGATGGTTTTAAGTGTATAGCAAAGCTTCGATTTAACTTGGCCACTAAACCCAGCCTACTTTTCCAATGGGTTTTTATCCACCAGCCCTTCAAAACCACACGAACAGAGTACTCCAGCATGAGAGCACTTATGGTGTGGTATGTCTGTCATCGTATCCAATATATGCGCTTTAAATCCGTCACGAGAGTAACGCTGATGCACTTTGGCTAACTCTGCTTTGGGAAAGAGAAATTGATAGCCACCTATCACATCCAGTGTCGCGCCTTTCTGCAAACTGCGCGCTTCAATGCTGTTCTGCTTTGCAGAGAGAAACGGATTTAAGTGCTTGGAAATCGCTTCATATAAGGCAATTCGCCATGAGGTACCGTACTCATACTTCTCAGCTAACGCGTATGCTTCCCTCGCGCCAACAACCGCAAAACTGTTTGACGCTGCCTGCGATTGAAAGTCATCCGTTAGCCCGATGTCGTGCATCAGTGACGCCACATAGAGCAACTCTAGGTCGGGTTTTTCTCCTGTAAACTGTGCATACATGGCAGCAAAATAATAGGTGCGTAAGCAATGCAGATAGAGCTCGGGCTTACAACTGACACTTGCCAACAATTGCGCCTCTCTCGCAATTTGGCTGTCAGGTTCAGGAATGCTATCAAGGTTTATGCGCGCTATCGCTTTTTGGTAACCGCCGCACGCCGTCAACAGCTTCTGAATCATCTCATGACATTGCCCACGTACTAACAAACTATAAAACCGCCACTTATCCATACCCATAAGTAACCCATTTGTCTCTTCACTCCAACGATAATCACTGATCATTAATCTCTTTCCCTAAGTCACTTGTATTTTGCAATTCACTACCCTATATGGCAAACTTTCAAAATGCAAGTCACGAATTTGGAGCTCCAATGCACAAGCGTTCAATCTGCCCTCTTGCCAATTGCCTTGATCAAATTGGCGATAAATGGACACTTATTCTTCTCAGAGACATGTACTTAGGTAAGCAGCGCTATGGTGATTTCTTAAGTTCTGATGAGGGCATTACGACGAATATCTTAGCCAGCAGGCTTAAGGAGATGCTAGAGAATGGCTTAATTGAAAAACGGGCTTATCAAGATAAACCCGTACGATACGAGTACTTTCTTTGCGATGCAGGCAAACAACTCCTCCCTGTCGTGCAAGCCATGAGTCAGTGGGCTGAGCAGCACATCTCGGGCTGCCGCCAACCACCTGCCGCTTTTTACGCCCTGTCACCTGACGATCTTGCTACCAAGTAAATATTTAAACATCACAATTAAAAAACAAGGTATCAAATGAGTGCAAGTAAGTACTTAAAGCATTTAAGAGAAAAAGTGGGGATCTTACCACTTATGATCCCAGCTGTTGCAGCGGTTATTTTGAACGAGCGCAATGAGCTATTGTTACAACGGAAAACCGATGGCTCATGGAGCCTACCGGCGGGGATGATCGAGCCAAAGGAATCGCCAGCACAAGCTATAGTGAGAGAAGTATACGAAGAAACGGGATTAACCGCACACGTTGAGCGCATTCTCGGGGTATTTGGGGGCGAAGACTATAGTTTCACTTATCCAAACGGCGACCAAGTTGACTACACCATTGTTCTATTTAAGTGTCGCGTAGAGGATGAAAATACGGCGCCGCGAGATAGAGAAACAGAAAGCTTAGAATGGTTTTCGAAAACGTCACTGCCCGAGCTGGCTCTGCCCTACCCGTTAGCATGTCTGTTTGCGGAAAATACGGATGGCTACTTTGACAAAACATAGTTCCAGCCCTGTATACTCAAGCCCACGCAAGATGCTTGAGTACAGGCTTAAAGCTGCTTTGTCATAAACTTACTGTAAGGATCAGGTTGATAATTGCCAAACGGGCCACAGTATTCAAAGCCGAACTTTTCGTAGAGATGTCGAGCCGGTAGAAAGTAATCCTCCGACCCCGTTTCTAAACTCACCGTAAGGATACCTTGGGACTTCGCAAAATCGAGAACATGCTGCAATAGCCCAGAAGCAACCCCTGCCTGACGAGCGAGATGGATGGTTCGCATTGATTTCAATTCCGCATCATGCTCACTGAGCATTTTTATCGCGACACACCCTAGCAGTTGCCCATCTCGCCATCCGCTAAAAAAGGTGATATCCGGGGCTTTCAAGGCATTTACATCAAGTGCATGTACGCTCTCTGGTGGCGAAGTGGCATACATGTCCGCTAAATGCTCCTCTAACAGCGCAATCACTTCTCCGCCAGTGAGATCATCTTGTTTGATTTCCATATCGATACCTCTATCTGATAAACACTTTATCAACATACGGATTTTTGGCTATTATTCAACAGCCTTGGTGTGCCAATACTCAAACCGCCTCAAGGAGATTAAGTATCCGGCTAGACAAGGAGATCCTGTGCCAAGTATCACATTTGCCAATCAAGAGCGGCAGCCTAACTCACTATTGTGCATCGGTCGCAACTACATGGCGCACATCGAAGAGCTCAATAACGCCGTCCCTGAAGAAATGGTGTTCTTTTTCAAACCTGCCTCTTCTCTATCTGCTGTTTTGAACAGCCAACAAGGTGGCGAACCACTGCATTATGAAGCAGAAATCTGCTTTCTTATCGAAGCGAGCGCGCCCATCGCTGTCGGGATCGGCCTCGACCTGACAAAACGCGCGACACAACAACGACTCAAAGAAAGAGGATTACCTTGGGAGCGTGCTAAAGCATTTTCCGGTGCTGCCGTTTTGAGCCCATTTGTTTCACTACAGAACATTCAGCTCACAAGCCTGCGGTTTGAACTGAGAATTGATGACGACCTTCAGCAACAGGGCGACTACGGTTTAATGATCAATAAGCCCGAAGAGATTTTTCGTGAGCTGAGCCATTTCATCGACTTACAAGATAACGATATTGTGATGACAGGCACGCCCAAAGGCGTGGGCCAAGTGGTATCAGGGGCACGCTATCACGTCTCTCTGTTTAGCGATGACACACTTTTACTAACCCACGAATGGATAGCATTGTAGAGCAACTCCAATTCAGCTCGCTTTGCGTTTTGGTCCTATCAGGTGAACATCAGCAATCGCTTTAAGGTTCACCTGTGCCTTTAGCCGCGCAGCCAGCAAGTACATACCGCCGATTTTTCGGTGAATAAACATCGCATCGACAGGCGGCGAATGCCACTCATCATGGCTTATATGCTCACCAAGCGCTTTCATTCTTTGCACTAAGTCGTGATCAGCAAAATTAAAATCGCCGTCGATGCGCAGCGGTTCACAGGCAATCTCAAACACATCCAAAATCAGCGCCTGTTGACGCGCTGATACAGGCGCGGAGAGAAAACCAATCTGCCTCAAAGCCGCAAGCATTCCTGCTCGATTTCCCGATTGTCCAGCAATCAGTAAACGGCGATAGCCATCAACCACTTGATAGGAAAACGCCCGTGAAGCGCCAAAATCCAACAACACAATCTTATCCGACGCTGTTGCATAGCGATAATTGGCAAAATTGGGGTCCGTTTGCATGAAGTGGAACTCAAACAGTTCTTTAAACAGGAGCTGGTAGAGGCGCGTCACCACGCTGTTTCGAATCGCTTGGTCAGCCATTTCCAATGACTCAATAGGATCACCTTCGACATATGTCATGGCGAGTACATTTTCTGTGGTCAGCGCTTGTTCTACCTCTGGCAGTAAAAAGCCAGCCAACCCTGTGACGCATTGCTGATACTGATGAAGCATGTCGGCTTCTCTGAGGTAATCCGTTTCAGCGTGTAGCTGCTGTTTTGCTTCCTCAATTAACGGCTGAAGATCAACCCCTTTGGGCAGTAAGCCTGTTGCTCTGAGCAATGCAATGACATTATCCACATCGCTATCAATGCTCTCGCGCACGCCCGGATATTGCACCTTTACCGCCAGTGCTTGGCCATCTTCACGATACCCTTTGTGTACTTGTCCAATAGACGCCGCGGCAAATGGCCGCAAATCAAATCCAGACAGTGTCTCCAGCCAGTGCGCTCCCCACTCGCGCTCCATAACACCGACCAGTTGGCCATGTGCCATCGGGTTAGCGCCTTCACGTAGGATGGCCATACATTGAGAAAGCTCGGCGGGCAGTAAATCGCCCCCATCCATAGACAGAAGCTGACCGACTTTCATCGCCGCACCACGCATTTGCGACAATTTCTGAGCGACCTGACTGGCATTCTTGGGCGTCAACAGAAGATCACTCAACTGAGGTTTACGGCCACGGCTTAGCTCTTTCGCGCCATCAGCCAACACATTACCCGCAATTCTACCCGCAAGTCGCCCTAACTTTCCTATCCGTTGTAGTCTTGACTGCGGCACAGCACTGTCTTTTTTCATCGCGAACCCCTTAGTCGTGTTAGCTGACTTATTATATTTTTAAGACAAACAGTTTCTTACGTAGATTTGTCTGAATTGATCACAATTCAAACCACCCAACTGCTCACTTTCTCCTGTTAACACTCAAACACAACCCACGCCATTTAGACTATATTTTTACTGTCTCGATATGCGCAATCAGCATTTTCGTTTAACTTCAATTGTTGGAATTTGTCACTATGCCAATCCACGCTCTCTGCATCATCACCTTGCTTACTGTTTTCGTCTCTCACACCCATGCCCAACAACTCAAAGTGGCATTTGGTGCTGACAAACCACCCTTTGTCTATGAAGAAAACGGCGAAACGAAAGGAATAGAAATTGATATCGTCAGCGAAGCGTTGGCGTACAGCGGATACAGTATTGAAACCATCACCACCATGCCCTACAACCGATTAACGGTAGGCATTGCCAATGGTTACGCCGATATCGTTGCGGGTGTGCAAATAAGTAGCGATAACTACTATTTTTCTGAACCTTATGTCGGATTTGAGAACTACGCGATTACCAAAGAAAGCCAAAACACAGCAATTAGTGCTATTCCCGAATTGAAGCAATACTCGGTCGCAACATGGAAAAATGCACACCAGCATCTAGGTCGCCTATTTGAAGAAATCTACTCGCCTAAATCCGATGTTGAACACAAGGCATACACCGAGTTCGTCGACCAACAAGCGCAAGTCGATTTCTTTTTGCTTAACCGAGCCGATGTCTTACTGATCGATATCTCGATCTTCTACTGGTTTAGAAAGCAGTTTATTGACAACCCTGAACTGAGCGACCGAACTCGCGATGCCGTATTAAATCAAGGCTATGTCTTCCATGAGATATTTCCGAAAACAACGCAGTTTTATGTCAACTTTGCCGACATCAAGCTGAGAGATGACTTCAATCGCGGTCTACGCCATTTAAAAGAGAGTGGTCGGTACAAAGCCATCTATGATAGCTATCATCAATAGGCTATTCCCTACGTCTTTGCAGGCGATGTCCGGTTATTTGCAGGCATCGCCTTCACTTTGACGACAAACCATCGAAAAGCCCAATGCCTCAATATCCATGTAGGCCAAATCCCCCTGATAGCCGATAGCGTACCCTTCGACAGTGATTGCACCACCAAAATCGGGCCCATCCACCACCATGGTGTGGTACTCTCCCTGCTCACCACATAAATCCAGCCCGTTCTTTTCGCTTACCGTACACAAGTCATCAATGGCTGCATCATCAATGGTTCGTCCGACCCAAGAGGCATCAAGCCAACCGGTATGTACGCATGTGATCACTATACGTAACCCGCAATGAATAAAATCATTCAGCAATGTCTGACGATCTCGCCCCCAAAGTGGCGTATGTACCGCCATATCAACCGGGCGACAACGCTCGCGAATCCAATTAGGCGCGCCGTGTACTGGAGCAATATCTCCTGTCACAACGCATTCGATACCCAAGTTATCTTTAAGCCCCTTAAGATGGCACTCATAACTTTGGTCAAACGGGGCTTCTATCGTGAGGATATGATGAGGTAAACCCAGTGCTTCCGCCTGCATATCCATCATGGGAAGAGAATGAGCGAGAAACTGTGGGTCTTTGGGTGCAAAAGTGACCAAGCAGCAGATCTCATAGCCTTGCTGTCTTGCTTCATGCAGCGCTAAAGCTGAGTCTTTACCACCCGTCCATAGAACAGCAGCTCGGATTTTGTTTTCTTTGGTCATAACGACGTCCTATCAAATACGAAACGCACGCAAGCTCGTGATGCTTGATCGTATCATATGACCATCATATCAAACCTTTCTTAGTATCAGCGCATATTGTTCTGTTGTGCTGTTTAAAAATACCCCCAGCAACACCGACTTAAAAAATCACAGAAACCTTACTGCCACTTATTTCTTTCACGCTCACATTCAGCGTAAAAATACATCCTGACTCACCAATGTTTAATCTATGTAAGCTTCAAAATTAACACCTTGCTTTGATTCACAACGAAGTAACATTGCGCGTAATTACTCCTAAATATTCTGTAAAACCAACTAGCCTCCCTATAAACAACACAACAAAAGCGTTCTGATAATAAACATGGAGAAAGTACAATGAGTGAATCTGGATGGGAAATCATTACCATTACCTCTGGCGAAAAAGACTCAGGCAGTGATGCAGATGTGTCCGTATGTATTGGCTATAACGAAGACGCAAACTTCAGCAACTATGTGCTATTAAACCCAATAAAAGACACCGTACACAGTAATGTATTTCAGCGAGGCAATTTCGATAACTTTAACCTCACTTTCAATGTCGAAGATGCAACAGTGCCAACCAGTATCAAAGTGAAAGTAGATGGCAATGATGCTTGGGGAGGACTACGCATCTACGTGATGGAACGTTCGAGTGGCAGAACCTATACCACAGCAGAGTCGCGATTTTTCCTCGAAAAAGGGCAAACAAAAGTGCTACCGCTGATTGCTTGTATTAAAGATCCCGGTAATGTTATGGATGACAGAGATCCTCGAGCAAAAGATTTCACTATCGGTATTGGCACTGCCTCAGCTAATCATGCCGGTACCAATGATTTAATCTATTTTAAATGCATCTCGAAAGATGGAATATCAAGTGAGCTACAGCAAATTCAACGTATTGGCGATGACTGGGAGCCAGGCCAGTCCAATAACTATCTCATGTCATTTCAGCGTTCATTAGCCAGAATTGACTACGTTATTTTATTTAAGAAAGCGAACGATAACTGGTTGCCTAATTTTGTCAGAATGGAACCACAACTGATGGATGGTAAGTTTCAACCAACTGTTGCCAATAACCTGCAAAATGTTTGGCTCGACGGTGACACTGTTGGGCAACAAAACTATCTCGAGATGGCAACAGTAGTGGATGAAACCCGCATCGCCGAACTTCAACAAGCAGACGAAGTCAGTGGTGAGTAACTCACCCAATTAAAAAAGCCGCCTTGGTGAAAGGCGGCTTTGTCTTCAATCACTGATAACGCTTACGCGTCCATTTCAGCAATCTTCACTTTCCACGTATCCGGACCGGTTTTATGGGCATTTTCACCGGTTGAGTCAACCGCTACCGTCACCGGCATATCTTCGACTTCAAACTCGTAAATGGCTTCCATTCCCAAGTCTTCAAAGGCAACAACGCGGGCTTTCTTGATCGCTTTCGCCACCAAGTAAGCAGCACCGCCGACGGCCATTAGGTAAACCGCCTTGTTCTTTTGAATGGACTCAATCGCAGCAGGACCACGCTCTGCTTTACCAATCATCCCTGTTAAGCCAGTCTCTTCCAGCATCATATCGGTGAACTTATCCATACGCGTTGACGTGGTTGGGCCCGCAGGACCGACAACTTCATCACCCACCGCATCAACTGGGCCAACATAGTAGATAAAACGACCGTTGAAATCGACGCCGTCAGGCAAACCTTCACCTTTCGATAGCATGTCTTGAATGCGTTTATGTGCCGCATCACGACCTGTCAGGATTTTGCCAGACAGGAGTACCGTTTCACCGGTCTTCCACGCTTGTACGTCTTCTTTTTTCAGGTCATCGACGTTAACGCGACGAACATTGTCACCCACTTCCCAAGTCACTTCAGGCCACTCTTCCAGTTTAGGCGGTGTCAGCTCTGCCGGACCTGTGCCATCTAACGTAAAGTGAACGTGACGCGTCGCTGCACAGTTTGGAATTAAGCAAACAGGCTTAGATGCAGCGTGCGTTGGGGCCGTTTTGATTTTCACATCAACAACCGTTGTTAAGCCACCTAGGCCTTGTGCGCCAATACCCAGTTTGTTAACACGATTGAAGATATCTAAACGTAACTCTTCTTCTGCGTTTTGCGGGCCACGTTCAATCAGCTCATGGATATCAATGTGTTCCATCAATGACTCTTTCGCCAGTACCGCTGCTTTTTCAGCAGTACCACCGATACCAATACCGATCATACCTGGCGGACACCAGCCTGCCCCCATGGTCGGCAAGGTTTTTTCTACCCACGCAGCGACATCGTCAGAAGGGTTCAACATCACCATCTTGGTTTTGTTTTCCGAACCACCCCCTTTTGCTGCTACTTGAATTTCCACCTTATCGCCCGGCACCATGTCGATATGCACAACAGCAGGCGCATTGTCTTTGGTGTTTTTGCGTGCGCCCGCAGGATCGGCGACAACAGAAGCACGTAGCGGGTTATCTGGGTTGGTATAAGCTTGGCGTACACCTTCGTCGATCATCTCTTGGACGGTGAGATCACTTTCCCACTGAACATTCATGCCAATCTTCACGAAGCAGGTAACAATCCCCGTATCCTGACAGATAGGTCGTCGACCTTCTGCGGACATACGAGAGTTAATAAGAATTTGTGCGATTGCATCTTTCGCGGCTTGACTCTGCTCTTTGTTGTAAGCCTTTTCAAGAGCCTGCACAAAGTCGAGCGGGTGGTAGTAAGAGATATATTGCAGTGCATCCGCCACACTGGCGATGACATCTTCTTTCCGTATTACGGTCATTACATTGCCTCACTTAGTTCATCCATGGCGCCAGGGAAACGTTTGCTTCGAATTTATGATTATGCGCTGGCGTCGAAAAATACTGGGAATATGATACCCTTACGGGCAACTCGCTGCTATGTCGCAGTCGCGCATTTATTACTAAAGTCACACTATGTCTCTTAGCACCAACAATACCATTACAATTCAAGAACTTAATTACCATCCAGAGGCAACAATCGAACTGTTTGATGTTATTTCGAACAAGCCCTGGTCAATGTTGCTTCGCTCTGCATCCACTGCGCATATCAATAGTCGCTTTGATATTTTAGTTGCCGCGCCGAAACTAACACTGGAAACCTATGGTGAGACGACAAAAGTCACTCAGAACGGCAACAGTTATGAAAGCGCTGACGATCCGTTCGCCTTACTCAAAAAGCTGCAAGCCACCCACTTACCCCAGCTTGAATGCCATGACGTATTGCCCTTTTTAGGCGGTGCTCTGGGGTACTTTAGCTACGATTTGGGGCGCCGAGTGGAAACGATGCCAAGCATCGCTGAGCGGGACATTAACGCACCGGATATGGCTGTCGGGTTGTATGATTGGGCGATTGTCGCGGACCATCAAGCTCAGACGCTACACTTGTTAAATCTCGATGCCAACACAGACCGTCTCGCATGGTTACAAGCGCAAGTGGACACTGGCTCTGGTCACTTCACCTTAACCAGCGAATGGCAAAGCAATATGAGCCGCGAGAGTTATGGCAGCAAGTTTGACCAAGTGAAAGCGTACATTCGAGCTGGGGATTGCTATCAAATCAACCTCGCGCAGCGATTCAGTGCTCGCTATCAAGGGGACGAGTGGCAAGCTTACAAGAAGTTGGAGCAAGCGAATCAAGCACCATTCTCCGGATTCATTCGATTGCCTGAGCACGCAATTTTATCCATCTCACCTGAGCGATTCTTAGAGCTCAAAGGCAGTACCATTGAGACCAAACCCATTAAAGGTACCCGACCGCGCCGAGACGACCCCATTGAGGATGAAAAAGAAAAAGCGCTACTCGGCAGCACAGAAAAAGATCGTGCTGAAAACTTGATGATTGTTGACCTACTTCGCAACGATATAGGTCGCGTGGCTAAACCCGGCACCGTTACGGTTCCGAAACTGTTTGATATTGAAAGCTTCCCCGCCGTACATCACCTCGTCAGTACGGTCACAGCTGAACTCAATAGCCAATACAGTGCCGCAGATCTCTTGCGAGCAGGCTTCCCGGGCGGGTCGATAACGGGCGCGCCGAAAGTCAGAGCGATGGAGATCATCGAAGAGCTTGAACCTCATCGCCGCAGTGTCTATTGCGGCAGTATAGGCTATATCAGTAATTGTGGTCGTATGGACTCTAGCATTACGATTCGCACGCTGATCAGCCAAGATAACGTTCTTCATGCATGGGCGGGCGGCGGGCTGGTTTATGACAGTGAAGTTAACAGTGAGTATCAAGAGACACTGGATAAGCTCAATCGTATTTTGCCTACGCTCAAGTAACTACCAAAACAGCAACGGCGCTCAATTTGAGCGCCGTCGCGTCTTGCTTCATAATCTCTCGACATCAAGCTGCTTACGATACCTGTCTTCTCGCTACCGCCAGCATCACAACAATAATACGTTTCATCATGGTCACTCCTTTGAAATAAAAACAGCGTACAATATTTCACTCCAGATAGATAGCGATGATTAATGCATAATTAATGATTAACTTAGAGAATAATTAAAAGGACGGCGCTGTTACCAGAGTTGAGATGAGATCGTCTAGTCGGGTTTGCATGTCATTTTCACTCACGCGGAGACAGGGTGCTGAGAAGTGAAGTTGATCACCGACCACCACCGCACTGGCTGCTGCTTCGAGCATCGCGATATCATTGTGATCATTCCCAAAGCAGGCTGTCTCAGCCATTTGAATACCTGCTGCCTCAAGCGCTGTCAGCTTATTGCATGCTTCTGGGACCATATCAAAGCTATCATCCGACACATGCTCGTAGATTTGAAAGCTGTCTAACATTTGCTCGGCTTCTGCTTCAATTTTCGCTCTCAACGATTTATCTAAAATCAGTAGCTTGGTGATGCCTACTTGCAAGATACACTCAAGTGGTTTCGGCGCACTACCAAGCGCATTAACAAACTCATGAAACGGGTGCGGTACGGATGAAATCGCATAATCATCTTGGCTATCAATCAGATAAGGTATCTCAGCGTCTTGTAGCCATTGAATGAGTGCGCGGATCTGACGAGTTTCAAATCTATTTGCAGACTGCACCTTTCCATAGCGGCTTATCATGGCCCCATTGCAGCCTATGATAAAACCATTTTGCAGATCGGTAGGTAATAGCGGCAAGGTGTCACGAAGTGGTCGGGCTGTGGCAAAAACCACATTCAACCCTTCCTTTTTTGCATGACGCAAAGCCGTCGCTATCGATGCAGACAGAGGTTGTCCTTTAAAAACAAGGGTGCCGTCAAGGTCAAAAACAAGGTTTCTCATTACAGTGCCTATTTTGTGGCTGCTTAGCTTGCAGTCGTGTTGGGATAGGCGTATTCTGCGTGCCACAAAGCCATGGACTAGCGTTTTAAGCTCAACTCATCGTGGTTTTAGCTCACAGAAAAAGGACATTGACATGGCCAAAGCCGCCCCAGTACGTATGCCTGCAACAGGCTCTGTCGCGATAAAACATTTCAGGAATGCGCCGCTCTTATTCGAATGGCATCAACATGATACCTACGAACTCGTGCTGACTCTTGGCGATTCAGGCACCCGTATCATCGGTCACAGTGTCGCGCCCTTTGGCCGTGCTGACCTCGCGTTGATTGCCCCTCATGTTCCCCACACTTGGGATGGTGACGCCCATTACGAGCCTCATCATGAAGTGATTGTTGTCCTTTGGTCAGCCAACCTGTTCCAAAATAGTCCCATTCCTGAATTTCAAGCAATTCAATACTGGCTTGACTCCCTACATCAAGGGGCATCATTCAGTGAAGAGACGGCATACTCACTGGCAGAGACATTGCGCACCTTGGAAGCGAGCGATCCAGCTAATCGCCTAGCAACGCTAATCCAAATATTGTCCCGGTTGAGTCGTGACGATAGCGAAGCGCTCTCCATCAGCATGACCCAGCACCAAGATAGTCGACTCTCAGCCGTGCTCAACTACATTAACGATCATCTGAATAATGCCATCACATTGGAGAAATGTGCAGAAGTTGGCAACTGTAGTATCGCGACATTAAAGCGCTTATTTTCGCAGCAATTGAATAGCAGTTTCAGCGATTACTTAAAGACATGTCGTATTGAAAAAGCCTGTTATCTCCTTGCTACCACGGGCTTACCCATTAACTTGATCGCGGAGCAATCCGGCTATCAAAGCCTACGTCAGTTCAATCATTCCTTTAAGTCGGCAAGATCGATGACGCCGTCACTGTTTCGTAAGCAGCACCATTGGCGGCATACCCACTGACAAAAGAGTATGCGGACAAAGGGGGGCTAGCGATCCTTATGTGAAATACGCTCGTACAAAATAAGTTGTCGCTGTTTTTCACTCTCACGCATTCAGAGGTCGCCATGTACACACTCAATCCGATATCGACGAAACTCGGTTACGCTGGACTCATACCCTTTATCGCCTTCACTGGGCTTGCGTTCTTTTCACATGGCCAATGGCCAGGTCAAACTATCGCCTTCCCGATAACCAGTTTCATCCTATATAGCGGTGTCATTGCCGCTTTTATGGCGGGCACTTTATGGGGAAGGGACATTGAGCAAAAAAAGCCTCGAGCCAGCCTCGCATCGAATGGGCTCGCGTTATTGGCCTTTACGGCCCTTTTACTGCCGACGGCTCAGACAGCGATTGCGTTAGCCATACTCGCATTAGTACACCTCGGGAACTGGTGGGTTGAACGCGAGCTGATTTCACCGTGCAACGCTTATCTTCGTTTACGTATTACCTTAACCAGTGTTGTGGTTGGGACGCATTTACTGATGCTTATCACCCTCTTATAAAAGGAAGCAAGCCATGTCAAACACCCCCCAACTGACCCTGTTTTACGATGGTTATTGCCCACTGTGTGTCGCAGAGATGAACCAACTTCGTGCGCTCACACGCGATATTGTTTGCGAAGATATTCATCAAACTGACTTCCATCTGAAATACCCAAAGATAGACAAAGAAGCCGCCAATCGGATTCTCCACGCCATTACCGTCGATGGGGAGCTTTTGCTCGGCGTCGATGCCAACATTGCGGCTTGGCAGGTTGCAGGGAAAAAGCCATGGCTAAAGGTACTGCGGTGGCCCGGCATTCGCCACGTCGCTGACAAGGGATATCTGTTCTTCGCGCGTCACCGTTATACGATATCTAAACTTCTGACTGGCAAGTCACGTTGTGAGCGTTGCGAACTGTAGTTGTTGTTTCAACCCACCGTGCTTACGATGACAGGCGACTGCGGCACGCCTGTCAGCGCTCTAAAATACACCGTTACTGTTTCTCACTTTACCGCCCACCGCCAAGCTATACAGTCGCATAGAGAAACTGAGCCCTTGGACAGCATCCCAATGTTCAACGAGTTTGCCCTCTTCCAAACGCCACGTATCTATTATGTTAAAACCTTGCGATTCATCGCCACGGTGTTTTGCTTTCAAGGTCACATGAGAATGCAAAATCACAAAGTCGCCATCGACAAAAACCTGTCTGACATCGTAGCTAAACTCGGGAGCATTCTTGACTAAATCACTCACCGTTTCGACCACGCCGTCAATGCCATCCGCCATGTTACGGTTATGTTGAACATACCGATTACCACGATAACGACGTGTAACTTCGTCAAAATCATGGTCATTCATTAGCAACTGTACAAACTCAATCACGGATTCAGCATGACGCTTATCCTGTTGACTCCAATGGGGGTTTAGCAATGATTCTGTGTCAATGTGTGGCTGTGGCATACGCGTGTTCCTCTATCAAAAGTGACCTGACAAAATATTACTTGTATAATGCAAGTTAAATATTTGGATTGCAATATGCAAGTTAAATTCTTGTCAATGTTGCTGTAAAGGAGAAGTACTCATGCAACGCCGTTCCAACTGCCCTATCTCAAACGTCCTCGATATTGTCGGAGACAAGTGGAGCTTGCTCATCGTGCGTGACTTACTCTTTTTTGGGAAACAGACATTCTCTGAAATACAAACCTCTGATGAACGCGTCGCGACAAACATCCTTTCTAGCCGACTCGAAAAACTTGAGAATGATGGGTTGATCACTAAGCAAGCTGACACGCGAGATAAACGAAAGAAAGTCTATCTACTCAGCGAAAAAGGTATCGATATGTTGCCAATCATGCTCGAAATGATCCTTTGGAGCAGCAAGCATGATCCCGATACCAATGCCCCTCAAGATCTGGTCAAACGTATTCAAACTGACAAGATACAATTGATGAGTGAGGTGGTGTCACAATTAAAAAGAGAGGGATAACGTCGCTATTTTGTTAGTGCTAAGTCGATGTCGCAAAAACGCACGCCTTCTGGGTTACTATCAGAGATGGAATATTACCAAGGCAGTTCTTCTCCTGCCCAGTTGTAAAAGCGCCCTGTCTCTTCAGGGGAAAGTTTGCGTATTAGGGCGATAAAATCCTCAGCAACTTGCTGCGTTGAAAACAACTTTTCAGGCGCAACATTGGCTTGGAAAGGTGCAGACAACTGGGTGTCTGTTGTGCCGGGATGTAACGCTACCACACAGCTTTTAGGCATGACTCGCTGCCATTCAATACTGATCCCTTTCATCGCCATGTTAAGGGCAGCCTTAGCACAACGATAGCTATACCAGCCCCCCAATTTATTGTCTTCGATACTGCCCACACGAGCAGAAACAGTCGCAAAACGCGGCGCATCAGATCGTTTGAGATTCTGCTGCAAATACTTTGCAAGTAGCAGTGTGGGCAAGGCATTTACGCGCATATTCTTCATAAAAAATGCACTGTCCACCTGACTCAACCTTTTCTCAGGGTAATGCTCCTCGGTGTGTAACATGCCTACCGCATTGATCACCCAGTCAAGATCCCCGATGGAGCTCGCTAAACGGGCAATATCCTCCTCGTTACTGACATCGACGCTATGCCAATGTATCCCTGGTGATTTTTTGCTCTCTTGCGGTTCATTGCGATACCAAGTTGCGTGAACTTCTGTCGCGAAGGATGCACACACCTTCACAAGCGCAGCACCAATCCCACCGTTACCGCCACAAATTAATATCTTCATTAGAGTGTCTCTAAGTGATTCATGGTGTATGCCGCCGACGACAAAATCGCGTCTTGGTCTTCGGGTGAAGTGCGATCCCATGTTCGGTAGATCATTGCAGTGCGTGGGTTGCGCTCAAACCGCTCTCGATGGGTCTGCATAAAACGCCAGTAGAGACTGTTCATCGGGCACGCACCCTCTCCATGACGCTTTTTCACGTCATACTGACAGGTTTTGCAGTAATCACTCATTTTGTTGATATAATTGCCACTCGCCGCATAGGGCTTAGAGGCGAGCAATCCCCCATCAGCAAACAACGCCATCCCTCTCGTGTTAGGCATTTCCACCCATTCAATCGCATCGATGTAAATACCGAGATACCACGCATCCACTTCATCCGGCGAAATACCCGCCAGCAGTGCAAAATTGCCCGTCACCATCAACCGCTGAATATGATGGGCATAGGCGTAATCGAGAGATTGTTGAATAGCTTGGGAGAGGCAATGCATCTGCGTATCACCCGTCCAAAAGTACGCTGGCAACTTGTTAGCCGCTTGCAGTGCGTTTTTGTTTTGGTACTCAGGCATATTTACCCAGTAGATGCCGCGAACAAACTCTCGCCACCCGAGAATCTGCCGAACGAAACCCTCGACTTGCGCCAAACTTATCACCTCAGGCTCAGCAGAATAGGCGTTAATCGCAGCATTGATCACTTGCAGGGGATGCAGCATCTTCGTATTTAACGCAAACGACAAACGGCTATGGTAGAGACTCCATCGATAAGGTGAATGGGCAGTCATTGCATCTTGATACCGTCCAAACCATGGCAGGCAGTGAGTACAAAAGTAATCGAGCAAGGCCAGTGCTGATTGGCGGCTAGTGGGCCATAACAAAGGCCCGTCCAGCCGCCCAATGGTCTTTACGCCGTGTCTGTTTATTCGTTCTCTGATCGCCGACACCTCTGTTTCAAACATAAGTGGCGCAACCATCTCTTGGATTGCTTTATTGCTTAACTTATTACGGTTTTCAGTATCAAAGCTCCACTTGCCCCCTAGCGGCTGTGCATTTTCATCCAGCAGCAGTTGAAAGCGTTTACGCATCCTTCGATAAAAATGCGCCATCATTTGCGGTTTATCTGCTTTAAACTGTTGGTCAATTTCCTCAAACGGCAGTAAAAAGTGTTCCGTATCCACTTCATACTTTTCGACTGGCATCTCTCGCAACTGCTGTAACAACCGGTATTCATCAGGCCGCTGATAGGCCAAGCATTCACAGCCATGGCTCTGCATTGTGGCGATAATCACCGCCTCTAGATCGGGATAGTCGCGAGTATCATCCAATGTCAGATGTATTACCTGATGTCCAGCCTGTTTCAATCCCGCAGCAAAATTACTCATCGATGCAAAAAAGGCACAAACCTTTTGAAGGTGATGAGGCACATAGTCCGTTTCTTGTTTAAGTTCCGCAATCAAGTAGAAAACATCGGGTGACAGTGCTTTAAACCAAGAATGGTTAGCGTTAAGTTGATCCCCTAATATCAGCCGCAGTGTTCGTCTCATCTAACGATCTCTCTTGTACTCAAGGGTATAAAGGCCAATCTGCCGCATCGACCGTATCAACTCTCGTGACGCCAATATCGCCTTGCCAACGCTTCACATAGTGCCCTTGGCAATCAAAAAGCGCTTGTTGCTTATCTAGATTGAAGTGACGCCCCCCTTTGGCATCACACCCGACCCCAGCAATATACTGCCAGTTACCCCAATTAGACCCTACATCATAGTCAACGAGCTGCTGCTCAAAATAGGCCGCCCCAAACCGCCAATCGACACTGAGCTCGTTAACCAAGCAACTGGCGACTATCTGCCGCCCGCGATTGGAAAGATACCCTGTTTCCCGTAACTCATTCATGCAGGCATTCACGAGTGGATGTGCGGTCTGGCCATTCACCCAACGACGATAGCGCTCAGGGTAAGCACTCAATAAAGGCGGAGTGTCTGCTTGGCCTGAGAACGCATACAGCTGGCTTCCTGCAACCACTGCGTGCCAGAAAAAGAATTCACGCCAAAGTAGCTCAAAATAAATCCAGTACGTAGATTCATTTTCGCCGTGCAGCGCCTCGTAGTCACGGAGTTTGGCAACGATCTGTCTCGGCGACAAGTTACCGTGGGAAAGATATAACGACATCTGGGTGCTGCTTTCACCCGCACCGAGGTGGTTACGCGTCTCTTTGTATCGCGACGGCAACGTGGTTTTAAAATAGCTCGCCAGATGGCATTGCCCATTCAGCTCGCCTGCAATCAGCCCACCGCTGTTAATACCAGAAGCCGGTGTCACACGTGTCCTTTCATTTGCGGGAGAGGGTGGCAGGAACGCCGGCGAGACCACGGGTTTTGCAATAGGTAGGCCCTCGACGTGACGACGAAACTGGCTGAATGTTGGTGCAAAATCATCTAACCCTGCTGCAACAGAGCCGAACAGAGTGAGTTGCTCGTCGCTGACATACTCCAGATACGGGTACTTCGATTTCAAAATCTGCCATTGTTGCCGTTCATATACACCGGCATGACTGGCTCGGTAGACAACCGTTGCGTTATAGCAACGCATGAGTGCGGGAATCATGTCTAGCGCTGGGGCAATTTTCAATAGTAGCTGCTGTCCACGGTCTGCAAGTTGCTCCGATAGTTGGTTGAGTGACTCCATTAAGGCCCGCCAACGATTAGTCGATAGACCAGAGCCCGTGATGTAGCGGTTCGTTCGCAAAAACTGGGGCTCAATGCAGTAGACCAGCACTAATCTGTCGCACTGCTCGCAAGCTTGAGTAAGTAAAGGATTGTCTGCGATACGTTGATCGTTACCAAACCAATAAATGCCTGTTTTGTGGCGTGAAGAGGAGGTCTCTGGCGAGAAATCGGCGTCAAAATACATGGCAATACCCAGCGACTTGGACATGACAATCTTGTACGCGTTGAGAAATAGGTCAGATCAAACAAGGAGAAAAAAGACCCGATTCAGAACGGGTCAACATCTTACCAATGTGGATTCATTCTTCGGTGCATGGCGACACCGAGGTATCAATCCACAAAAAGGTTAGCTAACTCAATGTCAGCGTTACTCAAGCGACCTCAGAGACAGGCGCTTCCTCTACGCGGGTCTCATCGTCGGATTGCGTCTCAGCTTTTAATTTGGGCAGTGGGTTGCGTGACCCTACCGCCTCTTCAATCGAGTTAAACCCATCTTCTTGTAGCAGCTTGACTAAGCCACGATTAATTTCATTGATGTTTTGCGGGCCATCAAAAATCATCGTCGTAATCATGTGTAGCAAACTGGCACCTGAAGTGATCTTCTCGTAGGCATCTCTTGCCGTGAACACACCGCCGACGCCAATGATGGTCAACTCACCTCGAGTGCGGCGGTAAACATGGCGAATCACACTTGTCGATATACGTTGCAGCGGTAATCCACTCATCGCGCCTTTGTGGTAAGGCAATTCGTCTTCGACATACTCTTTGTTGAAAGCCGGCTTGGCCAAATTTGTCAAAACGACCCCATCCATTTTATGCGCAACGCAGGCATCGACGATGACATCAATCTCGTCCAACTCAAGATCGGCCGCCAACTTAACATAAATCGGACGTCCTTCTACTCGGTGCGCATTCACTGCTGTCAGCAAGGCATCTAGATTCTCTCGGTCAACAAAGGGTTCGCCATCTTGCGTATTGGGGCAACTGATATTAATGGTGTAATAATCGCCAATATCTTTGAACAACCGCATCGTCTTGGTGTAGTCATCTATCGACTCTTGTAAGTCAAACTCCGGGGTAATATTAGATTTAGCCGCATTAATGCCCACTCTTAATCGACCAAAATCCGCCCCTTGCAAGCGAGACGAAATTTTCTCTGCGCCTTGATTATTCAGGCCATACCAGACCAAGATTGATTTCGACTTCACCATTCGAAACAGACGTTTTCCTGGATTCCCTGGACAGACTTCACCGGTAAATGACCCAAGTTCAGCGAGCCCAAATCCTAGCGACGGGTAGATACTGGTGAGCTCTCCATCTTTGTCAAAGCCAGCGGATAGTCCGACCGGGTTACGATAACGCACCCCGTCAACTTGGGTGTGCAAACTTGGGTGATTGAAATCGAATAAAAATGAGGTCAAGCCCCGCGTTACACCGTTGGATCCTAAGAACACGCCCACCCGTTTAAACATATAGTGGGCATCTTCTGGATCCATTAAGAAGATGAGCGGGCGTATTATTCGATACAGCACTCTAAAGAGCAGGTTACGTAACCCTATGATAAATCTCATTTATGACTCCTTCCTTTTGATATTAGATTTCTTCTTTACGTGACATTTTTGACCAACATCAATGAGAATAATAATAGGAATCATTATCATTTTGATCTATATTTTGTGAAATCTGTGAGGTAAGGAGACATCATGAGGAAAATAATCAGACACTTTAGGCAGAAACGCCGCGCTGCTGAAACGGTCATTCAATCTTATCAAACTCCGCCTCCGTCGCCTTCTCACTCTCATCGCGCACAGCAAAAAAACACGCAGCAGCAGTGGCAACCTATGGGGCATATCTACTATTTACTCGATACCCTCAAACTCTGTTACCAAAGCAAAGCGGGCTTAGTGACGTATGAACGCATTTCACCCGCCTCCCTCATGGCACTCTGCGAAGAACTATTGGATGGCAAGCTCACTCAGCCTCAGGAAATGCATCAATTATCATCACTCTTCACACTGTCTGTTTGTGGTGTCAGTTGGGAAGAGTTGGGGCATCAAACGCGTGTAAAAGCGATTCCAGAAGCAGCTGCGATGCGTTTTTCCAGTATGGAAAGTCGTCAAACTGAAGCACGTTTCCAATTGGCAAATCGTCGTAGTGACGATGCGATAACGTCTATTACCGAACTGGGAGCGTTAACCAATAGCTTGCAAATTGTCCATAACCTCAGTGTTGAACAGTTCATTGCTATGCTCGAGAAAGCCAATAACGGGGTGCCGGCTACACTATCAAAAGCCATCCCAATTAAGGCCGATAACTTCGCACAAGCCCTCACGCAGTCAGACAAGAAAGCCCTCGCACAAACAATCAAAACCATCGAGTCTCGCTATCTTTATACTTGAGTTGGCCAGAGTATACAGATACTGACATTGTCGTAGGCAAAAAAGCGCACCACTGGGGGTGCGCAAAACGTGCAAGGGTGTTTGGTCAAACGACAGGCTATATCAGTAAATGGCGAACTTTGGCGGATATCCATTCCGAAAATACCACCGTCGTTAAAATGGCCACAAAGATCACCGCGACTTGTGGCCAAGCTAAGGTCGACATGGACTCTTCGAGTTTCAATCCAATGCCCCCTGCGCCCACTAAGCCAAGAATGGTGGATTCTCGAATATTAATGTCCCATCTAAAGATACTAGTCCCAATGAAACTGGGTAACACTTGGGGCACGATGCCATAGTCCAGCACTTGAAGTGGAGACGCCCCCGTTGCTGTAATCGCTGACAGTTGGGTGGTATTCACCTCTTCAATCGCTTCATACATCAACTTGGCGATAAACCCGATTGAACGCAATGCGATAGCAATGATGCCCGCCAGCAAACCCGGTCCTAAAATCGCCACCAGCAGCAGCGCCCAAATCAACGAATTAATGGAACGGCTCGCCGCAATGATATAAAGCGCAATAGGACGAACAAAATGCCGACTGGGTGTGGTATTGCGTGCGGCCAAAAATGCAACTGGCAAGGCAATCACGACACCAAGCGCGGTACCTAGCGTGGCAATGTTTAAGGTGTCCCACAGTGGCTCCCAGAGCTCGTTAAGGTATGACCAACGTGGCGGCCACATACGACCACTAATATCACGAAACTGATTAGGCGCATCGGTCACAAAGTACCACAGCGTATCGCGATTCATCTCTTGCCAACAAAAGACACACAAGGCAACAAAGACGAGCCACGCCACCCAGCGACACAGGCGTACTTGGGGTGAATGCTTTTCCCAGTAAGCAGGGAATACTTCTTTCTTCATGCCCCTCTCCTACTGTAAACGCGTACGAATGACGTTTGAGACAAACTCTGCAATCATCACTAAGCCAATAATGATCAGTAAAATGGCCGCCGCGCTATCGTACTCATAGCGATCCATCGCGGTATTGAGCGTTGCACCAATCCCCCCAGCACCGACAATGCCAATCACAGCGGATTCTCGGAAATTGATATCCAGTCGATACATGCTTAATCCGATAATGCGCGGCAAGACTTGTGGCTGAATGGCATAATTGATCTGTTGCAGCCAGCCTGCTCCGGTAGCACGCATTGCGGTCAACGCGGCGGGATCCGTCGCTTCAATTTCTTCGGCAAACAACTTGGCAAGAAAGCCAACAGTGGCAAATGTCAGGGTAACAAAGCCAGCAAAGGGACCAAAACCAAACAAGGCGACGCATAAGATAGCGATAATGATTTCTTGAAAGCTACGTGCAATCGCGATGAAACTACGACAGAACAAATAGATCCATCGTGGCGCCAAGTTGCGTGCGCTACCCAAAGCAAAGGGTATCGACAACACAACACCAGCGACGGTAGAGGTGAGCGTCATGGTCAAGCTCTCGATTAACCCTTGCGAAATGTTACTCCAGCGACTGGTGAAGTCTGGCTGTAAGAAGGCTTGTACAAATCGCCAGCCACGGTCGAGTCCCTCGTAAACCCGCGACCAGTTAACCTCAACCGACCCCATTGCCAAATAGGTGTAAATGATCACCAACAAGAGTACGCCGTAACGTAGTCCGGCATTTGCAATCAGGGGCGGCTTTCTCCATTGCGTTGGATATTCCATTAGGCCATCGCCTCCACCCATTCTGGGGCGTCATGCTCAGGTGTTGGATTCCAATCTTCCTCACCATAGATAGTCGTCAGCACGCGATCATCCAACGCGTCTGCAGCACCATCAAACACAATCTTCCCGGCATTCAAGCCGATAATGCGTGGCAAAAACTGCTTCGCTAAATTCACATCGTGGATGTTAATGATCGCCGGTAGCTGCTGCTCGGCACAGATGTCCTTAATTAAACGCATTACTTGGCGAGCGGTACGCGGGTCCAAGGCGGCGGTCGGTTCATCAATCAACAATAACTGCGGCTTTTGCGCTAAGGCTCGAGCAATCCCTACCCGCTGCCGTTGGCCGCCTGACAGGGCATCTGCCCGCTTATCTGCATGTTCAATCAGCCCAACACGATCAAGCAAGCGGTAAGCATTGGCAATATCTTTACCCGGGTACTTTCGAAGCAAGCTTCGCCAGAAAGGCACATACCCTAATCGACCAGATAATACATTTTCCATTACCGTAAGACGTTCAATCAACGCGTACTCTTGAAAGATCATCCCGATTTCTCGGCGAGACTGCCTCAGTTGCGTACGATTCAGTGTCACGAGGTTTTCGCCATTAAATCGTATTTCACCAGAGGTAGGTTCGGTGAGGCGGTTAATACAGCGTATTAATGTCGATTTACCCGCACCTGAAGGACCGATAAGGCCAACCACTTCTCCAGCCTCAACCGACAAAGAAACATCACTCAGCGCGATATCTCGCGCTGAGTACTGCTTTGTCACATTCTTTAATTGCAATGTAGACATGATTATTCCAATTCAGTGTGCCTTAGCGGCACTGGTAAGAGACGTCATTAGCTTCATCGATAGTGCGGATCACCGCCCAATGCTCTTGATAAGTAATTGGAATAAACTGCGCTTCACCGTTTCGCTCAAACTCTTCCTGCAATTTCGTGCCAGCCCAATCGAAACTAAAAAATGCCTCTTTAATTTGTGCTTGAAGCTCAGGGTTAAGGTTATGTGCATAACCATAAGCGGTGGTTGGGAAGGTTTGAGACTGATAGATGGTTTTAATGTCAGACGCTTTGACGACTTCTCTGTCTAACATGCGTTTCAAAACAGAGTTTGCCACCGCAGCCGCATCGTAATCTTTATGGGCAACACCGATAATTGAATTATCATGTGCACCTGAAAATGCCGCTGAGAAATCATTGTCTGCGCTTAAACCAAATTCAGCACCCAAAATAGCCGAAGGTGCTTTAAAGCCAGAATTTGACGTCTGCGCAGTAAACGCGACTTTTTTACCTTTTAAGTCTTCGACATTATCAATGCCTGATGCGGGATGGGTGATAATCTCCATTTCATAGCCGAATGAACCATCCTCACCCGCCATAATGGTAAATGGATTAAAGCCTGCGCAGTTAACCGCGAGTGGCGTCGAACCCGTATTAAAACCTGCAATATGCAAGCGGCCAGATCGCATCGCTTCAATTTGCGCAGCATTATTTTGAACGGGGAAGAAACGGACGTTCTTACCTGTTTTCTCGGATAAATGCGCCAAAAACTCGCTCCATACATCAGCATAGACAGAGGGGTCTTCAACAGGCGTATAGGCGAAGATTAAGGTTGATGGGTCTTGCCATTGCGATGTATCTGTTGGTGTATCAGCCACCATATTGCCGCTGCGATCTTCATAGCGAGTATCGAGCGCAACAGCACTATGAGAAACAGTAAGTGCTACCACTGTACCTAATACGAATTTGAATTGATTGACTGCCATTTTTATTTCCATTCATTTGGAGAATCCGGCAATCATTCTTTATTAATCAAATGACTGTTTGGTTTAGATTAAATGACAACCCGTTGACAAGATATTGCGAAATATTAATGGTTAACATGGAGTTATCATTATTCACAACAATGAAACATGGGTATTGATATTCGTGCTAACTCGTACAGTTTTATGCTCAAACCACCTCAAGATGCTTGCTCAGCAAGAATTTCTAAGCTTGTCTACCCAGCAGTACAAAACCCATTTCAAAAACAGACTTTCCATCACATCTAAGCTACAAAAAAGTCACACCATGCACTTTCTTTACCCTGTCAAGTAATAGACGCTGAACAACCGTCTAAAAAAGTCGACACAAACATAGTTAAAAATAACAGACAGGTCTTCCCTATCCCTATATACAAAGGGATTGGCGGTTATTTATCTCCGAAAATTAAGTATGGATTTATTGAGAAAAATATTGGTTATTCCTGTCAAATAGCGCACTTCCGTTATACTTTACAAAAAAGAGAAAATGGCAGAGGCTTCCCGTGACAACACTGACACTTCCCGAAAAATTCATTCTCACTCCCCCTGGCGTCTATGATGAAGCCCATAAAGTGCGAGTCGCTGCAACACGCAACTATCAGAAACCGTTAAAGAAAGCGGCCGTCTTGATTGGTCTCGTCGAACGAGAGTCAGGCTATCACATTGTTTTTACTGAGCGTGCGAAACATCTTCGCCACCATCCTGGACAAGTCTCCTTTCCTGGCGGGCGCTTTGAAGAAAGTCTTGATCAAGATCTCATTGATACTGCAATCCGTGAAACACATGAAGAAACTGGCATCCTCTGTTCACGTGAAAATATCTTGGGCAAATTACCCGAACTCCCCACGGTGACGGGCTTCATTATCCAGCCCTATCTATCGATAGTCTCATCGAGATATGTCCCTAGCATCGACAAAAACGAAGTCGAAAACCTGTTTGAAGCCCCCGCAGAACACGTCCTCAACCCCAGCAACATGCGTCAACAAAGGTTTCTTGTTAAAGGAAAGTACCACACCATCTACTCTGTCCCATACGCCCAATATGCTATCTGGGGGGCGACTGCACAGATGCTAAAGTTACTGTCTTGTCAGCTATGGCATTAAAAAAACTAAGGGTATTAGTTAAAAAGCTGTCTGTTCACCCCACCAATAAAGTGATTTAGATCACTTTTGTCACGGTTTTGTTTCACTAAATTGCATTTTACGATCTAGATCAATATTACGTGCTACAAAAATGAGAGAATGCCCCTGTTCCTTATTTTCCGTTCTGAAATTAATCTGGGTATTACAATTATGCAAACCACTTCGACGCCTGCAGCAACGACTGCAAAGAAAGCTGGCTGGTCATATCAAGACATCACCTGGGCACTCTCACTATTTGGTACCGCTGTCGGTGCCGGTGTGCTTTTCCTTCCAATCAAAGCGGGTGCTGGCGGCTTCTGGCCTCTCGTCATCCTCGCACTTATCGCGCTGCCAATGACTTGGTTCGCTCACAAAGGCCTAGCGCGTTTTGTACTTTCGGCCAAAAACCCTGAAGCAGATATCACTGATACTGTTGAAGAGCACTTCGGTAAAACCGGTGCAAACTTGATCACCTTCGCATACTTTTTCGCGATTTACCCAATCGTTCTCATTTACGGCGTCGGCATCACTAACACTGCAGATTCATTCATGGTGAATCAACTCGGCATGGAATCATTGCCACGCTGGGCTCTGTCTGGTGGTTTAATCACGCTAATGACACTGGGTGTGGTATTCGGCAAAGAGTTGATGCTGAAAGCAACGTCAGCAATGGTATACCCATTGGTATTCATCTTGCTTGCCCTGTCTGTTTACCTTATTCCTGATTGGAACATGTCGATGGCGTCTGTTTCTCCAGAGTGGGGTTCAATGCCAAGCATCGTATGGCTTGCGATTCCTATCATCGTGTTCTCTTTCAACCACAGCCCGATCATCAGCCAGTTTGCGAAAGAGCAACGTCGTGTATACGGTGAAGAGGCATCGAAGAAGACCGACAAAATCACCCTTGGTGCGGCAAGCATGCTAATGGGCTTTGTAATGTTCTTCGTCTTCTCTGTTGTTTTGTCTCTTTCTCCTGAGCAACTTGCTGACGCAGAAGCACAGAACATCAGCGTACTGTCTTACCTTGCAAACGTGCATGACTCTGTTCTTATCTCTTTCATGGGTCCTTTGATTGCTTTCGCTGCGATTACCTCTAGCTATTTTGGTCACTTCCTTGGTGCGCACGAAGGTCTCGTTGGTCTTGCAAAGTCACGTTCAAAAACCCCTGTAAAGACACTGGAAAAAGTCTCTCTTGCCTTCATCGTACTGACTACTTGGATTGTTGCTATTATTAACCCAAGCATCCTAGGTATGATTGAAGACATCGGTGCACCAATGATTGCCGGTATCCTGTTCCTCATGCCTGTGTTCGCTATGTACAAAGTACCAGCAATGGCAAAATACCGTACATCACTGCCAGTAAGTATCTTCACTGTTATGTGTGGTATTGCAGCGATTTCATCTGTAATTTACAGCATGATCTAATATAAACCACTATTTTAGTGTTGATTTACAGTGACGAATGTATGAAAAAACGAATCCGGTTGTTTCCTTTCGAACAAAGTCACGTAAAATAGTGAAAATAAATAAAGAGCAGGGACGGACTCATTCTTCCCTGCTCTTTGTAGTTTTACGTTCTCTCCATGGATAGGGGAAGAGTTATAAAGTTGTAGACAGCTCGGGCACGATTACCGGCTGCTCCCTCTACCTGAGGTTCCTAACATGATCAGTGTTTTTGACATTTATAAAGTTGGTGTTGGTCCTTCCAGCTCTCACACCGTAGGCCCAATGAAGGCGGGTAAAGAATTCATTGATGACTTGCGTGCTTCTAACCAACTCACGTCTGTGACTAAACTGACCGTCGATGTTTACGGCTCTCTTTCACTAACGGGTAAAGGTCACCACACCGATATCGCTATCATTATGGGCTTGGCTGATAACCTGCCAGACACCGTTAATATCGATAGTATCCCCAGTTACATCAAACGTGTTGAAGAGACTGAAACACTCGTTGTCGGTGATAACGAACACACTGTCGCTTTCCCACGTGAAGGCGGAATGAATTTCCACAGCCACAACCTTGAGCTGCACGAGAATGGTATGCAGATCCACGCATGGATCGGTGACGAAAAAGTCTACTCAAAGACATACTACTCGATCGGTGGTGGTTTTATTGTTGATGAAGAGCACTTTGGCGTAGAAGAAGAAGTAACCACACAAGTGCCTTACGAGTTTTCATCAGCGGCTGAGCTTGTTGAGCTTTGTAAAGACAACGCGATCTCAATCAGCTCTCTCGTTATGGCGAATGAGCGTATGTTCCGTAACCAAGACGAGATCAAAGCGCAATACGCGAAAATTTGGCAAACCATGCAAGAGTGTATGGATCGTGGTATGAACACCGAAGGCCTGCTACCAGGTCCTTTGCGCGTGCCACGTCGTGCCGCAAGTTTACGTCAACAACTGGAAACCGCAGAGCGTTTAAGCACTGACCCGATGACGGTTGTTGACTGGGTTAACATGTATGCGTTTGCCGTCAATGAAGAAAACGCAGCAGGTGGCCGTGTCGTTACTGCGCCAACCAACGGTGCCTGTGGCATCATTCCTGCCGTCCTTGCCTACTATGACAAGTTCATTCAACCGGTGACAGAGTCACAATACATTCGTTACTTTGCTGCATCAGGTGCTATCGGTGGCCTGTACAAGCGTAATGCGTCTATCTCTGGTGCGGAAGTTGGCTGTCAAGGTGAGGTCGGTGTCGCTTGTTCAATGGCGGCAGCGGGTCTTGCGGAATTAATGGGCGGCAGCCCAGAGCAAGTTTGTATGGCAGCTGAAATCGCAATGGAACACAACTTGGGCCTCACCTGTGACCCTGTCGCAGGGCAAGTACAAGTACCCTGTATTGAGCGTAACGGTATCGCTGCTGTTAAGGCGATCAACGCGAGTCGTATGGCGCTTCGTCGTTCATCCGACCCACGCGTATCCCTCGATAAAGTAATCGAAACCATGCTAGAAACCGGTAAAGACATGAATGCGAAGTACCGCGAGACGTCTCAAGGCGGTCTAGCCATTAAAGTCATTTGCTAATCGCGATACTTGAATCACTAAAAGCCTCCAGATGGAGGCTTTTTTTTATAATTGAGAAAAGTCTTGGTTCGTTAATGGCAATCTAGATATGAACGCCACTTAAAGAAACACAGCTCAAGAATTCATGCTAATGAAAAACGATATTTTTCACCAGTAAGCCATTTACTCAACCTTCAATACATGATCACTGATCTGGTTTATTATATTGGTATACGCTCCACCGAGGCTCTTCAGACTATGTTTGGATTCAAACTCAATAACCAGTGCTGCAAACTCATCTTGAGAATACTGAAAAATAACTTGCATTGTCGTACTCTCATAGAACCCACTCAAGTCCATGTCTATTTTATTGAGCTCTTTCAATAACTCTTCTTCGTTCAAAGTGAAGTCGTTTAACCTTACCTGCAACTCCTCTACACTCGATACCGCCAGTTCATCGGCAGAAATAGCGTATTCAAAGCCATGGTAAGCGAAAGAGTTCAACAAACCGATACGAAAAACTGCCCATATCAAAAAGCACATAACATCATGCCTTTTATTACTTTATCTATTTTTTCAAACATTAGCTCATCTTCCCTGAAAGCACTGACATATAAATCAAATGAATGAACCATTGCTTTATAACAGCACCGCTTATTCAGCGACAAAATAATAGATAAACACAGTGACATTCATTTAGCTACAAAGCGTTTGGGTATGAATTGAATCCATTCTCCTAAAACACATTACTGCCATTTAGAGATATTTTCTAATAACCTCTTTATTTAAAAGATAATCCTCGCAATTAAATTAACTTCCATACTAAGGTTTCTTAATAGCTCGTGACAGCGTTCAAACATGCAATAAAAAAGCCCCATCGATGGGGCTTTGCTGAATCGAGTTTATTAGAGAGGCTATTTCTGCAAGGCTTCGAGCTGCTTTTTAAGTGCTTCGATTTGCGCGTTTTGCTCACGGATATCAGTGAGGATAGTCTCGACCTGCTTAACAAGATCAAGGTTGCGATAGTCTTTGCCGTTTAATGCCATTGAAAGCGCAAGCAGGTGTTTCTCCATATCTAGGATATAGGCTTCATAACTGTCTCGACTCAAGCCACGCAGATGAACCACAGCTTCAAGCATATGTGTCGCATGGGCAAGCTGGAAGGAGATATCGTTTACCGCTTTATCAATCAACTCAAACGCGCGCGGGGCGTCATCGATTAGGTTTTTTGCATCAGCGATAGCTTTGTCCACAGCAGCAAAGCTCTCAGGCACAAAACTACGTGCATCACGACGACGTAGCTCTCGAGAGATATCTTCCAATGGCGTGATATATATGCGCTTGATGGTTTTCACTTCCAGACTGCGCGCGCGAATCAAAAACTCTTTCTGTTGTTTTAATGCTGGCGCCTCACCTTGTTCATCAAAAATCACATAGAGACGCTCATAAAAACGCTTTAGACGATCATATTCACTACGAAAGTACTCGCGTGCTTCTATCTCATCCAAATAGTGAAGATGTTCAGTGGCTGGTCGTAACGCAATATCAGCCGCTTTTTGCGTTGACATGAGTTCATCATACAGACGCTCGATCTGGGAGATGTCCGCTTGAAAGCGACTATAGTAAGTCTCTGAACCAAAGAACGAAGTCGCATGCAAACGTTCTGGTTTTCCATCAAACTCTTTGTAGTTGCTTTCAACACGAGCCCACAAGGTGTTTAGCGATTGCAGCGTGGCTGGCGAATAGATTGACAAGCTTTCGATATCTTCTAGCTTGTCGCGCCACTCAAGATACACTTGCTCTGCATTGTCTAATAACAATACTTGTTGCGCCCTTTCAGGCTGTGTCGATGTAGCGGTCGAAGTACAAGCGACCAATGAGGCAGCCACAACCAAACTAACGACCACCTTTAAAACTCGATTCATTAAACTTCCCAAGAATAAGGCCGCGAAATATGTGCAGCCTAAAAAACGCATGATTTTAATGTGAAACTAGCGCGTACTAAAGCCTTTTGCGGCTAAAAACGCTTTCATGAAGGGTCTTGCTTCTTTCGTCAGCGTTTTTTGTATCTGTTCTGACCAGCTGTGGGTCACTTGGCCGTTTGTACGTGCACGATAGTACGCTGCCACGTGCTCATCGTAATTACTAAGCAATTTTTGATCCAGTTCTTGATACTGCTCTTCATGTAACATCAACGCGAGTGGCAACCGTGGTTTTTGCTCAGGGTTTTGCGCGGGATATCCCAGACACAGTCCAAATAACGGCAGTACGTGTTCCGGTAACGCTAACAGCTCACTCACTTGCTCAGGCGAGTTTCTTAATCCCCCAATGTAGACGCCACCTAATCCCATCGATTCGGCCGCAGTCAGGCAATTTTGTGCCACCAGCGCTGTATCAACTGCGCCAATCAAGGTTTGCTCTGTAAAGCCCAGCTTTGCATCCGGCACAAGCTGCTGATGACGATGAAAATCGGCGCAGAACACGAGAAACTCAGCGCATTCGGCAACATAGGGTTGATTACCTGCGTACTCGGCCAACTTGGTGCGCTTTGTTGTATCGGTCACTCGCACAATACTGACACACTGAATAAAAGTAGAACTGGAAGCAGCACGACCACAGGCTAATATGGTCTCTAAGTCCGCTCGAGGGATCGGCTCAGCCGTAAACTTACGAATAGAACGGTGTGACAATAGGGTCTCAATCGTGCTGTTGGTCATCTCTTCTTTTTATCCTTTTTAAATTTCTACCGTTGCCGTGCATTGGCAAACTTCAGACAGTATGTGTTCTAGGCGCTCTTTAGTCAGCGGTAACGGATTACCTTTAATGGCTGTCGAGCGCAACGCATCATCCGCAATATCTGTAAACATGGTGCGGCACAGACCATACATCTGTAATGAAGGGATTTCTAGACGAATCAAGGCGTCTTTGACCCAGTCAATTGCCGACGCCGGTTTTGCATTGGCGTCTCCCGTCAACAGCACGCCCAGTTTGCGGTACCGATTTATGACATCATTTCGCCCCATTTGTTCAGCCACTAAGATGTTCTCTGCCATCACGAACGGGGCTAATCGCGCGGTGATCGCGCCATGGGGTGCCGTTAAGCGACCGCCCAATGCAGCAGCTAAGCCGTGCGCAGCACCTAAACTCGCATTGCTGCGTGCCATGCCGCCAAGCATTGCGGCGAAGGACATGTCAGCGCGGGCGCGAAAATCGTCTTCTTCGCAGGCTAAGAACAACGCGTTAGAAAGTTTCTTCAACCCTTCTTCACAAACCATGTCCGAAAACGGATTTGGCGCATTACACACATAGGCTTCCATTAAATGAGTAAAGGCATCCATACCGCTGCGAGCAGACAGTGCTTTATCCATGCCATACGTTAGGGTTGGATCAATAATCGCGACATCGGGTAGCAAGGCTTCGTTACGAATGTTCACCTTGATTTTTTCTTGAGCAGACTTAAGCACCGCATTCCGGGTTACTTCGGAACCTGTGCCAGCGTTGGTGGGAATAGCGATACAAGGCAAAGGCGCATTTTTGAAAGGTAGATTGCGTCCGATGACCTCAACATAATCATAAACGCTACCTTGGTTTGGAATAATCGCGGACAATGCTTTGCCCACATCTAACACACTGCCGCCACCGATGGCGACAATCATATCCGGTTTAAAACGTCGCCCCATCGCAGCGAGCTCTTCAACCATGGCAATAACTGGCTCGCCCCACACCGCCACCTGCTGATAACGCATACCTTGTTGCATCAGGTAGTTGATCACCGGCTCAGCACGCTCACCACCTCGCCCCGTCACCAGTAGCACGCTATATCCATAGCGGCCTAACGTGGTCAGAGATTGATTGAGGGCCCCTTCACCAAAGATTACTTTGTTAGATGTCATAAACTGAAACATTGCATACTCCTTCGCTAAGTCCTATGCCATGCCACCTTCGCATGGTTCGCTATTCAACAGAGTGAATGACACACTGTTTCTCTGTTTTGACTTGGCGCAATATGTCTACGCTCTATGGTAGTTTATACCGCGGGTTTTTGAAGGAGTTCAATGTTCCAATGATTGGCGACCTTACAATGCAAAATATGCCGCAGAAAGCAATATACTCAAGCCACCTCAAGATGCAGGATTCAGAAGCTGACATAAGTTATACAAACTAAGCCTTTGAAAACATCCATAGGTTTTCCCTATCATAGCGAATGATAAAACCGTCTTTCCTCTATCGGGAAATTCAGGCATATTTAGCCCATACAAATTAAGGAGAGAATCACTATGTTCGTTGTTATTTTTGGTCGCCCAGGTTGCCCTTTCTGTGTTCGTGCTAAAGACATCGCTGATGAGCTTAAAGAGACTCGCGAAGACTTCAACTACCGCTACGTTGATATCCACGCAGAAGGCATTTCAAAAGCTGATCTAGAGAAGACCGTCGGTAAGCCGGTAGAAACCGTGCCGCAAATCTTCATCGACCAAGAGCACGTTGGTGGTTGTACTGAATTCGAAGCGTACGCGAAAGATAATCTTGGTCTTTACCAGTAATTATCACTGTGTACCGTAAATGAAAAGCTGCTTCGGCAGCTTTTCTTGTTTTTGTCCGTCTGAAAGCACTTTTATCATGCCATTCGATTGCTCAATCATGCTCATATAACCAAAAATACATTGAGTAATAAGAAATTTTCACCTGAAGCTGACGTTTTCAAGCTGACCCTTTTGACAGATTGCATTAAACTAGAACTTTCAGCTTTACCTCTCCATTTGGAATAGTCACTCAGTGAACATCGACGTCGTTTCGTTACTACATCAGAACAATATTTTGCTGCTATTTGTTGTTCTGGCCATTGGTTTATCCATCGGCAAAATCCGCTTAGGCAGTATTCAACTAGGTAACTCTATTGGTGTGCTCTTGGCCGCCCTGATTCTGGGAGGTTCAGGCTTCACCTTTGATGCCGACGCCCTCAGTATTGGATTTATGCTGTTTATCTATTGTGTTGGTATTGAAGCTGGACCGAACTTTTTCGGTATTTTCTTTCGAGACGGCAAGCACTACTTGATGCTGGCATTAGTGGTACTTATCTCAGCCATTATTCTGACTAAAGTCCTCGCTAAGCAATTTGGTATCGATCTAGGCATTGCGACGGGTATGATGGCAGGCTCACTGACCGCAACCCCGGTCTTAGTGGGTGCTAAAGATGCGCTGAACACGGGATTAAGTTCCGTCACCGATAGCGCACAAATTGCGATCATTATCGAAAACATTAGTGTGGGCTATGCCCTCGCCTATTTGTTTGGTTTGATCAGCTTGATTGCCTTCGCCAAACTGATGCCAAAACTCCAAAAGCACAATCTAAAAGATTCAGCGCTACAAATTGCCCAAGAGCGCGGGATTGGTGAAGTTGCACAGCGAAAAGTTTACCTGCCGATAATCCGCGCTTACCGTGTTGGCCCCGAGCTGATTGAATGGCTAGACGGCAAAAATCTCCGTGAGTTGGGTATTTATCGTCAAACGGGCTGTTACATAGAACGTATCCGTCGCAATGGTATTCTCGCCAATCCCGATGGTGATGCCATTTTACAGCTAGGGGATGAAATCGCACTGGTCGGTTATCCAGATAGCCATGCCCGTCTCGACCCTGCTTTTCGTAATGGCCGCGAAGTTTTCGACCGCGATTTACTCGACCTTCGCGTTGTTGAAGAAGAGATCGTCGTAAAGAATGATAGCGTCGCAGGAAAACGCCTCTCAGAGCTCAACTTGGCAGAATATGGCTGTTTCTTAAACCGAGTGGTACGCGCCCAAATTGAAATGCCCGTAGAGCAAAATATTCTGCTCGCGAAAGGGGATATCTTGCAGGTTAGTGGTGAACGTAGTCGGGTACTTGGACTTGCAGAGCGCATTGGTTTCATCTCGATTCACAGCCAAATCGCCGACCTATTGGCATTCTGTACGTTCTTCATTCTCGGTATGTTGTTCGGGATGATCACCTTTACCTTTGGTCAGGTGACCTTTGGTTTAGGTAATGCCGCAGGCTTATTGCTCTCTGGTATCACCCTTGGTTTCTTGCGTGCCAACCACCCTACCTTTGGTTACGTCCCACAAGGCGCGCTCAATATGAGCAAAGACTTTGGCCTGATGGTCTTCATGGCGGGGATTGGATTAAGTGCGGGTAGTAACGTGCTTGATGCTTTTGCAGAACTTGGCACCCAGCTGATCATCGCCAGCGTCATCATCAGTGTCGTGCCTGTTGTACTGGCTTACCTGTTTGGCGCCTATGTATTAAAAATGAACCGTGCCCTGCTCTTTGGTGCCATTGTCGGCGCGCGCACTTGTGCACCCGCAATGGATATGATCAACGAGCATGCGCGCAGTAATATCCCTGCGCTGGGTTATGCGGGTACTTATGCGATTGCCAACGTGTTATTAACCATTGCAGGCACGCTTTTGATCGTCTTTAGCTAATCAAACAAACCGCAGTCCACATAAACACGGGCAAGCCATGAGGGTATTGCCCGTTTTTTTTGACTAACGCGACTCGCTGACAGACGCGCGATGATAAACCCCGCAAACTCAAAGCAATTTATTGATTAAAGTCGTGAATTTCTGTTCAGGTTTTCAGCTAAGGTTAAGTCTGGCTATACAATAATGTTACAATACTGAACGATATTACGTATTGAGGACACGCCATGCGCATTCTGATTGTTGAAGACGATACTATTCTTAGCCACCACCTAAAAACGCAACTGAGTCAACTTGGCAATCAAGTGCAAGTTGCTGGTACTGCGTCGGAAGGCCTTTTCTTCGCTCAAAACTACCCGAATGATATCGCGATTATCGACTTAGGTTTACCTGACTCTGATGGGATATCACTGATCAAAGAGATCCGAAGCAAAGAAATTCGTATGCCGATCCTCATTCTTACTGCACGTTCAAACTGGCAGGACAAGGTGCAAGGCTTAGATGCGGGTGCCGATGACTATCTTGTAAAACCCTTCCAAAAAGAAGAGATTGTCGCACGCCTTAACGCACTCGTTCGCCGTAGCTCTGGTTTTGTAAAACCAGAAATTGTTGCGGGTGGTATTACGGTCGATTTGCTTGCCAAAGCGGTCTCGGTTGACGGTGAGCCAATGGAGTTGACCGCATTTGAGTATGATTTACTCGAATACTTAATGCGCCATAGCCGCCAGGTGGTATCGAAGCAACGTTTACTCGATGTGCTTTATGAAGATCAAGAAGGCGACCCAAATACCATTGAAGTCATGATTAGCCGCCTACGCAAGAAGTTCACCAAACATGGAATAGATAACCCAATCTCAACCATTCGTGGTCAGGGTTATATCTTTGAGTTATCGACTAAATGATCAAACCAAAACCGACTTTAAGACGTCGAGTGATGATCACATCCGTGATCATCCTTGTCATCATCTCATCGGCAATGGCGGGTGTTATTTACCAGCTATTCCGCCAAAGCCATATTAATGCCTTCTCCAACGACCTCATTAACCAAGCCCCCCTTTTCATTGCCCAGATGCATCAGGCTGGCCTCGTTAGTGATCTTGATACTTGGATAGACAGTGTTGATACCAGTGACCCCAAATACAGCAGCGCACTCTGTAAAGATCAAGAGACCATTTGGGCGTCCGCTGATATAAAAGAAGAAGTAAAACCCCTGTTTTGTAACCGTACTAATGATATCGCAGATGGTTCTCATCTCATTGAGACCCACGAAGGTGAGTTCGTACTGGCCTACATCGCCACATTAGTGCCTCCTAACGGCCGAGCACCTAACCTGACCTATAAAGATCACCGCATCGTCGTTGTAAGGCCGGCAAGCAGTTACATTGAGCAACGTGCTGAAGTCGAGAAAAATACCTTATTTTCGCTGTCAGGTTTCATTGTATTGTCAGTGCTGGCCCTGTTTTTAGCCTTTCATTGGAGTTTTAAACCTCTCAACCAATTGGCGAAAGAGTTGGATGACATTACCGATGGCGAGCAAAACGACCTTAAAGCGCGATATCCTGTTGAGCTGGAGCCCATCACTATCGCCTTGAACCGAATGATTTATCTCAGTAAAGAGCAAGGTCAACGTTACCAGCATGCAATGGACGATCTCGCTCATAGCTTAAAAAGTCGTATCGCTGCGACTCACGCCATCATGGATGAGCCCGAGCAATCTAAGACTGAAATGGTGCAACGTATCGGCGAGCAGACAGCTCAAATGAATGAGTTAGTTCAATACCAGCTCAAACGCGCCACGCTAGGACAACAAGGCTTGACCAAAGAATCGACACCACTTTCAGAGAGTATTGTCGGGCTTGAGCGTATGCTCAGCAAAATCTACATGGATAAACATATCAAGCTGACTCATCGCTACGCGAGCGACGCTACACTGCCGCTCAATAAAAATGACATGATGGAGCTGCTTGGCAATTTGATGGAAAACGCCTACCGCTTTGCGTTGTCAGAGGTACGTGTCTCGACGCACGTGACCAATAAGACCATAACAGTGAAGATCGAAGATGATGGGCCCGGTGTGGATGAAGCGCATCGTGAGGCAATCTTCCAACGTGGTGTTCGCGCTGACCAACTCAATCCTGGTCAAGGTATCGGCTTAGCCGTGTGCCATGAGATTGTGTCTATTTATCAAGGTAAGATCTGGGTAGAAACCGCGGATATCGAAGGTGCCGCGTTTGTGATTGAGCTGCCACTGAGCTAGTGGCACTTTATCCTAACTACGTATCTCTCACGAATGGCAACAATAAAAAAACCGACCTCTTCAGGTCGGTTCAGACTGCTGACAAAGGTCTAGCTTTCGAGCTAGACCTTTGATCTAATAGGGGTATCGAAATATGGACACTCCGTTATGCTTCAAGAGCCTACTCCGCAACAATACGAACTGGAAATGGTGACGATGGAACAGTTAGTTCCTAAAAACCATTTAGTGCGTAAAATCGATAATGCTATCGACTTCGAATTCATTCGAGATGAAGTCGCTCATCTTTACTGTAAAGATAATGGACGCCCACCTGTTGACCCTGTCCGCCTCTTCAAAATCATCTTACTTGGCTACATCTTTGGCATAAAAAGTGAGCGTCAGCTCGTCAAAGAGATTGAAGTGAATGTCGCTTACCGTTGGTTCTTGCGGATGTCATTAACAGAGAAAGTCATTCACGCTTCTACTCTCAGCCAGAACCGCATTCGTCGCTTTAATGGCACGGATGTATTCGAACGTATTTTTATCAATATCGTAGAGCAAGCCATGTCGAAAGGCTTGGTCGCGGGTCAAGAGCTCTTTACGGACAGTACTCATCTCAAAGCGAACGCCAACAAGAATAAACACACCAATAAAGTCACGGCGGTTCGTGCCAGTACCTATCTTGATATGCTGGATGAAGACGTCGCTTTAGACCGAGAAAAAGCAGGTAAGAAGCCACTTAAGGCTCGGGAGTCAGAGCCAAAAACAAAGAATACTAAAACCAGCACCACTGACCCAGAGAGTGGCTTCATGACTCGTGATAATAAGCCTCAAGGCTTCTTTTATCTCGACCATCGAACCGTTGATGGTCAACACGGAATTATTCTCGATACCTACACCACCGCGGGTAACATCAATGACTCACAGCCTTACGTTCAACGCTTAGATTACACGCTTGCCACATTCCAATTGAACCCGATAGCTGTTGGACTGGATGCGGGCTACTTTACTGCTCCAGTGGCGGAGTCACTTGAACGTCGAGCTATTCTTGGCGTGTTCGGTTATCGACGTCCATCTAGAACGAAAAATACGTTCAAAAAGAAGCACTTTACTTACGATGCGCAAAGAGACAGCTACCAATGTCCGAATGGTCAGGAGTTGCTTTATAAAACTACCTCACGCGATGCGTATCGAGAATACCACTCAGCCCCCAAAGAATGTGCGTTCTGTCCAATGAGGGATGACTGTACTCAAAGCAGAAATATGAAGAAAGTGATTACACGGCATATCTATAGTGACGCAGTAGAGAGGGCAAACCAAATGCGGCTCTCTTCCTACGGCAAGAAGACTTATAGACGTCGAAGTGAAACAGTAGAACGTAGCTTTGCAGACGCTAAGCAACATCACGGTCATCGTTATGCTCGCTTCCGCGGTCTAGCCAATGTGCAAATGCAATGTTGGTTGGCAGCGGCAGCCCAAAACATCAAGAAGATAGCGCTGGTGATGAACTATCTCCGAAAAATAGGCTTAAACATGGCAGAAATGAGGCAAATACTTGCTTCTGTATGCCTATGTAATGAACGGAAACTTCTGCGCACGACATAGCAAAAAATATCGCGATCGCGACCTACGGTCGCTTCCAAAAAAGAACCCCGCTTAAAAAGCGGGGTTCGTCATCAATCTGAACCGACCTCTTCAGGTCGGTTTTTTCACTTTCTACTCGCAGGTTTGCCGAAGCAACATCCACTTAAGCAGGAAGCTCTGCGTTATGGTAAACGTTCTGCACGTCATCACAGTCGTTTAGGGCATCCATAAACTTATCAAAAGAAGCCATGTCGTCTTCTGTGATTGGATGTGTCGCTTGAGGAACGAAGCTGATTTCTTCTAGATCCAAAGTGATGTCTGGGAATGCCGCAGACAGGGCATTTTTCGTCTTAAAGAACTCAGTGTGTGGTGCGAAGACGGTGATCACACCTTCTTCAAGCTCGATATCCGCCACATCCACATCTTTCATCATTAGCGCTTCAAGCACGGCTTCTTCGTCATCGCCCTTGAACTGGAAAATCGCTTGATGTTCGAACATGTGTGCTACCGCACCCGGGCCACCAATCTTCGCGTTGTTTTTCACGAAACACTGACGTACGTCCATATAGGTACGGTTGTTGTTGTCAGTCAGACAGTCAACGATGACAGAACAACCACCTGGGCCGAAGCCTTCGTAGCGTGCAGTTTCATAATCTTCACCGCCGCCACCCGTCGCTTTATCAATCGCATTTTTGATAACGTGCGCAGGAACTTGGTCTTTCTTCGCTTTATCCATTAGACGACGAAGTGACAAATTAGCATCTGGATCTGGACCGCCATTTTTGGCGCTCATGTAGATCTCTTTACCGTATTTTGAATAGAGTTTTACTTTTGCGCCCTGCGTCTTTGCCATTGACGCCTTACGGACTTCAAAACTTCTTCCCATGGGATTCTCTCTGTTATAGCAGGGATTTTATCGGCAACGATTATAACCAGTGACCGTATGCCCTACCAGTAAAAAAGCCGCCCAAAAGGCTAACTCCTATCAATTAAGATGTTTGGAGCGAACCATATAGCGAGTTTTACTGATACGAACGGTCCTCGATTTGGGCCGTTTTTTTCGTTCTGGTAAAATATAGCGTTTAACTCTCTCTCGCATTGCCCTCAGCTTCTTGGGTATTGAGCCAGGCGATGCGATTGCACACCACATTAGTTCATCCTGAATGTCCCTTAGCGCCATCATAAAACTGATCCGTAAAGGCGATACGTTAGCTTCTTTTGCTATCCGACTTATTTCCAACCGAACTAGATTGTAGGCAATTAAGATACCCCAGATCTCCTGCTCAACACCTTCGACAGACTGACTTCGAAGCAGAAGTTCGTCCTCAAGCATATCGTGTTTTATCTCTCCGTAACTATTTTCAATTTCCCATCGTTCGAAGTAAACATTAAGTAAATCTTGCAGAGCATATTTTTTGTCTGTTAGGGACGACAAGACCCCTTTTATATGGTTGGGTTGTTCTTTTTCTGGATAAAGCGCAAGCCTTGCTTGCCATTTTTCAGGTAGGTGAGGAGCTTTTTACGAGCTTGTTGCGAAACATTCATTTCAACGATCAAGTCACGGCCGTCTTCATCTAACTGCTCGATGACTGTGTACTTTGTATTGGATTTAATAGGGGTCATCCAGTGGCTAGAATCATGTTGGTTTTGCCAGTTAATCATTAGCTCCGCACCTAAATAACATCGGTCGAAAATAGTCAGAGAGTTGGCTGTTGCAGAGGAAATGAGTTGCTTAGCGTAGCTTTCTTCACCGTTGTAGCTAGGGCCAAAAGCGACGTTATGGATTAGGCGACTTCGAAGGGAGCAAAGCGCACATAACCTTACAACTGGGTATTCAGTATGGCGCGTTTTACCGTGTTTAACATATTGAAAATGCTCTGCAAGAGCTGGGGTATCATGGGTTCTAAATTGTGTTCCATCAACAGAGAAAAGCCTTAATCCAAACCATGTATCATCACTGTCCTCTGTTTGCGTCCAATGCTGTGCTGTTAATGAAAATAGGGCTTCGAGAGGTTTAGCTGTTAACCGTTTTCTTGCTTGGGGGATCGCACTTGGAGCAATGGATTCACCTAGAGAGTTAGAAAGCTTAAGGTCTAATTTATCAAGTACATCGGTAATCGGTCTATCACGGTATAAACCAATACCTACAACCAGCCAGACCACAAGCTCAGCAGGTAACTTCCGTCGCCGTAAGCTTGCTTTGTTGGTGTCATCGAGTGCTTGTTGAATCCACTCAAGCGGCAGCTCTTTCTGAAATAAAGAGAGTGAGTCAGGTGAAGCGAAATCATCAACATCAATAAGCCAATGTGCCAACATAAAAATACCCCCAAACTTAATGTCTGAGGGTATTTTCACTCAACCGTAGGATCATTCAACTGATCAGTGGCTTAACTGATCGGTGTTAGCCCAAAAGGCGGCTTTGTCATATCAACTCAACAAAAAGCGATTAAACGTTTGCAACGTCAAACTCGACAACCGGATTCACATCGGCATCGTAGTCAACGCCTTCGACTTTAAAGCCGAACAGTTGCATGAACTCATCTTTGTATTCTTGATAGTCAGCCACATCGAACAAGTTCTCGTTGGTGACTTGCGGCCAGAGTGCTTGGCAGTGTGCTTGAATGTCTTCGCGTAGTTCCCAGTCATCCAGACGTAAACGGTTTTCATCGTCCACTTCTGCTGCCGAACCATCAGCCTTAAAGAGTCGCGCAGAGAACATACGGAAGATTTGCTCCATGCAGCCTTCGTGCACGCCTTCTTCACGCATCTTCTTGAATACCATCGCAATGTATAATGGCATCACTGGAATCGCCGCACTCGCTTGAGTGATCACACTCTTCAATACTGCAACATTCGCGGTACCACCGATCGCGCTCAGTTTATCGTTAAGGGCCGTTGACGCGCGGTCTAGATCCATCTTCGCTTTACCGAGCGCACCGTGCCAGTAAATTGGCCACGTAATTTCAGTGCCGATATAGCTATACGCAACAGTCTTACAACCTTGAGCTAGAACACCAGCATCAGATAAGGCATTGATCCATAGCTCCCAATCTTCGCCACCCATGACTTTAACTGTGGCATCAACTTCTTCGTCTGTTGCTGGCTCAATCGACGCTTCGATAAGGACGTCTTTGTTGGTATCGACCGCGGTTGCAGTATAAGTTTCACCCATTGGCTTCAATGAAGAACGAATGAGTTCACCTGAGTCTGGCATTTTGCGCACTGGCGAAGCCAGTGAGTAAACAACCATGTCAACTTGGCCGAGATCTTCTTTAATCAACTCGATGGTTTTCTGCTTCATCTCATGAGAGAACGCATCACCATTTAAGCTCTTCGAGTACAGACCCGCATCCTTGGCTGCTGCATCAAAAGCGGCACTATTATACCAACCCGCAGAACCCGGTTTTTTCTCTCTACCCGGTTTTTCCAAGAAAACACCAATTGTGGCTGCATCACTACCGAATGCGGCAGCGATTCGAGAAGACAAGCCATAACCAGTTGAAGAACCGATAACCAGTACTTTTTTAGGGCCATTTTCTAGCTTTGGCTGTGCTTTTGTGTAAGCAATTTGTGCTTCAACATTCTTCTGACAACCCGTTGGGTGAGTCGTTGTACAAATAAATCCACGAATTTTTGGTTGAATAATCATTGTCGATTCCCTTGTTTTGATGCCGCTAGAATAAAAGTTTCATTTAGGTTTCGCATCCGTTTTGTCTCAAAAAGGCGCTTTAAGGCGAGTGGTTGGATCTGTTATCAGTGATTTTGTACAAAAATGCCGCAACCTATTCTTTCACTAGCACGACTTTGCCTACCTAAGAATCCATCAAAGTCAGCGTGCTCGAGACAAGTACGTTCACTATCTAAAGAAGCTTTCTCGTCGCGAATACAAAACAACCCCGACACCATAAAAAGCATCGGGGTTGGTAACTGTAGTTAGAAAGGCGTCTACGCGACGCGACTAACCGGGTTATGGCAATTCATCTGCTCAGAAGTGAATTGGTCAACATTGATCACCTCGCGCCTCAACGCCTCTGCAGATTCAATCTGCGTTTTCTCTTCTTGAGATATAATCCCAGCGCTCACCGCTTGTGCGATCTGCTCCGCCATAGGTAACTTCGCCGTCAGGTCACCTGCTTTGACGGCTTTTGTTATCCGTTTCAATATCGGCGCGGTTTGATACGTCGCAACAAACGCCGCATCGAGCTGACCTAACGCACTCTCTTTTCTTTGCTCAACGCAGAGATGAGTTAACTTGTCACGCTGTTGCCCTGGGGTAGCGACGGCTTTTGCAATCTGCTTGAGCAAGTCATCAGACGGTGCTCGGAAATGATTCCCCAAAGGAAATAGCAGCGCTCGCATTCCCCAAGCGACCGAACGCTGTGGAAAGTTGGCTAAAAAGTCCTCAAAGGCACCGGCACACCGCGCCAAGCAATACTGCGCACCATAATGCACAAAGATGAGGTCTTCTTGACGACGACCCTGTTCTTCGTATCGTTTCAGTACCGCAGATGCAAGATAAAGGTGACTGAGCACGTCCCCTAGTCGAGCAGAAATCATTTCTCGTCGCTTGAGATCACCACCCAAGGAGAGCATTGAGAAATCGGTGGCGACCGCCAATGCCTTACTCATTCTGCCGAGATGACGATAGTACCCTGCGGTTTCACCGCTTACCGGCGAAGAGGCAAAGCGAGACCCCGTAACGGCATGCCCAAAGGCTTTTAGCGCATTCCCAGCGCTATAACGAATGTGCTTCATCAAGAGCTCATCAAACCGATATAACGCTTGGCCATTGTCTCTTTCCGAGGCGACTTCCATCTCTTGCAATATATAAGGATGGCAACGCGTCGCACCTTGGCCAAAAATCATCAAATTTCGGGTCAGGATATTGGCGCCTTCTACGGTAATGGCGACGGGCATACCAAAATAGTGCAGGCCGATATAGTTATTAGGCCCGAGTTGGATCGCTTTACCCGCATGGACATCCATCGCGTCGTTTAGAATGACTCTCGCCAACTCTGTCATATGGTACTTAGCAATTGCCGTGACAATCCCGGGCTTTTCGCCCATGTCTAACGCCGTCGTCGTCAAGCCGCGCGCGGCTTCTAACAGGTAAGTCAAACCACCGATTCGGCCTACCGCCTCAGCAACCCCCTCAAATTGACCGATTTCAGTGCCAAATTGCTTACGCACCATGGCAAACGCACCCGTCGTTCTGGTGGCTAAATGACCAATTGCTGCCCCCAACGCAGGCAGAGAGATGCCTCGCCCTGCGGACAGGCATTCCACCAGCATTCGCCACCCCTTCCCCGCGTAGTCTTGACCTCCAATCAACCAATCGAGAGGGATAAAAACATCTTCGCCACGGGTAGGGCCATTCATAAAGGCCATGTTTAACGGGTTGTGTCTTTCACCGATCTCGACACCGGGGTGATCCGTTGGGATCATGGCACACGTAATACCGATCTCTTCGCTATCACCCAGCAAACCATCGGGGTCATACAACTTGAACGCTAACCCCAATACCGACGCCACTGGCGCTAAGGTGATATAACGCTTGTTCCACGTCAGCGAAATGCCGAGTACTTTTTCACCTTGATAATCACCGTAGGTCACAACACCTTTATCAGGAATACCGCCAGCATCGGAACCCGCTTCTGGTCCTGTCAACGCGAAACAAGGGATCTCGCGACCATCCGCTAATCGGGGCAACCAATAGGACTTTTGATCCTCCGTACCGTAATGGGTTAACAGTTCGCCTGGACCAAGCGAATTCGGCACCATCACAGACACGGCAACACTGAGGCTGCGCGTTGCGATTTTTGAAACAATGGTTGAATTCGCATACGCAGAAAAGGCGAGCCCGCCATATTGTTTGGGGATAATCAGCGAGAAGAACTTCTCACGCTTAAGGTAATCCCAGACCTCATCAGGTAAGTCTTTGCGGTGTTGAACGATATCATCGTCATCAATCATACTGAGTAGCGTCTCGACCTGACCATCGATAAACGCTTGCTCTTCTGGCGTCAAACTCGGTTTCGGATAATCAAGTAAGGTCTGCCATCTCGGTGAGCCCGAAAAAAGCGCACCCTCCCACCAAACACTGCCTGCTTCCATCGCTTCGCGCTCAGTTTGCGATAAAGGCGGCAACTGTTTCTTGAGCAAGTTAAAAACCGGTGTAGTTAAATGCTTAAGACGAAATTGACGCATGACATCCCTCCAACAGGCCTTTAGCCTGCGTTGATGGTTCGCTGATTTATGACCGCCAGTTCTTGGTCGACTTCGGCTCCCACACCAGCAGCCAAGTATGGCACTAGACGATCGAAGATATCTTCGGTTTCCGCACTCCGCCCAAAGTCACTGGCAGCAATTTCACTCAAGGCTTTGCTCGATGCCATGGTGAAAACACACGCTCCCAAGGTAAAGTGGAGTCGCCAGAAAAGCGTTTCTGGATCTAAAGCAGGATTGGCGCGACAAACCGCGGTCGTAAATAAAGAAAGGACATCTTGATAACGCGTGACAATGAACCAGCGTAAGTGCCCTTGGACATCGGTATAGCCTCGCCCGAGCAGTTGCATGAAGATCGCCGCCCCATTGCGACGAAACGCATTTAGCGATAGCAAAGGCGCTTTTAAACAGAGAAAAACCTCTTCCATCGTAAACTCATCACGCGTCATCAATACATCCAGTTCCGCGCGAAGTTGTGGCATAAACGCTTCGAGGTAACGACTCAGCACCGCGCGCACTAGGCTTTTTTTATCACCGTAGTGATAATTCACAGAGGCTAAGTTCACACCAGCTCTGCTGGTAATGGTTCGCAGCGATGTTTCATTAAAGCCATGTTCGGCAAAAAGCAGTTCTGCCGTATCAAGAATCTTGGTTTTGGTATCCTGTCGACCCGCCATTTCAATCACTCAATTCAAACACATGTTTGAATACTAGCGCCACAACACAAATTTAACAAGAGGGAAACATCTTCATTGCTAAACGGACAAAGCGTAACTGCTAGTAAATCAGTCACATAAAGCAAGTTGGAAAGAAGTTGGAAAAAAAATCAAAAAAAAATCGAAACTCTAGGAACTCTTTGTACATGTGTAGGTCTACTTTAATGCCACTGCTTTTTCTTGAAGAAACTCTTCAAAGCCTGTATCCGATATTGGATACAGGTTTTTACTTTTTAGGCAAAGTAAAAGTCCACCTCTTTAAATCCAATAAGTTCAGCGTTTAACCGCATCGAACAAAAAAATGACAAAAAAAGCGAAAAGTTTGGAACCTTTCTGAGAAACCTCAGTCTGATGAAATAAGAGATTTAAATGTAATGCGATACGTGGCCGCGTGGCGCGTTACATGGAACTGAAACTGCTGCTTATTCTCCTTATTGTGTAATGGATTCAGCCCGCGACCTATCGCGGGCCTTTTTTTGTCTTGCGCGCTAGGCTACTGCCATGCAACCCAAGGCAACTCGCCTTCTGACTTAAGCTGATACCGAGCGGTTTGCCTTTGCCACTCTTTAACTTGTTCACTCATCATTGCGGGCGTTGTTTCCATAACCGCTGAAGGCGACACAACTTCCTCAGCCAGTATCAAACGCCATATATCGAGAAGCTGAGCAACATTGCTATACAATGAGTCATCCTTGAGGAAAACACGCCGCTCAATGGCCTCCTCCCCCTGCAATGTTTGCTTAAAGGCGAGGTATGCTTCTAAAAAGTTTATCTGTCCCATCATGACCGCGTCTTGCCGCTGACTTACCATTTTTCGCAATGTTTGAAGTTCTTCTTCGGCATCCATCGTTTGATTGGCATCGATCAACCAGTAAATAAGCTCAAACCGAAGCATCCCTTCCAACCGATAGGACTCCACCCACTGATTAAAGCGCAAGGCTTCTCGTAGTAGGTCCACACGTTGGGCGGATGAATGATGCATCGCGTGCGCATAACGACGAAGTTCAGCCACCAACATTGGGTACTGATGCGATTCACGGACACTGTTCAACTCTGCTTGGCCAGCATATTCCCGCAGCGGACTGCGCGTTAACAACCGAATAACCGATGAACCTGATGGGTTTTCCAGCGTCAGTGCACCCATCGACTGGAGCGTTGCGGCAATCTCGCCACCGTAGGCAAGCCATTGTTGATTCGAGCGAACCGAGTCAGGGTAGCCGCTGGCCTCAAAATGGTAAGTCGCTTGTGAAACATCACCCAACCGAATTTCAATTTCACTTAGCCATAAATGTGCCAAGGTATGCACGACAGCATCGTTAGAGGCGGTCAATATGGATTCAAGCAGCACTTTCGCTGCTTGCTTATCGCCAAGCTCAAACTGACAAATCGCATGTTGAAGCTCACTCCACTCATGCTTGTCATCAATGACGACCGAGGCGGCAAAGTAATGCTGTGCCAACTTGCAACCACGCATTGTCATTGCATGTTGCCCCTTCGCATACTCGTGCATCGCGTTCACTTCAAACGGATAGGGAGCGACTGGGGCCGTTTGAAACTGAGGACGAATTTGCTGATGCAATGCTGCGGCAATGATCGGCATGGACACCGCAAGGTCAGGCTCAACGATATTCCCCTGCTCTTGCTTTCCCCTCTCATCAATCAGGGTATAGGCGAGTTGGTACTCAGATTCAAGCAGGCTCACTTCACCCATAATCAACAGATCCAAATCATGCCTTTGGAGCCAATCGGCTGCATCTGTTCCTGGTTCAAAGCCTCGCCAATCCATTTGCGCTGGAGTCATCACTTCGACGTTAGGATAGAGCATCAAGTCAGTCGCCAACATGTCACTCAAGCCATATCTCACCCACTGGAGAGATGTTTGTGCGGTTGCATTCTCGAAAGGTGCGATCGCAATCCGGAGCAAACTGTCATTGGCAAATTTTTGCGTTTTTGACGGGATCAACAACCAAGTAATGACTAGCGTAATCGCAAGGCTAAGCACCAGAGCGAAATACTTAAAAGAGCGTGATGACTTGCGTTTGATGACTGCTTGCTCTGTTTCAGCAATCCATTGATAGCCTTTATTTGGCACAGTACGAATGAATGAGGGATGACTTGCAGAGTCGCCTAATAGCTTTCGCAATTCCAGAATGGTCTGTGACAGGGCTCGCTCTCGAAACTCGCCCTGATCCCAAACCGCCTGTAGTAAAGTGTCTTTCGACACCACTTCGCCGGGATGTTCGAGAAAGAAAGCTAAAAGCTGAAGTAACTTATGGCGTGTTTGAACTACCACGCCTTTACGAGTCAGTACTTGCTGAGTGGGGTCAAAACAGAACTGACCAAAGCGATATTGATACGACGACAAAATCTCACTCATTCGGCTGAAAAATGTTACAGAACTATAACTTTTTGATTTTTATGTTTCAAACCAACTCCCGCCCCGGCTTTGCACAATAATTTACTGGATTTGATTTCATTTGAAGTGATTTTAACTAATTTGAATTGCAGAAATACGCGCCTAAAGACAAAGATGGAGGAAACAAAGTCACCTAGAACAGGAAAAAACAATGAAAAAATCGCTTATCGCTCTCACACTTACCGCACTTTCAATGTCCGCTTCAGCGACAATGAAATCTCACCTTGTCCTTGTCCACGGGGCGCATTTTGGTGGCGAGTCTTGGCAACAAGTTGAAGCGCAACTGCCCGCATCACTAAACACCATTGCCGTCAATCTACCGGGACGCTCTGAAAAAGAAGATGCGACGCATATTGGCCTTTCCAATACGGCTCAAGCGCTATGTAATACTCTGACCCCGCTCTCCGGCAAAGTACACCTAGCTGCTCACAGCCAAGGCGGCGCAATTGTTAATCATGCACTGGGCATCTGCCCTGAGGTGAATGTTTCGTCGATTACCTATATCTCTGCCGTTGCGCCTCTCATTGGCGAGAAAGCGTTTCAAAACCTCAGTCAACAGGACGAGAACCACTATTTGGCAGCGATTCGCTACAATGAAAACACCCATCGTATGGAGATCTTTGATACACAGCGTTTCTCCGCTGAGTTTGCCCAAGACGCGACGCCAGCTCAAACTCAGCGTCTCATCAACACCGCGATCAATGAACCAGCCCATATCGCAGAAGAGAAAGTCTCATTCAATCAACAGCATTTCAATGCGATAGACAAACACTATGTGTTCACCTTGCAAGACCGCATCATTTCTCTCGCTTCTCAAGTACGCATCGCAAGTCAGATTCACCCGAATCAGATTCACGTCATCGACAGTGGCCATTCGCCAATGGCGACTCACAGTGACGAGTTAGCCGAGATACTCACACTGATCGCCAGTAAGTAGACATCACGTAACAATACATGCACACCAACAAGCCGATGCAATCGCTCAGTGGCGAGCGCTCGGACGCAAGCGCTATAGGGTATCGCTTAACAAGGAGCGTCAAGCGGTATCTCTAAAATTCAATCATCTAGGGCACGATGAAACAGCGCTTGCACTTGTTGGTGTGCCTCGTCAAACGCTATAGTGATTGCAATGACAAACCCAACTGAGCAACGGAGTAGGTTGCATCGATAACTTTCGCGCCTCGCCCTTCATCATCAATAAAGTTAGGCGTGGGTAGACCAAGCTCCGCGGCTTTTCGCGTGTAGTACTCACGCCGACTGGGATGGTCTGCACTCGCTAAATGCAATACTTCACCACTGCCCGCCCCCAGCAAGGCATTAATAATGGCAGTCACGGCGTCTTCCCGCTCAATCAGGTTAACAGGTTGCCCGCCCTGACTGATTTCCGCCTTGCGGACAAGATGCTTCACAGGATGACGTTCGCCACCAATGAGGCCAGACATCCTAATGACCACAACTTGCTCACCCCATGCGGCCAATAACTGCTTTTCGGCCATCAGGTGCGCTTTTCCCGAATCAGTATTAGGTTCACAAGGCGTGCTTTCGGTCACAACACCCGCCACGGCGCCATACACTGACGTTGTGCTAATAAAAACAACCCGCTGACAGCCGGCTTGTTTCGCGGCATCAGACAGCATTTGAATACTGGTCATAAACGCTTCCCCAGATAAAGACTGACGCCTTGGGGGAATATTGATCACCATGGCATCAAACTCTGAAAAGCGTGGCTGAGCAGCGGGCAAGTTAACCACGTGGGCCTCGATGCCCTTTTCGCTCAAGCGTTGCTGTTTTTCCTCAGTCGTCGTGGTACCTAACACGGTTGCACCGGCATCCAGCAGCCGATCGGCGAGGGTTTCACCCAACCAGCCACAACCACAAACTGCGATTTTTTTCCCTTCAAATCTCATTTACATTTCCTACGCGAATGCTGTTGATATCGACTTAGCGTCCATTTGACGGCTTCTTTCCAAACAGAAAATAACTTCCGATTACTTGAAAAAAAGTGACAGAAATAGACCGAATTTCCCGCAATTAATTGCATTTTTCTAGGCAAAAACCACCAAAACTGAAAGTAAAAAACTAGACGTAGCTCAAAATAACACGGCCTAATCAGGTTTTTTTTTCCAAGAAACTGACATTAAGAGGTATAGTTTAAGCATTATATGGTTAACGGTATGTTGTGGCTTTCACAACGATAATCAATCTCGACCGAATATTTCCGAATGAATACCCTCGAAAAAATACAAAAGAATATAGATCAGTTCAGTAAATCTGAACGCAAGGTGGCCGAAGTCATTATTGCTTCACCTCAATCAGCCATCCACTCCAGCATCGCGACGCTTGCGAAGATGGCTGACGTGTCTGAGCCGACAGTGAACCGCTTTTGTCGTCGCCTTGATACCAAAGGCTTCCCTGACTTTAAACTGCACCTCGCCCAAAGCTTGGCGAATGGCACACCTTATGTAAACCGCAATGTCGAAGAGACCGATTCGGCCGAAGCCTATACCAACAAGATTTTCGAATCGACCATGGCGTGCCTTGATGTGGCGAAGAACACTATTGACCCATCGCAAATTAATCGCGCTGTTGACCTATTGACCCAAGCGAAGAAGATTTCCTTCTTCGGCCTCGGTGCGTCAGCGTCGGTTGCGCACGATGCAATGAACAAGTTTTTCCGTTTTAATATTCCGATTATCTGCTTTGATGATGTTGTTATGCAGCGAATGAGTTGTATTAACTGTACGGATGGCGATGTCGTCGTGCTCATTTCTCATACGGGTCGCACAAAAAGCCTTGTCGAAGTCGCACGTGTTGCGCGAGAAAACAACGCGACAGTGATTGGGATTACCGCAAAAGATTCACCGTTAGCCCGCGAGTGCTCGCTGCTTATCACGGTTGAAGCACCAGAAGACACCGACGTCTACATGCCAATGGCTAGCCGTGTTGTACAAATGACGGTAATTGATGTCTTAGCCACCGGCTTTACCCTGCGACGCGGTACCGGCTTTAGAGATAATTTGAGGCGCGTCAAAGACGCGATTAAAGAGTCGCGATTTAGTAAAGAAGACGTGATGTAATCTTAAGCCGCAGCCCAAGAGCTGCGGCTTTTTATCTATACCCAGCGTTCTACGTCAGGGAGTCGTCGACATCAGCGCCGGGATTCCACCATGATTGTCAGGGAGACCGCTATGCCCCATCCGATTCGCCGCACTAAAATTGTCACCACATTAGGCCCCGCTACCGATAAAGATGACGCTGTGCTTGAAGGCATTATTGTCGCAGGCGCTAATGTCGTGAGACTAAATTTTTCTCATGCTACCGCCGAAATTCATAAGCAACGAGCAGAAAAAGTGCGCAAGATTGCGGCTAAATTAGGTAAGCATGTGGCGATCTTAGGCGATCTCCAAGGCCCTAAAATCCGCGTATCGACTTTTAAGGAAGGTCGGATTCAGCTCGACATCGGTGACAAGTTCACCCTCGACAGCGACTTGCCCAAAGGCGAAGGGGATAAAGATGCGGTAGGGCTTGCCTACAAAGATCTCCCTAAAGATGTCCGTACTGGCGATATCTTGCTTCTTGACGATGGGCGCGTACAACTACGTGTCACCAGTGTCGATGGCAACAAAGTCCACACTGAAGTGACTGTTGCAGGCCCCTTATCTGATAACAAAGGAATCAATAAAAAAGGGGGCGGATTATCCGCAGAAGCGCTGACCGAAAAAGACAAGCAAGACATATTAACGGCGGCGGAAATTGGCGTTGATTTTCTTGCCATTAGTTTTCCTCGCAGTGGCGAGGATATGAAGTATGCTCGCTTGCTTGCCCGTGAAGCTGGCCTCAATGCGCAAATGGTCGCGAAAGTTGAGCGTGCCGAAACGGTCGCGACTGATGAGGCATTAGATGACATTGTCAAAGCCTCAGATGTGGTCATGGTGGCTCGAGGTGATTTGGGTGTTGAAATTGGCGATCCCATGCTTGTTGGCGTGCAGAAAAAACTCATCCGCCGCGCGCGTAGTCTTAACCGTACCGTTATTACCGCTACTCAAATGATGGAGTCGATGATTTCCAGCCCTATGCCAACCCGAGCAGAGGTGATGGATGTCGCGAACGCAGTACTCGATGGCACCGATGCGGTCATGCTATCGGCCGAAACGGCAGCAGGCCAATATCCCGTCGAAACGGTGACCTCGATGGCCGAGGTGTGTGTGGGCGCTGAACAGATGAAGAGCGTCAATGTTTCCAATCACCGCATGGACCGTACTTTCCAAAGCATTGAAGAGACCATTGCAATGTCCACTATGTACGCTGCAAACCACCTTGAAGGGGTAAAAGCGATGATATCCCTCACGGAATCTGGTCGCACACCATTGATGATGTCTCGTATCTCTTCTGGGTTGCCTATTTTTGCGCTTTCAAAGAATGAATCCACATTGAATCGCGCTTCACTCTATCGTGGCGTCACACCGGTTTACTTTGACAATGGTGAAAAAGATGGTCTAGCCGCCGCCCAAGATGCCATTGCTACCATTAAAGACAAAGGGCTTATCGACGAAGGGGATACCGTCATTGTCACCCAAGGCGATGTCATGGACACCATGGGCTCAACCAACAAAATGCGTATCTTAACCGCTTAAAACACATACACCTTTACCTCATTTCAAGGGCACATTCATGTGCCCTTTCTTTTGGCTATAGCTTCTGCACTACCCTTCGAGCTAACAAAAAAATCAAAAGAAATTGCGTACAGAATACCAATTAAGTGTTTACAGCATGGCTTAATGCGTATATATTACGCTTAAATTCAACGCAGCACGTATTCGCCGTCTACTACGAGCCTCATCAGTCGGCACTACCAAAAGGGTTAGCTATATGAAAAAAGCCATCTGTTTCTTCTCTCTCTTTAGTCTGTTTGCCGTGCAAGTGAGCGCAGCAACTATCGTTCAACGTCCGAACGGAACGAAAGTCGTGCGTACTCAACCTGTTAAACGTGTTCATGTTCATAAACGCCATATTGGACGCCCTGTGCATCATCGATCTGGCTGGAGCTACTGGGCACACCCACTCGCCACTGCCATCAGTGTCGCGATCATCATGGATGCTGCCGGTAACATGGCGCTAGATGATGATGACCGAGAGTTGATCATCGTGGGTGACGGAAACGAAGTAAAAAATATCTACGAGACACAGAGTCAAGTCGTCATCGTGAAGGGATAACTCAAACAGGTCAGCGAGCTAGGCCAATTTAACTAAAAAGTAGAAATTCCTGAGGGGGAGTATTAAAGCAAGGACGCTTTACTAAGCTAAATGTCACTGCCAATAATTAAGGTGACAGGAGCGCAGTGTTCGCTGTCACTGAGAATCGCATTTAGCTCACTGCACTTTGCTTTTTTCATCGGATTTATTCAGATATTAAAGCACGGGCCTAGGAAGGCCCATTTTTATCTAAAAATGAGCAAGCCTTACAGACTAAAAACACATACCGAATAAACGCTATGCCTTCACCCAGCCTTGTTCAACAGCGTAATCAATCACATGCAACATCTTTTGCCAAAGCACTTCAGAGCCATCTGCGATACGGCCATTCACTGCGACAATTTGATCGCGACTCACACCGTGCTCTACCCAGCTTTGTCCCTGATTATTGTAATTCAGTAACATCGGCATCATGCGATCTAACGCCTTGGCATATTTTGCATCGGCGGTTTTAGCGCTTTCAAATTCTAACCACAGCGATAACAACGCATCAGATTGATCATCGGGTAATAAACCGAATAAACGCTTGGCAGCCGCGAGCTCTTTCTCCTCTTGCTCTGCGCTGGCCGCAGCATCGTAGACAAATGTATCGCCTGCATCGATTTCAACGATGTCATGGATCAAGAGCATTTTAATCACACGGCTAAGATTGACGGGCTCGTTGGCATGTTCTTCTAAAAGAACGGCAAGCAGAGCGACTTGCCAGCTATGCTCAGCGCTGTTTTCACGGCGACCTTCGGCACTTTTTACCTTTGTTTGGCGCAACACAGCTTTGAGTTGATCTATCTCGATGATAAGCGCGAGCTGTTTTTCTAATCGTTGCAATTGTTCAGTCATTCTTCTTATTCCAATCTTGGTTCGTCAATGCCGTTAGGATATGGTCTTCCCATTTTCCATTGATCAACAAATAGTCTTTTGCTTCGCCTTCAATCACAAAGCCTTGCTTAGCCAGCACTTTTGCGCTGCCGTGATTGCGTGGCATGTAACCCGCCATGATTCGATGCAAGTTCTGTTGTTCAAACATCCACTGGTTAGTTGCTGCTAGCGCTTCTGACATCAAGCCTTGACCTTGGCAGTCTTGATCCATCGAGTACCCGACGTAACACGAGTGCATTGGATGACGAAGTACGTTGCTATAGGTAATAACACCGATAATCTCTTTCGCTTCTTTACGGCGAATCACAAAGTAAAATGCCAACTCGTTGCGCTGTAACTCGACGAGTTGGATCATGCGCTGTTGCCAGCCACTCATGGAAAAAAAGTTCTCTTGGCGCTTGGGCTCCCAAGGCGCTAAAAACTCTCGATTTCGAATGTAATACAGACTCAACGCAGAGGCGTCACCTGTGGTTGATAGGGCAACGTGCATTCGTTCTGTATCAAGAATCACAGGTTGTGTTTCGCCACCAAAGCGCAATTTATCCAGCATATTACGACTTATTGATCGCATATTCCCTTAACTTATTGGCAACTGCTGTGTGTGACACTCCTAACCGCTTAGCCAATTTGCGGGTAGAAGGAAATGACTTGTAGAGATTCGAGAGAATCGAGGCTTCATAACGCCCCATGATCTCATCGAGCGTACCATCAAGGGTCGCTTCACTGAGCAAGGTATTACTCTCTACCTCAGGGAGCTGTAAATCGTCAGCATCGAGTTCTCGTCCTTCGACTTGAGAAAGGCTGCGAAGCAAAATATTGCGCAGCTGTCGGATATTGCCCGGCCACGGGTATTGTACGAGCTGCTCTTCTGCTCTTAGGGTAAGCTCTGGCTTTACTTGCTGAAGCTCAGCCGCAAACTGCTTCAAGAACAACTCAGTTAATGGCAAGATATCGGCGTTACGCTCTCGCAATGGCGGCACGGTCAACGACAAGACGTTGAGACGATAGTAGAGATCTTCACGGAACTTTCCTTCTGCAACTAATTCAGACAATTTACGCTGCGTAGAACAGATCACCCGCACATCAACTTTTACCTCTTTCTCTTCGCCAACGCGGCGGAAGGTGCCATCTTGCAGGAAGCGTAAGAGCTTGATCTGTAAATGTGCCGACATCTCGCCGACTTCATAGAGAAATACGGTGCCGCCATCGGCTTGCTCAAAGATACCTTTTTTCGTACTGCCATCTGGCTCAAGGTATCCGAAGAGCTCTGTTTCCGCCGCATTGTCAGGCATTGAGATACTATTGAGCAGTAAGAATGGGCGTTGACTACGTTGTGAACGGTGGTGACAAGCGCGGGCAAGCACTTCTTTACCTGTACCCGTTTCGCCTTGAATGAGCAAAGGCGCATCTAGCAGTGCGAGCTTTTTCGCTTGATTGACGAGCTGTTTGAAGCGGCTAGAGTGCCCAATGAGATGCTCGAACCCGGTATTATCATAGCTCTGGCGCCAAATTGGACGCTGAATACCTGACATCGCCTTTAACAACACCACGGCGCTGGCCAACACTTGCGCTTTGCTTTCATCAGAAACGTAAACAGGCATCACTTCCATGACGTAGTCTAAGCCACCAATCACGACCATTTCGGTATGCATGGGTGCCGTTTCCTGCTCACTCGGTTCATAGTCGCGTTTATGCTGCTCTAACCATTTCGCAAAATTAAACTGACTCAAGTATTGATCAATGGTTTCGCCTTTCATCTCTTCAGAAGGCGTCGAGTAAAGCAGCGATGCCGCCTGATTAGCGAGTGCGACTTTACCGCTCAAATCAACAGAGAACACGGGATCAGGTAGGCTTCCCAATAGAGACTTCAGTTCGCGATGCTCTCGTTCGCCCGGCATAAACTGAATTTTTCGGACATCCAACACGCCATCAATGAGGCGAATTTGTGACATCAATTTACTGAACTGCTCAAACTCTATTTCTGGGCAGTTCAGAAAAATTATCCCCGAGGTATCTATTTCTATCCCACGCAAATCAATCTCTTTTTCAGCGAGGATATCGAGTAACTCACGGGTAAGACCGAGACGGTCTTCACACTGCACTTCAAGACGCATATTGGATGCCTTATCAATTCAATTTCATTAGATTGGGAGATTGAAAACGTGCCCAACCGTTTCCTAGAATGAAAAACTGTCAGCATAAGTTGACAGTCGATAAAGTTTGCGTCGCGCTCAGAGGGGAGTCAAGTCGAGAAGAGTAGAAATATGCGCAACGCAACATCGGTTGCGCATGATTCAACCCATTAGGGGATAATGGGTAACACGATATAGGCAAGTTACCTTAAAATGCTCAGGGTTATTTACTCAGTAGGCTCCTTTCGCCCTTTCAGTAAACGCATCTCTTTCAGCAAATCTTTACGCACGTCACTCATTTTTAACGGTACGTCACCCAGCCAAGGTAAAGGTCTTAGCATTGCCATGGTTTTCAACCCCAATCGTGCCGTTAACAATCCAACACCCAGCCCTTGACCTGCTCGCGCTGAGACTTTACCCGTCAAGTCCATCGACAACATATCCATACTGGCATCAATTGCAATTTCGGTGGCACCCACAAATGCCATGTTTCTTATTAGCTTCTTGATCATCGCAATGCGGGATACATAACTCAGCTCCACACCGTAAAGGTCACAGAGGCGATTAACCATCGAAAACGTTCGCCATGCCACTAGCAACATATCTGCGGTAGCCAGCGGACTGACCGCCACCATTAAGCCGGCTTCCTTTGCATGCTTGGCGACAAGACGCCGCGCCTGCTCATCTTGCTCGCGAAGTACCATGCTATCGAACATTTCCAGTACTTCCCGGTCATTATGGGTGCCCGATAAGGCATGGAGCCATTGATCGTACCCCTCGCCTTTTTTAGCCTCGGCAGACACGATACGCTGACAGTACCCTTTTGCTTCACCAATACCCTCTTTTGCGAGTAAACGCTCTCCCTCTTCGCGCGCAACCTGACGATGACGAAGGCGTTTTAAGTACCACCACTCTCGACCCACTGCCTGTGCGCCCCACAAGGATAAAAAGCCCGCCAAACCACTCCAGCCCAGCGTCAACCAATCTGCTTGCGAGTAGGCAGTAATGACTTGATCAACACTTTGCCAAGCCGCAAGGCCGAGAAAACCCACCAGCGCTGTTTTAAGTGCCCAACGACGTGGCCGTTTTTTCGACGCGGGTTCCGCCGTGACAATCTGGCTCAAGGCTGTCTCACTCTCCTCAGCCATCACTTCAAACTTTGTTTGCTCATCAAAAAGCTGCTGGGTGTTGATCGACACGGTTTCTTCTTCCGGTGTCTGTTGTTCAAAATCAATACGGCCTTTCAATGCCATCAGAACTTATCTCCTAGCAAGTATTGCAGGGCTTTATCCATACGAATATGCGGCAATGGCTCATCACTTTCGATGTTACCGGGACGAAACGGGACAAAATCGAAGCCTTGTTCGTCCCAAAATGCGCTGTTTGGCAAACGCTTGGGGACTTCTCCAGGGAACAGCATCCTAGCCTCACCATCTAAGCCTGTGCCTTGAAGTGCCGCCATCTGTTCACCTTTGTGACTCACAAACCCGGGGGTTGTTGCACTAATTGAAGCCAAACTCATACACTCCATACTGATCCCTTCAAAACTGGCGTGTTGATAGGCTTCATGGATGATCTGCTGCATCAAACTCACCATATGGGGGTGCTGTTCAGGCGTGACATGATCCGCTTTGGTGGCGGCAAATAGCACCTTATCAATGCGAGGAGCAAACAACCGTTTCAGCAGGTTGTTACGACCATAGCGAAAACTGCCCATCAAATGCTCAATGGCTTGGCGCATATCATTAAAGGACTCAGGTCCCGCATTGAGCGGTTGTAAGCAATCAACCAAGATGATCTGGCGATCGAACTTAGAGAAGTGCTGTTTGTAAAATGGCTTGATCACATGCTGTTTGTAATGCTCGAAGCGCGCTTTCAACAAGCCCAACGCGGAATCTTTATCAGCATCCGCCACTTGCTGGGCTGAGACTTGCTCAGGGTCGATAGGAAAGAACTGCAACACTGGCGCGCCAGCAAGTTCACCGGGCAGTACAAAACGCCCCGGTTGCACCCAATGTAAGCCAGCCGCCGATTTGCATTGATAGAGATAATCGGTGTAGTGCTTGGACACCTCGGCGAGCAGCGATTCATCGGCAGCTTGAGACCAGTCACGGTCTCGCATCGATTCGCGCCATGTCGCGGCTAGCGTCTCACGCTTGCCTTTTAGCGAGGCAAACTGTTGTTCCGACCATGCATAAAAATCGAGTTCTAACATGGGTAAGTCAAGCAGCCACTCGCCCGGGTAATCAATGATATCTAAGTAGAGTGTGGCGCTATTTTGCAGATACTTTAATGCCCCTTGTTGCGGCACATATTTCAGCGCCAAGCGTATCTGACTAACGTCATTGGTTGGCTGAGGCCAACTTGGCGGGTCGGAAAGCAGCCGCCCCATTCCTTCGTCGTAACCAAACCTCGCCATACACAAATCTGGCTGAGGGACACGCTTAGCACCTTGCAAAACACCGTCCCGAACTGGCGCAAACAACGGCAGTCTCGGGTTTGTACTTACATGGAGCAACTGATTGACCAGTGAGGTGATAAAAGCTGTTTTACCTGCGGTTGACAAACCTGTCACCGCCAAACGTATGTGCCTGTCTAGGCCTCGGCTCACCCACTTATTTACTTCATCGCCAATACTGACTCGCATAGAGATACAACCACTCCCAAAGAAAAACCGCTGAGGTGAATGAGTCACCTCAGCAAGTTAGATTTATAAGTTATTAAACTCGCGGTCCACTTTGAATCGACTTGAAGTTACATACGCTTCCATTGCTTGTAACTGCTTGTCTTGTCTATCAAAGTCATCTTTCAAACTTTCCAACACTCTGCCCGGCGTACTGCCTGATTGCCAGTTACGCTGCTTCACCGTGTGTGCCGCTTTATGCGTTTGCTTTTTCACTTGTTCTACTGGTGCCTTATCCAAAATTAAACACGCAGCAAAGTATGCGACGAAGGTGAAGAATCCACCGAAGAGGAGGAAGGTAAAGGCGAGAATTCGCACAAACCACACTTCCATTCCCATATAGTCAGCGATGCCCGCACACACACCGCCTATTTTTCCATTTTTGGGGTCACGATAGAGCTTAGGTTTTGATCCTCGGCAACTCATTGTCTTTGTCTCCATCCTGGTGACTCTGCATCAAGGAGCTTTTCTAATGTCACGATACGCTCTTGCATCTGCTCGGCACGTTCGCTGAGCGTCCGCAGTTGGGCTGACTCATCAGCGCTCAGCCCTTGTGCAGTGTGTCGTTTACTTCGGTAATGGAGCACCAGCCAAATTGGTGCCACTACCACGAGAAATACGATTAGCGGAACCGCCAATGCCCATGACATCATAAGTTACTCCTTGTCCTTCATTGCTTGCTTCATTTTCGCCAGTTCTTTTTCGATCTCATCTTGTGCTTGCAAATCAGCGAACTCATCTTCCAATGATTTCCCTTTGCCAATCGACAAACTATCCGCTTCCGCTTCAATTTCATCAATACGACGCTCATACTGTTCAAATTTCGCCATTGCTTCGTCAATTTTACTATTGTCTAGCTGTCGACGAACATCACGACGATTATCCGCAGCTTGATGACGCATGACTAATGCTTGCTGGCGAGCACGTGTTTCAGTGAGTTTGTTTTCTAACTCTGTCACTTCTGATGTCAACTTGGCAATGGTTTCTTCGACCAAGTGCATCTCTTCTTCCAGCGCCAGCGCCAAGTCGGCCACCTTCTGCTTTTCTATCAGTGCGGCGCGTGCCAAGTCTTCACGACCACGCTCTAAAGCAAGCCCCGCCTTCTCTTGCCATTCTGCGACTTGTGCTCGTACGGCACGAATTTTGCGTTCCAACTCTTTCTTGTCCGCCAGTGCGCGGGCTGAAGAGGTGCGAACTTCAACAAGAGTATCTTCCATCTCTTGGATAATCATTCGAACCATTTTTTGTGGGTTTTCAGCTTTGTCCAATAGTGCATTGACGTTTGCGTTCACAATGTCAGCAAATCTTGAAAATACGCCCATAATACGCTCCTAAATGTTATTTCACTTTGATCTGCTTAAGTTTTAGCAGGCTCTGGTTGTTACAATACAAGACGCGTGCCAACTTTTTTTTGACCATTTTTCAAGTAATTACTACGCTTATTGAATAGATTACTGTTATGCTTTGACAAAATTAACCAAAAGTTAGTTATTATGACCAATCCAGCTACGGAAAGTTTAGTCGGCGAATCGGATCTCTTTCTCGCCGTGATTGATCAAGTCTCACGACTGGCGCGCATTAATAAGCCCGTGCTTATTCTCGGCGAGCGTGGGACAGGGAAAGAGTTAATCGCCCAACGCTTACACTACCTGTCGCCGAGATGGAATAACCCTCTGGTATCCATCAACTGTGCCACCATCAGCGAAGGAGTCATGGACAGTGAGATCTTCGGGCACGAATCGGGTTCATTTACGGATGCGAAGCGTCGTCATGCAGGCCGATTTGAACGTGCCGAAGGTGGCAGCCTTTTTCTTGATGAGCTCGCCACTTGCCCCCTTCGCGTCCAAGAAAAGCTCTTAAAAGTGATTGAGTATGGTCAATACGAACGTGTTGGCGGGCAAAAAACTTTACAGGCGGATGTGCGACTCATCTGTGCCACCAATGCGGACTTACCTGCAATGGCTGCTGAAGGCACCTTTCGCGCGGACTTACTCGATCGACTCGCTTTTGATGTGATCCACCTCCCTCCGCTACGCGCACGGCGTGAGGACATTCTATTGCTTGCAGAGTTCTATGCCGTCAAGATGTGTCGAGAGCTCGAGTTTGACTTTTTTCCCGGCTTCAGCCCATCGTTGCAGCAGCAACTACTCGATTACCATTGGCCCGGCAACATTCGTGAGTTGAAGAATGTTATCGAGCGCGCAGTGTTCCACAACCCTGATCCGGAAGCCCCCATCGACATCTTAGAACTCGATCCCTTTCGCCCTCCATGGCAATCCCCCATCGAACATGCGCCGAAAGAGGCAGACGAGAATGCGCTCACTTTCCCTGCCGCCCCATTTGATCTGCGGGCCTTTCAGTCGGATCAAGAGTGTGAAATCGTCAAAGCGACCTTACAACGCTATCACTTCAATCAGCGTAAAACAGCAGATGCATTGCAGCTTAGCTATCATCAACTAAGGGGCTTACTGCGTAAACACCAGCTCTCAACCGAAGGGCATGATGATGAATAATTACCTTATCAAGTGGCTTTTCTTCTGTGTTTCGTTGCTGATGACTGTCGGTTGTAACTCGGGAAGTGCCGACAGGGAGTTAAAAAAGAGAGGGTTCGTGTATTGTGGTGAAGATCTCTTCACCACCCTCAACCCTCAACTCACCTTCGATAATCAATCAGTTAATCATCTCGGTGCGCAGATCTATGAAAGGTTGCTCGACATCGACCCCAACAGCCACCACCCACTCCCCGCATTGGCGAGAAGCTGGGATGTCAGCCCCGATGGTCTTGCCTACACTTTCTATCTTCGCGAAGGCGTCGCCTTCCACCAAAGTCCCGATTTCTCACCAAGCCGCTACCTTAACGCCAACGATGTCGTTTTCACTTTCAACCGCATTCTCGATTTGAATCACCCTTATCACCGTATCTCAGGCGGCCGATATCCTTGGTTCGAAAGCCTTGGCTTCGAACGCATTGTGTCGGAAGTGATTGCGGAAAGTAGCCATGCGGTGACCTTCATCCTCTATCGAACTGACAATGCTTTTTTGTCCATGTTGGCGACCGCACCCGCTGTCATTTTGTCTGAAGAGTATGGGGAGTATTTGCTCCGCGAACAGAAACAAGAGTTTCTTGATACGCGCCCCATTGGCACTGGGCCATTTCGCTTTCGAGAGTTTCAAGAACATAGTCATGTGCGGCTCACGCGTCATTGGGACTATTGGCAAGGGGCGTCAATAATGGAACAAGTGGTGTTTGACCTCTCAACAAAGGGGGTCGGACGTCTTGCAAAATTGCTCACAGGCGAATGCGATATCATCGACTCCCCCCCTGATAGCCAAATCTCTATCATTCATGATGATCCAAGACTCGAACTTCGTCGCCAAAGCGGACTCAATCTGGCTTATCTTGCGATCAATAACCGCAGTCAGGTCCTCCAAGATCCTCTCTTACGCAAAGCCATCATGACGGCCATTGATAAACAAAAGCTCGTGGACACCGTCTATCATGGTGGCGGGCATACCACTGATTCCGTGCTTCCCCCCGCCTCGTGGGCCTACGACGCTCGGCAGGCACGAGTAGGCTATAATCCCGTCATTGCGAAAGCTTACCTAAAAAACAGCGGTTACAACGGCCAAACGCCGATAAGGCTAGCCTTTTTAAGCAACGAGGCTTCCTTCAACCCGCGTGCGCACAAAAGCGCAGAGCTCATTCAGGCCGATTTAGAAGCAGTTGGATTAGAAATTGAGCTAATCCGTATTAATGCTAATGACAATTTTGTGTTAGAAAGCGGATTTAGTTATGATTTGCTCTTAACTGGATGGCGAGCAACCAATGGCGACCCTGACAGCTTCTTGCGCCCCATTTTATCTTGTGACGCGATCAGCGTAGGATCCAACAGCGCCCAATGGTGCAATCTCCAGTTTGATAATCTTTTAGAATTGGCGCTAAAGACAAACCAAGAAAAACAACGCATGAGATATTATCGGCTAGCACAGGAAGTGATTGATGTTGAGACGCCTGTAATCCCGCTCTTACACAGTCACCACTATCAAGCACATCATCGCTCTATTGGCGGGCTACAGCTCAGCCCATTTGGCACACGCTCATTTGCCACTGTGTACCGTAGCGAGTAATTTATGGTCATTTATGCGCTCCGCAAACTCAACTTGTTTGTGGTCACTTTCCTAATGCTCACTTTTGTGAGTTTCAATATTGCAAAGCTGGCCGTTGACGGCCCATGGCATGTGATGCCCATGATGGATGGCTGGATCCTCTATCTAAAGCAGTTGCTCGCATTTGATTTTGGTTTAAATCACCTCGGTAATCCGGTAAGTAAAGACATTCTCTATTATCTGCCAGCAACACTCGAGCTCTGCTTTTTTGCCTTTATCTTTGCATTAATCATCGGTATTCCTCTAGGCACGTTAGCAGGCGTACGAAGTGGTAAATGGCTAGATACGCTAATCAGTTCAGTGACGTTGCTCGGTTTCTCAATCCCTGTATTCTGGTTGGCGATTTTGCTGATCATGCTGCTGGCCTTGCAATTTAATGTTGTGCCTATCTCAGGGAGACACAGCTTACTGTTCGAGGTCCCTCACTACACTGGTGTCGGTATCATAGATACCTTGATGATGGATAAGCCCTACCGGATGGCCGCGCTGCATGACACTTTACTTCACTTAGTCTTGCCGACATTAACCCTAGCGGTTTCGCCGCTGACGGAAATCACTCGCCTAACCCGAGCGTCTGTTGCTGATGTCATGACGCAAAACTATGTCAAGATTGCACCGACGAAAGGGCTTTCTCTGTTCACGATTTTGCATCGCCATGTGATGAAAAACGCCCTGCCTCCCATCGTGCCGAAGTTTGGCTTACAACTCTCGACAATGATTGCTATGACCTTCATTGTGGAATACATCTTTAATTGGCCAGGAATCGGGGCTTGGATGCTGAATTCTCTAGCAGATCAAGACTACATGGCTGTTCAAGCGGGTGTGATATGCATTGCCACTCTCGTACTCGCTGCCAATATTCTCTCCGACCTCATCGGTTCAATGATTAACCCGCACATAAGGAAAGAGTGGCATGCTGTCAAATAACGTTTATGCTGAAGATCGCATTCCGAATCAGTGGGTACGCGCTTGGCTCAACTATAAGCAAAACACCCTCGCGATGTTCGGTCTTTGGAGCCTACTCTTTCTCATGTTGGCGACGATTAGCGCGCCCTTGCTCACCCCTTATAGCGCAACCCAACAACTACCAGAAATTTTGCTTGAGCCTTCTTGGCATCCCAACGGGAAAGTGGAACTCTTCTTTGGTACCGACGACTTAGGCCGTGATCTCTATAGCCGTTTAATGCTAGGCACTCAATTTACCTTTGGAGCCTCACTGCTCGTCGCTTTTGCAGCGAGTTTAGTGGGCATCGCCATCGGCGTACTTGCGGGTATGACTCGCGGGCTACTCTCCAGTACTTTGAATCATATTCTCGATACCATCATGTCTATCCCTTCGCTTTTATTAGCTTTGATCGTCATTGCTTTTATGGGCACAGGATTACCACAGGTCATGTTTGCCGTTTGGTTAGCATTGATTCCGCGGATTATCCGCGCTGTTTATACCGCGGTTCACAATGAGATGGAGAAAGATTACATCATTGCTGCAAGGCTAGATGGGGCGAATAATCTCTACCTTCTCTACCACTCAATTCTGCCAAACATACTGCCAGTCTTCGTCACAGAAGTGACGCGCGCTATCTCAATTGCATTGTTAGATATCGCCGCGCTGGGCTTTTTGCGCCTAGGAGCAGATGCCTCGACGCCAGAGTGGGGGACCATGCTCGGGAACGCGCTAGAATACACCTACATCGCCCCTTGGACAGTAACACTCCCGGGATTGGCCATCACCTTTAGTGTGTTAGTCATTAACTTGGTGGGCGACGGCCTTCGTCAAGCGATCACTGTAGGAATCGACTAATGCCATTACTTGACATACGCCACCTGACCATTGAAATCGACACACCTCAAGGCAAGGTGAAGGCGGTAGATCGCGTGAGCCTGACTTTAAACGAAGGTGAGATTCGCGGTCTTGTAGGCGAATCTGGCTCTGGTAAAAGTCTTGTTGCCAAAGCCATTGCAGGTGTGACCAAAGACAATTGGCGTGTCACCGCTGACCGTTTGCGACTTGGAAATATTGACCTTCTGCGCTTAACACCACGCGAACGCAAAAAAGTCATTGGTAAAGAGTTGGCGATGATTTTCCAAGAACCCGCCAGTTACCTTGACCCCGCAGAACGCATCGCCACCCAGCTAGAAGAAGCCATTCCTAGCGACAGCCATCAGGGCAAGTGGTGGCAGCGTTTTCATTGGCGTCGAAAACAAGCGATCGCCCTCATTCATAAGGTGGGCATAAAAGATCACAAGCGTGTACTCAACAGTTACCCTTATGAATTAACAGATGGTGAAGCGCAAAAAGTCATGATTGCAATGGCGATAGCCAACAGACCTCGCCTTTTGATTGCTGATGAGCCGACTAACGATCTGGATCCGATCACGCAAGCCCATATTTTTAGATTGTTGAGTCGAATGAATCAACTTAACAATACGACTATCCTACTGATCAGTCACGATCTCACTACCGTCACCCAATGGGCGGATCGGATTACAGTCATGTACTGTGGTCAATCCGTAGAATCAGGGAGTCGAAAGCAGATCCTGCAGTCGGCGAAACATCCTTATACGCATGCGCTGCTACAGGCAATGCCAGATTTCAACTTTGATTATTTGCCCCATAAAGGCCGGTTACATACATTGCCCGGAGTTATACCACCACTACAGCATCTGCCTATTGGTTGCCGTTTAGGCCCAAGGTGCCCCCAAGCACAAAGAAAGTGTGTGGAAGTCCCGAAACGTCGCAAGGTTAAAAACCATAAATTCAGCTGTCATTTCCCTCTCAACATGCCGGAGAAAGATAAATCATGAGTAGCTTGTTGGAGGTGGAAAACCTGCGTAAAGTCTACCAGTTTCGTGAAGGCCTCTTTAAACGTCGCGAAGTCGAAGCAGTGAAGCCCGTCTCTTTTTCTCTTAATGCGGGTGAAACAATGGCACTGGTCGGTGAGAATGGCTCGGGCAAGTCAACGTTAGCCAAGATGCTTGCTGGCGTCGAAAAGCCAACTTCTGGCCGTATTCTCGTCAATGAAGAAGAGCTGCATCATGGCGATTATCTGACGCGCTGCAAGCTTATCCGCATGATCTTTCAAGATGCCAACACCTCATTAAACCCAAGGGTGCAGGTTGGGCGCATCTTAGAGGGACCATTAAAGCGAAACACAGAGATGACCCCACACGCCCGTGAAAACCGTGTTAAGCAGATTCTACGGCGTGTAGGCTTGCTCCCAGAGCACGCCTACTTTTATCCTCAGATGCTCGCTACGGGGCAAAAACAACGTGTCTCTTTGGCGAGGGCACTCATCCTGCAGCCTTCAATCATTGTTGCTGATGAAGCGCTGAACGGATTAGACATGTCTATGCGCGCTCAAATGATAAACCTTTTACTCGAGTTGCAAGACGAAATGGGCCTTGCCTATGTCTATGTTTCTCAACATATGGGCATTATCAAACACGTGACTGATAAAGTACTGGTGATGAAACAAGGCGAAGTCGTAGAGCAAGGCGCGACAGAAGATATTTTCGCTAACCCACAGCATGCGCTGACCCAAAAGCTCATTGATAGCCACTTCAATGCGCAAACTTTAGACCGTCATGCGCGTACTGGAGCCGGAGCACAACGACAGTAATAAGCCAATACTTGAGCCACTTCCTCGAATACTCGCGGACAGAAATTGAAGAGTAAATTCAATCTCTGGCCGCAGAATATCGCTAATTTCACTGTATTTCTTGCAACCAAGCACACAAAGTTAATAAGTTTTTATCAGTTACAAATCTTTTCGAGACAGTCTTCAAACTTATTTATTTCAGTACTCGCAATTAATCCTTTTAGGGATAAAATTTTTTCATAAAAATACAATATACGTAAAAAATATTACAAAATCGTATCCACTTCCCTCTAATGTAATCCTTTGCGAGATCACACCGCAGGTTGATGTTAAGCGTCTAACCTGCCGTCAATGCAACCTACAACAGAGATAAGCAGACAGCGATGTATAAATATACCAACAAAAGGCTTGGAGCTAGGCATGGAAGCAAAACTAATACGCGAGGGAGCGTTTACTCTCCCCTGCTCCCGTACAATCGAGTACAGCGTCAAACGCCCCAAGGGGCAATTGGATTCGACAACCCTTCAGCGTCCGCACCGTCCTAGAGCACAAATGCTCAGCGAGGAAAGACTCTTAAAAATGTCACAAGCGGATGCCGCTTTGATTGCTTTGACCCCATCCTAAATTTGCTTCCTGATCAGGAGATAGACTATGGGCATCGCGCAACTTGAATCAGCCAGACTCAAGCATTGGTTAGTGGTTGATACCATCAATGTACCTGCACTTCGTTTTCATTTGAGGGAAGCCGCTATTCACTCTATTGTGCAGCCACTTTTTCTCGGCAGCCAGTTTGAACACCTGCTTGAGCTTGGGCCCGCGCTGATCAAGCTGGACAGCGAGTCCCACTTTCAAACACTAGTGAGCCAAAACCAGCAAATTCGATCCAACGCAATCCTTTTTGCTTTTGAAAGCTCGGTCAATGAAGCGGCGATCTTTATTCATCTCCAGCAGCTACTTTATATTCATATCAACAATCAGCCCGTCCTATTTCGATTTTACAGCCCGCAGTTTTGGCTCAACACAAACGCTGACTTACTCGAAAGCGACAAGCTCACGATTCTCGGTCCAGCGAGAAAATTAATATGGTGTGACGATGAAGAGACAATGAATGCGATTACCAGAGAGGCATCGCAAGGTGGTGCACCACGACTACCATACCATCTAAATTCTCCGGTATTTGACTCATTACTTACTTAATCTAAAAACGCGCGGTTGAATTAGTATGGTGAATTATTGAACCAAGATCTTATTCCAAGTTAAACAAGAAGACAGTGCTAATTCGCGTTGTGAATTATCTTCAAAGTAACTAACTAAACTCTCAAAAAGCACTCCACTCTCCTGAGAAGCATCAATACTATTTTTCGCATGTTTCAAATGGAGAAAAAACTATGCACCAAGCAACACTAAAGTTGGCACTTCTCGCCTCTGTCATTGGCAGTAGTGTCGCGTATGCTGCTGTGCCGTGGGAGAACGGTGTGACCAGCGTACAAAATGGTGACATTGTCAGCTATCAGGGACAGTGTTATATCGCGCAAAATAACCCGGGCGTTTGGGAAACGCCTAGTACCGCTTCCTCTTGGTTTTGGACACAGACCAACTGTGAAACAACTGAGCCGCCCGTTGAGCCACCTGTTGAACCACCAGTCGAGCCACCGGTTGAACCGCCAGTAGAGCCCCCCGTTGAACCGCCTGTCGAGCCACCTGTGACTTCTGCTATTCCTTGGGTACCCGGTCAGACTCAGGTCACTAATGGCGACATCGTTATCTACAACAACCTCTGCTTCCAAGCGAAAAACAGCCCGGGCGTATGGGAGTCACCTACGGCGAGTAACTGGTTCTGGGATGCCGTTGATTGTCCGAGTGATCAAGTGGATCCACCGATTGACCCGCCAATTGATCCACCTATCGATCCACCGATTGATCCGCCAGTGAACCCGGGTGAACTCACCATCATTCCTGATGGTAATGGTGGCTTCCTCATGTCACGTAGCGAACTGAGTGCGATTGAAACCCAGCTAACCAGTAGTGATCTCTTCAGCCTTGTTCGCTCTGATATTGAAACTGCAGATAATGCAATTGTAGAAGCTGTTGCCCCCAACTTAGCCACTAACCCTGACAACGTGCAACGCGCCGAACTGATTGTTGACGAAACCACATGGAACTACTTGTTCCCGCTGCGAAACGAGGCATACACCTATACCCGTTTCCTTCAAGCAATTGCTAAGTTCCCTGCGTTTTGTCGAACTTATACCGATGGACGCAACTCAGATGAAATCTGTAAACGTTCTCTTGCGACCATGTTTGCCCACTTCATTCAAGAAACCGGCGCTAACGCACCTAGCTGGGAAGCCTCTAAGGGTGTTCCTGTCTGGCGTCAAGGTCTCTACTACTTGCGTGAAATCGGTAATACGGAAACCTCTACCAACGGCGCATATAGCGCATGTAGCGGCTGGCAAGGCGAAGCATGGCCTTGTGCTCCAGGTAAGAGTTACTTCGGTCGTGGTGCGAAGCAGCTAAGTTGGAACTACAACTACGGTGCGTTCTCTGAAGCAATGTTTGGCGATAAGCAAGTGCTACTTCAAGACCCTGCACGCGTTGCAGACACTTGGTTGAATCTTGCATCTGCTGTCTTCTTCTATGTCTACCCTCAACCACCTAAGCCAAGCATGCTGCACGTCATTGATGGCACATGGCAACCCAACGCGGCTGATCAAGCGGCTGGCATCAATGCCGGTTTTGGCGCGACCATTATGATCATCAATGGTGGATTTGAGTGTAGCCGAGGTGCTGAAGACTATCGCGCTCAAAATCGTATCGACTACTACCAGCGCATTGCCGAGTTGTTGAACTTGAACATCGCAGGTGAACAGTTAGGGTGTGGTACCATGCAGCCATTCAACAATGAAGGCGCGGGTTCTTTAGAAATCACTTGGGATAAAGACTGGGGATATAACGGTAACAACCCTGGTGGGGCGACATTCGCGTGTAAACTTGTTCCTTACCAATACGCCTACAGCGCCCTGCGACAAGGCGACTACGAGAACTGTGTGAAGACGTTCTTTAATGTGCGTACTTTCGATGACAATGGCCAAATCATTCCTGATAGCCAGTAAGTCAACTGCGGCTGACAAACTTGTCAGCCGCTTTTTTACTCACTCAATTTAAACAACCATCATCCCTCTCCCACCACGCAACCATAATCGTCTTTTCCAATCGGTCCCGTGCTGTTTTTGTCAGCGAGTTTATCCTCATTTCGCCCAAACATTGATCGCACCATCATCAGGATACGTAACTTAAATCATTGAATTAACCTCGCAATATCTCTTGTAGTGTTGACGAAATTGCGCGACGTAAACCCACTAAGGCGAACAATCAATGAGAAAATGGTTAACACTCTCTTCACTGCTCTTTTTATTTGGCTGTTCCACCGCCATCGATGATTACCATCAAACCAACCCGGATTTTGATTTGTTTGAATATTTCGAAGACGAGGTGAAAGTCTGGGGTATGGTCCAAGACTATAAAGGCAAACAGACTCGGCGTTTTGAAGCCACCATCAACGGCACCATAGAAGGAAACACAATAACGCTGGACGAGGCGTTCCGTTTTGATGATGGCGAAATCCAAACCCGTATCTGGGTTATCGAAGATAAAGGCGAAGGCAAATACCAAGGCACTGCAAATGATGTCGTCGGGACCGCTGTTGGGGAGGCGGTAGGTAACGCATTACGTTGGCGTTACAAACTCAGGGTACCCGTCGGTGACAGTGAGTACGTGCTAAGTCTGGATGACTGGCTTTACCGCCAAGATGAAAAACACATGTTCAATAGAACCAGCATGCGCAAATGGGGCATTGAAGTCGGAGAACTCACTCTGTTTTTTCAAAAACAGTAACCCACAAAAAACCCTCTGTGCTGAACACAAAGGGCTTTTTCTAGCTGATGCTTAAAATGCCAAGCTTTACACTGCCAAGCTATCGTTAATGGCCTTCAGTACCGCGGCTGGGTCTTCGGCTTGCGTAATTGGCCTGCCGATAACAAGGTAGTCCGAGCCAGCTGCCACAGCATCAACAGGTGTCATCACACGGCGTTGATCACCTGCTGCACTGCCTGCAGGGCGGATACCTGGGGTAATTAACTTAAACTCCTCACCTAGCGTCGACTTAAGCAACGTCGATTCTTGTGCTGAGCAGACGACCCCGTCCAAGCCACTGTTTTTGGTCAATGTCGCAAGTTTAATCACGTGGTCCTGAGGCGCTGCATCAATCCCAACACCATGAAGATCGGACTGTTCCATGCTCGTCAGTACTGTCACTGCAATGAGCAATGGGCGATCTTTACCGTAAGGCTCGAGAATCTCGCGCGAGGCGGCCATCATACGTTCACCACCGCTTGCATGCACATTGACCATCCAAACACCCAGTTCAGCTGCAGCACGCACCGCACGAGAGCAGGTGTTGGGAATGTCGTGAAATTTAAGATCTAAGAATACTTCGTGGCCACGTTGATGGAGCTGACGCACAAACTCTGGCCCCAGCAAAGTGAACATCTCTTTACCCACTTTCAAACGACAGCTGCCTGGCTCAATACGATCAACAAAGGAGAGGGCTTGATCTTGCGTTGGGTAGTCCAGCGCAACAATTACTTTAGGGTCAAGCACAGAGTGATCTTGCAGGCTTGTGGTAGTCATATAGGCTCCTGATTGTCGAGAGGTGGGACGATTACGAGTGCAATCGATTTACTTGCGGGTGGCGATTATAGAGAAAAGCAGCGCAACTGACCAGCGTTAGTTACTCGCCATCCAAGCCGCGAATAGGCTTAACTGATGCCCACTGCTTACAAGAAGGACACTGCCAGTACAAAGACTTGGCGGTAAAGCCACATTTATGGCATCGATAGTTAGGTTTCAATTTCAGTTGTTCCCCAACGAGCCCACGTAGGCTTGATAAGCTCTCTTTGGCACGGCCTTCTTCCGCTTCTTCTAAATGATAATCCATCAAACGATAGAAGCCTTTCATTGTTGGATTCTTGACTAACTGGCGAGTCAAAAACGTTTGTGCCGTCTCTCCACCTTGCTCTCTGGCAATAAACTCAGCAAGTTTTAGCTCTGTGGTTGCCCCCGCTTTCGCATCAACCGCGGCTTTCAAAAAGCGCATCAAGCCCATTTCATCCCCAAGCCCTTTGTAAGCTTGGGACAGCAATGGAATCGCTTCACTGACAAACTCTACGTCTTGATCAAGAACACCTTCAAGCACTTTTACCGCCGGCTTAAAGCGCTCTTCTGAAAGCAGCAAGCGTGCTTGCATCAAGGTCGCTCTCACACACTGCTTATCCGCGCCAATCGCTTTTTTTAAGTAGCCTCGCGCTTTTTCATTGTCTTCCATTGCCATCGCTTGCATCGCAAGTTCACAATAGAATTGGCCAATGTCGCGCTTTAACTTCTGCTTTCCCGACTTGACCAGTTGCGTTGCCGCTTCGATAGCACGTTCCCACTCACGGGTGCGCTGGAAAATATCAAGCAATTGCTTGAGCGCATGCACACGATGGTCAGGTTCGTCCAATAACTGCTCAAAGATTTTTTCAGCACGATCATAGAAGCCGGCAACAAGATAGTCAGCACCCAGCTGCTGGAGGGCAAGGTTGCGTTGATCGATGGTCAGATTAGGACGAGCAATGAGATTTTGGTGAATGCGGATAGCGCGATCAACCTCACCCCTGCTACGGAAAAGATTACCGAGCGCAAGGTGGGTATCGATTGTTTCACTGTCCACTTGGAGCAAATCGATAAAGACATCGACGGCTTTATCGGACTGATCAGAAAGCAGAAGATTCAGACCTTCAACATATTGTCGAGAGATATGATGCGACTGCTCCTGACGTCGATTTTGCGCGCTTCTGTTACCCATATACCAGCCATAACCTGCTGCTATAGGCAGTAACAGAAACAACAACTCAAACATTAAGTAATTAGTCCTTTGCTACAACCTGCGTTGAAGCTTCAGCGGGAGCGACGCGCAGTTTATCAAGCTCTTGTTGCTGCTTGTCTAACTTCTTCAAAAGACGTTTACGTGCAAAACGTGCTTTCATGTACAAGCTACCGCAAATTAACCAACCTGGTATAAAACCGACTGCAAAGACGATACTCAACAGCACTGACAGACGAATACTTTCAGTTTGCGCTATTAAGTAATTGAAAGTGACTTCCTGCGGATTTTGCGCACCTAAAGCTAAGGCGATGACAAAAAAGGCGATAATTAGCAGAATGCTCACTATTCTCATTGGTAATCCTTTCTGATTAATATGTTCGAGCCCTGATTATGCAGCAATTTCCCTTATCAGACCATGAAAGAAAACTAAAAATAGGCCTGTAAACCAGAAAAATCGCGGTAATCGCACATTGTAGATAATTTGACGTTGGCAACACGTTAATGAGCCGTCGTCGCTATTAACCTTGGTTACAATCTTGAAATCAACAAATTGAAGAAAGGGTAAGAAAAGCGAAGGAAATACGCTCGATAGGAAAACTGTAGGCATAAAAAAACGACATACCTAAGTATGTCGTTTTTTACTCAACAGAGCCGGAATTAAAAATTCACTCGCTCACGAAGCTCCTTACCTGGCTTGAAGTGAGGAACGTACTTGCCGTCCAACTCAACCTTGTCACCAGTTTTCGGATTACGTCCAACGCGTGGCGCGCGGTAATGCAAAGAGAAACTGCCAAAACCCCGGATTTCGATACGATCGCCCTCTTCAAGAGTTGTCGCCATCGTTTCAAGGATTTCCTTGATTGCATCTTCTACCTGTTTGGCAGAAAGATGTGTTTGTTGACTGCACAGTCTTTCGATAAGCTCTGATTTGGTCATAAACACCCCGTTTTTTGTCTATTTCTCAACAGTATAACCGCAAATGGGGGAATTGCTTCCCCCAATGGCAAAATTATTCGCCTTTCGCCGCTTTGAACGCGTCAGCCATAGCATTACCGAACGCGCCGTCTTCTTGCTTGTTCAGTGAAGCCATTGCTTCTTGCTCTTCAGCTTCGTCTTTCGCTTTGATAGAAAGGTTGATTACGCGGTTCTTACGATCAACACCTGTGAACTTCGCTTCAACAGCGTCGCCAACAGATAGGATCAGAGATGCGTCTTCTACACGGTCACGAGAAACTTCAGATGCGCGGATGTAACCCTCAACACCTTCAGCTAGCTCGATTACTGCACCTTTAGCGTCAACTTCAGTCACAGTACCGTTAACTAGAGCACCTTTCTTGTTCACAGAAACGAAACCGTTGAACGGGTCTTCTTCGATCTGCTTAACACCAAGAGAAATACGCTCACGCTCAGCGTCAACTGCAAGAACAACTGCAGTGATTTCGTCGCCTTTCTTGTAATCACGTACTGCATCTTCACCAGATGCGTTCCACGAGATGTCAGATAGGTGAACTAGACCGTCGATGCCGCCGTCAAGACCGATGAAGATACCGAAGTCAGTGATAGACTTGATCTTACCAGTTACGCGATCGCCTTTAGCTTGTGCTTCAGCGAATGACTGCCAAGGGTTAGCTTTACATTGCTTCAGACCTAGGCTGATACGACGACGCTCTTCGTCGATCTCAAGAACCATAACCTCAACTTCGTCGCCAACATTAACAACTTTAGAAGGGTGGATGTTCTTGTTAGTCCAATCCATTTCTGAAACGTGTACTAGACCTTCAACGCCTTCTTCGATTTCAACGAAGCAGCCGTAGTCAGTTAGGTTAGTAACACGACCAGTTAGCTTGGTGTTCTCAGGGTAACGCTTAGCGATTGCTACCCATGGATCTTCGCCTAGTTGCTTAAGACCTAGAGATACACGAGTACGGTCACGGTCGAACTTAAGAACTTTAACGTTGATTTCGTCACCAACATTTACGATCTCAGAAGGGTGCTTAACACGCTTCCAAGCCATGTCAGTGATGTGTAGTAGGCCGTCAACACCGCCTAGGTCTACGAACGCACCGTAATCAGTTAGGTTCTTAACGATACCTTTAACTTCCATACCTTCTTGTAGAGAAGCTAGTAGCTCGTCACGCTCAACACTGTTCTCAGACTCGATAACAGCACGGCGAGAAACAACAACGTTGTTACGCTTCTGATCAAGCTTGATTACTTTGAACTCTAGCTCTTTGCCTTCTAGGTGAGCAGTGTCACGTACTGGGCGAACGTCAACTAGAGAACCTGGTAGGAACGCACGGATACCGTTAAGTTCTACGGTGAAACCGCCCTTAACTTTACCGTTGATAACGCCCATAACAGTCTCAGCGTCTTCGTAAGCTTTCTCAAGAACGATCCAAGCTTCGTGGCGCTTCGCTTTTTCACGAGAAAGTTGAGTCTCACCGAAACCGTCTTCAATCGCGTCTAGAGCTACGTCTACTTCTGCGCCTACTTCAATTTCAAGCTCGCCAGCAGCGTTTTTGAACTGCTCAGCAGGAATTGCAGACTCAGATTTAAGGCCAGCGTCAACAAGAACGAAACCGTTCTCGATAGCAACTACAGTACCTTTAACGATCGCACCAGGGCGTGTTTCTAGTTCTTTCAGAGACTCTTCAAAGAGTTGAGCAAAAGATTCAGTCATTTAATTAATCTTCAATTTGATTAACAACCACGGGTATCCTACCGCATGGGGTTGATAGTAAAGTCAGTGATCATCCTTAATCCTGACACCGTCGACACCGTATTTTGCGAATGCAAACTACGCTATCGATAATTTGGTTTCTATATAAGCGATAGCTTTATCTGTCACTTGTTCAATGTTTAAATCCGTTGAATCAAGGACTAACGCATCTTCAGCAGGTCGTAATGGTGCAACGGCACGGTTACGATCGCGATGGTCGCGCTCTTTAATCTCGCTTAAAAGGGCGTCGAGGTTAACATCTAAGCCCTTATTTTGCAACTGGTTAAAACGACGACGTGCTCGCTCTTCTGCACTTGCATCCAAGAAAATTTTCACTTCCGCTTTTGGAAAAACAACGGTCCCCATATCGCGGCCATCAGCTATCAGCCCCGGCTCTGATGAGAACGCGCGTTGACGGCGTAACAACGCTTCACGAACACGTGGTAGTGCAGCTACTTTTGAAGCCGCCATGCCCGTTTCTTCTTTTCGCAACTCTCGAGAGACATCTTCGCCCTCAAGAATGACTTTTACTAACTCACCTTCGGCGATAAATTGCACATCGAGATTTGCGGCTAAAGGTACAAGTACCTCTTCTGACTCGATATCCACACCGTGATGAATCGCCGCTAGCGCCAAAACACGATAAATCGCGCCTGAATCTAGCAAATTCAAACCTAGCCTTTCTGCCAACAACATGCACAAGGTGCCTTTACCTGCACCACTTGGTCCATCCACAGTGATGATAGGCGCTGAACTTGACATAGTTATCTCCGTTTTAATTTTTCTTTTGACTAATGAGTCGTCCCATCAGCGGGGGCAGATTATATACCCAAACAGCACCTTGATGCGAGCCTCGATACGGCCTCGATCGGCGACACAACCACACAAGCTAGCCAAGGATTTGCAATGAAATAATCTCTTTAGCTTAGCCGCCGATCTAATTTCTTATCGCAAAATAGTTCAGGGCAGGCTAACTGCCTGCGGATAGGACTTAATGGCTTAAAAGGCTAGCGTGCAGATAGGAACAAGCGATGACGAAAAAATGAACTCACGGAGAATATCAGTGAAGTGCGGGACTCAAACCACGTCACGTCCCTGATTTAGCGAGAATTTTTCCGTTTGCCAGCAAGACACTGTTTTGAAGGTCTAGTGGGCTAGATCAAAAAACCCGGCTCTCACCGGGTTTTCAAGACAAAAAGCGTGAACCTTAGTGACTTAATGCTTTCAGACGGTCGAAATAGTCTGGGAAAGTTTTAGACGTACACTTAGGGTCATTAATGGTGACGGGGGTGTCACTCAACGCCACCAGTGAAAAACACATCGCCATACGATGATCGTCATAGGTATCAATGGCGGCGTGCGTCAGCTGCGCTGGCGGTGTTATGGTGATATAGTCTTCACCTTCTTCTACTGTCGCACCCACTTTGCGCAACTCCGTTGCCATTGCCGCTAAGCGATCCGTTTCTTTTACTCGCCAATTGTAGACATTGCGAATCGCAGTCGTACCTTCAGCGAACAGTGCGGTTGTTGCAATGGTCATCGCCGCATCCGGGATATGATTAAAATCCATGTCGACCGCTTTCAACTCGCCACGTCGAGCAATCACATAGTGGTCGCCCCACTCGATCTCAGCCCCCATCGCGGCTAGCGCGTCGGCAAACTGCACATCACCTTGAATCGACTTTTTACCAATACCAGTGACCTTTACTTCACCACCTTTTATCGCTGCTGCGGCTAAGAAGTAAGAGGCTGAGGACGCGTCACCTTCCACAAGGAAGTCACCCGGTGATAGGTATCGCTGCCCTGCGGGCACAACAAACGTTTCGTAGTTATTGTTTTCAACTTCAACGCCAAACTGCGCCATGATATCTAATGTGATGTCGATATAAGGTTTAGACACCAACTCACCTTTAATACGGATCACTGTATTCGTCGTCGCCAAAGGTGCCGACATCAAAAATGCAGTCAGGAACTGGCTGGAAATCGAACCATCAATTTCAACCTCTCCCCCTTTCAGTCCCGTGCCTTTGATCAAAAGCGGCGGATAGTCTTCATTTTCTAGATAAGTGACATCCGCACCGACTTGACGCAATGCATCCACCAAATGGCCAATAGGTCGTTCCTTCATACGAGGCTCACCCGTTAGCGTATATTCACCCTCACCTAAACACAGTGCCGCGGCTAAAGGACGCATCGCGGTTCCGGCATTGCCCAAAAACAGCTCTAAGGCCTGTTCTGGCGTCGAGAATGCTTGGCCTAAACCTTCCACTTCACAAACAGTATTGTTTTCAGATAGCTGATAAGAGACACCTAATGCGTTGAGTGCATTTAACATATGACGAATGTCATCGCTATCGAGAAGATTTGTCAGACGAGTTTTGCCTTTGGCTAACGCGGCGAGCAGCAACGCGCGGTTTGAAACACTTTTTGAGCCGGGCAGATTAATTTCACCATCAATACGATTGATAGGTTGAAGGGTGAGACTTTCCATTTGTGTGCTTGCATTCCTATAGTGTTAGTCTCTCGACTGTACCGAAAACTTATTCGTGATGCCAGCCTCAATTTGGTGAGAAAAGCAGTTTATTTTCACTTGAGTAAATACAGGTATCATGGAGAGTCGCCACCGTAAAATGACAAAAAGAGCGCCAAAAGCGCTCTTTTTGATTCAATGCACCAAAACCGCATAATCTAACCAGTGAATAGTGCTTTGGTGCATTACTTAGCAAGATTAATCATCACAATCGTAAAGTTTGTTTCCTTCAAAATCACAATCTAGATCAACCCAACGGCCTTCGTACTTTCTTAGAGAGTTATCGCCCGCTTGGTAACCCCAGAGGCTGTTATTGTTCACTGGGCCTTCAAGCTCAATGTCATCATCACGATCTTCTTTTTCAATCTCGAAAGCGACAAAGCGGCTATTGATATACTTACCTTCGATCTCTACCCACTGGCCATCAATATTGCTTGGGCGCAATCCATCATCCCACTCCGTTCGGCCATCTGTATCAATAACAATGTCGTTAATGCTAAGTTGATTGTTGCGATACTGCGCTCGACCTTCAACTTCAAACTCACGACCTCGATCGTAGTCGCCGCCATCTTCAAAGTCGATCTCTTCGGCAACTAAGCGGCCTTGACGGAACTCTACCTCGACTTCGACCCAACGCCCTGAAGTCAAATCGCTACGACGACCATCATCAAACTCAGTGTCGTCATCAATTTCAATGCGCAGGCGTCCATTCAGCTCAAACAAGGTGTAATCACTGTTAACCCAAGTCACCATGCCTTCAATTTCAAAGTCATCAAAGTCAGCATCGTCTTCGACCTCAACTTCATAGGCTTTAAAGTTGTTGTTGTCATAGAAATCACCGTAGACTTCTACCCAAGCACCATTTTCAAGTTCATCTCTATCATCAACATCCGCGTTACTGTAATCAACACGCAGGGTGCCAAGGTTAAATTCAGACGATGTTAAACCCGAAACGCGCCCTTCAATCTCGACGCGCGCAATCGGATCAATTTTGGACACAGATGCCACTTCATGACCACCATCCGCATTAGGATAGGTTGTCACCATCACCCAGTCACCTTTACGAATGCCAGCTAAGCCGTTGAACTCAAGTTCAATACCATTAACCGTGAACTTGTTCCCGGAAACCTCGCTCACTTCACCCACCAAGCTCGGGTCAAGCTTCATTTCTGATATCTTATTGTCAGCCACATCAAACTGCGCTCGCATACCATTCGATAAGTCAGCAAACGGAATCGTTTCACCGCGATAGTTAATGTCAGCATGAGTTGCATCAAGCTGATGGCCATTGACACGCAGTGATTGTTGGCTATGGGAAATCTGTTGGATTTGTCCATCTAACCAACCAGTTTTAGACGGGATTGAAGGAGACGAGGATGAGCCTGAACCGCCACAACCAGCAAGCAGTGCCGCCATAGCACTCGCTAAAATAAGCTTTTTCATGGTTAACCTTTTAGATGCGTTAGAATGTGTTCGAAATACGCGATAATTCTATTTTTGGCCGCGTGAAATGTTCGTGAAATCCCAGTCAGGCTATTGTCAATGAAAGTACTTATTGTTGAAGATAATCACTCCGTTGCGGAGACCATCACAGATTTTCTTGAATTGGAACAGATAGAGGTTGACTGCGCGTACCACGGAGAAAGCGCATTACAACTCGTACAACAGCACTATTACGATGTGATTGTCATGGATATTATGATGCCTAAGCTCGATGGCATTTCCACGGTCCATCACCTCCGTCAACAGCACTGCCAAACACCTATTCTCTTTTTAACAGCGAAAGACGGATTAAATGACAAACAAGCCGCTTTTGATGCCGGGGGTGACGACTACTTAGTCAAACCTTTTGCGATGGAAGAGCTCTTAATGCGCTTACGGGCTTTGACTCGACGCGGACCATCAAAAAATGAAACTCAACTGCAGTTCGGCGACCTCACGCTAAACACATCAACCTATGAAGTAAGCCGTGAGGGGAAGGCCATCAAGCTCAATCATACCCAGTTTAAGATACTGGCGCTGCTGATTCAGCGCTCACCAGCCATCGTCAGTCGACAGCAAGTTTCACAACATATTTGGGGCGATGAAACACCGTCCAGCGATGCCCTGCGAAGTCATATCTATGGCCTTCGCCAAGCCATTGATCGAGGGTTTGACCCCGCTTACCTTGATACCATTCATGGCCAAGGTTATCGCCTCAAACTGACTTAAATGGCATCACTATGTACCCGAGTATCTATCGTAAAATCCGCTGGGCGTTTGGTATTCCGACTCTCATCATGTTCGCCATTTTTTGGGCAACCATTTATGTGGCAGAAAACCAACTTGAGATCATTAGCTTAGAGCATTGGCTCGATACTGAATATGCCCGCTATCAGCGCGATTTCCACCAGCTTGGCGATAGTGCCCCCGAACCCAACCCACATGAATTTATCACCTATCAACCGCTAGACACGTTACCAACATGGTTAGCCGCATATCAAAAGCCGGGATTTTATGGACATCGAACTGACGGAGAAACCACGCATTTTCTTGTTCGCCCCCACCCTAGTGGTCAAGGGCTGCTCTATATCGTCTTCCAAGAACACGCTGATGACTATCTCGATGAATATGAAGCTCAACTGCACCTGATGACCTTTATTCTCGGCGCAATTGTCACAGGATGTGTGCTCGTCTATAGCCTCTATTTTATCCGCTCAATCTCTGCGCCCTTAGCCTCCATAGAGAAAAAAATTCCCTATATGGCCCCCGATCAACCTGATTTCGAGGTAGAAAGTCAGTTCAGAGAAACGCGAGAGATAGAAAAAACCTTACTGAAGAGTAAAACCGATATCAGTCGCTACTTTCAGCGGGAGCAAGACTTTGGTCGCTTTGCTTCCCACGAGCTTCGCACTCCGATTACCGTGGTAAAAGGCTCCGCAGAGCTGCTAGAGCGCCTATCTATTGACCATCCACTCGCCAATAAAGCCATCGGTCGAATTCATGCTGCCAGTGAGGAAATGTCGCTGCTCACAGATGCCTTTTTACTCCTAGGGAAAGCTGAAATTGAAGATCAATTCTGGTCAGAGATAGACATCGCCGCAGAGTTACAACGAGTCATTCAAACATTACTCCCACTTTATCCGAGTAGAGCGTGTCTAATTGATACGGCAACCTCTCGTCAGCCACAACTTGCGCCACGTAGCTTTGTCGTGATTGTTCTAAATAATTTAGTTAAGAATGCCCTTGCCTATAGTGACGATGACCTCAAAGTGACACTGACGCTAGAACACCTCATCATCGAGAACAACTACTCCGAGACAGATACCGCAGGGTATGGCTGTGGATTGGTGATTGTAGAGCGAATTTGCGAACGACTTGATTGGTCATTTGAGGTCACAAAGCTCGATTCACGCTATCAGGCTTGCGTGACCTTCCCAGTAATGGCTCAATCAACATGACCCGACCAAATTAGCGGGTCATTTTCTTTACAAATACAACCACGAAAAGCGCGATGGTGAAACTCCCTGTGAATGCCTCTGTTGCGGCGATAAGCCGCGAAAAGCCTATGGGAATAAAGTCGCCGTAGCCCAAGGTAGTGAAGGTCACCACGCTATAGTAAAGGCATTCAACCAAAGCGAGCCCGTTCGCTGACATCGAGGCGGCAGGTGAAAAGCGCACCAAGTTGCCATCAAACTGAATACCGAAAAAGAAGTAGAGAATGGCGCAGGTAAAGATCAGCAGCAGTGAAAACGAGACAACGCGCATCGGGTTTTCACCATAACCGCAAAAGAGGTCAACGACCTTTGACGTTAGCCGCCGCAATGACAACTTTGGCATTTGCATGCGCCGCATGGTGAGCTCTTTTTGAAGGCAGTGACCTGCCATCATAAATATCCCTTGATTCTCCGCCGCTTTTCTCAAGTCACGGTAGATCTCTTCCGCTTGCTCAAAGAAATCCAATGCTTGCTCCGTATGCTTTAAGCGGCTTTCTTCATGCCCTTTTCGCTCTTGAATCAACTGCGCACCGACATCAATATTGTCTATCTTTGCCCCTTTCAGTTTTACGCCAAGCAGATTACAAAATCGTAACTTGGCACAGTGCAAATTGGCTTCCGAGAGATCCGCTTTCATCAAGCTACCGTGCTCAATCCTGACGTTGAAGAGATGCCCTCCACGTAAGTTGGCTCGATAGAAATCGGCATAACTTAAATCATAACCATGCTTACTGTTGTAGTTAACCAGATTGACATGTTCTAGGTTTGCACGTTTCATGCTCACCCCACGTAACAGCCCGCCCTCTTTCGCGTATTGTTCAAATTTTTTCACATCATCAGGATTATTCTTAATGATCTCTGGGTCATGCCAATAGCAATAGTTAGACCCATCTTCACATTTGTTATGACATACATACCCATCAGGATCTTGGTAGTGACAGTGATTCGCCATAGCCGCTTGCTCTACTCGTCATTCGTGAACGGCTTACTGCACATATGATGCCACCCCAAGCAGGACTACAATCAGATAGTTACCGCAATCTGCCGCGCTCAAATTACATAGTAGTCAATAATTAATGCAAACTGAGTCGCAAGCTGCAAACTTTCCTTCAATTTGCATCAATAAACCAGACACCCAATGTGAGGCCGTTCGCATAATTGATAGTCATCAATCGTTAACATCCTATTATCATTGTGATTAACCGCAACTTAGATATTATTGCTTTCGGCCATCGCCCGACCTAGTGACAGAACAGACACAATACTTTTTTCCACATTTTGATGTCGACACCGTTTTGAGCACTAATCAGGGAGAAAACAATGAAAAAATGGCTAGGCCTTGGTGCCACTTTAGTCGTGCTATCGGGATGCGGTACTACCACGACTACACAATTCGAACCCGATCCGAACTGGGTTCAAGGTGAACTTTCAAACGGTTTGTCTTATCACCTCTATCAGAAAGAAGGCGATGCGGTTTCTGTACGCATGGTCGTACATGCTGGTAGCCTGCAAGAAACGTCTAATCAATACGGCTACGCACACTTCTTAGAACACATGGCATTTAATGGCTCTGAGCACTTCTCAGAGAATGATGTGATTCGCTTTTTCGAACAAGCAGGTGTGGCTTTTGGCCCTGACATCAACGCCTTTACCAGCTATGAGCACACTGTCTATCAACTTGAGTTGCCTAAAAACGAGCAGATAGACAAAGCCTTAATGTGGATGGCAGATATCGGCCATCGTTTGTCGCTGGAACCTGAGCAAATTGAAGCGGAGAAAGGCGTTGTACTTGGAGAAATCAGAGTCAGTCGTCCAGACCCCAAGCCTTTCGGCTTTCAAGCTTATGAGTACAGCATTAAAGACACCCCGTTTGAACATGCCGATCCACTCGGTTCCGTCAACAGTGTCAGCAATCTCGATAGAGGCCAGCTCGTTAGCTATTATCAAACATGGTACCAACCTCAGCTCACTGAGATCATCATCACTGGTGACATCGAGCCTACCGCGCTCAAGGCAAGCTTAGAAAAGCACTTTGCTGATTGGCAACGCGGTAACACAGCACTTCGTGCTAAAACGCCATTCGAACCGCAAGAGAAAAAAGGCCTCACCAGTACAACCACTGTCGGCGAGCTTCCATCGATGAGCGTTGCTTTTCTAGAAGGTCAATCTGGTCAAACTACCCTTGAAAAGCAGCAAGACGACTGGATGACTTACCTTAAAAATGAGCTTATTTATCAACGATTGAGTAATGACTTTCAGCTTGCTGGATTGCCCGTATCCCACCTAGGAACCGGCTCTCAAGTCATCGGTGATAAAGTGGCGAGCCATTATCAAGTCATTTACTCAGAAGGTGCGCGAGTCGATGCCCAACAGCAGTTCCTACTCACACTAGGGCAGCTTCGGGATCACGGCATTACCCAGTCTGAACTCGATGCTGTGCTCGGTAACTGGCGACGAAACCTCGACAATCACCAGCAAGATTTTGAACGCATGACAGCAGGACAACTTTCCTCTATGCGTGTGGAGCAAATTCTTGCAGAGCAGCCCACACAGCTTCCAAGCCAACGAGAAAAGAACCTTGCTGATTTTCTTGCCAAGATCAGTGTCAAAAAAGTCAACAGATCAATAAATGATGTGCTGTCTTCTAAGGGCACGTTCTTCAACGGTGGCGAAATGATGCGTGGCCTTGCGACCCCAAGCCAGCTTGCTAATCGTTATCATGTTGACACGGAGAAACCGCTCACGTTAACCACCAGCAGTGAGCTCCCACAACCGACAATGATTGGCGAGATCACCCAGCAACACCAAGATGAGTTTGGTTCAACGTATTGGACGTTAAGTAACGGTATCGAAGTGATGTACCGCCAATTACCTGAAGCGAACAATGAAGTGTTTATGGTGCTGTCGGCAGTTGGCGGTACTCACACCTTACCTTACGAGCTTCAACCTGCCAGTATCCTCTTCCCAGAAGTGATAGTGAGCAGCGGTGTCGGTCCAATGAACGGTGTCGAAACCGACCGCTTTGTGAGAAAGCAGGATCTCTTGTTAGAGCCATTTGTTCATCAAACTTACCACGGTGTCGAAGTTCACGCTGGCAAAAAACAACTCGCCGACGCGTTGAACTTACTGCATCAGGGGTTGGTTAATCCCAAGTTTGATGTAACCCAAATTGAACGCGTAAAACAAGCGCGTGCAAAAGAGTATGCCGTCTTCTTAGATAGCCCAATAGGTAAATCTCTGGCACAGATAGCGAACACCGTCTACGCCAATGATAAAAACTGGTCTTCACTTTATAACGCTGAAGATGTGACCCTAGTTGATGAAGCCAAGCTTCGAGAGGTCTACACGCGTTTGTTCCAAACCACGGACTTCAAACTCACCGTTGTAGGCAGTGCAGAGCCTGAAACCCTTGAGCCCCTGCTCAGAAAATACATCGCGTCTATCCCATTACAAGGCGATGTGGCTCCGCTGTCTAAGTGGCACTTAGACAGCGAGTATCCCGCTGAGCAATCACTTGCCGCCAACCCCGAAAACAAAACCGTTGTCATTATGGGCGCGGTATCAAAACGTAGCGAACCTCGCAGTGCACAAGATGTCTTTTTAGAGGATATGTTGTTGCGCGCAACGTCAGCACGTATGATCACCAACGTCCGCGAAACGCATAGCCTCGATTACAGCCCGGGAGTGGTATCCACTGGCGCCGATAGCAGTGGTGCGCATGTTTGGGAACTCTACAGTACCGTTGACCCAAGCAAAGAACAGCAAGTGAAATCCGTGATGGCAGAAACGATGGCGAGCTTGGCTGAAGGCTTTAGCCAAGAAGAGTTCGATGCGGTTGCATCTCAGCTCTCCGTCGCATTCAATGATCTACACAAAGATCCTATTCAATACACGTGGCAAGTTGCCCGTTACCGTCTCAATGGCTACGGCTATCAGCATCTGTTAGACGGTAAAGCCACTGTCGATAGTGTGAGTAAAGCAGACCTCAATGCGCTCGCCAATGAGGTTTTCGGTAGCGCGGCAAATCACTACACATTCAGTCTACAGCCTGAAAAGTAGTCGTCGGTATTCAAGTCTGCTCAATGATTTAAATAATGTCTTACCATAAAAAAAGAGCCTGCATCCGCAGGCTCTCAGATTGATGACGAACCCCGCTTTTTAAGCGGGGTTCTTTTTTGGAAGCGACCGTAGGTCGCGATCGCGATATTTTTTGCTATGTCGTGCGCAGAAGTTTCCGTTCATTACATAGGCATACAGAAGCAAGTATTTGCCTCATTTCTGCCATGTTTAAGCCTATTTTTCGGAGATAGTTCATCACCAGCGCTATCTTCTTGATGTTTTGGGCTGCCGCTGCCAACCAACATTGCATTTGCACATTGGCTAGACCGCGGAAGCGAGCATAACGATGACCGTGATGTTGCTTAGCGTCTGCAAAGCTACGTTCTACTGTTTCACTTCGACGTCTATAAGTCTTCTTGCCGTAGGAAGAGAGCCGCATTTGGTTTGCCCTCTCTACTGCGTCACTATAGATATGCCGTGTAATCACTTTCTTCATATTTCTGCTTTGAGTACAGTCATCCCTCATTGGACAGAACGCACATTCTTTGGGGGCTGAGTGGTATTCTCGATACGCATCGCGTGAGGTAGTTTTATAAAGCAACTCCTGACCATTCGGACATTGGTAGCTGTCTCTTTGCGCATCGTAAGTAAAGTGCTTCTTTTGAACGTATTTTTCGTTCTAGATGGACGTCGATAACCGAACACGCCAAGAATAGCTCGACGTTCAAGTGACTCCGCCACTGGAGCAGTAAAGTAGCCCGCATCCAGTCCAACAGCTATCGGGTTCAATTGGAATGTGGCAAGCGTGTAATCTAAGCGTTGAACGTAAGGCTGTGAGTCATTGATGTTACCCGCGGTGGTGTAGGTATCGAGAATAATTCCGTGTTGACCATCAACGGTTCGATGGTCGAGATAAAAGAAGCCTTGAGGCTTATTATCACGAGTCATGAAGCCACTCTCTGGGTCAGTGGTGCTGGTTTTAGTATTCTTTGTTTTTGGCTCTGACTCCCGAGCCTTAAGTGGCTTCTTACCTGCTTTTTCTCGGTCTAAAGCGACGTCTTCATCCAGCATATCAAGATAGGTACTGGCACGAACCGCCGTGACTTTATTGGTGTGTTTATTCTTGTTGGCGTTCGCTTTGAGATGAGTACTGTCCGTAAAGAGCTCTTGACCCGCGACCAAGCCTTTCGACATGGCTTGCTCTACGATATTGATAAAAATACGTTCGAATACATCCGTGCCATTAAAGCGACGAATGCGGTTCTGGCTGAGAGTAGAAGCGTGAATGACTTTCTCTGTTAATGACATCCGCAAGAACCAACGGTAAGCGACATTCACTTCAATCTCTTTGACGAGCTGACGCTCACTTTTATGCCAAAGATGTAGCCAAGTAAGATGATTTTGAAGAGGCGGACAGGGTCAACAGGTGGGCGTCCATTATCTTTACAGTAAAGATGAGCGACTTCATCTCGAATGAATTCGAAGTCGATAGCATTATCGATTTTACGCACTAAATGGTTTTTAGGAACTAACTGTTCCATCGTCACCATTTCCAGTTCGTATTGTTGCGGAGTAGGCTCTTGAAGCATAACGGAGTGTCCATATTTCGATACCCCTATTAGATCAAAGGTCTAGCTCGAAAGCTAGACCTTTGTCAGCAGTCTGAGAGCCTGCATCCGCAGGCTCTTTTCACAATCAACACTAGGCATCAAAGCTGAACTCTTGTTTTGCCTCCAACGCCTCACAAATACAGTTCAATTTATAGTTGAAATAAAAAGGAGAACAGAAAAGTGTCCATACTGAACTAAACCAATATGGGCTTCCCTCACTCAAGCTCAATTGCGTATTCATTATGTTTTTTACTTTAAAACACCAGATTAAAGTGACAATGCTAAAAACAAATGAAACCATGTCAGTCACCGCCTCCAACCTCACCCCCCTTTCCGGCTCAATAATCTCGTAAAAGAGAATAACGAGATCCAAGTAACCAAAGATTAGCAATATGTTTCCATATCTTTGTCCAACCGGATCCGGCATTAAGACCTTTCCGCCAACGCCCAGTAAAGTCTGGCGGTTAGATGAAATTGAATCAATTTTTCTTGATTGTTTCTTTACGTAATAACCAAAGTAGATACCCAAAGTGACAATGCTCAGAAAGAAGAGCTTCCATGTTCCAAGCGCTTTTAAACCCAGTACCTCTTCGCGATACACAAAATTTCTCCCTGCAGTGATTATTCCCACAAGCATGCATATAACAATAAACACCACAGAATGAAAAATTAATGCTACAGAAAAGAATGCTATTCTAGACGCATCTCGCAACACATAATGCACTATATGTCAGCACTTTACATGACTATCGCTTTTGACCCGAATAAGATCTCTCCTAAAAGAGCGTGGCGAATTCACTCACTCGCCACTAAGCAAACCAACGAATGGTTTACGTATCCATGATAATTGGTGCTTCTTTAGTTCAGTTTGCCTTGCGACTGCAACCACTCCACGGCAATCCATGCTGCTTTTGAGGTTATCGCTTCATCTTGCGACGAAAGATATCCCATCTCTTCGATTTCAGCTTCTGGCGACAAAGTCCCTTCGTAGTCCGCAAAGTAGCACGTTAATTGCACTTCTACCCCGTCCGCTTTGCCATCTGCTGGTCCCGTAAAGGTTCCCGCATAACGTATCGTCTCTGGTTGAAGGTCAACGTCCAACTCTTCATTGATTTCTCGGCAAAGCGCTTGCTCATCACTCTCACCGTCTTCTCGCTTGCCACCGGGCAGATAGAAAAGTGATTTCCCGATTGAACGTACCGCAAGCAACTCGCCATCTTTTAAATATAACCACGCCAGTTTATCAATTAACTTAGTCATTCCGACCTCAACTATTTATTCGCACTCTGTTTTTTAAAAGCACGCTATTTTATACTCAAACCACCTCAAGATGGAGAATTCAGAAGCGGCCTAGCGCGTCGAAGTCAAGGTAAAGATACCAAGGCAAAGGTGTGAAGGAATGGCTTCCCCCTTTTCAAACACCTTTAACGCAGAAATCGGGGCGCTAGTCGCTTCCCGAAGGGCGAGTTTTCTAGGCTCGCCACCGTCGTTACTGTTTTTTGATTTAGTCCACTAGATCTTCAAAACAGTGTCTTGTTGACAAGCCTAGAAACTCTCGCTGAACAAGCATCTTGAGGTGGTTTGAGTATATAAAGTTCTCAGCAAACTGCTAATATGAACCCCCAATCTAAACAGGGCTATACCATGTCTCCTGAACGTCGCGCCGATATCATCTTAATACTCACCACCATGTTGGCGGCGGCTGGGTGGGTATTTTCAAAGCAAACCATTCAAGGATTACCTCCCTTTGGTTTTATCGGCATGCGTTTCGTGCTGGCTTCCGCCTGCTTACTCCCCTTTTGTATAGGTAATTTTAAGCGGGTAACAAAACCCGATATTGGGAAAGCGATGGGGGTGGGTTGCGCCTTAGCGCTTGCATTACTGTCGTGGATTTATGCGGTCTCGATTAGCGACACCCTCGGTGAGGGCGCTTTTATTATGAGCCTCTCTATGTTGTTTGTCCCTCTCATTGCGTGGGGACTCTTCCAGCAGCAACCACCAAGGATATTTTGGTTCGCTCTCCCTATTGCGGTATTGGGGTTAGCGCTGCTGTCTGTTGGCGACGGCGACTGGCAACTGTCGATAAGTCAGATCGGCTTTTTGGTCGCTGCGGTGATGCTCGCGATTCACTTTAATCTCAATAGCAAATATGCGCGACGACTTCCAACCTTACTGCTCACCTGTCTACAACTTTTTGTCACGGGATGCTTTGGGCTGCTGGCTTCAGGACTCTTCGAAACCTTTCCTGACGATGTCGCGACGGATATTTGGGGCTGGTTCTTACTGAGTACCATTTTAGCAACCAGTTTACGTTACGTGATGCAAACAACAGGGCAAAAAGGCAGTGCGCCGACCAACGCGGCCATCATCATGATATTAGAACCCGTTTGGACAGTGTTGCTCAGTGTCACTACCTACAACGAAGCAATGCCAATAAATAAAATGATCGGCTGTGCGCTCATTTTGCTCTCGCTCGGTGTATTCCGCTTTAATCGCGTCTCGCATAGATAGGGATGAGACATAAACGCATCCTTTATCCCGGCTCAATGCGACACGACACTACGTGTTTTTAGATAGGTTTCTCGATCAATTTGGTAGATATCACAGCATGTCCCCAACACAGTTTGCTGATGGCTGAAGACTTCACCGAGTCGCTCCGCTAGCCGCTTTGATGCATGATTATCAGGATGAATAATACTAATCAACGCTTTCACGCCTAGTTCGTTGAACGCCCATGCCATGGCTGCGCTCGCGGCTTCTGAAGCGTAACCTTTGCCCCAATATGCGGGGTCGATTCCCCAACCTATTTCGGTTTGCGGCCACCCTTCTGGCTCTAACAAACCGACTCGACCAATGAATGCCCCATTGGCTTTCAATTCAACCGCCCAAAGTCCAAAGCCACGCAATACCCAATGGCCTGCCAACATCGCCATCACGCGCCAGCTCTCCTCAGGAGAAAGCGGTTTTCCCGCGCCGATATATCTAACGAAATCAGCATCTGCATTAAGTGCTGCGAGGCTCGTTGCATCGGATTGCTGCCAGCCCCGCAAACGCAATCGCTCTGTTTCAATGACTGGTACTTGCATACATCATCCACGTCTCAAAGTGCGCATCACAAATACGGTGTAGTCTACCTTCATCTTGCTTTACGCAGCGATCGTAAACTCTCACGCACAAAGGTGACTAAACCGCCTATGACAGTCGAGTTGTTATAGTCTTCGATAATATAGGTAAAATGAGATCGGTAATGTTCGATCGCTTCTTCAGGGGTGCTAGCTTCGATGACATTACCGTCGACTTCAAAGCCCGCCTCTAAAAGCTGCGCTTTCTCAGCGAGGAATGTCGATGAGCCCATATCAATATAGGTATACTGCTGGCGCTCTTTTCCTGGTATCGCGAAGAATTGATATTTTTTCATGCTGCTGCTCCTTGTTTATCAAACGTAATAACAAAGTGAGTATTAACAAGTGTTAGCGAGCAGAACGGAGTGAAATAGATTCACTGCGCTAGAGTCATCAATCTAACAACTCTCTTTGTTCATTTGCTTATCAATATGAACCATATGCGAAGAAAATCACATCAAACCTGAATTAACAAACATCGATAACTAATATTATAGACTCAGTTACCCTCTTACTCTTGCGACGGTGCGCATAGAAGCGCGTTTAAAATTAATTAAAAACACCCCTGACATCACCAAACACATACCAATCAGCTGAAATTGATTCGGCAAAGCACCTTGAAAGAGACTGATCAAAACAGCAAAGACAGGCATTAAATTCATCATCGATGATGATTTCTCTGGTCCAACAATTTGCGTTCCTTTAATCCAAATGTAAAAACCAATGACAGTACCAATCGCCGCCATAAAGAGAAAAATAAGACTATCCTTGGTCGTTATTTCAGATAAATGCTGCCAGCTCGTCTCCATAGCCAACGCGTAGAATATTATCGGTGCCGTTCCCGTTAATAGCGTCCACCTAAGCGTTTGCTCGACCGGAATACCTGCCATCCACTTTTTTATAAATACGGTATAAAAAGCGACAGTACAGAGCCCCAGTAAAATCAGCGTGTCACCAAACGAAGCCTGAATTTGGGTAAAATTCCCCCTAGACACAACAAAAATCACGCCTGACACACCGAGTAAAAGCCCTAGGATCTGCTGCCGGGACGGACGAAAGCGCAATACCACCATACTCAATAACATCGCCATCACAGGCAAGTTTGAAAGTATAATGGCCCCATTAACTTCTGTTGTGTAATCCATCGCAGCAAAGATAGCGATATTTTGTCCCGATATCCCCACAACACCTAATATCAACAACTGCCATTTCTGGTTAAACGTCAGAGGCACTGATTTTACCGGAACCAACTTTTGATAAAGTAACAGAATTAGGCACGCTAACGAAAAACGGATCGCAGCAGCTGTAGCAGGCTCTAGCCACGGAGAAAGCGCACGGATTAAACTAAAATGACTAGCCCAACAAAACACACAAAATAGCATCCCAAACCAAATAAACCGTATATTCACCATTCACTCCATCTAATGTGATATTTTAGAAAATCGAGCTTTCATGATAGAAATGGCTACATTCTATGTTAATGCCAGATTTTAAGAAGTGACTTCGCAAATATGAAAAGATATTCCCTTGATGATCTCGCTTTATTCGTCAACCTTTGCCAGTACAGTAGTTTAAGCGAAGCGTCACGTGAGATGGCGATCCCAGTCGCGACCTTAAGTCGGCGGCTAAAACAGCTCGAAGAGGCACTTGATCAAAAACTCATAGACCGCTCCTCAAAGCGTTTCGCATTAACGCCGGCTGGAAAACAATATTTAGAGAGCAGCGCACCACTGCTCACTCAACTACACAAAGTGCACACGCAAATTGAAACATGCCAAGCGCAACTTGAAGGCACTATTCTTGTCACCGCGCCGGTTAATCTCACCTCACTTTGGCTTAAGTACTGTATTTTGGCGTTCTCTCAACACCACCCTGAAATTCGAGTTCAACTGCATGTCGAAGACAACAAAATTGACCTGTATGAAAATGAAGTCGATATTGCTTTTCGAGTCGGAGACGCCGTGGCGCAAGACTGGGTAGCACGGCCATTATGGAAAACGCCTCTCAGCCTTTTTGCTTCCAAAGACTATCTAGGCCAGCACCCTGACATTACCGCTCCCAGTCAATTAGCTGACCACCGTCTCGTATCACATTATATTGACACGCGTTGGCTACTCACCCACCAAGAGACTGGCGAACGCTCAGAAACGGATGTTGAAGCCATATTTAACTGCAATGACTACACGTTAATTCTGGATGCAATCCAAGCCAATTTAGGTATTGGGCTACTGCCACCCTATTATGCCAACCGCGCTCACGTCGAACTCATACCGGTATTACCCGAGTGGCACACTGAAGTAAGAGAAATTAAGATGATGTATCGGCAGAGAAAGAACAAACCTGCACGAATTCAAGCATTTATAGACCACGTTTTAGCATGGCATCAAGCGCAACCCTTGCTAGGTTATATGCCACATTAATCTAAATTTACTGATCAGGGCTGATCCTCAGACGGTGTCAAACGCCCTGATTCGCTGACACGCCAATAAACACCACTTTCAACGCTAAAAGTAAGTCATGGCTAGACAACACCATTCTCACATTGGTAGATAAACGGGTGATAGTGGTGGAAGCTGAATAGGCTTTAGCGCCTTATTAAGGCCAAAAGGTCGGTACAATAACTGCTATCTCCCCATTGGCTCATTAGCGTTGTCACCTGGCCTCGGTGATGCGTTTGATGATTAAAAAAGTGCATCAGAACCTGTGAGAACGGTTCGACAAATAGATTTCCCCCACTATTGGTGTAAGTCAATGTTTGCTCAAACTGACTCTCTTCAATACTGGTCACCCATTCAACAATTAGCGCATCAAGGGGCTCTCGCGCGATCTGCAAGCAGTCCAATGAGGTAAAAAGGTGGTCAAGATTACTACTTGGAACTGGGTATTGTGCCAGTTTATCGGCGAGGTCAACGCGAGAATTCGCATTTGCTAATCGCTCCAACCACATTAAATCACAAGTAAAAATATGGCTTAACGTATGAAAAGCTGAACCGAAAAACGCATGCCTATCATCATATACTTGTGACTCGTTGGCATCCTGAAGTGCCGTGAACAAGTTTCGATTCATCCACTGGTTGTACTCTGCAAGTAAAACAAATGTACTTTTCATTCTTTTCTCCTAAGCCTTTACACTCAAGCGACGTTTAATCACATTGAGTCGCGACGAATCCCCATCCAAGCACGTTTTACTCAGCACAAGTGGTCAGCGGATTGCGACAAGCACCCTCATTGTAAAACCTACCTCAAACGATTCATGACATCCGTTATATTTTGTTAACAACGTCCAATCAAAAAAGAGGCCAAGCGGCCTCTTCAACGAATTGAGCATAATAGCGATGGATTAAGCATGCTGCTTAGCAAACGCGTCCATAAAGCTCACTAAGGCTTCAACCCCTTCTTTTGGCATGGCGTTATAAATAGAAGCACGCATACCACCAACGGCTCTATGGCCTTTTAATGCACGCAGCCCTTTCGCTTCTGCCTGCTCCAAAAATAGGGCATCTAGCTCAGGTTTTGCCAATTGGAACGGGACATTCATCAGTGATCGGTTATCGGCATGGACATCATTGCGATAAAAGTCTGAACTATCGATGTAGTCATATAGCAGTGCCGCTTTGGTTTCGTTATGCGCTTGCATCCCTTCCACGCCACCTTGAGACTTCAACCACTCAAACACTTGACCAGCCACATACCAAGCAAATGTCGGTGGAGTGTTATACATCGACTCTTTCTCGAAAAGTACTTTGTAATTAAACACACTCGGCAGCGTCTCTGTCGCCAGTTCAAGCAAGTCATCACGCACAATAACGATGGTCAAACCTGCTGGGCCAATATTTTTCTGCGCACCCGCGTAAATCACACCGTACTTACTCACATCAAGTGGGCGTGATAAGAAGGTAGAAGACATGTCCGCGACAATCGGCTTATCGGTGTCAGGCAGGTCACGAATTTCTACGCCATCAATCGTCTCATTTGGACAAAAATGCACGTAAGCCGCGTCTTCAGCAATCGGCCATTCAGATGCCGGTAAAATCGCCTTCTTACCATCACGTTCACAGGTGATATCAGCAACATGAGGCTCGCAATAACGCTTGGCTTCCGCGACCGCACTCTGCGCCCAGTAACCACCATCCATATACGAAGCCACTGTCTTATCACCGAGCAAGTTCATTGGCACTGCGGCAAATTGCGCGCGCGCACCACCCTGACAAAACAATACTTTGTAGTTATCTGGAATTGAGAGAAGCTCGCGCAGATCGGACTCTGCTTTCTCTGCAACCGCAAGGAATGGTTTTCCACGATGGCTCACTTCCATCACGGACGTACCGAGATCGTTCCAGTTGGTGAGTTCTTGTTGGACTTTTGCCATCACTGGCTGCGGTAACATTGCTGGTCCCGCGCTAAAATTGAACACCTTCTCCATGATTGGCGACTGCTCCTGCGCTTAATAGTGTGATCATAATCCTTGATTTAACACTGAGCTAACGCAAAAAGAAACCCTCTTTGATGACTTTTTTGCAATAAAAAACAGCTCTCTATCAATAAAGAGCTGTTTTAGAAGCGCTATTTACGCAAACGTTTGCCTTGTGCAATTTCGTTGCTGTTTACTACTTATCCATACTTGTTGCACCGATGCGGTGAATAGAGACATCGGCTCCCAGGTACTCCTGCTCTTCATCTAAACGGAGTGGCATCAACTTCGCGATAACGCCATAAACCACCATCCCGCCCATCAAAGCAACTGCCACGCCAGCCACAGTACCAATCACCTGCGCAGTGAGACTCACTCCACCGAGGCCGCCCAAAGCAGGTAAACCAAAGATACCCGCCGCGATACCGCCCCAAACACCGCATAACCCATGCAGTGGCCATACACCAAGGACATCATCAATCTTTGGACTACGTTGTAGATAAGTAAATACCCAAACAAACAGCGCTCCTGCCACACCGCCAACGACGAACGCGCCAATCGGATGAAATAGATCGGAACCCGCACACACCGCGACTAACCCTGCCAATGGACCATTATGGATAAATCCGGGGTCATTTTTGCCCACAAACAGGGCGATAACAGTACCGCCGACCATGGCAGCCAGTGAGTTCACCGCAACAAGACCGCTGATACCATCCAATGTTTGTGCTGACATCACGTTAAAACCAAACCAGCCGACGGTGAGTACCCACGCCCCTAACGCAAGAAAAGGAATGTTCGACGGCGCAAAGGCTATACCCGGTTTTCGACCTCGACGAGCGCCCAGCAAATAGATGGCGACAAGAGCTAACCATCCCCCCATGCCGTGAACAACAACAGAGCCCGCAAAATCATGGAATCCGTAACCAAAGCTTGCTTCTAGCCAAGCTTGAAAACCAAAGTTGCCATTCCAAATGACGCCTTCAAAAAAGGGATAGACAAACGCGACCAATAAGGCAGAGGCAAGGAGAAACGGCTTAAACTGGCCCCGCTCGGCAATGCCTCCAGAGACAATAGCAGGTATCGCCGCCGCAAAAGTCAACAGAAAGAAGAACTTCACTAAATCATAGCCATTGTTTTCTGCAAGAGTTTCCGCATTGACGAAGAAGTGACTACCATAGGCAATTTGATAACCGATAACAAAGTAAGCGATGGCAGAAAAGCCAAAGTCTGCAATGATTTTCACCAAGGCATTAACCTGATTTTTATGTCGGACCGTACCGACCTCCAAGAAGGCAAAGCCAGCATGCATTGCCAGCACCATAATGGCACCAAGTAAAATAAAGAGAGTGTCGGCACTTTGCGCGATTACAGAGATTGCCTGAGAAATGTTATCCATACGTCTGTCCTTCGATGAACCAATCAGTGTTATCGATGCGCTATTTTGGTGATCTCGTTTTGGTTTGCGCATGCGACTCTTCTCAGATAAAGCAAAGGCTATTCCCAACTTTGCAGCGCTGTAAAACTTTGAAAAGATCAACCAATAGGAAAGTTGTTTAGTAGTGAATGTGACTTTCAAGACAGCAAGTATCTGGCGTTATCTATCGGCCTCTTGGTGGGTTTGAATTTTCGATGCCCCATGGTTCGCACCAAATAAGTGCGCACGATCAACCATCGTGCACCACAGTTAGGCACTCATTGCGCAATAAGGGCACATCGCGCATAAACAGTGCCAATCCATTTCAACGACACGAATCATGACAAAGAACTAGGAACTAGGAACTAGGAACTAGGAACTAGGAACTAGAGATAAAAAGCACGAAATTGCTCAATAAACCAGGTCATCTTCGGGGAACTGCGATACAACTTGTGCCAATAGAGCTGGAGACGATAGTCAGGCACCACTAACGGTAACTCAGAGAAGGCAAGCGGAATTTGTTGCTTTATCATCTCGGCATAGGCGGCAGGGACTGACAATAGATACGGAGATCCCGGCAAAAAGTGAGGGGCACCCAAGACACTTGCCATTTTTAACCCGACTTGTCGTTTCTTTTTCGCCTTCGCCAACGCCAAATCAACGATACCTCGAGATTCATTCCAAGGTGTAACCAGAATATGGGGAAACGAAAGAAATGCGTCTAACGAGACCTCACCTTGAAGCGGATGCGCCGCACAACGACCGCACACGTATCTATCTTCGAACCAAACAAGCGTTTCTAAGGCCTCGCTCATCTCTTCTTGATGAGAGAAGCCAGCAACAAAATCTAGCTCACCTGCGGCTAAGGCTTGCTCAGGTAAGCGTTCTTCCAGCTGTTTAAAAACAACGTGAATAGCAGGGTAATGTTCACTCATCCATGCCACGAATTTACGCATACTCCACGCCGTATAATCCGTAACGGCAATATGAAAGGTATGGCTATCTAATGGAGTAAATGAATCTGAATAATGGAGTGCTTCCGCCAAGGTATTTAAACTTGGAATCACTTGATCCGCGAGGTGTTGCGCGTATGCGGTCGGCAACATCTTATTGTCGACTCGAATAAAGAGGTCATCGCCCAATCGCTCTCTTAGCCGTGTTAAAGCATGGCTGCAAGCAGATTGACTTAACTTCAGTTGCTCAGCCGTTTGGGTTACCGACGCCGTTTGATAGAGACTCGCAAACAGCTTTAACAGATTCAGATCGATGTTAGGAAACTCTGCCATCCTTGCCCTCTAATGCACTCTATTCATAGACAGATTGCAATCTATGCACTTCATTCATTTAACAAGGCAGTTTACACTGGCTCCATTCGTAGTCAATCAAGGAAGTAGTCGCAGATGACACTGCAAATCCGAAAAGCAACCCGTGCTGATGCACCGACCATTCTCCATTTCATACAAGAACTGGCAACATTTGAAAAAGAGCCAAATGCCGTCGTCAATAGCGTTGAAGAAATTGAAAACAAACTCTTCGGCGATGATGTCCATGCCCATGCCATCATTTGCGAATATGAGGGCGAGGCGATCGGCTTTGCGGTCTATTTCTTTAATTACTCCACTTGGGTTGGAAAATATGGTCTCTATTTAGAGGATCTTTACGTCACAACAGAAAAACGCGGGTTAGGAGCAGGTAAATTCATCATGCGCCACCTCGCGCAAATTGCTGTCGCCAAAGACTGTGGGCGCTTTGAGTGGGTTGTGCTCGACTGGAATGAAAAAGCAATGGATTTTTATCATTCCATCGGCGCAGAAGCACAGCGTGAATGGGTGGTTTACCGAATGACGGGAGATAAAATCCAAGCCTTTGCGGAGGGTGTCGAGTAATACCAACCCCCGAGTCTTTTTCGAAGCTTGGGGGATAGTTCGTCAACAACGCCGATATACACATGCCATTCTTGACCCTGCCCTCGCTTTGCATCCTGCAGTTTAAGGTCACTTGAGTATCTAGCGTGATTCTAGTCAGTTCTACCTGTTAATACTTCCCGCCATCGCCATTCAAAGCCTGCGAGAAAACAGACAAATAACGCCTCGCCCGTCACAAATAAAAAGCCCCAAATACTGATCATTTCTCGATAGTAAACGAGTATGACCACACAGATAACCGACCACAGGAGATTACCAAACACCAGCAACTGAATAGCTGCTAAACTGGGGCTCCGGCGATAAGCGAGAGAGAGCGAATAAGCCGCGTAACTCAAATTAGCAACAACAAGCACGTAAATAACAGCGAGCGGTAAACGGTAGAGACCTTCGAGCCACTCGCTCAATATCAATACCAACAAACCCGCCGTCATTGCAGCAATGCCATCTACCCAAAGTATGTTTTTTTGCAGCGTTTGAATCAATTCATCACCCTTTTAACGCGGTCTTTTTAGCGACACCTTCCAAATGCACTCTCCGAGCTTCCGATTTACGAAGCTGCTCTTTCTTGCGGCAGCGTCTACACCGAATCGCGATAGAATCAATCGAGCCTTTGGCGATTTCGTACCACCATTTTTGTTGCTTTGCCGTCCACAATTCATGACTACCACAATCTTTGCAAGTAAAAGGCCGATCGACATAAAACAACGGCATACTTGTGTAAGCAGCGCGGGCATTATGCTGCAATGCTTCTAGGTTCGCCATCACCGCATTGGCAGGCTTGCAGCGCAAATCGAAGCGATTTATCCCTTTGTTCAATTTCGCTTTCGCTCTACGCCGCTCTTTAATTTCAACTCTGCGCTGCTTGCCACTCTTCATAGTAATAACTCGCTATCATACCGCCCAGTTAATTTCATTGACGATAGTGGTTGTGTTTTACTTTTATCCTATAGGCTCAATATCGGTAGGAAACGCGCTTACCGCTTCCCATTGCGCTTCTGAAACGTCATCCTCAATGTCTCTCGTGTTCCACGCTCGGTTTAAATGCGCGTAGATATGAGCAATATGCACGGTATACTCTTCTATCTCTATTTTTTCTTCTTTCACCATTTTAGAGATAAGTTCGCCTAAATGTTCATGCGCATCCTCTAGCTCACCCATTAATAGAGCCCACTCAACAGGGTTACCTTTATAACTGATCATTTTCCTTCTACTTTCGCCGAATAAAAACCTTGTCAAAGATATAACTTCCTCCAACCCACATCAAACATCAGGGCGTAAATTGCTCGAACCATTATAACCATTCGCCCACAACTCCAAAAAATGGGTCTCCAGGAAACGGCTTAACATTATAGTGGTTTACGTAAATCGAATGGATAATTTTCCCGACCTCTACAGCACTAAACTCTTTCAAATTGTATAAGCCATCCTCAGTTTTACTGAACGACCTGCCCTTAATTCCAATGCCTGAGTTTATTAATATTTCAGACACATTAATTCCTTCGCCTTCGACTGAAATATAAGGTCTTTTAACCTTTACTGGATGGTTAATATATCCTATACCTTGAGCAGACAATGTTAACCAGCGATCGACATTTTCGTATTCGTATAGCCTTACGATCGCTGCTATTGTCGCATTGAGTGAATCATTGAACTCTCCGGATGGATGTTCAAAGAAAACCTCATCATACTCCATCTCTTTTACCCCAATAGGTCCCCTTCTGAAGACTAATATTAAAAATAATAGTAATTTAAATCCCACTTTCACAATTTATTTCTCATCGATTGTTAACGAATGACATGGATTGCTAGATATCACTTGAAGTTCTATGACAGTGTCAATTTTCTTTTATATCCTTTTTCTCAGGTGAATAGCTTCCCTAAAGAGTAGACGAACTTGTACAACACCCATGTCATTTGTCGGCTACAAGTCCCTCTTATCAGTCAGCCACTAAACGCATTGGTTAAGTGCTTCATATATTCACCATATTTAGGGATAATTTGGTCTTTGTCTGTGTATTTTGAAAACTCCTCTGCAAAAACAAATAACTCATCAACCTCCCCTTCGCATGCGAGTAGCAAGGGTAATATACGTATACGGTGGGAAAAACTAAAAACAGGCCAAGACTTAACATTATCTGACTTTAATAAGTCAATAACGTCACTTCGATTCCTTAATCTTTCAAGTTCGCCCAAAGAAAAATTAAGGATGTCAGACGAAAGAATTTCAGGCGGTGAATTAACAGAATACAAATTACTAGTTATACTACTCAACATTTTAGAAACTGTATATGTAGCTCGCACGTCTTTAGGCATCGCTTTTTTCAAATCTAAATAATTAACTCCAAATGATGGATTTATAACTCCTATACCAAAATTCAGATGGATCCATTCTTGATCGAGCTTACCAATTTTTCTCTTCCACTGATTGCTGCTTTTAGTTCGTTTGAACCCTAACGGCTCAAGCTCAGAATCTAGTTTCTCAAGATAAATCTGCTGGATTGAAAGTTTCATTGAACTAATACCTAAAATGACATTTAACGCTCCCTCATGAAGACCTTCCTCACTTTGAGTGAGCACTGAAAGCTAATCCCGGGGCTAACTCGCCTTCACAAGCCAGTATCGCGTGCTAAGTAACCCCAACCATAACAAATATGCTATCCATGGGTATAGGGCTAGAAGCTTGTACTGGAAGAAAGCGCGACAGAGTTCAACATGCTTAACGCACTATGAAAGACTAATAAAAGTGGAGCAACAACAATGAATGACACGGTACTCTTCTGTCGATCACAATCACGTTTTACCGACATAAAAAAAGCGTGACTCGAAAGTCACGCTTTTTAAATCATTCTAAAGAGAAGGATTACGCTTCAGATTCGCCTTCATCAGATGAAGGTTGCGCTGCATCAGCTTGAGGTGCTTCGGCGTTTTCGCCTTCTACCGCATCCTCTTCACCTTCTGGCAATGCTTCTTCTTCTGGTTCATCGATGCGTTGCAGACCAACAACGTGCTCGTCTTCGGCTGTTCTGATCAAGGTAACACCTTGCGTATTACGTCCAACACGGCTCACTTCAGCAACACGAGTACGCACTAAGGTACCTGCATCCGTGATCATCATGAACTCGTCACCTTCATCGGCCTGTACTGCACCGACAACGCTACCGTTACGCTCAGAGACTTTAATAGAGACAACACCTTGAGTTGCACGGCTCTTCGCTGGGTATTCAGCGAGCTCAGTACGCTTACCATAACCGTTTTCGGTCACTGTCAGTACATCACCTTCTGAGTGTGGCACGATCAAAGAAACGACGCTGTCACTCTCTGCGAGTTTAATACCACGTACACCTGCCGCGGTACGACCCATGGCACGTACTTGATCTTGGTTAAAGCGTACCACTTTACCCGCTTTCGAGAACAGTAATACGTCTGAACCGTCTTCCGTGATATCGACGCCAATCAATGAGTCACCATCGCGTAGGTTCACAGCAATGATACCGGCGCTACGTGGGCGACTGAAGTCAGTCAATGGCGTTTTCTTCACTGTACCGTCTGCAGTTGCCATGAAGACGTACTTGTCATCTTCATACTCTTTGATCGGTAGGATCGCCGTGATGCGCTCGTTCTCTTCCAGAGGAAGGACGTTCACAATCGGCTTACCACGTGCAGTACGTGTTGCGTGAGGTAGCTGGTATGTCTTCAACCAGTACATACGACCACGGCTTGAGAAACACAGGATCGTGTCGTGAGTATTCGCGACAAGCAGCTTCTCAATGTAGTCTTCATCTTTCATGCGCGTCGCCGCTTTACCCTTACCACCACGACGTTGTGCTTCATACTCAGACAGTAGCTGGTACTTCACGTAACCTTCGTGTGAAAGTGTAACGACCACGTCTTCTTGGTTGATAAGATCTTCCAAGTCAATATCGTGGCTCGCAGCGGTGATTTCAGTGCGACGTACATCGTTGAATTGGTCACGAACCAACTCTAACTCTTCACGGATCACTTCCATCAAACGCTCAGTGCTACCTAAGATTTTCAGTAGTTCTTCAATCTGCTCAAGTAGCGCTTTGTATTCGTCGAGAATCTTCTCGTGCTCTAGGCCAGTCAACTTGTGTAGACGTAGGTCTAGAATCGCTTGTGCTTGCTGCTCAGTTAGGAAGTATTGGCCATCACGGATGCCAAACTCATCTTCTAACCACTCAGGTCGTGCGGCATCAACACCGGCACGCTCAAGCATTGCGGCAACGTCACCCAAATCCCAACCGCGCTGCTGTAGGCCAAGTCTAGCTTCTGCTGGCGTCGGCGCGCGCTTGATGAGTTCGATGATTTCGTCGATATTGGCAAGTGCAATCGCCAAACCTTCTAGGATGTGCGCGCGCTCTCGCGCTTTACGCAGTTCATAGATGGTACGACGAGTCACCACTTCTTGACGGTGGTTAACGAAGCACTTCAGCATCTCTTTCAGGTTGAACAGTTTTGGCTGGCCATTATCCAGCGCAACCATGTTAATACCGAAAGTGGTTTGCAGTTGAGTTTGCGCGTATAGGTTATTGAGTACAACCTCGCCCACGGCATCACGGCGACACTCAATGACAATGCGCATCCCGTCTTTATCAGACTCGTCACGCAGTGCAGAAATGCCTTCGACTTTCTTATCTTTCACAAGCTCGGCGATCTTTTCGATCAAACGCGCTTTGTTCACCTGATAAGGGATTTCAGTGACAATAATGGTTTCTTTACCATTCTTATCTGCTTCAATCTCTGCTTTAGAGCGCAGGTAAATTTTACCGCGGCCCGTTTTATAAGCGTCGATGATGCCTTTGCGACCACTGATCAACGCCGCAGTTGGGAAGTCGGGGCCCGGAATATGTTCGATCAACTCATCGATAGTGATGTCGTTGTTCTCGATATATGCCAAGCAACCATCAATGACTTCACCCAAGTTATGCGGAGGAATGTTGGTCGCCATACCTACCGCGATACCGGACGAACCGTTCACCAATAGGTTTGGAATCTTAGTTGGAAGTACTGCTGGGATTTTTTCCGTGCCGTCGTAGTTATCGACGTAATCCACAGTCTCTTTATCTAGGTCAGCCAAAAGCTCGTGGGCAATTTTTGCCATACGGACTTCGGTATAACGCATTGCTGCCGCTGAGTCGCCATCTACGGAACCGAAGTTACCTTGGCCATCAACCAGCATATAGCGCAGCGCAAACGGCTGAGCCATACGTACAATGGTGTCGTATACCGCACTGTCGCCATGTGGGTGGTATTTACCGATCACATCGCCGACAACACGGGCAGATTTTTTATATGGTTTGTTCCAGTCATTACCCAGTACATTCATCGCGAACAACACGCGACGGTGTACGGGCTTCAGGCCATCACGCACATCCGGTAATGCCCGACCCACGATTACAGACATCGCGTAGTCGAGATACGAAGTTTTAAGCTCTTCTTCGATATTTACGGGCGTGATCTCTTTTGCAAGATCGCTCATGGAGCCAAATTCCCTCAAATAATTTGTCGTATCTATATACGTGCAAGACTTAGCCGTATTTATATACGTGCAAGTCGTGGGAATATAGCACGATTTCGCTGATCAACGCACCTGTTTCATTTAAATGACAAGGTTTATGCCCCACACTTCGAAAAAGGTCACAGCTTCATTGTTGATTCTTTAATCAATTGACCGGATTTTCGGTCATGCCCGTCTTGCCGCTCTCACTTTTTCGCGTCGAGAGAGAGAAGTTGCTAAGTCAGGCGATGCAGAAGTTAATGATGCAAAAAGCAGCATTGCATCCGTGAGGCCATCATTTCTGCACGCTAAGCCTTCTTTCTTATTTCCGACTCACGTTATACTGGCATCAAACTCACGGACAGAAGTAGAACCATGACTCAAGCGAATGTTGATCCTGCTGAAATCGCCAAATTTGAACAGATGGCAGCGCAATGGTGGGATCTTGAAGGTGAATTCAAACCACTACATCAAATCAACCCTCTCCGTCTTAATTACGTTATTGAACGTAGCAATGGTCTGTTTGGAAAAACCGTACTCGATGTTGGCTGTGGCGGCGGTATTCTTGCCGAAAGTATGGCCGTAGCCGGAGCAAATGTGACCGGGATTGATATGGGAAAAGAGCCCCTCAGCGTCGCCCGCTTACATGCATTAGAAACCGGTGCTCAGCTGACTTACCAGCAAACCACTGCCGAGCAACACGCTGAAGAGAATCCTGGCAAATACGATGTTGTCACTTGCATGGAAATGCTAGAGCACGTGCCAGACCCCGCTTCGATCATCCGCGCTTGTTACCAGCTCGTCAAACCCGGTGGGCATGTTTTCTTCTCAACGCTCAATCGCAACGTCAAGTCTTACCTCTTTGCCATTGTTGGCGCAGAACAGGTCATGAAGCTAGTCCCGAAAGGTACCCATGATCATGCGAAGTTCATTCGCCCATCCGAACTCATTGGCTTTATCGACGAGACAGGCTTGGTAGAGCAACATATCACTGGTCTGCATTACAACCCGCTCTTTGATAGTTACAAGCTCGGTACTAACGTCGATGTGAACTACATTGTCCATACCATTAAGCAAAATTAAGCGTGCATTGTGTTTGCACTCACAATGGAAGGTCGGGGTCCCCCGGCCTTTTTTATTTTCATATGCACAGGTAGAGTAAGAAGAACAATGCAACACGTTCGATCAACCATCTAAGGAAGAAAAATGATAGACGCTTTGCTTTTTGATCTCGACGGCACTCTACTCGATACTGCGGGTGATTTATCTAACGCCGCCAATAAGGTTCTCACTGCGCGAGGTTATCCCCTACTTACTGCCGCACAAATCCAAGCGTTTACAAGTTATGGCGCACGCGGCTTGTTTAAAGCTGGATTTGGCGCTGATCTTCAGCAATTCGATCCACGCCAATTGCGCAAAGAATTTCTTCATCACTACGCTAGCCACATTAATGACACAACATGCTTCTATCCTCACATAGAAAACGTGCTCACTCATCTCAACCAACATAAGGTGCCTTGGGGGATTATGACCAACAAGCCGGCGTTTCTCACCGACATGTTGCTACCCGACTACCCCTTGTTAGCAACGGCAAAAATCATTGTCAGTGGCGACACCTTAGAGAAAGCGAAGCCCCATCCAGAACCATTGCTCTACTGTGCTGACGCTATGCAGGTGGATGCATCTCGGGTTGCCTATATCGGTGATATCGAGAATGACATGGTGGCAGCACGCGATGCGAGAATGAAAGGGGTGATTGCAGGCTGGGGCTATATCGGCGCTGACCATCAGCCGCAAAGTTGGCCACACTGGCGATATCTGAAGCAACCGGACGAGCTCCTGTCATTACTCGACTAGCACGAAAAAACACCCAATAAGCGGTTGAATTTCGACCAATTGATGACTTTTTGATTTGTTTCACAAACTTCAAAAAAAGCAATAAAATTAATTTCGAACACCCCTGACAGCTGTCCCTTTTATAAGCAACTGGCTTAAGCCCTCGTTTATCCCGAGGGCAAAAAGTAAGTAAGTACTGACATAATTCGCAACATCCCCAACTTATCCACAATTTCAGCCAAACTGAACGGTTGCAAAACGCCGCGTTGATCACTATCTTGTACGCCATTCCGCAACCAAACCCTATATCTTGTGTTTTAGCGTCAGCAAACCATACTAAATAACGGCACTTGTGCACGAGGAAGTACAAGGGTGAGTGCGGCATTTTTTTCAGTCTTCAATACTATCGGGACCACAATTTACAATGAACCAACAACTTACGGTTACCAAACGCAACGGAAGCGAGGAACTTATCGACCTCGATAAGATCCACCGTGTAATCACCTGGGCCGCAAAAGACCTAGATAATGTGTCAGTCTCTCAAGTAGAACTAAAATCCCACATTCAGTTTTACAACGGAATCAAAACGTCCGACATCCATGAGACCATCATTAAAGCCGCTGCCGACTTGATTTCTGAGCAATCGCCAGATTATCAGTACTTAGCTGCTCGTCTAGCGATCTTCCACCTTCGTAAGAAAGCCTACGGCCAGTTTGAACCACCTAAGTTGTTTGATCACGTTACAAAATTGGTAGAAACCGGTAAGTATGACAAACACCTGCTCGCAGACTACACACAAGCTGAGTTCGAGCAGATGGACGAATTCATTGATCACTGGCGCGATATGGATTTCTCCTACGCCGCGGTGAAGCAACTCGAAGGCAAGTACCTTGTTCAGAACCGCGTGAGTGGTGAAATTTACGAGAGTGCGCAGTTCCTTTACATGATGGTAGCGGCCTGTCTGTTCGCCAACTACCCGAAAGAGACGCGTATGGACTACATCCGTCGCTTCTATGATGCGGTATCTACGTTCAAAATCTCGCTACCAACACCAATCATGTCAGGTGTACGTACCCCTACTCGCCAGTTCAGCTCTTGTGTACTGATCGAGTGTGATGACAGCCTTGATTCCATCAACGCAACAGCGAGCTCTATCGTACGCTACGTCTCTCAACGTGCAGGTATCGGTATCAATGCAGGCCGTATCCGTGCACTTGGCAGTGAAATCCGTGGTGGTGAAGCCTTCCATACTGGCTGTATACCATTCTATAAGTACTTCCAAACTGCGGTGAAGTGTTGTTCTCAAGGTGGTGTACGCGGTGGTGCTGCGACAGTGTTCTACCCTCTCTGGCACGGCGAAGTAGAATCGCTACTCGTTCTTAAGAACAACCGTGGTGTTGAAGAAAACCGTGTTCGTCATATGGACTACGGCGTTCAAATTAACAAGCTAATGTACACGCGCCTGATCAAAGGCGGCGATATCACGCTGTTCTCACCGTCGGATGTACCGGGGCTGTATGATGCGTTCTTCGAAGATCAAGATGAGTTCGAACGCTTGTACGTGAAATACGAGCAAGACAGCAGTATTCGCAAGAAGAGCATTAAAGCAATCGACTTGTTCTCAACCATGATGCAAGAGCGTGCTTCAACGGGTCGTATCTACATCCAGAACGTTGACCACTGTAATACCCACAGTCCGTTCGATGAGAAAGTTGCTCCTGTACGTCAATCGAACCTGTGTATGGAGATTGCCCTGCCAACTCGCCCATTGAACAATGTGGAAGATGAAAACGGTGAGATCGCCCTTTGTACGCTTTCCGCCTTCAACCTAGGCAAGCTTGAATCATTGGATGAGCTCGAAGAGCTTGCAGAGCTCACCGTACGTGCACTTGATGCCCTGCTAGATTACCAAGACTACCCACTACCAGCGGCGAAGATCTCCACCATGAACCGCCGTACTTTGGGTGTAGGTGTCATTAACTACGCATACTACTTAGCGAAGAATGGCGCGAAATACTCAGATGGTAGCGGTAATGCTTTAACCCACCGTACCTTTGAAGCCATTCAGTACTACTTGTTGAAAGCGTCACTTGGTCTCGCAAAAGAGCAAGGTGCTTGCCCTGCATTCAATGAAACCAAGTATGCGAAAGGCATCTTGCCAATCGATACCTATAAGCAAGATCTTGATAAGATTTGTGATGAGCCATTGCACTATGATTGGGAATCACTACGCAGTGAAATCCAAGAGCACGGCCTACGTAACTCGACGCTTTCTGCACTCATGCCGTCTGAGACCTCTTCACAGATCTCAAACGCGACCAATGGCATTGAGCCACCTCGTGGTTATGTTTCAGTCAAAGCATCAAAAGATGGCATTTTGAAGCAAGTCGTCCCTGAGTACAGCAAGTACAAAGACAACTACGAGCTATTGTGGGAGATCGGTCCTAACGACGGTTACTTGCAACTCGTGGGTCTAATGCAGAAGTTTGTTGACCAAGCAATTTCAGCGAACACCAACTATGATCCAGCAGCGCAGCCAGGTGGTAAAGTACCTATGAAGCTGCTACTGAAAGACTTATTGACCGCCTATAAACTCGGCGTGAAAACGCTGTACTACCATAACACCCGCGACGGTGCATCGGACGCGCAATCTGATGACGATTGTGCAGGCGGCGGTTGTAAGATCTAAGCAACGCTAAACCAAGGATAGCAAGGGCCCGAATATCGGGCCCTTTAAGAGTTTTTGAGGATAATCATGGCTTACAGTACTTTTTCTAAGCAGAAAAACGACCAACTTTCAGAACCAATGTTCTTCGGTCAAGCGGTTAACGTTGCCCGTTATGACCAACAAAAATACGAGATTTTTGAAAAGCTGATTGAAAAGCAACTCAGCTTTTTCTGGCGTCCAGAAGAAGTCGATGTCTCAAGTGATCGCATCGACTACGCAGACCTGCCTGATCATGAAAAACACATTTTCATCTCTAACCTAAAGTACCAAACACTACTCGATTCAATCCAAGGTCGTAGCCCAAACGTCGCACTGCTACCGCTTGTTTCTATTCCAGAGTTAGAGACTTGGATTGAGACATGGGCATTTTCTGAGACCATTCACTCACGCTCTTATACCCATATCATCCGTAACATCGTCAAAGACCCATCGGTTGTTTTCGATGACATCGTTGATAACGAATATATCGTTAAGCGTGCGGAAGATATCTCTAAGTTTTACGACGACCTTATCCAAGCGACCAACGATTACCATCGCTTTGGCGAGGGCGAGCATGTCTTAAACGGCGAGACTGTCGTGGTGAACCTACGCGATCTCAAAAAGAAGCTTTACGTCTGTCTCATGTCAGTCAACGCGCTTGAAGCGATCCGTTTTTACGTCAGCTTCGCCTGTTCTTTCGCCTTCGCTGAGCGCGAATTAATGGAAGGTAATGCGAAAATCATTAAGCTAATCGCGCGTGATGAAGCACTGCACCTCACTGGCACCCAGCACATGCTAAACCTGCTGCGCAGCGGTAAAGACGACCCTGATATGGCAGAGATTGCTCGCGAGTGTGAGCAAGAGTGTTTTGACCTGTTTAAAGAAGCCGCTGAACAAGAGAAAGAGTGGGCAGAATACCTGTTCAAAGATGGCTCTATGATCGGCTTGAACAAAGACATTCTTTGCCAGTACGTGGAGTACATTACCAACTTGCGTATGGCTGCTGTTGGCCTGAAACCAGCCTATGACGATGCAGATCAGAACCCAATTCCTTGGATTAACGCATGGTTGTCTTCAGACAATGTACAAGTTGCGCCACAAGAAGCTGAGATCAGCTCATACCTTGTGGGGCAAATTGACAATGATGTCAGTGCGGATGACCTCGGTGACTTCGAGCTTTGATTAAAATCGACATCAACCAAGGGGAAGAGGTGGTTTACCTCGACACTGAGGACAATTTGCTGGAAAGCCTTGCTGAGCAAGGCATAGACGCAGAAGCCCAATGTAAAGATGGCTTCTGCGGCTCTTGCAAATGCACGATGTTAGAAGGTGAAGTGGAATACACTCAATCAGCGCTCGCCTTCGTGATGCCTGATGAAATACTGCCTTGTATCTGCAAGCCATTGACGAGTTTAAAACTCGCCAATGTCACCTATCATATCAAATCGAAATAATGCGAAATCACGTCAAAACGAGTGGCTCATCGCCCTTGGAATGCGCATCTTAGAAAGAGAAACAGGCAGCCACTCGGCTGCCTGTTTTGTACTTTGCCTATGCCAAATGCCAACATCAGTCTTGCGTTGAATCCGCATCGGATGTTTGACTCCCCTCTCTCGGAAGCAGCACTTCGCCCTCGACGGACAAAGACTCATATTCTCCACACAGTGGCAAATCATTCAGGTAACGTCTCAAGATATCGAGCACAAGCGTCGCTACCACCAAACGTTGGTCACTCAAGTTTCGCTTGCGACGTTGGCGAACTAAAATGCCAAACTCACCTTGCACCGTTGCCAACGCAACAGCAACGTAACCGTCAACGTTTGCGCCTGTCGATAAGCCGATATCTGCTCCTGTCTTCTCGCGGCTTGCCGTCGCCATCGCGAGGGCAGCCGCCAACGGATCGGCATCGGCTAAACTCTCGTCAAGTTTAGGTTTCAAGAACCAGCTTTGGATGACATATTGTGACGTCACTTCATTATCATGTAGCTGTGCCGTCACTTGCCCAGCAGTGAACTGTTCGGCAACAGAAACCGACAGCCCATAGTGATCAAGTCGTTCACCGATAGCGGCAATCAGGGGTTGGTTAACGCTCAATACGTTGTCACCTAGACGAGATGCAACCTCATCTCGCAGAGCGGGAAACTGGGGACTTTCAAGATCTGCAAAAATCTTAACTTCAATAAAGGGTAAATAAGAGCGATAGCCAATATCGACCTGATCAGGCAAATTCACATCGCGTAACCTTTCACTAATGCCCGACTCCGATAGCCCAAAAGTGTAAAAACGGTGGCAGCCGCGTACAACACGATTTGCTGCTGCAGGATGGGCCAGAACTTCTGGCAGAATAAGGTCATCCACCATGCGGAAAAACTCGCTCGGTACGCCGGGGGTAAAGTAAAAGTCCGCTTGATTGAGCTTAAGATGAAATCCACACGCCGTGCCAACGGGGTTATCGATAACACGCGCACCGTCAGGCAACATGGCTTGCTTTAGGTTCGTCTCTGGCATTTCGCGCTGCAAACGGCGATATTTTTCCCGCATCTCTTCAAGCCACGCTTCAGACAACACCAGCCCAACATTGGCAGCCATTGCGGCGGCGGCCGCACTCAAATCATCTTCTGTTGGCCCTAATCCACCATTGACGATCACCACGTCACTTTTGCGACTCAATGACAGCATTTCTTCACTGAGTGCCTGAAGCTCATCCCCGACAGTGACGCGACGACAAACACCCACGCCAGCATCAAAACAGCGTTGAGAAAACCATGCGGCGTTGCTGTCGACAATATCGCCATGCAGCACTTCTTCTCCGGTACTTAACATTGTTATGTTCACATCGACTCCTTTACTGTCCGAACTGCTGCACTCGCCCACCGAAAACAAACCTGAGTCATTTAACCCTAGCAAACAAACGCGCCTCAATGTTCTCAAGATACATCACATCAATAAGATCCCCAAGCAACAAAACGCGTCGATTCAAAGCCTTATGCCTATGATTCACTACAAACAAGCTCACTAACTATCCCTGCGCTGGGGAGAGGTTAAAGTCCTCACTCCACACAATGCCCAAAAAAAGTTGTTTCACTGACTATTTTGAGGTGCTCCATCGCGATGAGTGTAAATTTAAAATTACATCACTTGTAACTTCAAGTTGACAATCATTTAAGCCAAAGATAACTTACCCTGCAACACTTCAGCCTGCATAGACAAATAGCAGCAATACAAATCACTAAGTTAGTAAAGTTAGGTGTACAAATGAACCAAAGACAGAAACTCATAGGCAGTACGCTGATCATCGCAGGAACAACAATCGGGGCTGGTATGTTAGCGCTACCTATCGCTTCTGCCGGACTCGGGTTTACGTCTTCTACTATTATGATGATCGCGATTTGGGCGCTAATGGCTTATACCGCCATATTAATGCTGGAAGTTCATCAGCATGCCGATAACACCGCGACCCTGCATACCTTGGCTCAACAGTTTTTGGGCAACAATGGCAAACGTATCGCCACCTTCGCGATGCTGTTTTTGTTTTACGCGCTATGTGCTGCTTACATTGCAGGCGGTGGCGGCCAACTCGCTGCCCGTGTAAACCACCACTCAGATATCGCAGTCACTGCCCAACAGGGCAGCGTCATCTTAACGCTTTTTGTTGCCGCCATTGTGGCGACTGGCGTCAAGCAAGCCGATATCACCAACCGCATCTTGTTTGCGATAAAACTCGTCTTGCTGGTTGTGACATTCAAGTTGCTTGCGCCACAAGTAGAAACCAGCAATTTGCTGCAATCACCCAGTGATAACTTGTTGCTGCTTTCCGCGTTGCCTGTTGTCTTCACCTCATTTGGCTTTCACGGTAGCATTCCGTCTGTCGTCCGTTACCTCGATCTTCCTCCGATGAAGTTGAAAAAAGTCATGGTCATTGGATCCGCGCTACCCTTGCTGATTTACCTGATCTGGCAATGGACGACACAAGGCACACTTTCTAGTGAACAAATTAGTCATAGTGGTGAACTTGATAGTTTTCTCAATTTACTCGCTACCCATAGCCATTCCGGCTGGCTGATGCCTGCATTGCGAAGCTTCGCAGAGCTCGCCCTATTGACTTCCTTTCTCGGTGTAGCACTAGGTTTGTTTGATTTTATTCGTGACATGATAGGTCAAGGCAGCCGCCTTCTCACCGCGCTCATTACTTTCTTACCACCATTAGGGTTTGCACTCTTTTACCCGCAGGGCTTTATCACAGCCTTGGGTTACGCTGCACTCGCACTCGTTGTCCTCGCCATCTTTTTACCGGTTGGCATGGCCCACCGTGCCCGTAAAATGCAACCAGAAATCGCATCTAACTCCATTGGATTGATTATGGCAGCAGCCTGCGGTGTATTGATTGTGACTGCGCAAGTCGCCCAGATGGTCGGGCTATTACCCGCTGTCGGCTAGCGCCATACTTTTTGTGGCTGTTCGGTTTACCTTCGCCAATTCAACGAGCAGCCCTATCCTTCGATCGCTCATCAATAACTGCTTGCTCTCACTGTTACATCGTCGCAACAAGTCAAAAGCAGTTTATTGTGAATCATCGCCGATTTTTCGAAACATCAATCTCTTTGCTGGATAAATGTCAAATTTTGTTATGAAAAATGCGATGGCATAAGTTTTTTATCAGTTAGGCTAGGCTTTTCTATACGGGTGAGCGATAATGCACGACCTTTTTTTAATCAACTGTATTAGCGCCCAGAGGGAGTCCAGATTGAAATCTGTCGTGTTATCCGTCTTAACTGGTCTTTGCTTGTCCACACAAGCACTTGCTTTTAACCCTTCTGCTTGTCAGGGGGTGCATTTCGACTATTGCGATACCAATAGTGATTTGCCGGGTTACCGCTACACTTCCACGCTATCTTATGGACAAGAACTTGACGTGCTGACTGAGGCAGAGCCTCGTTTACCCTTACACCTTCAAGCTAGTCCCGATGAAGATTGGGACTACCTCAAAGAACAAACTTACACCATCCTTGGACTTAGTGTGGCGACAGTTGGTTTTATGACCCTGCTGCCTGAAAGCGTGACGAATTGGGATGAAGACGATCGCGACATGAGCCGTCTTGCGAGCAAGTGGTGGGATAATGTCAGTTCAGGTCCGGTGTGGGATAAAGATGACCACTTTTTAAACTATGTCATGCACCCCTATTTTGGTGGTGTCTACTATACCGCTGCGCGTCATGCTGGGTATGATGAGTGGAAGTCATTCATGTACTCCTTCACAATGTCGACTTTCTTCTGGGAATACGGTGTCGAAGCCTTCGCGGAAGTGCCTTCTATCCAAGATATTATCGTCACCCCAATTTTTGGTGCTGCTGTGGGCGAACTCATGTACCAAAAAGAGCAAGACATTCTCGCCAACGGCGGGGAAGTTTGGGGCTCGAAATCTTTTGGTAGCTTTAACCTCTTCCTTCTCAACCCCGTTGGCCACATCCATTACTGGATCACCGATTGGTGGCAAGACGATGTCGAAGTGAATATGAACTACACGCCTTGGTTCGGTAACCGAGATGCGACCCGCTTCGCGCTCGATGCAGGCGCGCGCTACGATAGCCAATTTGTCGGTATGGAAGTGAAGCTGAAGTGGTAATCAGTCCACATCAATAAACAGTCACGGCGCTCCGTGTTAAGCGCCGTTTTTTATCCCGTGATCCCTTGATGTAACGCCGTTAATCCGGAGATTGAACACAAGATTAAAATAGCCATTCGCATCCACTCCGCTTTTATCAAATGCTGTACCTTTGTTGAAAACCAAATCGCGATCAAGCTTGGTGGCAACATGATCAGCGCATATTTCACATGCCACCAGCTAAAATGCCCAGTGTAACTGAGCATAAACAGCGACAGGATACAGCTAAACAAAAAATACGCGGACAAGTTAGCGCGCAGCTTGCCACCTTCTGCATGTTGCAACACAATCGCCATGGGTGGGCCACCAATACTGGTCGCAGTGCCCATAACACCGGATGCAAACCCAGCCCAAAACAGTGACTGATTAGTTGGCTGAATTTTCACTTTCGACAAACTCACCACCACCGCCAGTAATACACCTCCGCCGAGCACAATCGCTAACTGCTGGCTTGTCATGACCATGAGCAGCCAACCTGCAACCAAAGTCCCCGGTACACGGCCCACAAATGCGGCCCCTAAGCCACGATATGAGATGTGCTTTCTAAGCTGGTAAGTATTTGTACCCGCGAGGATGAGTCCCATAAACGTTAAGGTGCCAGGCACGAAACGTGGTTCGAAAAAGAAAACAATCGGCGCGGCTACAATGGCCATACCAAAACCAATACTACTTTGGACAAAGCAGCCAACAGCGAGCGCAAGTGCGCTAAAAACAAGCACGCTTATTTCCATACGGATTCCTGATTTGTGGCTGAGTGGCGTCGACTGACGACGCGATCAGCAATTACTGTTTAACAGCATGAAGATAGAAATTACGAGGTGTAACTGACTTCTCACAGAAGCGTTGCAGTGAAACACGATACCCTTGCTGCTCCATAAACAGCACTCTATCTAAGATCAACCACAGCTCAAGTGGACGACGAAACAGTTGTCGAACCAATTCCATGCGTTCGACTTTCTTGAATCGGCATTGCCCCTTGGATAGCCAATCATCGTAATTGATGTCATCTTGCAAGGCGATTTGCTTTTTATCCGCAGCCCATTGGCAAAAGTACGCAAACCCTTGGTTGAATATCTGCTTTTTTACATTAGGAATGGGCATATATGCATTGCGATTTCTCAAGTCTCGCTGCAATAAATCGAACCCAAGACGAAAACTCATCTCTGTCGCTCGTAATCGCTCGATTCTCGCGGGCGCAGTGACGGTTTCCTGCAAGGGTAAACGCAAGTCATGTTTAGACAGCGTTATCTCAGATACCTGCGCGACTTGCGATAACGGTTGATAAGTCTTGCTAGGAATGAGGTGATAGCAACAGGGTGAGATGGTCACTTGCTCAGTATTATTTTCGGCTGCCACACGCAATAAACGCATATGGAGTTCCCCACATGCATGTAAGGCGACCGCATGCTGATGCGCTTTGACATATTCTCCAGCCTCATCACTGAAAGCATCACCACACACCATAGTCACGGGCAGTGCATGCTTTTGCGCTTGCTGCTCACCCTGTTCACACAAACTGGCTTGCCACTCGAGACTCGTCACTGACTGTTGGTGTAAATCCGCTAAGAGACGCCCCAAATGTGCTTTACCCGCACACCACTCCAGAAAAGGTAAATTAAGATTCTCAAAGCCTCTCGAAAAAGCGTTGATTTGGTGCCACTTCCGACCGGGAATACCAGCATCTAATCCGCGCTTAGCATCCTGTTGCACTTTTTCTTGCGTCAAAGGCCATTGCAAATCATCCGCTAGGCGACACAAGATGTCTGCCTCAGGAATGAAAGGCGATAACGCCTCAGCGAGCGCAGGCAAGTCGCTTTTCAACTGCACCACATCTTGATCACTCAACTGCTCAAGCCACTGTACCAAGGGTGACGTTTGCTCCCAAAAATACCCTGTTCGCTCGAAAGGTAAAAACTGCCAATATTGGCGTGATGAAACCAACGCCTTATCCAGCGCCTCAAAATGTGTTTTTGTTGAGAACATGAAACCTCCAAGAACTGCAGGCACATTGTAACGTATTGACCGCCGCAGAAAAGGCGCTAATTATTAGCAAATCGCTGGCTAAATGTACGCTCACGATACAAAAAGGCACAAATTACCTAAAGACAGGTCGCTTCGCGACAGTGTTAGCGAAACACAATAGAGGGGATTAGGTTAATTACCGTAATTCTCGCGCTTGGTAACACCTTCATCGATATAAATGCTGATCAGCTTGGGGTGGCCCAGAAAGAAGCCTTGGAACCAATCGATGCCTGCGGCTTTCGCCAATGCCAATTGCTCTTCGGTCTCAATGCCTTCTTGGACTAATGTCGCCTGTGTCGACTTTAACTCTTCGACAAATGCTTGATAGTTTGGGTTGAATAACTCTTCTCGATCGAGCTTAATGATATCTGGCCGAATAGCATGAATCCTCAACCAGGTTAATTCATTATCCTGTACATCATCCAAGGCTAAGTTCACGCCTTCCATCGCACGTCGCCATTGGGTCATGATGGCCAATCGTGATTCAGATTGCGCTTTGTGCTCAAGAATCTCTAATACTAAGTGCGTATTTGCAATCCCTAATTCTCTTAAACGCTGAGCCTGTAGTTGAATGTATTGCTCTTTATCTTTCATTTCGACGATTGAGTCGAACTCATAGTTAATGAACAAATACTGCCCCCTTTCAGGCAAGCGGGCATAATTACGTAAGTGCATAGCGCGGAAAAGGCGATCAATAAACGCCATCTTACCACTGCCTCTAAACAAACTGAGTGCGTCAATCGGAGAGACAGGCTCACCTTGAAAACGCGGTCGAATCAGCGCTTCAAAACCAAGCACGTTTAACTGGCAATCAAATATAGGCTGGAATGCGGACTCTATTTCATACCCGCCATACGCAATGACGTAGCGGCACTCTTTCCACTCAAGGAACTGCTCGAATTGCTGGCGCAATGTTTTCGTATCGACCATCGCCTCATCGACCTCTACGTACTTCATTCTGTAATCATGGTGAAACACAACGCAGTGCGCTGTGTTATTAATGATACAAACAGTTTGCGATTTAACGTACAGGTAAGTCCATATCTTCGAACATGGCTTCGATATCCGTACTATTCTTCAGCGCAACCGCTTGATCAACCACATTACGGGTTAAGTGTGGAGCGAAACGTTCCATAAAGTCGTACATATAGGTACGCAAGAAAGTCCCTTTCTTAAAGCCAATCATGGTCGTACTCGCACCAATGATGTGGCTAGCGTCAATCGCCACTAGGTCTTCATCCTGGATAGGGTCGATCGCCATACTTGCCAATACGCCCACACCGATACCAAGACGGACATAGGTTTTGATCACATCCGCATCCGTTGCGGTAAAGACGATACGCGGTGTGTGCCCCGCTTTGTTAAACGCAGTATCGAGTTCAGAGCGCCCAGTAAAGCCGAACACATAAGTCACTAACGAATACTGAGCCAAATCATCAATGGTCACGTTGCGCTTATTGGCAAGAGGGTGATCTTTGGTCACCACAATAGAACGATTCCAGTGGTAACAAGGCAGCATGATCATATCTTCATAGAGATGGAGTGCTTCAGTCGCGATGGCGAAATCGGCGGTGCCTTTCGAAACAGAATCCGCAATTTGGGTTGGTGTACCCTGATGCATATGCAGTGACACTTTAGGATAGCGCTGGGTAAAGCCTTTGATCACACTCGGCAAGGCGTAGCGAGCTTGGGTATGGGTTGTGGATATATTAAGTTTACCCATTTCCGGATGGGTGTATTCACCGGCAACAGACTTAATGCTTTCAACACGGGAAAGAATATCGCGGGAGATACGCACAATCTCCTGACCTGCGGGGGTCACGGTAGTAAGATGCTTACCACTACGCTCAAAAATTTGAATGCCAAGTTCGTCTTCCAATAACCGAACCTGCTTACTAATTCCTGGCTGAGAAGTATACAAGCTCTCTGCGGTTGAAGAGACATTCAGGTTATGGTTTACAACCTCAACGATATATTTGAGCTGCTGAAGTTTCATCTTGCGCTTAGTCCTTTAAGTCATATGTTAACAACCCTGCAATAGATTAAGTTATAACTAATAATCAGTCACTAAGCCAGCTACCATGGTCGATATAACCAAAATTTTTAATAAAAATCCCCCGATTGAAACGAATTCAATCAAAAAAGAGTGATGTTGGCCGTTGAGTATTGACCAACGTGATAATCCATCTACGCTTAGACGATGATATGCTTTGCAAAATGCATATCTGTGCTATCCCGATATGTTGAGATAGTGTATCTTATCGAGATAGAACTCATTCTGCTGGAAAAACAGACGACTTTATGAATATTCCTCTAATCATTGGCCTTATCGTCATCCTGTTAGCACTTGTTGTTGGCTATAACATCATGTTGCAATATCGCCAGAAAATGGAGAGTGAAAAGCGTCAAGAGATGGCAAAATTTATCGCTGTAATTGATGCCACTGAAGAGCTCATTGGTAATGCCCACCACTTCCCTTATAGCCGCGAACTGCTTATCTGCTTAAATCAACGCATTTACGATGCCCTTGTCGCAATGCAAGAAATTAACCCCGCCGATAAACAATTAGGCCAACGTGTCGCGAATGTAGAGGCACAAATCAAGCATTTGAGTGAAAACTACAACAACAATGATATCGCCAACTTCCGAGTGCCTTCTAGCGACAAACAAGCCATCGCCATGTTGCAACTCGTGAAGCGCCTGCGAAATGTCGTAAAAAGTGAGCACACGAAAGGACGACTTTCTACCCAAATCTACGTCGCAGAAAATGCCCGTTTAGAAAGTATGCAGCTCAAAATCAATATTGAAAACGTCATCAAGCGTGCTAACGACGCAAAGGTCAAAAATCAATTGGGTACCGCCAAGCAGCTGCTTAAAAAAGGCATTGATGTCCTTGGCGCCAAAACCGATGACTACTCAACCGGTGCACTAGAAAAATTAAAAGAGATGCTCGCTGATATTGAAGAAGGGCAAACTCAAGTACAAGATAAGGCGCGTCAAGACATGCTCGACAAAGAGCAAGACGAACTGGATGTGCTCTTCCAACCGAAGAAAAAGTGGTAAAAACACTGCCGAAAATGACAAAGCCGCCAAGTGCGGCTTTTTTATTATCGCCATGTTTGTGGCCCAATCAGGCGATATCGCTATCACTTCACTGCCCTAGTGGCTAATCTCGCCAAGTGACGACTCGCTCAACACAGTGGCCGACTAATTATCGCTGACAAACTAGAAATTCTCGCTGAGCAAGCATCTAGAGGTCACTTGGGTATATAATGACGCTCACAACGATTTATTAGAAAAGTAAAGTCACCCGTCACTATGCCTATTCCATCGCAATACGACAGCCTGCTGGCACCTATTTATCAATTTCTCAAATGCCCGACGCCAGACGCTTGGATAGAAGAAGCTGCCAAAGCTCAGAATTTACCTTTGTTACTGGTCGATCACGTTAACTGTGAGCTAAAAGCGGCACAAACCGCCATGTTGCTCATCCGCAAATATGTCGCCGATCCAGTAACGCAACAATCTTTGCTTGATTGGCTCAAGCCCTATGAAGACTTTATCTACCGTAAGACTGGCTCCCTAGAAACCTTGCTGGCATTAGATGGAGTATCAAAATCATTGGTTGTTAAAAGCGATCAACCCCATGCGCAGATCATCTTGGACAAAATGATCTTGCTGATCAAAGAAGAACTCCACCACTTCACGCAAGTCCTTGAGATCATGGAAGCACGCGGTATTCCCTATCAATCAATACGTGCCGGACGGTATGCTAAAGAGCTCATTACCCAAGTGAGAACCTATGAGCCAGCAACCCTCATTGATAAGTTAATTATTGGCGGTTACATCGAAGCACGTTCCTGCGAACGTTTTGCGGCATTAGCCCCTCATTTAGATGAAGAACTCGCCAAATTCTACATCTCACTGCTGCGCTCAGAAGCCCGCCATTATCAAGACTATCTCCAACTGGCAGAACTGATTGCTGGCGAAAGTGTTCAAGATCGCATTGATGCGATTGGCGAGAAAGAGGCATCACTCATTCTTTCCGCTGATCCAGACTTCAAGTTTCACAGCGGCTTACCTATCTAACGCTATATTCCGTTTAATGACTGTTTAAATATCAGGCAACAACTGCCTGACATTTCATTCACCTTGATGCATACTTAGCAAACATAACATTTACTCATTCAATTCTTCTCAAAAAAACACTTTTCCATTCGTCAAGCCTTTCATACCTGCTAGTCTTGAGAACTGTAACCCCACTGCCATAAATGTGACAAAATCGACCTTTTTCGCATCGATAATTTTCGTTCGGATTGCGTAACCGATACACTTATTTCACAACTAAAAATATATCCGTAGTACTAAAAGGGAGTTGTCGTTATGAAACTAAAAACCAAAGTGTGGCTGATCATCGGTCTCACGCTTGCAGCGCTTGTCGCTGTCTCCATCGTTGGCCTACTCACCATGCGCCACGCCAGTAACTCGGATAACGAAGCACGTATCTATCAACTGCTAAAAAGTACCTTTAATACTGTCGTGCAAATTGAAAAAGCAGTGGCTGCTGGTGAACTGGAAGAAGAGCAAGGTAAACAGTTAGCAATCCGTATCTTACGAGAGAATAAATATAAAGATAATGAGTATGTTTATGTTGCCGATAGCGAAATGATGTTTCTTGCTACGCCGCACGATCCTCAGCTACACGGCACCAGCTTCCATGACTTCAAAGATGGCGATGGTAAAAGTGTCGGGAGTATTTTGCAAAACGCCGTTCGCGGCCAAGCAGCAGGAAAAATTGTCTCCTATGACTGGACATCTCGGGGAGACGATGGCGCGATACACTACTTAAAATCTGTTGCGGTTGTTTCCGATCGTTGGGGATGGGTAGTGGGTACCGGCATTCGCAACACGGAAGTTAACGAGCGCTTCTGGGGTTCAGCGCGTTGGCAGGTGTCATTTAGCCTATTACTCGCGGCGATTATCGGCACTTTGCTGTTCCAAGCTTCGAACCGCTTACTGACCATCCTTGGTAAAGATCCGGACGAGGTACTATCACTTGTCCATTCGGTTGCTGATGGCGACCTTACTAGCGAGACCGATAACAAGGTTGACGGTAAAAGCATCTACGGCTCGGTTGTGAAGATGCAGTCATCGCTGCGCGACATCATCTCCAATGTTGCAACCGCGACCGATCAACTTGAAGAAGAGACGCAGCAAGCACAGCAGCGCGCTGTAAGCGTTAGCCAAATATCGGATGAACAACACGCAGAGACGGACATGGTGGCTACTTCGATGACGGAAATGTCACTCTCAGCTAAAACCGTTGCAGAAAGTGCTAACAATGCAGCGCAAGCAACGCAAGATGCGGACAAAGAAGGCCAAAACGCGCGCGCTGTGGTGGGTAAATCAAGCGAAGCCATAGAGATGCTCGCCGGACAAATTGACGAAGCCGCCAATGTCATTGCTGAACTGGGTCATAATGTCACTGAAATCGTAACCGTATTAGACGTAATACGCGGAATCGCTGAACAGACAAACCTACTTGCACTCAACGCCGCGATTGAAGCAGCACGTGCTGGTGAACAAGGCCGTGGCTTTGCGGTTGTTGCAGATGAAGTACGTAATCTGGCTAAACGCACCCAAGACAGTACCGAAGAAATTCAAGTGATGATTGAGAAACTGGAGCAAGGCTCTGAACGCGCAATTTCAGCCATGACTCAAAGTAAGACGTCGAGTGAAGAATCGGTGACAATGTCAATGCAAGCGTCCGACGCGCTGCAAGTTATTGCAAGCGCACTTGGCACCATCACAGAGATGAACCACCAAATTGCGAGTGCAGCGCAAGAGCAAACCCAAGTTGGTGAGGATATCTCTGAGCGAATTAACCTCATTGCACAGAACTCGTCGCGCGCGTCAGCGCTTGCAGTTGATAACCAAGCCTCGACCGCTCATATCGGTGAGCTTGCAGACATGTTGGAAACGCAGGTCAAACAGTTCTCAATATAGTGCGATGCAATACATTCAATCTAGGCCAGCTTTCGAGCTGGCCTTTTTTTCGTACACACATGATAAACCGTTACTCTCTATGTCTAATTGGTTCATATACTCAAACCACCTCAAGATGCTTGTTCAGCGAGAGTTTCTAGGCTTGTCAACAAGACACTGTTTTGAAGATCTAGTGGACTAAATCAAAAAACAGTAACGACGGTGGCGAGCCTAGAAAACTCGCCCTTCGGGAAGCGACTAGCGCCCCGATTTCTGCGTTAAAGGTGTTTGAAAGGGGGAAGCCATTCCTTCACACCTTTGCCTTGGTATCTTTACCTTGACTTCGACGCGCTAGGCCGCTTCTGAATCCTGCATCTTGAGGTGGTTTGAGTATATAGTAGCTTATAAATATCCATGTATTGGTTAAATCGCACCCCTCAAATGTCAGCCTAAACTGACATTGCGTGATATTGTACCGCTTCGCAACGGTTATGAGTTTAATCAATAGGATTCAACAGGGTTATGCGTTAAGGTGATAGCAGGAACCACTAAAATGACGTTGCAGGATGCAATCTACACCCGCTTCTTCCCAAGTATTTATTCCATTTTGGAAACGGTACCGTTTTGTTTTCACAAGCACTTTAATTGCATTCTGTGTAATTTCGACAATCACCTTTTCTATCAGCGGTGTGATGGCGAACCGAGCGCTCAACATGCTGAATCAAGAGCTCGATGCCAAACAGCAAATGCTTGTGCCTTTCAGCATCGATCCTATAAGCTGCGATAAATCAACACGCCGCGATCTCTTGCAAGCTGTGCTTAGTCACCATGGGGTAAAAGAGATTGGGTTATTTTCGAGCCAAGGGCGTGTTTACTGCGCTAGCAACTATGGTGTCGTCAACATCCCTATCTACGCATCCACCCTAAACCGCATTCACGCTGCAGAGAATCGAACCACACTCATCTATGGCAAAGCGCAGACTAACCGCTTGCCGACGCTGTTTCTTTATGTCGCTAATTCAAAAGGCTACGGGGCGAATGCCTTGATGCGCCCTTTGTCACTTTTTAATACTTACTTTGAGCAATTAGACGAGCTAGGTATTGAAACTCAACTTTCCGTGCATGGCGCGCCAATCAACGCCTTGTCGAGTCACTCTATCTTCACTTTAACACTGTCACTAAAAGCGCTGCCGCTCGAAATCCGATTCTCAATACCTTACTACAGCGCGCTGAGTTGGACACTACTCAACTTATTCTTGGGTCTTTGCATCAGTCTCTTGATAAAAAGGCTAATGGCTTATCAGCAACTTTCTCAACGCCCACCGATTGTCGAGATGATGATTAAAGGCATACGTGAGCAAGAGTTCACCACACATTTTCAACCGATTGTTGATAGCACATCGCACCAAGTCATTGGTTGTGAGGCATTGCTACGATGGCAACCTTCAGAAGGGCCAAGTATTCCTCCCAATCAGTTTATTCCTGCGGCCGAAAAATATGATTTAATTGAGCCTCTCACTGAACAGGTACTCAATGCAGCCATTCGATTACTGTCCAACCCCGCCTACCTCCAAGGCTATGTCGCCATTAACTTAAGTCGCTACTTGCTGCTCCGGGGTAGTTTTGTTCAGAAGCTTCGTCAGCTCGCGAAGCAGCATCCACATATCGCGAAACGTCTGGTACTCGAAGTAACAGAAGAGCGCGCCTATGATGATCAAGAGCTCCATTACATCATTGACCACCTCAAAACGCTCAACCAACACCATTACCGGGTTGCTGTCGATGACTTTGGAACGGGTTACTCAGGCTTAGACTTTATCAGGCGATATCCTTTCGACATTCTAAAAATTGACCGAGTATTTGTTGCCGAGGTTCATAAGCAGCATAAGAACAGTGCGATTCTCGATACCATGGTACAGCTCGCTCATAAGCGTCAAATGACCGTCATTGCTGAGGGCGTGGAAGAGATAGAGGAGATTGCCTTTCTGTCTGAGAAAGGGATACAGGGCTTACAAGGGTTTTATTTTGCCCGTCCTGCGGCAATGGATGACTTTATCGCCTATTGTGAGAAAGCCATCGATAAAGAGAACGATCACTGATTGATCGCTTTCAGCGTTCTGAAACCGTAATAGATTCTTGAAACGATGGTGATCAGGCAAAGCGCGGCAAACAAGTAAGCAATTTCTGCAAAAAGCGCTGGAAACAGGCAAAACAACACAAAACACGTGATGGTTTCGGTCCCTTCAGCAATCCCGCCGAGATAATAGATCGACTTGTTTTCATAGACCGGATTTTCGATACCGTGTTTACCCGCTAAGCTTGCAAAGGCGAGAAAACTCGTTCCTGTACCAATAAAGGTCGTCAACAATACTCCACCCGCGACACCGTTCGCGACAGGATCCGCAATAACAAACGCCAGTGGTATCATGGCATAAAACAGAAAATCTAAACTGATATCTAAAAAGCCACCCGCATCCGTTATACCATGACGGCGAGCAAGCGCCCCATCAAGACCATCCGCAATGCGATTTAATGCAATGAACACCAACCCAACTAGATACGCCTCCATGGCTATCGCAACAAATGCGATCACCCCGATCAGAAACCCTGACACTGTGATTTGATTAGCCGAAAGTGATAAACGATCTGCGGCCGCAGCCATCACTTTCAAAGGATAACGCACAACTTTTACCGCCCAGCGGTCTAACATAACACCTTCCTGTTATTACACACCTTCATCACTAAGCATATACTCAACCTGCTCTGATACTGTGTATCAGACCCGCGTAGACAAAAAAAATGGCAGTGAATCACTGCCATTTCTTAACTATTTTGCTTTTTTGGGTTTCTTCCGTTTATCGGTAATTTCCCACTTACCGTCAATGAAGAGTCCCGTCCAACCCGAAGGCTTGCCCTCTATTTCCGATCGAATGTAGTTTTCTTTGGTCTTACGACTAAAGCGAACAACCGTTTTACGACCATCCGGATCTTCAGTTGGCGCATCAGCTAGATACGTAAACTTCGGTGACAAACGATCTTTAAAACGAGCCAATTCTTCGACCAAAGGTGCACGAGTCTCTCGAGATTTCGGGAAGGTACTCGCGGCCATAAACAACCCCGAGGCCCCATCACGAAGCACAAAATATGCATCTGGATCCTGTGTACACGGTAGCTCTGGCAAATGTACGGGATCTTCCTTCGGTGGCGCAACTTCACCATTCTTCAGTATCTTACGTGTGTTCTTACAACTCTCGTTCGTACAATCCATGTACTTACCGAAGCGGCCGTTTTTCAGCTCCATGTCAGAACCACACTTGTCACACTCGACAACAGGCCCATCGTAACCTTTAAGCTGGAACTCACCTTCTTCGACGATGTAACCATCGCAGTTCGGGTTGTTACCACACACATGAAGTTTGCGTTTCTGATCGATCAGATACGCATCCATTGCCGTTTCACAAATCGGACAACGCTTCTTAGCGCGCAAGGCGGCGGTTTCAACGTCTTCTTCAAGAACGTTTATCACCCCGTCTTCATCACCTAAATTAATGGTGGTTTTACAACGCTCTTTTGGTGGTAAAGCATAACCAGAACATCCTAAGAAAACGCCTGTCGATGCAGTACGAATTCCCATTGGGCGCGAACATGTCGGACATTCAATATCTGTCATCACGATGTGGTTAGGCTGCATACCGCCTTCTGCCTCATCGCCTTCTGCTTTATCCAAATCCGCTGTGAAATGGTTGAAGAAGTTATCCAACACCGCTTTCCACTCCGCATCGCCTTCTGCAATCTTATCCAGATTGCCTTCCATGCGCGCGGTGAAATCGTAGTCCATGAGGTCAGCAAAGCTCTGATCGAGACGGTCAGTCACAATCTCGCCCATCTTTTCAGCGTAGAATCGACGCTGATCAACACGAACATATCCACGATCTTGGATCGTCGAAATGATAGCCGCGTAGGTAGAAGGACGGCCGATGCCACGCTTCTCAAGCTCTTTCACCAATGCCGCTTCCGTGAAACGTGCAGGTGGCTTAGTAAAGTGTTGTTTCGGGTCAAGCTCGACTAACTTCAGCTCATCACCTACAGCAATCGCTGGTAAAATCACATCTTCGTTTTTGCCCATTGGACGCAGTACCGCTGTCCAACCGTCAAACTTCAAAATGCGACCTTTTGCTTTCAGGGTGAAATCGCCTGCAGCCACGGTAATAGTGCTAGAGTCATACTTCGCCGGCGTCATCTGACAGGCAATGAAGTTACGCCAAATCAAGTCGTAAAGTTTCACTGCATCTGCTTCGATGCCTTCAAGATCATCAGGGCGTACATTCACATCAGAAGGACGAATCGCTTCGTGCGCTTCTTGGGCATTCTCTTTGCTACCGTAAACATGCGGTTTACCCGGTAGGTATTGCTCGCCGTGATTCTCTGCAATGTAGCCACGTACCGCTTCAACCGCTTCCTTACTCAGGTTGGTCGAGTCAGTACGCATATAAGTAATGTAACCCGCTTCATAGAGACGCTGTGCTAAGCCCATGGTGCGTTTTACACCATAACCCATACGCGTACTCGCAGCCTGTTGCAAAGTGGACGTAATAAACGGTGCTGGCTGCTTGGAGCTGGTAGGGCGTGATTCACGATCAACGACCTTGTACGTTGCTTTTTCTAACAACGCATTGGCAGCCATCGCTTCCGTTTCACTCACCGGACGGAAGGCTTCGCCATTTTGCTTCGTCACCGCCAAGCGCAGCGCTTCTGCTGAAGCTGACGTCGTATCAGCATGAATATCCCAAAACTCTTCAGGAATAAATGCCTTGATCTCACGCTCGCGCTCAACCAACAGCTTCACAGCAACCGATTGAACTCGTCCTGCAGACAAACCACGCGCGACTTTCTTCCACAGCAATGGAGAAACCATGAAACCCACAACACGGTCTAGGAAACGACGTGCTTGTTGTGCATTGACGCCATTAATATTCAACTCGCTAGGAGTTTCAAATGCCTGTTGAATGGCATTCTTAGTGATCTCGTTAAAAACCACACGCTTATAACGGTCTTCATCACCACCAATAATTTCCCGCAGGTGCCATGCAATGGCCTCCCCTTCGCGGTCCAAATCGGTTGCGAGATAGACTTGGTCAGCGTTCTCAGCAAGCTTCTGTAGCTCAGCGACAACTTTTTCCTTACCCGGTAGCACTTCATAGCGTGCTTCCCAGTCATTGTAAGGATTCACGCCCATTTTATTAATGAGCGCTTTCTTGTCTTTCTCTTTTTTGATGCGTGCCTTTTCTTCGGCGCTCATCCCTTTTGTTGAAACAGGTGCAGCTTTCTTTCCGTCGCTTCGCGCACCAGTCGGCAAATCACGGACGTGACCTACGCTCGACTTCACAATGTAGTCTTTTCCAAGATATTTATTTATTGTTTTAGCCTTGGCGGGAGACTCCACAATTACCAGTGACTTACCCATCTTGCTCTAAACATCCTCGTGCGGTAAAAGCGCTATAAAACTTTTGGTTCTAAAAACTTGTCGGTTTAACCTTTATTACTATATTGGGCGAGTTTTTCTCTAGGTCAACCTCTTTTGCGCTCCATGCGATGTGATTGGTTGCCTTAGCCTCAATTGTTAACAAAACGTTAACCGCATTAAATGATGTCTTACCGTAACCAAACAGTAAGACGCGACATCTTTATCAGCAAATCTTCCCTCTGCCTATTAAGATGAAGATCTTTTTGTTACAGATCACATTTTTTGCCATAATCGCCGATGATGATAGTCCATTCTACTGTTATGTGGCATGAAATTATCACAGCGTCTTTTTAAAAGTAGAGGATTCTTGCCGGAATGAGCGAAAAAAAAGTTATCTCTAACAGTGATTTATTAATGATCGCCAATCAAATCATTCAAGATCACGAACAGTATGTCGAAGGCATCCGCGCTACGTCGGTCGAAGAAAAAGAGGGCGTATTGGTATTCAAGGGCGACTACTTTCTTGATGAAAATGGCCTTCCAACACCAACAACAACCACGGTATTCAACCTTTTTAAACTATTAGCACATCAGCTGTCTCCTGAGTTCACCGTAGAAAAAGAGCGCTAATATACGCAAGCCACCTCAAGGTGCTTGAGTTGAATGCAAAACCGTACTCAAACTCCGTTAAGAGGCCTAACAGGTAAGCTAGTTAGGCTTTTTAACTGGTACTAACAGGCAAAAAAATAAGGACACTCAGGTCCTTACTTTTTGATCCTTTGGGCCTATCGGCCTCACACTTTACATGAAAGGACGCTGGCCTCGGCTCATCCACTTCAAAAGTAGATTGTCAGCTGCATCTGCGGCGGAGCCCGATAGCTTATCTTGCAATGACTTACGTCGAACATACTTCACCGCTAGGACTTCTCTGTCTTTGCACGCTTCCATCACAAGGTCATCACTGGTCGCAATCTTATCGATGAGCCCCAGTTTTAACGCCTGCTGTCCAAACCAATGCTCGCCAGTTGCTACGGTTTCCAGTACCAGTTTTGGTCGATGATCGGCGATAAAATCTTTAAACAGCACATGTGTTTCTTCCAGTTCTTCTTGGAATTTTTCACGCGCTTTGTCAGTATTTTCGCCAAACATGGTTAAGGTACGCTTAAACTCACCCGCAGTCAGCTGTTCAAACTCGATGTTGTTTTTCTTCAATAGCTTATTAAAGTTTGGCAACTGAGCAACAACGCCAATGGAGCCAATAATCGCAAAAGGTGCTGCGACGATATTGTCTGCGACACACGCCATCATGTAACCGCCACTTGCTGCCACTTTATCAACGGCAATTGTCAGGCGAATACCAGCAGTTTTAAGACGGTCAAGTTGTGATGACGCAAGGCCGTATCCATGCACCATGCCACCACCAGACTCTAAACGGAGTAAGACTTCATCACCCGCAACCGCCACCGCTAAAATAGCGCTGATCTCTTCACGCAATGCGCCCACTTCTCGTGCATCAATGCTGCCATTAAAGTCGAGTACAAAGGTGCGTGGTTCACGGCTAGGTTTAATTTCGCCCGTTTTCGCCGCTTTTTTGGCTTCCGTCTCTAACTCTTTATTCTTCTTTTTGTCGCGTTTTTTCTCTTCTTTTTCACGGGCTTTTAGCATCGCTTTGTCAAAAAGATGATGCTCAAGCTGCTCCACCGTATCACGGTGCTTCTTATTGAGATCGGTGATCTCGAGTTCACCCTTGTCACCATGACCGCCTTTGAGGCTCTTAATGACGATCAAGATGCCAACAATCGCGACCACTGCCGTCGCAATTTTGGCTAAAAACAGACCATATTCAAACAGAAATTCCAATTGAGGACCCTCATTCCTACGTTTTTGTTATCCCTTCATTGTAACCAAGTTGTCACCCCAAGGGCTATGCTTAATCCAGTCAGTTAGCATGAAACTGACAGAGAAAGTGTGTGAGGCTACGCATTTAGCTCACAAGGTTTGCATTAAACGGGAAAGCTGGGTAACGTCAAACAACCCTAATCCAGCCCTTTTCATGCTTCACTTATCGCTACTCAAATGGCACAGTATTTTGAAGCACGATGAATGAGAGACACAAAAAGGAATCACAGTGAACTACACCCTTGCTCAAGACGAATTGGAAGGCAAAGTCATCTTAGTCACCGGTGCGGGAGATGGTATCGGAAGGCAAGCCGCGATTAACTATGCACAGCATGGGGCGACGGTCATTCTTCTCGGTCGCACAGTCAGTAAATTAGAAGCGGTCTACGATGAAATAGAAACGCTTACAGGCCGCCAAGCGGCGATTGTGCCACTGGATCTGCAAGGTGCGACAAAACAGCACTATCTTGATATGGCAGAAACCATTGAGGGGCAGTTTGGTCAGCTCGATGGCCTATTACACAACGCGAGTCTATTGGGCACGCTAGGCCCTTTTCATCAGCAAGATGAAGCCCTGTTTGATGAGTTAATGCAAGTTAACGTCAAATCGCAATTTTTAATGACTCAAGCCCTGTTACCATTACTTAAAAAAGCCCCCGCGGGACGTCTCATCTTCACGAGTTCGACCGTGGGTCATGATGGACGTGCATACTGGGGAAATTACAGTATCAGTAAATTTGCCACAGAAGGCATGATGCAGGTCATTGCTGATGAGTATAGCAACACGGCACTGCGCACTAACGCCATTAACCCGGGAGGCACGCGCACGAAAATGAGAGCGACGGCATTTCCAGGAGAAGATCCGCAAACATTGAAAACGCCAACTGACATCATGCCGCTTTATCTCTATCTCATGTCACCAAATTGCGATGAAAATGGTCAGTGCATTGACGCTCAACCGAAAAAATAATCGTCTTAATATACTCAACGTGCGCAACTACAATAAGGAAAAGGGCTGACACGCCCTTTTTCTATTTCGAGTAACGACCACTAGTTGACTTTAAATTGCCCAACAATGGCCCGGAAGTCATCAGACAGCACATTCAGCGACTGACTCGATGCAACGCCATGCTGGGCGTACTCCGCACTTTGGTCAGAAATCTTATTTACGGCAACAACGTTTTTGTTGATCTCTTCCGCGGTGGCGCTTTGCTCTTCCGCTGCGTTGGCGCTTTGTGTATTCATGTCATTGATCTTGGCGATCGATTCGGAAATGGTGTTAAATGCTTCTCCCGATTTATTTGCCTCACGCACGCTACCGCCAACGATCTCGGCACTTTTCTCCATACTCGCCACCACTTCTGTGGTGCCATGTTGTAAACGCTCAATCAACTCTTGAATTTCTGAGGTCGAGTCCTGAGTCCGCTTCGCTAAGCTTCTCACCTCGTCTGCCACAACCGCAAAACCGCGCCCTTGTTCACCCGCCCTCGCCGCCTCAATCGCCGCATTCAAAGCCAATAAGTTTGTTTGATCCGCAATATCACGAATCACATCGAGGATACCGCCGATATTGTTGGCTTGCTCGGCAAGACCGGTTAATCGTTCAGAGGTCTGCTGAATTTCCGCTTCCAATGAGGTGATACTCTCCTTGGTACTTTCAATCACCTGCAATCCATTCTCAGCTTCAGAGTGTGCATCTCGGGCAAACTCGGCAGCACTGACGACGTTTCGAGCGACCTCTTGTACCGATATCGACATTTGATTCATCGCAACGGCAACCTGATCCGTCATGTGTTTTTGCTCTTCTGCGCCTTCACTGGTCTTTGACGTGATAGTACCGAACTGATCAGACGCATCCGTGAGCTGATTACTGGCGTTATCTAAACTGCCAACAATCTCCCGGAAACTTGATGCCGTCGTTTGCAGTGCGGAAAGTAACCGACCAACCTCATTATTGCGATTACCTATCTTCAGATTGAAACTTAAGTCCCCTTCTGACAAACGATGAGCGGCATCAACAGCCTTGGATATCGATACTGAAATACTCTTTGAAATCAATGCGCCAAAACCGAACGTCACTATCGCAGCGACTAAACCACCAATGCCTATCGCCTGAAGCGCTAACGTTCCAGCGCCATCAGCACTCGCCTTACGCTGACTCATCAAGGTTTCTTCCACCTCGACAATCTCTTCCACTTTGGCACGAATCCCGTCCATGAAGGTCTTGCCTTCTTTTTTGGCAACAAAGGCATAAAGATCATTCATGGTTTTGTATTGATTCGCGTCACGGACCAAACCAATCGCCACTTCCGCATACTCTTCAATCCACTGAAACACGCGTTGACGAAGCTGTCCCATAATGCCGGTATTCGAGCGCAACAATCGGTCAATCTCTTGTCGACCCGCAGCATACGGCTCTAAAAATGCTTCGTCTCGATTGAGCATAAAGCCACGCAGCCCTGTCTCCATGTTGATCATTGCGGTGATGACCCGAGGCCCCAAAGTGCCATAGGCGCCTTGGTCGATAAACGCTCTAATCCCATCCATCTTCTGTTTACCGACCCCAGAATCGATCAAGGTGCGCAGGGTTTGATTTACCGCCTCCCCTTCTGCAATATCAGATCGTAAGGCGATCACCTTCTCGGCATAAGACTTCCACTCAGTAGCGTCAGCGGCAACACCGTCGAAACGACGTTGTTGGGCTGGATTGTCACTGGTTAGCTGCTTCACCTCGCTCAAATAACGAGAGAAATGCTCTAAACCCGCATAGTAGGGCTCCAAATAGTCTTTTTGTCCGCCAATAGCAAAACCACGCAAACCTGTCTCTTGATCAACCATGGCGTTTACTAAGCCATTCGATAAATCAATGACTTTGTAAGTGTGCTCCACCATTGCGGACGTTGAATCCATGGTTTTGATTGATCGCCAAACCACGGCACAAAGTACAAAAAGAAGGAAAATGGTAATGATGTTACCGAGGAGTAATTTACTTTTAAGCGAGAAATCAGAAAAATTCATCTTGTCTCCCATACTTCTGCTTCACCAACAACATAATGCGTGAGCTGACAATGGCCGCTCACAATAGTTAACGCTTTTGGTTCACTGCGTCTTACCGATAACTATAGTCAATGTATTACTTTTGAGATGGGTAGAGGCAAATATTTATTCTTTGACCGTCAACATATGGTAAAGAAATAAAAACTATTATTATTAACGCATGCAAAAACATTGGAGATAACGTGATAAAATTCAGCCTCTTAATTTGCATCCAAACAATGGATTGTCAGGCTATACATACATAAGTGCTCGTTTTCAACTGCACTAAATGCGCGGTACTAGCAAAGAAGCCAAGCACCTTACTATCGTTGCTACTAGCAACCGTGGCTGCTGCTAACAAAGGCTGATACTAGCGAGGCTCGCTAGACAGTGACGCGATGACGAGTAGACAAAACGAGGCTTTTCAATCATCACTTCTTGAGTATGTAACCGCAAAGCGTTAAATCTACCTTCGGTATTTAATACCGAGATATTTCTTTTATTAATAAGGTCATCACCTACGCCTACCAAAAAAGATAAGCATCATTATTGAACCAACAAATTTGCAGATAAGAAATAGTTACTCTTTGATTGTCAGCTCACAAATACGCCATCAAACAACAGATAGAAAAAAAGCAGCGTTAGCTGCTTTTTAATAATTCGAAAAAGACCTACGTTCTCTTAATAATCACTTTCGCGAACGAGGCTTAGATGGGCGACGATTATTTTGCTGGCGGCTACCACCAGCAGGTTTATTCGCAGGTTTACCACCACGACGCTGACGACGTCCACCACGCTCTTCCTCAGCACGCTCTTCATGACGACGTACCGCACGGCGAATTTTCTGCGCTTTAGGCTTACGCTTTCGCTGTTCAACAGTGATGACAGATTCCGTCTCTGGCGCAAGCTCTACAGATTCGCGTAGCTTGTTCACTTCAGGTAGTTCTAGCTCCATCCAGCCGCCGCGAGGGAGATCTTTCGTCAGGAAGATATCGCCGTAACGCACACGCTTCAGTCGACTTACGGTCACGCCTTGAGAGTCCCATAAACGACGTACTTCACGGTTACGACCTTCATTGATCACAACATAGAATGTATGTTGATTACCTTCACCACCGGCATAAACCACGTCTTCGAAACGGGCCATACCGTCTTCAAGCTCAACGCCATTGACGAGGTTACGTACCATCTCTTCGTTTACGTCACCAAAGACGCGCACAAGGTATTCACGCTCAACGGTTCGGCTTGGGTGCATCAAACGATTTGCAAGCTCACCATCCGTCGTAAACAACAATAAGCCTGAGGTGTTCGCATCAAGACGACCAACAGACACCCAACGGCCACCTTTCATTCGTGGTAGACGATCAAAAACCGTACGACGCCCTTCTGGGTCGTTACGTGTACACAGCTCCCCTTCCGGCTTGTTGTATACCATCACTCGACAGATATCTTCAGTTGGAGATGGGAGGTCAACAAGGTGACCATCGATGCGTAATTTTACGTCATCAGATTCGATACGATCGCCAAGTTTAACGACCTTACCGTCAATGCTGATACGTCCTTGCGTAATCATTGACTCAATTTCACGGCGAGACCCATGGCCGGCCCGCGCTAATACTTTCTGAATTTTTTCGCTCATTTGTTCAACCTTAATGTCGCCTTCACAGGCGTCGTGTCCCATCTCCCACCTGAGCTAATCTCAAATGGGGGCGGAATTTTACGCCAAAAACCACTGCAACACCAGTATTTAAGCATGCGCCTCTGGCTCTCTGAGAGCAGTGAGTCAGGGGCACCATTAAATCGTACGCCGCGAGGAATTAACGTCTTATTCAAACGGCGTGATATCGCCAGACCCCACACGCAATACCACCGCTTCGCCATCAGTAAAATCAATCACCGACGTTGGCTGCTCCCCAAGGTAACCACCATGCATGATCAAGTCGACGGCATGCTCAAGCTGATCACGGATCTCATCGGGGTCTGCTTCTGCTGTCTCTTTCCCCGGAAGGATCAATGTGGTCGACATCATTGGCTCACCTAAGGCTTCAAGTAGATCCAACGCAATTTGGTTATCGGGGACACGGATACCGATCGTTTTACGCTTCGGATTCATCAACCGACGTGGCACCTCTTTCGTCGCTTTAAAGATAAAAGTATAAGGCCCGGGCGTATGATTACGCAGTAATCGAAATGCCACGTTATCAACACGTGCGTAAAGCGACAGCTCTGAAAGGTCACGACATAATAAGGTAAAATTATGGCTGTCATTTAAACGGCGAATGCGGCAAATACGCTCCATGGCTGACTTGTTTTCCAACAAGCAACCTAAGGCGTACCCTGAATCGGTTGGATAGACCACCACACCACCATTACGAACAATGGCAACAGCCTGATTAATCAAGCGTGTTTGTGGGTTGTCGGGATGAACATAAAAAAATTGACTCATTCTGACTCCTTCACTCTGCTTCCCTACTGAGTGGTTGTTGAAATTCTTTTGACCAGCTTTCCCAAATTGGTTTGACGCCTGCGGGCGCAAACAACCCTCTACCCAACTCAGTCCAAGGTGATGGATAGTGAAAATCCGAACCTTGTGACGCTAACAACGCATAGTCAATCGCGTAGTCAGCGAGGTTACGTCTGTCTTGCGGGGATTGCTGGGGCAGCGTCACTTCCATTGCATCGCCACCTGCTTGTTTAAAATAGTGTAATAGACGCTTCACCCATTTGGCAGTCAACTTGTAACGACCTGGGTGAGCCAGTACTGCTTGTCCACCCGCGGCATGAATCGCCGCTATCGCTTCTTCGATCGGCCCCCAGTTAGGTGGCACATAACCGGGATTGTTTCTGGTAAGGTATTGTTTAAAAACCTGTTGTACCGATTTTGCATAGCCGTTGGCAACGATCCATTGCGCAAAATGAGAACGGGTCAGCGTATTCCCCTCTCCCGCAATCGCACGTGCGCCTTCTAAAGCACCAGGCATGCGATTTTTTTCCAGCCGATGACCAATCAGCGCGGCGCGTTCTTCACGACGTATCTGTTGGCGTTCAACTAACTTGGCTATCGCTTCATGCGCGGGGTCAATATGTAACCCCACAATGTGAATATCTTTGTTTTCCCAGACTGTCGATACCTCGATGCCATCCACCAGTCGGAGTGGCAACTGGTACTCTTCAATCGCCGAATGCGCCGCTGCCAATCCGCCAACCGTATCGTGATCGGTAATCGCTAATACATCAACGCGAAACTGCACGGCACGTTGGACCAATTCCTGTGGAGATAACTTACCGTCTGACGCGGTTGTGTGGCTATGTAAATCAAAAATCATAGTTTTAATGCTTGACACTGCATCACTAAACTAGTTAACTAGTACGCGATTACTGAATTCGATAGGCTTCTGTTTAACAAAGGGTAGACACCATGTTACAGCAATTCACTTCAAACCAAACTATTTCTTGGTGGTGGCAACTCCATTAGCGGGTTGACGGCTGTGTATTGTTTACAGAAGCATCAAAACCCGCACTCAACTGCGGGTTTTTTTATACCCGACGCCAAGAGAGATACGCACACTTGGCCAACAAATTAGCCCGCAACACTGCGCTTCGGGCAAGACAAAAAAGCACTGAAAGGACACATTATGATCATCGTACTAAAACCAGAAGCAACCGAAGCGCAAGCCAAAGAGATCCTAGCTCGTATTGAAGAAGCGGGTCTAAAGCCGCTATTCATGCCCGGTGTGGAGCGCATCGTACTCGGTGCCTTGGGTGATGAACGCATCTTGCAAAAGCTTCACCTCGATGCGTTTCCTTGTGTCGAAACCGTAAAGCCGATTCTGACGAAATATAAGATGGTGAGCCGTGAAGTCCAAGCCCATGACACAGTGGTGCGTTTCGGCAATGCTGCTATTGGTGGTGACAAATTTGCAGTAATTGCTGGCCCTTGCTCTGTGGAGTCTGAGCAACAACTCCTTTCCGTCGCTGAAGTCGTCAAACAGCATGGTGCAGTCGCACTTAGAGGCGGCGCTTACAAGCCTCGCACCAGCCCTTACGATTTTCAAGGCATGGGTGTGGAAGGACTAAAGCTCCTAAAACAGGCCAATCAGCAACTCGGTATTCCGACGGTTTCCGAGGTGATGGAAGTCAGCCAAATGGATGCAATGTGTGAATATGTGGACTGTTTACAGATTGGCGCACGCAATATGCAAAACTACGCGTTGCTTAAAGCGGTAGGAGAAAGTGGCAAACCGGTCTTGCTCAAACGCGGACTTTCCGCCACTATCGAGGAGTTGCTGCTAGCGGCGGAATACATTTTCGATGCGGGGAACCCAAACATCGTTCTTTGTGAGCGTGGTATCCGCACCTATGAAACCGCTACCCGCAACACATTGGACTTAAATGCGGTCGCCTACCTCAAGCAACGTACTCACTTGCCCGTTGTTGTCGACCCAAGCCATGGAACAGGTGTACGCGAGCTGGTTATTCCTCTTTCCCGTGCGGCGGCGGCTGTCGGCGCTGACGGTATTATCGTTGAATCTCACCTAAAGCCAGAAGAAGCGCTTTCTGACGGCCATCAAGCGCTAACAGGTCCAATGTTCGAACAATTAATGCAAGAACTAAAACCGTTCGTAGAAGCGGCAGGGAGAACGCTGTGAGAACCCAACCTTTAGCCCAAGGTGAACTGGATATCCTTAACTTGGATGTTCCTTATGTGGCCGAGCCAACGCAACTGTTTCATGCGGTCTGTGCTAATCACCCATACAACTTATTGTTAGAGTCGGCAGAGATCGACTCTAAACAAGATTTAAAAAGTCTGATGTTGATCGACGCAGCAGTGCGCATCGTCTGTCGCGGCAAAACCGTGACACTTGAGGCGTTATCAGACAACGGCTTTAATGTCCTGTCACACCTTCATGGGCAAGCTGACAACACGACGGTTGCCAGTTTCGATAAAAAGACACTGGTACTGACCTATCCAGAACCAGACAAAGCCCTTGATGAAGACAGCCGCTTACGCCAGCCGTCACCCTTTGATGCACTGCGCCTCATTCGCGAGAGCTTTAAACTCGACTCGCATCCTGAGAATGCACTATTTTTAGGCGGGTTATTTGCCTACGATATCGTGGCTGAGTTCGAGCCACTTCCTGACGTCACCGAAGGTAACCGCTGCCCTGACTACCTCTTTTATATTGCTGAAACACTGTTGGTTATCGACCATCAGCGCCGAAAAGGTAAACTACAAGCCACCCTCTTTGGTGGTGAGCACTATACCGCCAGCTATTATGAGTTGAGCCGCCGTCTACAACATGTAAAAGAAGCGTGTCTTGATCCTGCGCCTGTCCCAGCGGCAACAGCGACCGCTATCACGGAGCCTGAGATCAACATTAGCGATAGTGAGTTTTGCGACATTGTCACCTCATTAAAAGAGTTTGTTGTCGCAGGTGACATTTTCCAAGTCGTGCCATCACGTCAATTCAAGTTACCCTGCCCTTCTCCGCTAAATGCTTATGAAGCGCTAAAAACGGGCAACCCAAGCCCCTATATGTTCTACCTCAACGATGCCGATTTCACCTTATTCGGTGCCTCACCGGAAAGTGCATTGAAATACGGAAAAAACACCAATCAAGTTGAGATCTACCCCATTGCTGGCACCCGTCCGCGCGGCAAAAACAAGGATGGTTCGATCAATCTTGACCTTGATGGGCGCATTGAACTTGAACTGCGCTCAGATATGAAAGAGAACGCCGAGCATATGATGCTGGTCGATCTTGCTCGAAATGATGTGGCACGAATCAGTGAAGCCGGAACACGCTATGTCGCCGACCTGCTCAAAGTTGACCGCTATAGCCACGTGATGCACTTGGTGTCTCGTGTCGTTGGACAACTGCGTAACGACCTTGATGCACTGCATGCCTATCAAGCCTGTATGAACATGGGCACCCTCACCGGCGCACCTAAAATTCGTGCGATGCAACTGATTCGTGATGTCGAGAAAAGCCGACGTGGCACCTATGGCGGTGCGGTTGGCTACATCAACGGCCACGGTGATATGGACACCTGTATCGTCATACGCTCTGCCTATGTCGAAGATGAGGTCGCCACCGTTCAAGCCGGTGCGGGCGTTGTATTTGACTCTGACCCACAAGCTGAAGCCGATGAAACCCGTGGTAAGGCTCAAGCCGTACTCACTGCGATTAAAACAGCCCATCAAGGAGTCTCAGCATGAATATCGTTCTTTTAGATAACTTTGACTCCTTTACTTATAACTTAGTCGACCAATTTCGCTCACTTGGGCATCCTGTGACCATTTACCGCAATAGCCTCAATGCAGAAGATATCGAGGCGGCACTGCTCGCGTTAGACAACCCTGTGCTTGTCCTATCGCCAGGGCCCGGCGCACCTGCCGATGCAGGTTGTATGCCTGCGCTTATCCAGCGTGTTAAAGGTAAAGTCCCGATGATCGGCATCTGCTTAGGTCATCAAGCCCTTGTCGAAGCTTACGGTGGTAAAGTCGAAGGTGCTGGAGAGATTGTGCATGGCAAGTCTTCCCTGATGGCGCACAACGATCACTCGGTATTTAAGGGCTTGTCCAACCCGCTCTCGATTGCCCGCTACCACTCTTTGGTCGCAACGGATGTACCAAATTCTCTGACTGTCATCGCTGAAGTCGATGCGCTGACAATGGCCGTGACACATGACGCACACCGTGTTTGCGGCTTCCAGTTCCACCCTGAATCAATTTTGACGACACAAGGCGCACAGCTATTGGTGAACACCTTAGATTGGGTCACTCAAACCGCGCCAATCAGTGAACCAGCATAAGGATTGTGACAATGGATCTACACGCATTAGCAGAAAAACTATACCGCCAAGAGACGTTAACAGAGGAAGAGAGTCAAACGCTGTTTGACGCCATTATCAAGGGTGAAGTTGACCCTATCTTCTTATCTGCAGTTCTCACCGCGCTGAAAATTAAGGGAGAAGCCCCGGCTGAAATCGCTGGTGCAGCAAAAGCACTACTGGCCAATGCCAACCCCTTCCCGTCACCAGACTATGACTTCGCTGACATTGTAGGTACGGGTGGAGACGGCGCAAATACGATCAATATTTCCACGACAGCCGCCTTTGTTGCTGCCGCCTGCGGACTAAAAGTCGCCAAACACGGTAACCGCGGTGTATCGAGTAAGTCAGGCTCCTCTGATTTGCTTGATAAATTTGGCATCGATTTGGCCATGCCAGCCGAAACCGCGCGAGAGGCGTTGGATGAGCTCGGCGTCTGCTTCTTGTTTGCACCTCAGTATCATGGTGGTGTCCGTCATGCCATGCCAGTGCGCCAAACGCTAAAAACCCGCACCATCTTCAACGTGTTGGGTCCACTCATTAACCCAGCGCGCCCCAACATTGAACTGATGGGGGTGTATGCCGAAGAGCTTGTGCGACCAATCGCCGAGACCATGGCCGCAATGGGCATGAAACGTGCTGCCGTCGTCCATGGCAGTGGCTTAGATGAAGTCGCGATTCATGGTGAAACCCTTGTCGCTGAAATCATCGATGGTGAAATCAAAGAGTACCGCTTGTCGCCGCAAGACTTTGGGGTCGACACATACCCGCTTGAAGCGATCAAAGGCGGAGAGCCGGAAGAGAACCGTGAGATCATCACCCATATCCTGACAGGAAAAGGCACCGATGCTCAACAAGGCGCGGTGGCCGTAAACGTTGCCCTATTAATGCGTCTCTTCGGTCATGAAGACCTGAAAGCTAACACCCAAAAAGCCTTGGATGTCATGGCATCAGGCACAGCCTATCAACTGGTCGAGAAACTGGCGGCGAAAGGATAATCATGGAAACCGTATTAGCAAAAATCGTCGCAGATAAGCGCATCTGGATTGAAGAACGTAAAGCCGCGCAACCACTCGAAAGCTTCCAAACGGAATTGGTTCCGAGTGACCGCAGCTTTACAAAAGCGCTTCGCCAACACAACACAGCGTTCATTTTAGAGTGCAAAAAAGCGTCGCCCTCAAAAGGGTTAATCCGCGATGATTTTGATTTAGATTACATCGCTAGCGTCTATAAAGATTACGCCAGCGCGATCTCGGTCTTAACCGACACCAAGTACTTTCAAGGTGATTTCGAGTTTTTGCCTCAAGTGCGCCGACAAGTCACGCAACCCGTGCTTTGTAAAGACTTTATGGTCGATCCTTATCAGGTCTACTTGGCGCGACACTATCAAGCCGATGCCATTCTACTGATGCTTTCTGTTCTCAATGACGATGAGTATCGTGCCCTCGCGGAGGTCGCCAATACCTTATCTCTCGGCATTTTGACCGAAGTGAGTAATCAAGAAGAACTCGATCGCGCCATTGCGTTAGGTGCTGAAGTGGTCGGCATTAATAATCGCAACTTACGCGATCTCAGTATCGATTTAGACCGTACCAAAGAACTCGCGCCGCAGTTGAGTGAAGACACGATTATCATCTCCGAGTCCGGCATCTATACCCACGAGCAAGTAAAAGATCTCGCCCGATACGCGAACGGCTTCTTAATCGGAAGTTCACTGATGTCACAAGACAACGTTGACCGCGCCGTACGCAAAGTGGTGTTAGGTGAAAACAAAGTCTGTGGTCTAACACGAAGCGAAGACGCTGTTAATGCGCACAAAGCCGGCGCTGCGTTTGGCGGACTGATTTTCGTTGAACAGTCACCGCGTGCGATAACAGTCGAACAAGCAGAGACAGTGATTGCATCTGCACCATTGCAATTTGTCGGTGTGTTCCAAAACCACACTGTAGAAGCGATCGCCACCATCGCCAATCGTCTGGCATTACATGCCATACAACTTCACGGTGATGAAAACGATGCCTTCATTGCGCAGTTACGTGAAGCGATCACCGCAGAGGTCGAAATCTGGAAGGCGTATGGCGTGACAGACACAGTACCTACCCTGCTTGCAAATGCAGACCGCCACCTTCTCGACAGCAAAGTCGGTGAACAAAGTGGTGGAACAGGTCAAGTCTTTGACTGGTCGTTGATCCCGACAGACAGCAGCATCATGCTGGCAGGCGGACTCAATGCCGACAATGCGCTCGCTGCCGCGAAACTGGGTACGCTTGGTCTCGATTTCAATTCAGGTGTTGAAGCCGCTCCGGGAATCAAAGACCCGCAAAAATTACAGGCGGCGTTTGCTGCAATCAGACAATATTAAGGGACAAACCATGACGAAATTAGACGCCTTCTTTGGCGAATTTGGTGGCCAATACGTACCACAAATTCTGGTTCCAGCGCTCGACCAACTTGAACAAGCCTTCATTGATGCGCAACAAGATCCGGCATTCCAAGAGGAGTTTGTCTCGCTCTTGAAAGAGTATGCGGGACGCCCAACATCACTGACCTTGTGTCGTAACCTCACGAAAGGGACAAAAACCAAACTTTACCTCAAGCGCGAAGACCTACTCCACGGTGGCGCACATAAAACTAACCAAGTGCTCGGCCAAGCTCTGCTTGCCAAACGCATGGGTAAAAACGAGATCATTGCGGAAACCGGTGCAGGCCAGCACGGCGTTGCAACAGCCCTCGCCTGTGCGCTGCTTGACTTAAAATGTCGTGTCTATATGGGCGCTAAAGACGTTGAACGTCAAAGCCCGAACGTTTTCCGCATGAAGTTGATGGGCGCAGAAGTGATTCCAGTGCACTCTGGCTCTGCAACCCTTAAAGATGCCTGTAATGAAGCGATGCGTGACTGGTCTGCCAGTTATGACAAAGCCCACTATTTGCTCGGCACCGCAGCAGGCCCACACCCATTCCCAACCATCGTACGTGAATTCCAACGTATGATTGGTGAAGAAGCGAAGGCCCAAGTGCTTGAGCGTGAAGGTCGTCTACCCGACGCGGTTATCGCCTGTGTTGGCGGTGGCTCAAACGCCATCGGTATGTTTGCAGACTTCATTGAAGAGACAGAGGTAAAACTGATCGGTGTTGAACCAGCAGGTAAAGGCCTCGATACCGACATGCACGGTGCACCGCTTAAACACGGCAAACTTGGCATCTTCTTCGGTATGAAAGCGCCACTCATGCAAGACGAGCATGGTCAGGTCGAAGAGTCTTACTCAGTATCAGCAGGCCTTGATTTCCCATCCGTTGGTCCACAGCACGCGCACCTCAATGCGACTGGACGTGCCGAGTACGGTGCCGTCACTGATGATGAAGCGCTAGAGGCTTTCCAAGCACTCGCAAAACATGAAGGCATCATACCTGCCTTAGAATCGGCTCATGCACTGGCTTATGCCTTGAAACTCGTCCACGCGGAGCCTGAGAAAGAGCAACTGCTCGTCGTGAACTTATCGGGTCGTGGTGATAAAGACATCTTCACTGTTCACGATATTTTGAATGAAAAAGGAGCACTGTAATGGATCGTTATCAATCACTCTTCACGGCTTTAGCTGACAAACAAGAAGGCGCTTTCGTCCCATTCGTGACCCTTGGCGATCCTAATCCTGAACTGTCACTGCAAATTATCGACACGCTTGTTGAGGCGGGCGCCGACGCGTTAGAGCTTGGCTTCCCCTTCTCAGATCCATTGGCAGATGGCCCGACGATTCAAGGCGCGAACATTCGCGCACTTGAGGCAGGCACCACACCAGTCACCTGCTTTGAGATGCTAAAAGCGGTTCGAGAAAAACACCCAACGACACCGATTGGGCTACTTATCTACGCCAACTTAGTCTTTGCGAATGGCACTGACGCCTTCTATCAAGCCTGTGCTGAAGCCGGCGTTGACTCAGTGCTTGTTGCTGATGTACCTGTTGACGCATCGGAAGAGTTTCGCGCATCTGCGTTAAAGCATGGCGTCCATCCTATCTTCATTGCGCCACCAAATGCCGATGAAGCAACGCTGGAGAAAGTGTCTCAACTTGGCGGTGGATATACTTATCTGCTCTCACGCGCTGGGGTGACAGGCGCAGAGACCAAAGCGGGCATGCCTATCGACCATTTACTAGCGTCATTGAAAGCACATAATGCTCCACCCGCCGTGCTGGGTTTTGGTATTGCTGAGCCTGAACAGGTGAAAGCAGCCGTTGAAGCAGGCGCTGCAGGGGCGATTTCTGGCTCCGCGGTGGTCAAGATCATCGAAAACAATGCTGATCAGCCAGCGCAAATGTTAAAAACGCTCTCTGACTTTGTCACCAAAATGAAGGCCGCCACTCGCTAATTGCCTTTTTTGCCCTGTTGGAATCCGTTCAACAGGGCAAATTCTTAAATTTCATAAACTTACCCCTTCATTTTGACTATTTCCCTAGACAAACCCGTTAAATCCCTTCTGCGCATTAACTGATCCAGCCCACATTTTGCAACTATCACTTCGTGATCAAATAACAATTTCCCCCTATTTTCCGTTGCGTAATCGTTTAAGTGCTGCCACAATCCCCGCGAAATTAAATATTGCATTCATATTAAATTGCAGATTATTTCACCACTTTTTAACATCAAAACACTATGAGGTAAGGAAAGTGTTAAAAAAAGAAGGATTACTCAGTAACATCGGCGTTCAAGTCGTTATTGCGATGGCGATTGGTACTGCAGTAGGTGCCATGATGGGACCAGCCGCCGCCATGTTTGCGCCGTTAGGTCATATTTTTATTAACCTCATCAAAATGCTAGTTGTGCCACTGGTGGCCGTCGCTATCATCTCTGGTGCTGCGGGCTTAGGTAACAGCCAGTCTGCGGGTAAGATTGGCCTCTCTACCCTAGGTTTCTTCGCGCTAACGTCAGCGGCAGCCGTTGCACTAGCGATTGCGATGGGTAACCTATTCAAGCCGGGCGAAGGCGTTGACCTGACCGACGTGCAAGGCATGTTTGGTACCGTCACTGCTGAGCAAGGTGCGCTACCTACGTTTTGGGAAACCATTGTTGGTATGATCCCGGGCAACGTGTTTGAAGCGCTCACAAGTGCCAACATCCTACAAATTCTTGTTTACTGCCTGTTCTTTGGATTAGCACTTTCTAAGATTGAAAAAACACGTCGTGACCCTATCATCAACGGTATTAACGGCATGGTTGATGCGATGGTTTGGATGATTAACCAAGTGATGAAAATCGCCCCTATCGGTGTCTTTGGTCTTATGGCTGAAGCTGTCGGTACCTTCGGTTTCCAAGCACTTGAAATCATCGCCAACCTAGTTTGGGTTTACATTCTTGCTATCGCTATCTTTGGTTTCTTGTTCTATCCAGCAATTGTCAAACTGCTGGGTAACATGTCGCCGCGTAAATTCCTGACAGCCATGAAAAAGCCGCAAGCGGTTGCACTATCAACAGCATCGTCAATGTCGACTCTGCCCGTCACCATGGATACGTGTGAGAAAGAGCTTGGTATCAGCAAAACAACGTCGTCGTTCGTATTGCCACTGGGCGCAACGATCAATATGTCCGGTAACGCGATCTACTACGGTCTCGTCGCCGTATTCTTTGCTCAAATGTTCCAGATTGAACTCGGTATGAGTGCTTACATCGCGATCATTCTTACCTCGACGCTTGGTGCGGTTGGTCAAGCAGGTGTTCCTGGCCCCTCATTCCTTGTTGTTGCCGTATTGCTTGCAGCGGGTATTCCAATTGAAGGCCTACCACTGCTGTTCGCACTAGACCGTATCTTCGACATGATTCGTACTGCATTGAACATCACAGGTGATGCTGCTTGTGCCGTCATTGTTGAAAACATCGTAGCGAAAGACGAGCTTGCCGCAGCGGAAAAGCAGAACGCTTAATCGCTCGCAACACAACAGGATAAAGTGAACGAAACGGCAACTCTGGTTGCCGTTTTTTTGTGAGCTTTCACACGGGACAAGGCCTACCTCTGTATTCGCCGATAAAAAGCTGTAGACTCAACGATGAATAGCCAGCCAAGATCGCCTCACCGATCTTCGACTGCAAATCATAAAGTTATCCAAAGAGATAACTCGCTTAAGCCGTACTCGATGCTTAAGTCTATCTACAAGCCTTTGCCATGCGAACCAACAAGGAAGTCCTATGAAACAGTTGCTCGATTTTATTCCCCTGATCATCTTCTTCATACTCTATCAACGCTACGATATTTACTTCGCCACGGGTGCCCTCATCGTCGCCACCGCGGTGCAAATGTTAGTCACTTGGGTGCTGTATAAAAAAGTAGAGAAGATGCAGCTTGCCACCTTTGTAATGGTGCTCATTTTTGGCGGAATGACAATCCTGTTTCAGGATGAGGCATTTATTAAATGGAAAGTCACCATTCTGTATGCCGCGTTTGCACTAGGCTTGTGGATTTCGCAGTTAATGAAGAAACCCTTGATCAAATCGATGCTCGGAAAAGAGATCGTACTTGAAGATCAAGCGTGGTTGCGCTTAAATCGCGCTTGGGCAGTTTTCTTCCTGTTCTGCGCCGTATTAAACATCTATGTCTCTTATTCGTTTTCTCTCGACACTTGGGTCAACTTTAAAGTGTTTGGCTTATTGGGGCTCACCTTCATGTTTACGCTTGGAAGTGGGGTATTTCTCTACCGCCATATGTCAAAAGAAGACGAGGACAACAACGATTCGTAAGGTTACAAAATTATAATGAGTTCACACATTCCTCAGGGCCAGCTATTGTCACGCACCCTTGCTATGCCTGCAGATACCAACCCAAACGGTGACATTTTTGGTGGTTGGATAATGTCCCAACTCGACTTAGCAGGTGGCATTCTGGCCAAGGAAATTTCCGGTGGTCGTATCGCCACCGTCTCCGTTGACGGCATTCATTTCAAAGCCCCTGTTAAAGTCGGTGATGTCGTGTGCTGCTACGGTGAGTGTTCTCGCATTGGGAACACGTCGATGAGTATTCATCTCGAAGTTTGGGTAAAACCCGTTAAAGAAGAAGGGATTGGCGAGCGCTATCAAGTCTGTGAAGCGACATTTAACTATGTCGCGATTAACAATGAAGGCCGACCTCGACCAATCAAAAAGTAATCCGTTTTCACCATAAAAGGAACTAATTATGTGGTACGTCATTTTCTCTCAAGACGTTGAAAACAGTCTTGAAAAGCGCATGGGAGTGCGTGAGCAACACCTCGCTCGACTTCGTAATTTACAAGACGAAGGACGCCTGTTGGTTGCTGGACCAATGCCAGCCATTGACAGTGAAAACCCGGGCGATGCGGGCTTCACTGGTTCAACCGTGATCGCCGAATTTGCCTCGCTAGAGCAAGCGCAGGCGTGGGCAGATGCTGACCCCTACATTGAAGCAGGTGTTTACGAGAAAGTGATCGTGAAGCCATTTAAGAAAGTGCTGCCTTAATATGAAAAAGTTACTCTTAAGCTTACTCTGTATTGCCACTATTGCAGGATGCGCTAGCTCGCCAGACGACGAAGCGATGGCTATTGCGCAGTCTCGAGCCAACCGCCTTAATGACCTCATGCCAATGGATGTGGGTAAATACAAATTTATCCGCGCACGTTCGCAAGAAAAGTTTGTCCTCGTCGAAATTCTGTATGGCGGCGGTAGCCGTGTGACCCCTAGCCAATTTTTACGCAATAGTATTGCCACGTACTGTGAAGACCCAACCATTCGCCCAGTATTAGATAAAGGCGTCGGTTATGGCTTTACCATTCGTGATGCGCGTGGACGCCCAATATCTGAACAGGTGATTACGGCTGAGACGTGTAGCCAATAATTCCAAGCGAGAGAACCCAAAACGCACAGCCTAGCACCGCTGTGCGTTTTTTTATTCTTTGCGTAAATAACATCAATTAAATGACACTTTTGTTACAGAAATATTTCACCTTTCTCAGCAAACAATTCCCTTCCATCACTCCACATACACTGCGTTTGCGTGCCTAAGCCCAACGAAGATTAATGAGCCACTTCTGACCCAATTGAATTTTTATGCATTGCCCTCTTTCTACATTTCATGGCAAACAACGATCAACGTCACATAAATGCTAATCATTATCACTTGCATTGGAGGGGCTTTTACATAAGATACTCTCGCACTAGCACATAGATCAAAATATCGACAAAGACCCAATAGGCAAAAGCAAATATCGCCCAACACCTACATGTCGGCATTTAAACAAATTAGATACGCTAGACGCAAACTATTATAAACAGCAAACTATCTTATTATTAATAAGGATTGACGATGACTGCTTTGAAGAAGTCTCTTCTTGGATTATCCGTGACTCTGGCACTCAGTGCCTGCGGTGGCGGCGGTGGTGGCGACACATCAACAGCCCCAAGCACCCCTACAGTGAGTCACTCACTGACGGGCAAAATTTCTGGTCAGTACGACGCAGTCGAAGTACGACTCATGGCTGGGGAAAAACAGCTAGATAGCATAACCATTCAAAACGTTACAAAAACGAATGGGACGAGCTATAGCTTCAACCTTACCAACAAGATGGTTAATGACACCACGCCTCTGCATCTCGACGTACTTGAAGTCGTTTTGAAAGAGAGTAACCCAGCGACAACCAAAGCCGCTTCTGAAGTTGAAAGTGAAACCGCGCTGTACACCATCAACTTAGGCACACGTGCTGCGCTGATTGCTGCTGATAGCAACGAAAATGGCATTATCACTGCAGAAGAAGAGTCGCGACTTTATCTCACCGCGACAACATCCCTGCTGACGGCTTTCCAAACGGGTGGCCACGAAGATTTTAATACTATTGTGCAGCGTATCGGTCGTGAAAAGTTCAACGCACTTAATGCGCTCGTTCATGCGCTAAATGACTCAGTCAAAGTCGACAACACCCCTGTGTTGCTCAAATCATTGGTGCCTAACGCCGATAAGATCCTTTCTGATGAGTATCTCCTTTCGTTAGTCGATCTCATCACGCCGACTGACGCAGAGCCATCAGTCATCAACCGTCTTCTCGCCGCGATTGAAGGCGACTTACCTGCCGCGCCACAACCGGTTGAAGCCCCAAAAGAAGACACCACGACAGAGGCAGTAGCAACGGCAAAATCTCAAGCTGCGGATACGCCAGCCATGCTGAACGTGCCCGAGTTGGTGCGAACGCAAGTCGAGGCCAAAGCAAAATACTTTAAAGATGCCCCTTACAGCGACAGCGCTCGTTTAGTCTTGGATAACACTTATCCTCGCTATAGCCTTACCCTAAAAGGTGAAGTGCTTGATGGCCTTCGCGATCCGCAAGTTTCTTTGCAGATCGGTAATTATCACAACGATCCTTACGCGCCGGATTACTTCAACTACGCAAATAAACCGAAAACACCGTACTTACTGCCCATCGAACTCGACGGACTAGACTACGAAACGATCGATCTCGACGGCACGGCATTTCGCTTTGAATTTGCCCTGCGTGACAATCAAAACACCATGTACACGCCTGAGAACTGTAAACCGATTGCCGCGGGTACCAAGAGCTACAAAGCACGTAACTATCGCTATGACGAAGTACAAGATCTGCTAACACTGGTTGTCTATGACCGCGATACAGGCACGGAAATGCGCTCTGTATTGGGTTCAATGTGTGAACTACTTCCTCTGGCCAATAAAGGCGTGCTAACCCCTAAAGAGCTACCCGCTCTAAACGTCACCCTTGAGCAAGCCGCTCACGCAATTTTGCTCGAACGAAGCGCACATGAAACGTCTACGGCAAACTATTTCTTCCCTACCAGCCTCAAGAGCATTCAGGAAACCTTTGCCAAACATTCGCAAGATAACCTCGAGTTTATGATGACCATCATCGCGATGCAGATCACCGGGGCGGAAACGAAAGCGGGGATCGTCCCCGACAGCGCGGATGACTTCCACAACACCGCTGCCTTGATTATGGGGGTGGATAAGTCTGGTGGCTATCGTAACTGGATCAAAGGCGACGCCAAGAAAGGCTATGCCGACATGCTGTTGGTCTTCAATCAGCTCACACAAATCAACGACGTCTATGTCGGTATGCGTGAACTGGATATGGACTTACCTGAGCTTATCACTGACAGCGCAAAACGCATCGCGGGTATCTCACAGTTTACCTCTGATAAACAGTTGGGTGATGAGTTAGTCGCAAAAATCAACCGCGACGAATCTTGGCTTCCTGAAGTGCCTAAAGAAGGTATCGACATCATCTGTAGCGCCGTGGTCGCAGACGACCAAATTCGCGGTATTGCATTACGCGGTCAAGGCGAAGGCTGGTTAACCATTGGATGGGACAAGTACGACAGCAGCAGCGAGTACACCCTGCATTGGGATACCCAACATTTTGATCGTCCATCACAGGCAGCAAACAGCGTGACGGTGGAAAAACCTATCGCGACAATTGAAAACCTCACCGAATATCAAACGTACTACTTTGCGATTAGTCACAACGGCACTCCTAGCGTGACTTTCCCGGTACGTAAAGGAGACATGGGCTTAAATACGCAACACCTCGACACCAATAATGTCGATTGCGATCAAACGACCGGCCTTGCGGTGAACTCTCATATCAACGGCCAAGGTGCGATGAGCTTCTTGAAGGTAGGCACCAATGGTGACCGCCTCTATCGTCAAGACTTGAACTATCAATCGCTGCCGTTTGCGTGTGTTAATGAACTGAAACATGGCCGCACTTGGGCCATCATGAACGCGGAAGAAGAAGATGGCGATCGCATCCGTCACTGGATGAGTATTGATAACCGCTACGTCAATGGCAGTGGGCTTGAAATTGAAGACAATAAGTTCAATGGCTTCTGTGTGACCAAAGACGGCGATGTGATTCGTGAAAACCTCGCCGAGTCTTGCAACACTGAGATGCTAGTGAAAATGGCCAATGAGGCAGCACACTGCGGCGTGACCGATTGGCGTGTGCCGACGTTTGCCGAGTTGGATAACTTACGCCTCAATAAAGATGGCTTGTTTGATGACAACTTCTTCCCTGGTGCCGATGATGGCCGTACCTACTGGTTAAGCGGCAATAACCCGAACCACGAAGGGCACGGGACAACGGTTCACTATAAGTTTCGACCAAAAGCCACCATCACCAACAACGCCTCACCGCAACAAGTTATGCTTGTCAGTGATGGCCTAAAAATCACCAACCAATAAGAGGAGTGCGACCATGAAATATTCACTACTTACCCTCGCACTGCTATCCACTGGTGCGTCAGCTTGTTTAGAAAACAACGGCCGTTTCGAAAAAACCTCAGTCAACACTGACCAAGGCGAAGTGATTGTTGTTAATGATAAAAAGACTAACCTTCAATGGCTACATTGTCCGCTGGGTCAAACGACTGAACAGTGTATTGGTGATGCCCAAGAGCATACTTTTAAGACTTACTTCCACAAAGATACCGCCACCGCTGCCATTGCTGAGTTCAATGGTAACTTCGCTGAAGAGCAGCACTGGCGCCTCCCTCATACAATGGAACTAGGCACCATTACTGATTACAACTGCGAATTTGGTACTAACTTAGCGCTGTTTTCAATGTCTGTTTCCTCGACAGAATATCGTCAGATGGAAGGTAACCTTAAAGCAGTAAGGGACAGCTATGCGCCCCTTTTACAAGCGATTGACGATGCCAAAGCAGCTTGGCAACACGATCTTGAACACAATCCAGAAGTGATTGCGATCATGGCTGAGATTGAGCGTCTAGAAGCGCTGCGCGAGAAAAAGCCAACAAGGGAGCTCGCGCTTAAGATCCGCGCTCAATGGAGTAAGCTCTACGACAAAGAAGAACTTGTCGTCGATGGCAAAGTGGTTATGGAAGACGGTAAGCCCGTCATGGTGCTCAAATACCCTAACTACTCTGCACAAGGGAAAGCACAATGGGCATTTGATAAGGTCTATCGCAAAGGCGATGAGAGTCAGCGCCTACTCAGCTACGAACAAGAATACCAAGCCGTCAAAGTTCCGATGGCACAGTGGTTTGCCACCACAGGAGGCCTTGGAATCAAGCTACAGAACAGCATGAACTACAGTGTGCACAGTGGTAAAGAAGGCTGGGGATTAGAGCAGATCCATTACTTCAACGGAATTAGCATGTATCTGCGTTTAGTCAGAGAAATTCCTACCGCAGAATAGAAACTTGCTACAAAACACAAGGGCTTCCAACTGGAAGCCCTTTCTTATTCATAACGGGTTCTTACCATCGGCCTATTGAAACACAAGCGCTTTCAAACCACCTTGTTCATCAATGTCTTTAAAGGCATCTGGGTTATCCAACCGATGCTGAAACACCATTGATGGCACTTCGCGTGCCATCTCTTCAATTAGGAAATCGGCACTCAAATGAGGATCATTCACACAAGCGAGCACTTCCCCACCAGTGACCAGCAGATCAGGCAGTCGCCGTAAAATCTTTTGATAATCCTTGGTCAACGCAAAGCTGCCTTTTTGAAACGTCGGTGGATCAATCACAATCAAATCATAGGGCCCGCTCTTTTTGATCTTGCCGAACGATTTGAGAATGTCATGACCTAGAAACTTTACCTTACTCAGATCATGGTTATTGTGGCGATGATTATCACGACCGCGTGACAGGGATGCTTTAGCCATATCGATATTGACCACCAAATCCGCTCCCCCTTCAATGGCGGCCACTGAGAAGCCGCAGGTATAAGCAAACAGATTTAAGACCCGTTTACCGGCACTTCGCGCTTTGACCCAATCACGACCATTACGCATATCAAGGAACAATCCATTATTTTGATTTCGGCCGAGATCAAGCTGATAGGTCAATCCCGACTCCTTGATCAAATGCGAAGACGCAAGCTCACCCCAGATCACGTCTGTGGGCGATCCCGGCTGATCACGATATTGCAATAGCAGCCCACTCGCGTTTTGCGCTTGCCATTGTGGTGTCTCAACCAACTGGTTCAGCATGGTGATCAATGCCTCCGTAAACACCTCAGTCGGCATTTTAAACAGCGACACTAAGCACTGACCACTTAACCAATCCACAGTGATCTGCTCTAACCCACTCCAACAACGACCGCGGCCATGAAAGAGCCGTTCAGCCTCAGTGAGCGGCCGCGAAAGCTGTTCGACCAAATGCTGCTTGAGTACAGGTATTGCTTCAGGCGTCATGTTATCGCGTTCCTTTTGAAGGTCGTGTTGGCTTAATCACTGGCCAAGGTAAGTTTTCTGGGTATTGCCAAGCCGCAACGGCTGCCTGCACCGACGCTGACTGCCATTCGTTGCCAATCGAAGGTGGTGCGACAAAAGCGAGCTGGCGTCCTTGATATTCAAACTGCAATCCATAGGCATGCAGATAACCGCGGTCACACTCTCTGTTTATCGACTGCTGACCATAAATGGGATCACCCAAGATAGCAGCGCCGACACTTTTTAGTGCGACACGGATTTGATGCGTCTTGCCCGTGTGGGGTTTACAAATGAAGATACGTTGGCCTGCGTCTCCCGCAACTGAAAAAAACTGCGTTATCGCAGGATTTTTCTTAGTGGGTAACAACTTCCAACTGCTTCGACGAGAGCGTTCCATATCACCTGAGATCAAACCTTGCTTCTTAGTGGGCTTTTTTTCCCCGATGGCTAGGTAGTACTTCTGCACTAAGCGGTCAGCAAACAGCTTAGAAAGAGAGGCTGCCGCCTCCCCATGGCGGGCTAGCATTAGCAACCCTGACGTCATTTTGTCTAAGCGATGGACGAGATAAAGGTGCTCATCACCAACGGCTTTTGCTACCTCTCCGACCAGCATGGTCTCCCCGTCATCTTTATGGACACTGACATTCGGGTGCTTATCAATAATGACAAAGTCATCATCAACATGAAGAAGGGTAAACATCGAGATCTCCGGTTACACGTTAACTCACTCACGGCGTGAGTTTTTAAGGCGGGCAAGTTTACCACAAAGTTGTCGCGGCAGAGAGGCACAAAAAAAGCAGCTTTATTAAGCTGCTTTTTCATCCTACATCACCAATTACTTTGGCTTTTTCGCTCTCCGTTATGAGAGGAAAACAAAGAGAAGCATGGCAGGGCAAACGACGCGAACGTACCAAGGCCAAATTTTCCAGAACAGACTCGTCTCCATCTCTGGCGCGCCTTGGCGTAACTCACTCAACAAACCATCACGTTTCCATACCCAACCGACGAGCAAGGCAAAAACAACACCTAAAATAGGTTGCGCATACTCAGTTGACGCCACAATCACGGCATCAAACAACCAGCCAAAGTTAAAAATGATGGCCACTGAAAGCACAGAAATCACGCCACCGATCAACCAAGAGGAAGTGCTGCGCGGCAGATTAAGCTCTTCACTTGCCGTTGATACTGGCACTTCAAGCAGTGAGATCGACGACGTCAGTGCCGCTATAACCATCAGCGCAAAGAAAATGATTGAGACCAATAACCCAGCACCGCCCATGGTTTCAAACATGGCTGGCAGGACTTCAAATACCAGATCTCCTGAGCTTTCTAAATTTCCCGCCTCATCAAAAATCTTCACACCATTGTTCTGAGCAACAAACATCGCTGGCATAATCAGCAAACCGGCAATAAAGGCAATCCCCGTATCAATCAGCGCAACTTGACCCGCGGTTTTAGGAAGATCGGCATCTTTACGCAGATATGAACCATAAACCATCATGGTACACGCGCCCAACGAAAGAGAGAAAAACGCTTGACCCATAGCACTGTGAATCATGCCGGAGTCGACTTGGCTAAAATCAGGTACCAAGAACATTTTTAGTCCCGCCATCGCGCCGCTCTGCGTCATGATGTAAGCGATCAAGACTAAGAACAACACCACCAGCACGGGCATTAGGCGTGTTGACCAACGCTCGATCCCTTCAGCCACACCACTTTTTACAATATAAATAGTGGCAGCCATGAATAACCCCATCAACAGCAAGTTACGGCCCGTAGAGAACGTCTCTAACCAAGTCGCTGCCTCTGTAAACCCGACAATTTCAAGCAGTGGGCTGATGAAAAAACCCAATAACCAACCAGCAAGGATGGCATAAAAGCTGAGGATACATGATGCGGTAATCAAGCCAACCACCGCGAGTGCGCGGCCTGAGCCGGCAAGGCCTTTCGGCATGATTGCCCCCGACGACTTTATCGGGTTTGCTTGACTGTAACGGCCAATGGCGAGCTCAGCCACCAACAACGGATACCCCAATAAGAAAACCATAAACAGGTAAATGAGTAGGAATGCGCCTCCACCGTTACTTGCTGCTTGGGTCGGGAACCCCCAAATGTTCCCGAGTCCAACCGCTGAACCTGCAGCGGCTAAAATAAAGCCAATCTTTGAGCTGAATTGTGCTCTTGATTCGCCTGCGACACTCGTTGCCATATTGTTTCTCTCTATTCTGTCTGTCATCGCGACCGTCACAAGGTTTGCGGTGTAATTTTTAGTTTACACTCTATAAGGTGTTAGTTGACGGCTTACGGGTAGCAAGTAAAACAGTTTGCGATTAAAATTGGAAGCGGCAAATTCTATATTCAAACCCATTTCGCCAATTTTTTTCTACGTTGCATAAAATTTGCACACTTATCACCTGTAAATCGATCTACAGTCACTATTCCAAACCAAATCCGACACATCACCGCAACAGTCAGTTACTCCACCGTAACAACAAAACCCGCCTTATTGTGCTGAAAGGCCTTCCTGACTTCCCTACGCCATCGGCGTATGGTTTTTCTACTTTTCTATCAATCCATTAGCACAAGTGATTTTTCTGGTTTGTGTTATCCAAACGCTGTACATTAATTTTGAATCTACCTTGGAGTCACAATGGCCAACTTCTACTCTGTACTCGCTTTAATCAGTGTGGTGCTCTACTACATTCTCGCGATTGGTATCTCGATCCGCGTAGTAGTCAAGCGTCGCGTCGTAGGTGTGTCGCTAGCGTGGCTGATGGTGATTTACTCGTTACCCTTTGTTGGCGTTGCTGCTTACCTGATGTTTGGCGAGTTAAACCTCGGTAGAAAACGCGCAGAGCGTGCCGATCGTATGTTTGAGCCCTATGGCGAATGGTTTAGGGCACTCGACGCATGTGAAGCACATCAACCGACCAAGATCAGCCGAGAAGCCTTGCCGATCCATCAGTTATGCGAGCAGCAACTGAATATTCCTAGCTTGAGTGGTAACACCTTGTCTCTACTGACCGCGCCGGATGAAATCATGCTGGCGATGATCGAAGACATAGAGAAAGCAAAGCACACGATCCACCTCGAGTTCTATATTTGGCATCCCGGTGGCCTCGCCAACGATGTCGGTAAAGCGCTACTTGATGCCGCAGCGCGTGGCGTAAAAATAAAGCTACTACTCGACTCAGCAGGAAGCCTGACTTTCTTTCGCTCCGCATGGCCGAAAACCTTTAAAGCGGCGGGTATCGAAGTGGTTGAAGCGCTCGCTGTGAGTCCGTGGCGAATGTTCTTGCGACGCATGGACTTGAGACAACACCGTAAAATCGTCGTCATAGATAACAAGGTGGGGTATACAGGTTCGATGAATCTTGTCGACCCGCGTTACTTCAAAGCGGACGCTGGTGTCGGTCACTGGGTTGACATCATGGTACGTATTACGGGTCCCAACGTGGCAGTATTAAATGCTATCCAAGCTTGGGACTGGGAAGTGGAAACAGGTAAACGCGCCTTACCACCTATTCCACAATGTGGATTAGAAAAAACCAACGAATATGATGCCATTATGACGATTCCATCCGGGCCCGGTATGCCTGATGCCATCATTCATAAGGTACTCAGCTTGGCCATTTACCAAGCACGTGACAGCATCACCATTACCACGCCTTACTTTGTGCCAAGCGAAGCACTGCATTATGCGTTACTCAATGCCGCTCAACGTGGCGTAGAGGTCAACATCATCCTTCCCAAGCATAATGATTCCATCATGGTGCGTTGGGCGAGCCGCTCATTTTTCCACGACTTACTGAGCGCCGGGGTGACCATTCACCAATTTGATGGTGGGTTGTTGCACACCAAATCGGTTGTTATCGACAAGAAGCACTGCCTGATCGGCACAGTTAACTTGGATATGCGCAGTCTTTGGCTCAATTTCGAGCTGACGTTGGCGATTGACGATCGAGAGTTCACTAAACAGATGATTTGGTTACAGCAAAAGTACATCGACGAATCAGAAACCGTCGATCAAGCGCGTTGGCAATTAAGAACCGTAAAAGACCGTTTCCTCGAACATTTCTTTTATTTGTTTAGCCCACTGCTCTAGCTAAAAATCAGTGACCAACGGCCGAAAAGGTGGCTCTAGCCACCATCAGGGTCTCGATTTCACCACTGCCACCAAGGGCGCAATACATTCACGTAAAATATCTCTGTGAAACAATTGATTGGACAAACGAGCCAAAAAACATACTATACTCTCAAAGCATTGTTAATATCTATGAGGCTAGTATGTATAAATACATCATCGGCGTTGTTGCTAGCTTGCTCCTAGCGTTACCTGCGCAGGCATCGACGCTTATTGTTCGTGGCGACAAAACCCACCTAGTCAAATACAGTGAGATCTCCGCGCTTCCTACTCTAAGCTACGAAACTCCTCTTCCTTGGGTAGATACGACAAGAGAGTACACTGGCGTGACCATTCCGACGCTGTTTGCCCATTTAGAGATGGAAATCCCCGAAACGCTGCATTTTCGAGCATTGAACGATTACACCATTTCGATCAATCGCAATGAGATCCTCGAGTACAAGCCCATTATCGCGTATCTCAATAACGGCGAGCGCATGAAAATTCGGGATAAAGGACCGTACTGGGTCATCTTTTCACTGGTAACGCATCCTGAGCTCGATACCCCAGAGTTTCACTCCAAAATGATTTGGCAACTAAAAGAGATCGGTACCCAAGACGATGGATGGTAAGTTCACTAGCCTCATCACCAGCCGCTACTTACCGCTGGTTAAGTGGTTAGTCGTGACAATTACGTTTGGCTTGTTGATTCTCAACGCGTTCATTCTTTCTCACATGAATGATCTCAACAAGAGCATGTCGTTTCGACAAAATGAAGCGGCGTGGTTTGTCTTTCAACTTAACAAAGAGTACTCCGGCTTACTCAACAACGTTGAACTCCTGATGTACGATCGCGAACGTATTGACGATGTGAGGCTGAGTTATGAACTCACTTGGAGTCGCTTTGATGTGCTGCTGAACAGCAATGAAGCGGCGCATTTTCGTGAGTTTGATAATCTATTAAGCTTCTTTTCGAATGCTTTTTTTCGATTTAAGTTACTTGAACCTCTGGTTGAAGAGGTCGCTGATGGCATCATGAGCCCGAAGCAATTTTACAGTCGGATCGACAAAGAATATGTCATCATTCTCAACGAAATAAATGAGAAGTTTCAACTACGAAATCCGTTGATCCAAAGACAGCAAGATGACATCAATGCCCTTTTCGCCATTCAACGGCTCTCGTCCATTGCGCTCGGCATTTCGATGACAATGATCCTCTGGGTATTTTGGCAAGAGTCTATTTATCATCGCAAAACCGCAAATCATGACCCCCTGACCGGTTTACCGAATCGCCTTGCGATGACGAGTGACCTCGAATCCATGCGACTCACTTCCACCTGTTTTACCTTCATTTGGTTTGACCTCAATGACTTTAAGCAAATCAACGATAATCATGGCCACGCTGCGGGTGATGGGTTATTAATGGCCGTCGCGCGACGACTGCAAGACAAGCTGCCTAATGCGCGAGTCACCTATCGAATCGGTGGGGATGAATTTGCGGTTGTCCTCCGTTCAGTCGAAAAACCGCTACTTGACGATACACTGAGCCTCCTTGAAGAGGTCTTTACCCAGCCGTTTCACGTCGACGATAATGCCTTCGAGGTATCTGCCAGTATCGGCTTTAGCCAGTACCCGCTTGATGGCGATACCATTGACAATGTCATTCACGTTGCTGACCGAAAAATGTATCGCCAAAAGCACAAGCATAAAACGGGGATGCGTTCGGTATGACGCACTTTCGCTCGGTGCTTACTCCGCGACCAAACATACCGCTTCTAAGCGATTGCCATCAGGATCAATCACATAGGCAGCAAAATAGTGTTCACCGTATTCAGCGCGAATACCTGGCTTCCCATTACACCTCGCGCCGCGTGCAATGGCCGTGTGGTAAAACGCGGTCACTGTCTGTTGGCTACTGGCATTAAAAGCAAAATGGCTGCCTACCGCCGTCATCTGAGGTTTGTCGCTTACCGCATTGAGCCAAAACTCAAACTCACTCCCATATGCAGCAGCAACACCCTCAATTAAGTGCGATCGTTGCACATTGAGCGCAGCAAAAACGGCGTCATAAAACGCCACAGCGCGTTGCAAATCAGTCACGCCAACGGACACATGATTCAGTAACATAAGGCCTCTCGAAATACTCATTCTGGCTTATACTCAAGCCACCCCAAGATGCAGGATTCAGAAGCTGGCTAGCGCGTCGAAGTCAAGGTACCAAGGCAAAGGTGTAAAGGAATGGTTTCCTCTTTCGAACACATTTAGCGCAGAAATCGGGCAGCTAGTCGCTTCCCAAAGGGCGAGTTTTTGAGGATCACCATCGTTAATACTGTTTTTTGATTTCGTTGACTAGAACTTCAAAGCAGCGCCTCGATGGCAAACCTAGGCATTCTCGCTGAACAAGCACCTCGGGTGGCTTGAGTGTATCAATGTAGCAAGTTATCAGAATACGCTTCAAAATACTGTTTATTTATACAGCACTTGGCGTTTGTTCGATCGAGATCTTAGTATGTCGAGACTTAAGCCCCTCAAGAGCGAGCGTTTCTAGGCATACAGTATCTACGCTGGTGGCCTAAAATTAAAAACGGCGATTAAAGAAGGTGTTCAGCACAGTATGGGTAATCAAATGACGAAGATAAGGCAATTTTTGCAAGTCATCTCGGATCTGATTCAAACGCTGCATACTTTTGGCCTCTACAAACAACATCATATCTGTCTCTCCGCTGATGATGTCCATCCATTGCACTTCAGGGATCTTTTCGATAATCGCGCTATACTTCTCGCAACTGTAATCGGCATTCGAAGTATCAAAATGCAGCGCCATGTATGCGGTGACTTGACTTTCGGGTCGGGCAACAGTGGCGTGATAACCTAAAATCACGCCTTCTTCTTCTAAACGTTTTATCCTCGCCGTGACAGCAGTACGTGACAGGTTCACCTCCCGCGCAATTTCACTAACAGAGCGTCTACCCGATTTGGTTAAGATCGCGATGATATCCTGATCAAACTTATCCAACTTTCCACCTAGTTGCCACTCAGCAACAATTCGTCATCAATTGCTGTCATTTTAACTAACGATACTGTCACTTTGCCAGATGTGTTATTTGCCAAGTCGCGATAGTCTGAAAAAATGCGTCGAAACACGGAGTGTCGCCATGTCTCAATTAAAAAAAGAAATCACCTTATTGTCGGGAGTTGGGCAATTATCCACCACCTTGCTTGGTACAGGTCTGTTTATGATTCCCGCCCTTGCCGCTACTGTGGCCGGTGAAGATGTCCTTTGGGCGTGGCTGCTACTGCTCATCGCCATCTGCCCCATCGCACTTACTTTTGCCGCATTGGGCAAGCGTTATCCAAACGCAGGCGGTACTGCGCACTTTGTTAATATCGGTTTCAATGACAAACTTGCCAACGCCGTTGGCTGGTTGTTTCTATCATGCATCCCTGTTGGTGTCCCCGCCGCGATTGCGCTTGCCGCTAGCTTTCTGACACCATGGCTCCCCACCCAGATCCAATATCCTTTTGTTGCGGAATGCCTCACCGTTGCCTTATTAGTCGTGGTCAATCTGGCAGGCAGCAAAACCTCTTCTCGCCTACAAACGGTGATTGCAATCGGTTTATTAACCTTAATTGCACTCTTTTTTTGGCGAGGTGACGTTACCCATATCGATATACAGATGCCTGCGATTCAAACGGTAGATTGGGCGGCAATTGGCGCTGCTCTCGCGGTGATGTTCTGGTGTTTCGTCGGTATCGAAGCCTTTGCTCACATGGGGGAAGAGTTCAAAAATCCCCAGCGCGATTTTCCTATTGCGATCATTTTAGGTTGTATCGTGGCAGGGTTGACCTATTGGGCTTGTACTGTGGTTGTACTCAAGTTTTCTGCTTACGGGACACCAGAGATGGATACTGGTGCTTTACCTTGGATAACAGCAATGCTGTTTGGTCAAAGCAGTAAATTATTGGTCAGCTTACTTGGATTTCTCGCCTGTTTTGCCAGCGTCAACCTCTACATGCAGAGCCTATCTCGTATGCTATGGAGCCAAGCCAAGCAAACCAGGACAAACAGCCGCCTAACCCAGATCGATCCACGAGGCGTGCCCCGCAATGCCACCTATGCTGTCACCGCGGTCATCATGCTCTCATTGCTCATTGGCCATGGGATCGGCGTCGACATTCACATGTTTGTTAAGTTAGCGAACGGGGTCTTTGTACTGATTTACCTGCTGGCAATGCTTGCGGCAGTGAAACTACTCAGCGGTGCCACAAAGGCCCTCGCCTATCTAGCACTTGTGCTTTGCATGATTGTTTTTGCATGCCTCGGCTGGGCAAGTCTTTATGCGCTGGGGGTGTTTGGGTTGCTGTTGTTCAATCCCAAAGGTCGGCTAAATCAAAAGCTAGCATCATAGAAAAGGGGCACGCGCTCAAGCCACCTCAACAGGCGGGATTTAGAAACTGTCCAAACAAGGTAAAGGTATTCTAGGAAAAGCTGCGCAGAGATGTCTCTTTCAAAAATGTTCAACGGGCTTCGGCCCGTTTTTCACTTCACCAGTGTGCGCGTAATCGCTTCGCTATTACTTTTCAAATACTCAATATCTTTCTGATAAGCAAGATGATGGCCATCTTCGATATTAGCAATGAATGCCTGATTGCCCTTTTCCGCTTCAAGGTGCATAAAATCAACCAAGGTTTGCAGCCTCGCGATCATGGTTTCAACCAATGCTAAGCGAGCAGCATTATCTAACCCATACGCGTCACAAAAACGACGCGCTCGATCGCTTTGTGAGGTCAAGGTACCCATCGCATCAAAAGGGTGGGTTTTAAAGGGTGCCCATGTGTAAACCGCATAAGCGACATCCCATACACGAGGCCCCGGCGCTGCCAAATCAAAATCAAACATTCCAGTGACCGTTTGACGGGTCAGTGACACATTGTAGGGGGCATAATCGTTGTGGCAGATGACCTCTTGCGGCTCTCGGGGCGGGAGTGCCCATTGATTGGCCTCACGCGATTCATGTAAGAACAACGCCGTCATATCATGATATTTACGTAACAAGGTTGCGGCACTGGTGAGCGCTTCATGGCTTGCCACCGCCCCCGTCAACGGATAATCGTACACATCGCCAACGACATAAGAGAGTAATTCATTGCCTTGCGCATCATACCCAAATGCCATAGGTGCATGTTGAAAACCCTCAAGGTGAAGAAAGTTAAGCAAGCGGTGAATTGCGCCGGATCCATCGCCAGCAGGGCGGATGACTTTATCATCTAAACGCATCACGGTTGTCGCTCGTCCACCTTGTAACTCTTCCATGTACCCTCCATATAAACGTCTCCCCAGCGAGAACATCACTGCGTAGATTACTGGCTCATCAGTAATCTCACAGCAAATTTAGCGATTAGAGATGACTTTTCCGACATAAGCCGCATTTATACGTTCTTTTACAATTATCATTCACCTTTAACGCAGTAGATCTTTCACCAAAGGCTCCAACCACAAATAGCGTTGGATTGATTGACGGTGCGTTTTATAAACCAGATATAGCGGGTCAATACTGGGGACCTTGAGCGGCAACCTCGCAATATCACCCCGCGCTTGCATTGACTCTCCCACCTTCGCAGGTAACGCAGTGAAGCCAAGTCCCGCAGCGACAGGCAGTAATATTTGGTTGATTTGATTGACATAGCCGCGCTGAGGAATCCGTGTCATACCCCGATAGTGATCAGGAAAATTCGCCCCAAGGATTCGATCCAAATAATGGTCTGCATCTGGGTGCGCGATGTACCCCAACAAGGCTAATGCTTCAAAGTCTGCTGTACTAGCATGGCGAGACGGCACAAATAACGTCAGTGGTTGCTCACCAACTTCGATCGCAGTGAAAGCGCTATCATTCGGCTGTTGCGTCACGATGCCAAAAGCAATCTCATTACTTTGCAACATGGCAAAAATGCGCCGATTCGGTGCGGCTTCAACACGAATCTGCAATTCTGGATGCGCGGTTTGCTTCGCTATCAGTGTGGGGTAAATTTGCATTGCCACCGCACCTGAGCAAGCGATCTGGCAAACACCCGCATAGGGATCACTGTCATTCAAGCTATCAAGAAACTGTTGGTGAGACTGGCGCTGTGTCAGCGCGTAGCGATAGAGTTTTTCGCCTTCCAGCGTCAGTTCAAACTGCTTCCCATGACGATTTAACAAGGCATAGCCCAGTGCCGCCTCCAGCTTGTGTACATGCTGAGTCACCCCTGGCTGCGTCATAAAACACTTTTTTGCTGTCTCAGTAAAATGGCCTGTCTCAACAAGTGTGATATACGTATTTAACCAACTTGGATTTAGCATCATTACCCACTGCGATGATCCCACTCATCCCCGCAGTATATACACTATACTCAAGCCACCTCAAGATGCTGGATTCAGAAGCCGACTAGCGCGTCGAAGTCAAGGTAAAGATACCAAGGCAAATGTGTGAAGGAATGGCTTCCCCCTTTCGAACACATTTAACGCAGAAATCGGGGCGCTAGTCGCTTCCCGATGGGCGAGTTTTCTAGGCTCGCCACCTTTGTTACTGCTTTTTGATTTAGTCCACTAGATCTTCAAAGCAGTGCCTCGATGGCAAACCTAGAAACTCTCGCTGAACAAGCACCTTGAGGTGGCTTGAGTATAGCGCCAAGCCACCTCAAGATGCAGGATTCAGAAGCAGCCTATAACCCGAGTTCACCATAACGTGAGTCAATGGCTTCTTCTGCTCGGCGCAGCGCCAAGTGGCAGTAACAAAGGTAGGCGATGAAATCGTTTTTCTTGACCACCGAAAAAGGATTAACAATGTAATCGAGGCACTGCTCGAGTGCAGCTTTGACTTCTGAGTAACTCAACACTTGATTCGCTTCCAAGTCCCCTAAATGATCCGTCAGCACAGAATAACTGCGTTCCAACTGCACCAGTTTTACTTTCACGGCACCACTTGCTAACACGACTTGCTCACGGGCTAAATCAATGCTCGCGAACAACTCATCGATAAATGGTCTCTTCACACCATCGTCTCCACTGAAACTGCGTCCGCTGCACCAAACAATTCGTCCAGAATACTAATTTAGTATTTTCCGATTGTAAATAGTTCCACCTGGAAATAGATGAGTCATTTATGAGACACCTTAAAAACTCATACTTTTCATACTCACCATAGATTTTCACAACCATCACAGAATAATCACATAAAGATACAAAGAACGCATAATGGATTGGCAGAAATATTCAAGGCTTATCGCTTCGCACGGTTTACAGTGGCGTTGATACTTTTTTCAACCAACAATCGATAACCTACCGGAGCGACTAAAGTGCTTAAAACAACGTTACCCATCCTATCCATTTGCTTGGCTACCTTCTCTTTTGCAGCAAACGCGACGTCTCAATTCACGCTGAGTTCTACCTACACAGAGAACCACAAGCGCTATGAGGTCCGTGATTTGACTCAGTCCGTTTACGTCGCCGATATTCATTGGCAGGCCACGGAAATAGACGTCATTGTCACGCAAGGTCATCAAAGCCAACTCGGCAAACTGGTCATCAATGGTGAGCAAGTCAGCGCTTATTCACCACAGGAAGACATACTCTGGCAAGCCCATCGCGGCAACAAACCGCTCTGCCTACCCGAACTGATGCCAGAATTTGCCTTGGCTTATCTTGAAGAACTAAAAGAAGGAGAAGAAATTCGCTGTGATGGCCCCCTGCTTAAGGCAAAGAAGCTAGCACCGTTTACTATCTCATTACATGGCGTCACCGAGCGAGGGTATGAAATCAAGGTAGGACCCGGCTCCATTGGCATGTGGTTCTTCATGGATGCATTTACGTTTGAAATTGACGTGAACCAGAAGACCATGGCACATTTTTCAGGTCTTTTACCCGCGCCTGATCCTCGTGAAGATGAAATGGCTTACCTCTATTACGATGGTCGCTTACACCAAGAGTATGCTATCGCCACCATCCCGCAAGCGGTATTTGAGCATGGAGAAGGCCGCTAGTGCGGCCTGACTTTCTGCTTTTCTATCTAGACTCGCTCATTCTCAAGTATGCTGTGGGCGACATCCCGTTCCACTGCGTAAACATACGCGTAAAATGCGCTTGATCGCTGAACCCGCAGATAAAACCAATTTCAGCGAGGCAATGTTGTTCGTTTAATAGCAATTGCGCAGCATGATTCACCCTTATTTCCTGCACGACTTGCGCAAACTTGGCTTTCTCATGGCGTAAATAGCGTTGTAAAGACCGCGTCGACACATGCAGTGCTTTCGCAACATTTTCCAAGCTGCAATCGAGCATACCAAGATGTTCAATCGCTCTCTCTGTCCTGTCTTTCCAATTTAACGAAGTTTGATGTAGCTGGATATGCGGTTGGTCGCTATTCGTTCGCCAATGCAAAAACCACGTCTCTCTTTTTCTGAGCTGCGACGTCTCCACATGATTACGGGTATAGCAGTAAGTGACGGGCAACTTCGGATCAGCGTGTTGAGATAACACAATGTCCGTCAACCCTAACATGTTGAGCATGGCGCAAAGTACACCGAACACCGCCAAATCTTCTTCTAATGAGGGGGCATCATCTTCTCTAGACAGATGAGAAATCTGCGCACCGCTCTCAGTGAATTTATAATCGATATAGTGATTGCCATGAATATAACGCTCCATCCGCTGCCATTTTCGTAAAAAGGCTTTAGCATCGGATTGATGCAGCAATGCATGCGCAGTAGGTGTATTGGCATGAAAGATCGCACCACGCCCTAGCTTTAACAACAGCGCAAGCCCATAGCGACGCTCTACGGCATTTAAAAACTCTCGCTTCGTCGCCAATGGCACCGTCGCTTGGTTCGGACTCAGGTCCAAATCCGGAATGGCCTGTTGATGCAGCTGTAGGCCTGAACGAAGTACTTGCAGCATAGTGCGGCTCGCAAAAGGCGCTCGATGACCTGTTGCTTGATGAGCGGGCTTTTTCTTGTCTTGATTCAGGGTCGAAGTCATGGTGCTTACGCTATTCCGTTGTCACGTTTATCCAGATCTCGCTTATGCAAAATGGCAGACAGTCTCCTACCAATCCATGGCAACGACATGAGCCAATTAGGTGCCCTTGTGATTAAAGTCACAACAAGGCCAAACCAAACAAGCTTACCTGCAAACACGGCGAAAACCACAGAGAACAAGGCTAAACCTGATAATAAGCTCAGTATAATCATGCTTCGAGGCGGCGTCGGTAACAGTGACATCACAAATAACGCTATCACCCCATACTGAGCAATATAAGACTGTAATGTTTGCCAATGTCCGTACAGCTCATCCCCTTCTACAGGCATCACCGCTTGCGCATAAGTCTCTATACTCAACACGAGTAACGCCAGCACTGAGGCCCCCAAGGCCGCAGCAAACGCAAATGTAAAGGCTATCAGCGCCGCTCTTTGCGGTTGTAGCCAACTCAATAACATCACTGATGTTTGTGTCGGTAACGCAGGCACAAAGAAGTCACCGATTGACAGTGCCCCCATCATAGGCACTGCTTTCGTCTTTTGACCATGGGTTTTTATCCATCGCATCACACGTTGTCCTAAACGTTCTTTTTTCACCGTCGCTCTCCTTAACCTTAAATGTGAACTATGCGCGCAACATTATGCTTTCCGCCAAATTCGGGAAAAGACGTCTTAAGCCCATAAGTACTCTTGTCGCGCCTATCGGGATCTCTGCTTTGCGTTTTTCAGCACCGATCTGTATCCCTCTAGCCGCCTGATTTGCCGAAATTTTTCCTTTCCCACGCCCACGCGTCATATCCGTATCGACTAAAGGTAAAATCGCTTCACACACCGCAACCTTATAGCCGCCGAACTTGGCTTGAGCACGCAGTGACTTACTAAAGGCGCGCAATCCCGCTTTGTTAGCACAATAGACAGGCGAGCTTTGCTTAGGCGCAATTGCCAACCCTGAGCTAACAAACACCCAAGTGCCTTCAACCTGTTGAACATTTTGGAACAGTCGCTCTGTCATCAACATAGGTGCGGTCAGATTCACCATGGTCTCTTGTTCTGCACTGATCTGCTCGTCTTGAGGGGAAAAGTAATTGCGTAGTTGCTGAATGCCAGCATTATGAATCACCACGTCCAATCGCCTGTTCCCCATCGACTCGCAAAAAGTCACAATACTATTGCGGTCAGCAAGGTCACACACATGCCATTCACAACCAGACTCCTTCTCTTTCGCGCGATCCACCGTCGCCCGTCGACTACCGGTGGCAATGACGTGATAACCTTGAACACGATAAAGACGTATCAGCTCAGCGCCAATGCCTCGGGTTCCCCCAGTAATGAGTACCGTTTTCTTATTCATTCACTTCACCACTTCCGTCAAATCAATCGCAGGTTCAAAGGCCATCTCACCGAGATATTCGATGTACTTGCCATTGGGTTTCAGATCTCTCGGCTCCATCAGGCCAACCATCTTGCGCAGTAAGGGTCTATCACGGTTGAAATGCAGATAAGATGACCCAAAAACAAAACGCCAAAACCATTTCTTGGGTGTCACTTTTACAATGAATTCGGGACCACTTTCCCTGCCTGACACTTCAATCTGGGTATGGGCTTGTACCTTCAACACCGCATAGTCAAAGGTCAGTTTTTCGCCTCTCTTTAAAGCATCCCAATGCTTGACGACTTCTAGTGGCAAGCTTGTCAATGACGCAGGGCTCGATGGAAACTGGGTCTGTTTCACCCGCTTGACCATGTCTGTCTTAGGCGCAACTAACTGAAACTCACCTTTACCGTTATCATGAGAAAGCGCGCCACGTTCTTCTAAACTTGGGTTGTGCATCCCCATATGCGTAATACCGTGCGTGCCACTCCATACCAAGGTTTCGCTCGCGATGACTGTATCCCCCACCCCATACCAATCACGCTGGGCTTCCACCTTCCCTTCGGCACTGCGTTGGATCGTGAGCGCCATAGAAAACATGGGACGTCTGTTTTTGAATCGCTTGTCATAGACGAATGCGGTTGTTGCCAGCACCGCATCCGGTTCGGAAGAAAGAAAGGAAAGGTCGCTCATCGTCTGCTCCTAAATAATGGGTTACAGATTCAGATTACTGGCGATAAGCGGTAGATAATTGAATATTTGCGCCAAGATGAAGTGAGGCAAAGCGATCGGATTGGAGAAGGGACAAATAAAACGCCAACCTCTCACTGGCTGGCGTTCAAGCGATGAAGCTAAAGCAAGGATCAATGATTGACATAGATCAGTTGGCTCACATCAAAGCCAATCGCTTCGGCTTTGCGTTGAAAATCGACCACCACTTCTGGTGCAATATCCGGTGTGCGCGACAGCAACCAGAGGTAATCGAGATCAGGGCCGGAGACAAAGGCATACTGATAATTTTCTTCAAGGTCCCAAACGATATATGAGCCATAGAAAGGCCCGAAAAACGAGACTTTAAGGAAGGCTTCATCGGCACTATTCACAAAATACGCCTTACCCACTGCCTCATCCAGCTGGCCAGTTTCAATATCAATGCCCCGATTTACCACTTTCACACCGCCATCACCACGCATAGAATACTCTGCGGTGACACCGTCTAATCCACGCTCGAAAGAGTGATCGAGTCTTGCTATCTCATACCACTTGCCAAGATAACGATCGAGTTCGAAATCCTGCACAGGCTCGACATTTTCGGGTTTACCCAAGCAGCCTGTCATGACCAATGCAGAGAAAAACAGTGTTAGCCCTTTCCATAGGTGTTTCATTACTTGCTCCTGAAGAGTTGATAGTTAGACCTGTTTACGGCATGTCTAGAAAATTGGATCACCTTCACTCTATTTTCAGCGAATCAGGCTGTTTTGCTAGCACAGTTTCTAGGTCTAACATTGAGCCTTCCCAAACTGATTTACGCTTCTAGTATCGTTCAAGATGCCATTCATGCTACAATTTCGTGACGAGCTTCACATGAAAATGAAAACTTATGAAGCAAAACACATGCTGAGTTCCTCTCTCAGCCTTAAAAAAGCGATTTAACTCATGTCCGATATGACTCAAGCCACCAGCAGTGCTGTTTTGGCTGAAAGTCCCTCCGCTCAGGAAACGGCAAACCTTTTTCAGAAACTCCAATTAAGTAACCCTACATTCCAGCTCAGTAGTGCTTTTTTTATTGTTTTTGTTCTATTAGCAGTGACCAACGCACCACTACTATCTACCCTTGTAAACACAGGTTTTAATCTGGCAACCACCTATTTTGGCGCCTTTTGGCAGGTGCTTTTGCTCGCCAACTTTGTCATTGGTATTGCGCTAGCGTTAGGACGCACGGGCGCGGTGCGATTAGGGGGGATTCAAACACCTGAAATCTCCACCTTCAAATGGTTATCGATAGTGCTCTGCACCTTACTCGCCGGAGGCGGCGTGTTTTGGGCCGCAGCGGAACCCATTGCACACTTTGTCTCTACCCCCCCTCTCTTTGGTGAGGTATCGGTAAAGCAATCAGCTATCAATGCCCTATCCCAATCCTTTATGCACTGGGGTTTCCTAGCTTGGGCCATTTTGGGCTGCTTAACGTCGGTAGTGCTAATGCATCTCCACTACGACAAAGGCCTTCCTCTAAAACCTCGAACCCTGCTTTACCCTGTGTTTGGTCAACGCGCCATCGACGGTAAAATCGGCACCCTTACCGATACCTTCTGCGTTATTGCTGTTGCAGCAGGCACTATTGGCCCCATTGGCTTTCTCGGCTTGCAGGTTAGCTATGCGCTAAATAGCTTGTTCGGTCTACCTGATACCTTTGCGACGCAGGTTACCGTTATTCTGTTTGCAATGGCCATGTACACCTTGTCTGCGCTCAGTGGCGTGGGCAGAGGCATTCAACTGGTGAGCCGCTACAACATCATACTTTCCACTCTGCTGATCGGCTTTATTCTGCTATTTGGCCCCTCGGCCTTTATTATTGATGGCTACCTACAAGGGGTCGGTACATTAGTCGATAACTTTGTCGTGATGGCCCTCTATCGCCAAGACACTGGCTGGCTAAGTTGGTGGACAGTCTTTTTCTGGGGATGGTTTATTGGCTATGGGCCAATGATGGCCATTTTCATTGCGCGTATTTCTCGTGGTCGTACCCTGCGTCAGCTAGTCCTTTCCATCAGTATTGTCGCGCCGCTGATTACCTGTTTCTGGTTCAGCGCCATCGGTGGCAGTGGACTGGCGTTTGAAATGGCGAATCCCGGCGTTATTGCTTCTGCGTTTGAAGGGTTTAATCTGCCTGCTGTGTTATTGGCAATTACTGGTCAGTTGCCCGCGCCAGTGTTGGTTTCGATCTTGTTTCTCATCTTGACCACTACCTTTATTGTCACCACTGGCGACTCGATGACCTACACCATCAGCATGGTCATCAGCGGTGACAAAGAGCCCAATGCGATCATCCGTGCTTTTTGGGGCATTACCATGGGGTTGGTCGCCATTGCCTTGATTGCGATGGGAGAAGGTGGCATCAGTGCGCTGCAATCTTTTATCGTCATTACCGCAGTCCCTGTCTCCTTGATCCTGCTGCCTAGCTTATGGCTCGGCCCGCGATTTGCGCAGCAGATGGCGGTCGCGCAAGGTCTATGTTCTAACGACCTCAAGGTGTAGACTTCAGAAGGGCGAGCTTTCTAGGCTCGCCACCTCTGTTGCTTCCTTTTGAAGAAGCCCACTTGACCTTCAAAGCAGCGCTTCGATGCAAGCCTAGAAACTCTCGCTGAACAAGCACCTAGTGGTTGCTCGAATATAAAATAAATAACGAAGCGCGACATCAATGAGGGAATCCGCTAATATTCCCTCACTCCCTCATTCATCCCTACAAGTGATAAATAACTATGAAAATTTCTGTTGATGGCGGGTCATTTCAACTCGCAATTGAAACTGATTTTGAAGGCTTAGTTGGTGAAGCCATCGCTATCTACAAAGAGACCTTTGACCAAGCCGGGGCAAACGACAAAACCCTATTGCGTTTCCTACAAATTATCATCGAGCATGGCGACGAAGATGAAGCGATTGGCTATGCCGTGTTTGGCTTGCTTGGCTGGTATCACCTACACATTAACCCCGTGGAAGATGAAGATATCGTCTTGAATCTGCCAAAGATCATCCCACACTTGATTAATCCCGTCGGTGATATGGTATCCCTCAACCCTAACGCTGCAAATACCTTCAAGCACTAACCTACCATGCTCAAGCTAGCTCAAAAAGCTTGACGATACCCAAGTTTCAATTAGAACCTTGGGTATGATTTATTGACAAAATCGGCGTACTCCCTTTTTAACTCTATGTAGAAATCTCAACCCGAATTTATAAATAGTCGGTAGCGGGAGAGTGCATAGCACTATTAAATAATCGTCATGACCTTCTTTGTAATAACTAATTTGTCAGTATTCCATTGTGCGATATATTAATGCCTTCGCCTTTCCAAAATAGTTATTTCTATACTAGACATTCAATTTGTCGATGATTATCCAACTTTTCTTTCGGGATCGTAGGAATGAGGTTATCGATGGTACTTTGTTTCATTCCACACTGCGTGATATGGCGCTCGAAATCACAATCTTTCACCATTAACGTCAACTCAATCGCTGCATTCGGCCTTGGCGCAAAACCACACATGCTCTTCATACCGTTGCGCTGGTAATAACGTAAGTGGCGTTTACCCGATGCACACACAATGGCTGTACGACCAAACTTAGACATGAAAGAGTAAGGGGCGCACTGTAACGCTTCAATCACAGTTGGCGTTGAGCCCCTGAGATCAGGTAACACCGCAAGTCGTCCCGCTTCAATAATGGCGTCATACTCTTGCTCTAAGGCTAAAAACTCGTCTTCAAACCCAGCGCGGCTGGGAACATCTATCCAGCCGAAAGGACGATGCACGATACTCAGCCGCGTTGTGCCAATAGGTTTCCCATTATCTTTTAGCAAAAAGGTAAAGTTGTTTGGCGCTTCATCGTGCGGATCCGTAAATAAGCCATGAGTATCTGTTGGGTTAAATCCAACATGAGTGTATGCCTGATAACGAATATTATATGCGGTGATTTTTTCTTCTTCTGTTTGGCAATATATATTTTTGAATGTACCGTATTTCATCCTGCCCCTCGCTAGCTTCAAATAACAAAACAGTCAATAATTGAGCGATTAAAGATAAGACACAATAGCCTGTTGTTTGAGGCAAGTTAATATCCGTGTTTTTCTTACACTTCCGAATACATGATTATTGAGTGGCAGATCGCAAATAAATATCTACATGATGTAAATCGACGAAGTAAATATCTATTTGGATTGGCAAGCATATTAATATGCAACCCAGTGAACGCAAACTATTCAGTAAGGGGAATTCAATAATGGCTACTCCGATAATTAATCACCTCAGTGATATATTTTCCACTTCCCAAATCATTCAAGATCACGAAACATTGCAAGAGCAAGGGCTCGCTCTCAACGGCAGTATCCACCCTCCCGTCGCCATTGTTTTTCCAGAATCCGAACAAGAACTTGTCGCTCTAGTCAAAGCCGCCAACCAGCACCAATTTGAGATCCACCCCGTGGCACAGGGCCGAAACTGGGGCTACGGCACATCTCAAGGGACGAAAGCCAATCAAGTTATCGTTAATTTAAGTCGACTTAATCAAACGCTAGAGATCAATGAAGCACATGCGTTTGTACGAGTACAGGCTGGCATTACTCAATCCGAACTCTATCAAGCACTACAAGCAGCAAACTCCAATTTGCAACTGGATGTCACCGCCGCGGGGTTGCACACCAGCGTAGTGGGTAACATTTTGGAGCGCGGTTTCGGCCATACCGATTACAGTGACCGATTTGGTAACGTGCTCTCGATGCGTGTTCTGCTCCCTAATGGCGATATCATTAACACGGGGATGGGCATGTTTGATGAGAGCATTGCCGCTCATCTCTACCCTTATGGTATTGGCCCTGTCGTCAATGGCCTCTTCTCACAGTCGAACTTGGGCATCGTGTTAGAAATGGCCATTGCCGTACAACCTAAACCCGAACATCAAATGACGGTGATGGTGTTGTGCAAAAATGATGAGGATGCCCCGGCGATGGTCTCGACCATTGCCAAGCTTAAACTCGACGGCGTTGTCACCAGCGGCGTACATACCGTGAGTATGGCACGTGCGTTGGGCGACCAAGCGATCAAGGCGCCGGCCGCTTGGGTCCTGACCACCTCATTAGCAGGGCCAAAAGGCATCGTTAAAGCGCGTTTCAAACACTTTAAGAAAGTGATCAGTCGAAGCATCCCTAACTCACGCGTGGTGATGCTGAACGATTTTCGCTGGAAAATACTCAAGAAGATCAATACGTACCTTAAAAACCCAATGATATCGAGCTTGCAACTCATCGTTGATCTGAAGAAAGGCGTACCCTCTGATGATGCAGTCAAAACCTTGCTCGATTATCGCGACGCCCATTCAGAGATGAAGACCTCTGAGTTTCCGGCTTACTTCCGTTGGATATGCGCAATCAGCAGCCCGACACCTGATAGCATCGCCAAAATGATTGCCACCTGCAAAACCGTGTTTGAAAAATATGGCTACGAAGAGCGCTATTCAATGACCAATATCACCGGGCGCGCCGTGGTACTTATTGCCAACATTCGCTATGGCAAAACACCGGAAGAAATTGAAAAAGCCGCCGCTTTTTATCAAGAGGTGGATGATGCCTTGCTTGGCGCGGGTTACTGCCCATACCGCAGTGGCTCAAACCTGTTTGAACCCATTACGCCTTACATTAACCAAGCCAACCGCCAGTTCCTAGCCAATCTCAAACAGGCAATGGACCCCAATAATATTCTATCGCCGGATAAGTATTGGCTTTCTCAGCCTCAAAGCGCCACGTCGAGCACCGAAGCGTCGCACGATTCTGTCGATACTGAAATGGTCTAGCCTCCTCTCAACAAGGTGCCCAATCAAGGGCACCTTCAGATAGAGAAGTGCAACTGTCGTCACATTTTCGCTTGTTCTTCCCGCAAACACGCCATACAATTTCCTTCCCCTTACTGAGAGCATAACAGTATGTTGCTGCGGATTTTCCATATCATTTGGTTTGTTCTGCTGGTAAACGTGTTACCAGCTACGGCACAAGACTATCTGCTATCAGGCGCTCAACACGCGGGAACATCACTGCAGCTTCCCCATAATGCGCCATGGGATATTGGATCCCCTGCGCCCCAATCTGACACCCCCATCACCCCTAACGAACTGGCGGTATTGCCTCAGACACGCGCTTGTGGCCTGCTGAGACAAGTTCGAAGCAGTGACAGTGATGAAGAGCCCACAACACCTCCTTTCCTGACGGCGACCTTTACGCAACACACTGTGGCTGACTCGCTTCAATTCACTGAGGCTCCCTATCGAAGTTATGCCCATCACTTCCGGTTAGCGGGGTGGAAAGAAACCAACGCCCTCTATGTGGCACTCAATAGCCAATTTTCCTGATCCTCTGTGACATCAGAGCGCTCGCTTCTGCGTGCAGCTCGCCACGGTCACACCAGTTTAAATCCCTGATTTTTCTGACTCAGCCCGTACTGAGAGGACAAGAATACCTATGAGAAATGCACGCCCAACGTCGCAGGCATTAAACCGCTACCCGACGTGGAAATATATCATTTTGATCATTGCGATCATCACCCTGACCTTAAGCGCTTTACCCACTTGGTATGGTGAAAAACCCGCCGTATTGCTACCCCATCAATCAACATTCGATATAGGCGCACTGTCACGCACGTTACTCGATAACAACCTAACACCATTGGCTATCGAACAAGATAGCCAAGGTACACAACTGATCTTTGAAGACGAAGATCAACAAGCGAAAGCAGCGGCGTTACTGAACGCAGTATTCAGTGACGATGACAGCTTAACCTTTGGCTATGTCTCCGTTGCCCCTCACTGGTTGCAGCAATTGGGCTTCACCCCCATAAAACTCGGCTTGGACCTACGTGGCGGGGTGCAGTTTCTGTTGAAAGTTGATATCGAAACAGCGCTCTTTGAACAACGTGATGCCATCGAAGATGCACTTCGTGCTGAATTGCGCGCAGAACGCATTACGGGGGTACGTTTTGTGCCTACGGGTGACGAACTCATGTTAGTGAACACCTCAGACAAAGCGCGCGAAATTGTTCACCGCTATCTACGTCAACATCACTCAGGTTGGACTCTCGAACGAGGGTCTCGAGCGCTTGTTGTCGCACCATCAGACGCGTTTATCACCCAATTTACCCGCGATGTCATTCAGCAAAATCTCACGACACTGCGTGAGCGTATTGAAGAACTCGGTATCACCGAAGCACTGGTGCAACGTCAGGGCGAACATCATATCCGTATTGAACTGCCGGGTGTTCAAGATCCAACCCAAGCGAAACAAGTCATTGGCGCAACGGCCAGCCTCGCTTTCTACGAAGTATTGGCTGAGGAAACCCGCTTTAACCGTAGAAACCTGATATTAGACGATGAACAAGGCAACCCTATTGTTCTCGCGCCGCGTCCAATATTGACGGGCGATCATATTGTGAATGCGCAATCCGGCAGTGATGAGATGGGACGTCCTGAGGTCAATATCTCACTCGACAGCGCAGGTGGGCGTGTCATGCAATCACACTCTGGGACGAATATTGGTAAACCGATGGCCACGGTCTATCGTGAATACCACACCAACGAGGATGGCAGCATGGCACTGCAAGAGCGCGTTATCAGTATTGCCACCATCCAAACCCAACTGGGGAGTCAGTTTCGGATCACCGGCGCGGGCTCTCGCCAAGATGCACAACAGCTCGCCTTACTGCTACGGGCGGGTTCGCTCACCGCACCGATTACCATCGTTGAAGAGCGCACGATTGGCGCGTCACTCGGTAGCGAAAACATTCGCAACGGCTTTTCGGCACTGGCTCTGGGCTTATCGCTGACTCTGGCATTTATGGCGTGCTGGTATCGCCGACTTGGCTGGGTAGCGAATGCCGCATTGCTACTCAATATGGTCTCACTACTTGGTCTCATCGCTCTACTACCGGGGACGGTGCTGACCCTTCCCGGTATTGCCGGCATCGTGTTGACTGTGGGTATGGCCGTCGATACCAATGTGCTCATCTTTGAACGAATTCGCGACAAACTCCAATCTGGTCGCAGCTATGCGCAAGCGATTGATCTCGGTTTTTCCAGCGCATTTCGCACCATACTGGATGCCAACTTGACCTCCATGATCACCGCCCTAGTGCTCTTTAGCATTGGTAGCGGCCCCATCAAGGGGTTTGCCTTAACCCTCGGGTTAGGGTTAGTCACCAGCATGTTCACGGGCATCTTTGTATCCCGCGCCGTGATCAATCTACTTTGGGGCCAAGACACCCGCCGAGATGTGAGGATTTAATAATGAACGCTTTCTTTACTCAACACATGCGACGTGTTCGCTTAATCACCGGTTGGTTTTCGGTGATGTTTTTAACCCTCGCACTCATGTCATTAGGCACACGAGGGCTTAACTATGGCCTCGACTTTACTGGCGGCATGATGACGGAAGTTGAAGCGCCACTGCACATTGACAGCGAAACCTTAAAAACGGGTTTTGAGAATGCGCTCGGCGTCAATGCCACCGTCACACCACTTGGCGGTGATGGGCGTTGGGTGATTCGCTACCAAGCACCTAGCGTTGAGATGGCGACGAGTGAAGTGCTGAGCACAATGAGCGACAACATCTCCCTTGTTAGCAATAGCATCGTTGGTGCACAAGTCGGGCAAGACTTGATGGAACAGAGTGGGCTCGCCTTATTTGCGACCCTAATGGCCATCTTAGCCTATCTCAGTTATCGCTTTGAGTGGCGATTGGCGAGCGGTGCTATGATTGCCCTCATCCATGATGTCGTGTTGGTGCTGGGCTTTTTTGCGTTAACGCAAATGGCATTCGACTTAACGGTATTTGCTGCCGTGTTGGCTATCTTAGGCTATTCGCTAAATGACTCGATTATCATTGCTGACCGTATCCGCGAATACCTCACCGCCAAACCTGAGATGGCCATCGGCGAAGTGTGTGATAACGCCGTGCGCAGCACCTTTTCACGTACCGTCGTCACCTCAGGCACAACACTTCTCACCGTTGCCGCACTGTGGTTCATGGGTGGCGAGCCCTTACGCGGTTTTGCCACCGCACTGTTTATCGGCATTGTTTGCGGCACCTGGTCTTCCATCTCCATTGGTACTTTGTTACCGGAATGGCTTAAGCTCGATGCCAAACATTATGCTCCGCCTGTCATCGATGAGATGCCATAAAAGCAAAACGCCGCCCTCGAGAGAGGGCGGCGCTGTTTATCCACAAACATATTGCCAATAAAGGGGTAACTCGACGTACTTTATGAGAACTCGGCCACGACCATCACTTTCTTCAGTTCAGGTTGATAGAAAACAATGCATTCGCCACCACCCTCTAAATAGGTGTCATAGCTAAAGGCGCCCAAGAAAATGAACTCCTTGTCACTCTCTTCGTTAAGATAAGTAATCTCTCGCGTGCTCATATGGTCAAAGTTTTCACCACTTTCTTCGTCCATCACTTCATGATAGTGATCTAACTCAGGGTTATCCCCCATCTCATCATAGAGCACCGCATCCCAGTTTTGCCCTAACGGCGGCTGTCCACCTAGCTCAAACAGCGCCGTTGCCTCACCTTCTTCTAGTCCATAGGTTAAATGACGATTTTCATTGAAAAAAGACACTGCTTTCTGATAATGCTCAGTCATGTACTCTTCTAGCTTGTACTCCAACGCATCGGCATACTCTTCATCAAGTCGCCATCCTTGAGCCGTTTTTGAGTAAGTCAAATACTCATAGTCACCATCAAATGTTCCTTGCACGTTCGGTACCGCGATAAGTATCTGCTCGTTATCCCTTTCATCGAACTGATCATAAGAGAGCAAACCAATCGGCAACAGCGCGTCGCTATCAAACGCGACCTCTTCCTGCGTTGGAAAAGGAATGTATTTCTCATTTTGCTGTGTCATCGCGACGGGCTTTACTTTTAGCTGTGTATCTTTAATTAAAAACGCCATATAACCTTATACCTACTCAAGATAGCTACTTTTCAAAATTTCCTATCAACCATTAACGACCAAATAAATTGATCTTTGAAGCAGACAAGTCTTTGAAATAACCACAGACCAATAAGTCATCGCAAGGGAGATAAAACAAAAAACGGCACAACTTTGATAAGTCTGTGCCGTGATTAACTTACTCGCCCATCATCGGGCGATATGGCCTAAATTAGCCCTTAAGTTCAGATAACTGATCAGAGAACCAAATTTTGCGCTGAAAGCGTGGGTTCTTAGAAGACATATCAATCTTATAAGGGTTTTCTTCTTCTAAACGCGGCGGGATGGCTAAAATTTTGCTCAACTCCTGCGCTAAATACTTCTCGATTTTTAGCACGACCATTTTCTTGCGCAAACGACCTTGCTCATCTCGGTTGAGAATCGTCGGCATGGTATTCAGCGTTAAGATCTCACCCAGTGCAGGATGAGACATACGCTCGCGCCCTTCAGTACTGGCGTAGAAGTGTGAAACCGTAAACACCATACGTTCAGGCTTGAGCTGCTGCAAGAACTGGCACGATTGCACCACTGTTGAGCCAGTGCGAACCATATCGTCAAAGAGTACGATGCTTGGGTTTTCTAATCCTTCGAAGGTATCTTCACTCTCTTTATGCAGGGTGATTTCCACTTTACGCTCTGCCGTGCGCTCTTTATCCAACATGATAAATTTGGCCTTGCTCAAACCAATTCTGTTGTACATCTCTTTAACGAAATCGCGCGCCCCTTTGTCTGGTGCACATAACACCAGCCCTTCACCCTCTGGGCCGTAGTTCAAAATGTTTGAGTTCAATAAATAGTGGGCATAAATCTGATAAGGAATGAGGTTGTAGAAACGGCCACCAAACACGTCGCCAAACATCTTCTGCACCGACTCTGAGTGGTTGTGAACCGTCACCACATCATCAACCCCAGATAGCTTTAATAGTTGCGCGTATAACTGCGCCGTATACGGCTGACCATCAAACTTCTTAATGTCCGCAACAGAACGCTCTCCCCCTGTATCACCGAGCTCTGGACGCGCACCACGATCTTGCGCAGAGAAGAACAAGTCAGGCTCCACCAGCACCACACGGCTGGCACCATTCTCTTTGGCCGCGCGAGCAATGATAAAGTTATGCATCGCTAATTCTTGACGGCTGGTGACTAGATTGCCGGTACTGACGATAACAACCGTCTTACCATCCAAACTGTTTCCGATGCTTTCCATGTCATCTTCATCAGAGATAAAACGGGGGCAAAACTCCGTGTTCATAAAGTGCTTCATACTGATGACATCAGAGATGTCTTCATGCTGCCCCATCGCATAAGCGACATCGATGGCAAAAGGGTTATCGGAAGAGTTACTGACAATCACTATATCGCTAGAGAGTGCGTTTTGGCTGCTCATGGCATTCCTATAGATTCGGAAGTTAGGTGGAGTGTGGCTATTCTAACGGTAGCAGAGCAAAAACGGCAGAGGGAAATGTGAGTTTGTGGTAAAGATGGTGATGGTACGTCAGCGACGGTGTAAAGGTCTGCGTTCATTCTCGTGCCTCCTAAGCTAATCCATGTCGAAGTGAGCATGAAGCTTAGAACACTGTTGGCACCGGAACAGGTATAAATCACAGAGTCCACTATCAATAGCGCTTACCAGCCAACACATATCATCAAAGGGATGCGAAAGGAGACTGTTCAGTGTAGCTTCAATGCTCAGCTTTTTTTCCTCTGCAATTTCAGCTAATTTATCTGAACTACAGTGGCCAAGAAATATGGAAGGTCTCTCGCAACAAAACAGCCATTGCTCACCTTGTGATGTATGGTAGATGGGAGTGCGAGTAAGCTCGATTAAATCAGCAGGTTTGAACTGAACACTGTACCAATGTTCGTCGGGAAACTGAGGATCAACCTCATGAGCAATCAGCGGAAGATCAGGAAGATCATTTGGGTCTAATGGAATCCCATAGGTGCACCCTTTGAGTGAGTCTTCCTTACTCACCATCCCATACTCGGTATCAACCGTATTGCTTCCCTCTCCCGACCTGAAACAAGAAAAGCAAAACTCATTAAACAAAACCGGGGATTCAGCTTTGCAGTGCGAACAATTACCAGCCCCGTCGACTATGGCATCTTCAACGGGTGCTTCAAAAAGAGGGAACTCCATCCCAAGTTCTTTAAAAGTAACCAAATTGACCTCTTACTTTCTATTTCCGGGTAATAGACAAATCGTGGCTTGTGTGAAGACCATAGATTAAGTATCGCTAAACCATATCAAGGAATAATTCGCAACAGATAAAAGTTGAAGAGATACTGCGAGTCAGCACGCAATGCGTCGATCGTCGTCAAATAGCAATTATGTTTTTTCCCCGTTCATCGAACTGAAATCCGTAAGATTTGAAAAATAGAGACAAGGATGGCTACAGTAGAAGATAAAGTAGTTAGCACGCGGGGTAAGCGCCAGAACGAAAAAACCCAGCATTTCTGCTGGGGCTTCGAATTTGGCGAGAGTGAGACATCAGGACTAACCAATTAAACTACTGAAATAAATAGCCATTAAATCAAAATACAATGCATTACCAAAGGTATTACTTCCTGCATCCCATTACAATTCGGACATCAAAGCCATGCACATCACTCTTTCCCAGTGATTAACGAATGGCGATTCGTCAATGGCATTCTGAAAAATCACATTTTTACTAGCCTCTATATCTATTTGAAGATCTAACAGCCCGCGATATTGTGACATTAGTGTGGCAAGCCTTGGACCAGCCTCTTTTGAAAATCTCAATCCTAACTCAAAATCGTTGAAGTGTTTTTCAACTCGGTTTTTATGTTCATCTTCCCAGTGCTCGGGGGGAGAAACAAAGTACTCAATAACCCCTGGTTCAGCATCATTGTTTGCTAGATACCTAGCATGCAGCCACTGTTCATTGAAATAACAATCGTCATCTAGATAAGGGCGTATAATTTGATCAGACTCTGTCGCGGCGAAATCCTCCCCTTTGCCATCCATATTACAGTCTCGACATGAAGGCACTAGATTGACAGGTACAATAGAAAACTGAGCGAAGTGTACTTTAGGTAAATAATGGTCCAAATTTCGAGGGCGTCCAATACCACCACAAAATGGACATTTTTCATCAGCGGCCAACATCAAGGAATCATAGACGGCTCGAGCTGGCTTTTTTCCCCACCATGTAGTTACCGTACAACTTTATCAAGTCAGACTTCCTCAGTCGCCCGATAACAACAGGGTCATCGTCTTCTTGAATTAGAAGAGGTTCGATAGTAAATAACTCACCCGTTGCACCAGAAGCCTCATATGCTTGTGCTTGTTGTTGCAGACTCGTAACCGCCTCATTAACGTTCTGAAGAAGACCTCTATTACCCGTTATGCCATCCCGACATAGAGTAAGTACATCAACGTAATCGTAAAAAGGTTGTTTAAGTTTAAGCATCAGCTCTCGCTCCGTTCTCTGTGCACTACAAGTGCCTTCAATAGCGCTCTAGCTTCTATACCTAGCTGCCCTCCATAATCACGAACAATTTTTTCATAACTATCACCAGCAGCAACAGACTTGACTAATAAGTCATGGAATCCAGATTTTGTTAGCTCTAACCCAAATACTTCTCTCGTCAAAATACCGACATTTTCCCCAAATGTTTCTATAGCGGGTCTACTTGGCTCGGAAGACCGTCGAACACGGTTGATCTTCCATGCACATTGTCGAGGGATCTCTTGAAGAACTACTGGAGAATGCGTTGCAATAATAGATATACCATTGCGATCTAGTAGCAAATCAGACAAAGCTCTAACGAAAGCGGACAGCAATGGCGGATGGAGGTGACTCTCTGGCTCATCAATTAGCACCAGTGTTTTTTCCTCCACTTTAGCAACCAACTGAGTGAGCGTTAATAAGACAACAGCATGACCTGAGCTCATATTTTCTATACGTTTCCGAGCTTTCTTTGTAAATTCTTTGCCTGAAAACTCTGCGAGCTCTTTTAGTTTCATACCCGCAAAATTTTCATCTGACTCCAAAGTGTCTATAGCTTTTAACCAACGCTCCTTTCTCGGCAATTGGCTTAAGCATGTCTTCAGTGCTTTCAAAAAATCAGCATGTAAATCACTCAGTCCTTTCAAAGTATTTTCATCTTTTTTCAAGCCTATATAGAAATAGCAGGTTCCTTTAGAAGGGTCTGGCTGCTCTTGAGGAGGCTCAAAAGAATCAAAGGCACTGAAAGATACCGAAACCAAGCTACTAAAATAGTCATTATCGATTGGAGTAGCATCTCCCCAGCTCTCTAAATCAAAAAACTTTGCATTGGATTGCCCTCTACTCGTAATGGCTTCAATCATGCCATTAAGCAAAGTTGTCTTACCAACACCGTTACGACCAATGAGAGCATGTATATTCGTACTTGGTTTCTGTTCTACTTGAACATCAAATTCGAGTTCAATTCCACCCATTCGATCTTGTGCAGGCCTAACAAACTTGAATTCAAAATTGGTCAGCGGATTACTTCCACTTAGTACGCGTACAAACTGTCCTTTTATTACTGACAAGCTTACATCTCTTAATAAAGAAGTTTTAAAAACCTCTTCATCTTGAGCCATTGAAATTAAACCTGGCTCATGGACGATATCTTTAAGGGAACTTAGCAATGTATCTCTAGTTTTCGGTGTAAGTATAGAAATACGCTGATAGAACTCGACATCTAACCCTACAGAAAAGTATCCATCAGGAAGGGACTCAATAGTTGAATCAAGAGTACTGTAGGTATCTTCCTTAGTAGTTTGACCTTTAAATCCAATCTTGACCCCACCGATTTCATGAAAATCACCTTGCTCATCAAATAGCTTCAAATCAAACATAGTGACGAATGAAAAGTCATTCCAATGGTCGATTTTTTAGATATGCCGTGCTAATGCCACTACTTGGAATAGGCTTACCTCAAGGTACGACTACAATATTCATCAATTTTTTAACTCCATTAGCTTAAGATCCTTTGAATACTAGAACCAGCCCCTGCTCAGGAACACTAAAAGCATGAGTAGCTTTATGTTTTCTAACGATAATTCAAACACTGTAACTTAACTTGTTGTCCGAGAGACTAAAGATCCATCCCTGCGCCATTATGCTTCAACCAAGAAACATGTTTTTGGTAATCAGGCACAATTTTGTCAACAGTGTTCCAAAAATTAGCATTATGATTACGCTCAATCCGATGAGCTAATTCATGCACCACGATGTAATCCAGAACTGCGAGTGGGGCCATCAGACAACGCCAATGAAAGTTCAGGTCGCCTTTTGGTGAACAGGAGGCCCAGTGGTGCTGAAGCTCCATTACTCGGATTGCACGATAATCCACTCCTAGCTTTGGGGCGAAATGCTCTACCCGTTTACTAATGCGAGATAGCCCTTTGGTGCGATAGAAGTGTTTAAATAGCTCGCTACCATATTCCGCTTTATCACGGCGCATGAGGAAGTAACCATTTTTCAGGATCAAGTCTTCTTTCTGCTCGTCCACCAGCTTTAAGCGATAGTTACAGCCCAAGTAGGGAAAACCCTCACCACTCACAAACTCACGCTCGACTTTGGTGCGGTTAAGATCTTCCCACTCTGCAAGGTTGCGATAAATCCAACTGCGTTTTTCCTCAAGGATGCTCTCTACTTTTTCAATATCGTAGCTTTCCGGCGCAAGCACAGTAACGCTCCCATCTCGTTCGATAAGAATACTGGTGGTCTTTCGCTTGCTTTGTTTCAAGCAATATTTGATATCTTTGTAGTGCATTAGTGATTTTTATTCTTATCTTGCTTCGATGAATTGCGGTCACGCAGTTGTTTTAGTGCGTCATCGACTAAGTTCTTTTCTTCGGTATAAGAAACCCCATAGTTCGATTCATCAAGCCCGCGCTCTGCACGATTTCGTTCGATCAACGCTGGCAACTCATTTTTAACTCGCTTTCCTTTTGAAACGATATCTTTAATCGGCGGTCGTCCCTTCAAAGCTGTCGTTTTAATGACATCGTAGATAAAATTGGTCATTAGCCCCACGACAACAGTTATGAACAAACTTCCTTTTTCTGTCTCTTTTAAAGCAACTATAGGCTTGTGTTCAAAATCAGGGAAAGTTAGCTCTGATTGAATTGAAAGAATTATATCGGCAAGAGCTTCTCGAACATCTTCAGCATTAAGTAAAAACTGCTTCCTGACTTCATACGGCAACGATGAATGATGTTCTGCCTCTTCAACATAGTTAATATCGGTTGCTACCTTAATCAACGCTAGCTCATAGAAACTCTCATATTGCTCCAACTCTTGAGCCAAGTATAAGTCAACACCATCCAAGTCATATTTCAGCATAGAGAGATCTGGTTGTTCGATGATTTGTTTTTGCAACGCTTCAAGATCAATCACACGAAGCTTTTCAATAATTTCATCTATACGTTGGTTCAGTGCCTGATCAGACAGAATCAATAGCTCCCGTCTACGCGCCAGCGCCACCACCTCAATCGTTAATTGTTCACGCGCATCTTTCAGTTGCGGTACTTTGCTAAGAATAAAGCGTTTTTTGATGCGCCCTCTCAACTCAGACACTAAGTCCTCACGCTCCCAGAAGTCTAGGCTACTGATATTCTCACCTAGCTCTTCCATAATGGCGTCGACACAGGCTTTCACCTTGTCCAGAGGCTTAATAGGCTCGCCGTTTGGGAACGCAATGCTGACAATCAAATCAAAGAACGGGTCGGAGATTTGCGCGTTAGGGCCGCGTCCGGCGTCGATTTCATCTCGCAAAGCACTTAGCTCTAGGATCATCTTCTCCCAGTTGCCAGAGTGCTTTTTGATTATCTCATCCAGCTTCTCACTCATCTTTTTGTGAAATACTGGGTCATCATCCGCATTCACTTTGCAGTGCTTACGAATAGCATGTTCCATCTCACTGGCTTGCGCTTGTAAGTCCGGTTCTTTTCCCATGTGGGTCATAAACGCATCACTGAACAAGTCGATAGGCTTAACTTTGGGGTTAATACCAAGACTAATCAGGTGTTCATTTACTAGATGACGAATCTTTGCGCCCACACCTTGGAAGCTCATGCTGTCATCTTGATAACGTTGACGCGCTTTCGCTTGAATATGCACAAACTGGTACATCGGCGTTTTGTAAGGATCTGCCAAGGAGTTCGGCATAATGATGTCCATGCTCTGAAGAAACTTCTTCAAGAACACATTGAAACTGTCACGCTGGCGAGGGTCTTCTAAAACAGAAATCGCCTGAAGTTGCACTTGATAGTGCTCATCCACACTAAGTTTCTGGTTCACAAATGCTTCGATATTGTGAACATCGAGTTCGGTAAACAGCTGAAGCAAACGACGATAACGACTTTCCAAAACCGGCACTTCGCTATCAATGTTTTGCAAGCTTTCCAGAATGTCCTCTTGGTCATCCTGCGAGTACATAGACAATGCGTCTCTCAGGTGATGAGCAAGACCAATATAATCGACAATATAGCCACGTTTTTTCTCTTTCGCGGTGCGGTTTACACGGGCAATGGTTTGCAGCAAATTATGCTCTCGCAGTTTCTTGTCGAGATACATCACCTGTTCAATGGGCGCATCGAAGCCCGTTAACAGCATGTCGCAGACAATCAAGAAAGCGACGCCAGTATTTGGCTTGCTGTGATCAAACTTCTTCTTGAAGTTATCGACTGCTTTTAGCTCTTTAGCCTGCTTTCTGGCGTAGGTGAAAGATGCTGCTTCATTGGTGTCATCACTTGAAATCACAACCGCCGTTTTCAAAAACTCAAGGCGCTCAAGCCAAGCTTTATCGATACATTGCTCTGGCTGCTTTTTGTATAGCTCGATTTCTTTCGCCAGTGCCTTTTCAATATAGGTTTGATAGTGAATAGCCGCTTGCTTGGAAGAACACACCACCTGCGCTTTAAAGCCTGCTGGCAGAATCTGCCTTATGTAGTGTTTTACTAGGTCCTCAGCAATTTCCTCAATGCGCTTTTCTGCTTCAAGAATATCCCCTTCCGCACCGTACTTTTTACGGATCTCTCTTAGCTCTTCTTCTGTTCTGTCCGCAAAGAGATCTTCAAACTTGGTATCAAACCCCGCTTTGTCATAAATCGCACTGTCTGCGGTTTTGCCTTCGTAGAGGATTTTTAACGTTGCACCATCATCAACCGCATCCTGAAGTTTGTACTTGTCGATATAGGCTTTTTCTTGATTGACGCCAAAGCGTTTCCAGGTTGGATAAGTGTGGTGATCAGCGATAAGCGGCGTTCCTGTAAATGCCACTCGGGTCGAATTCGGGAAAGCATCAAACAGGTTATCTGAAAGGCTTGGACGGTCTTTACCTCCACGCTGCGTACGATGCGCTTCATCCACTAAGATCAGGACTTTTTCGCCTTCATTGATCTTACCAAAAGGCTGATGCATGACGATCTCTGCATCAAAGTCTGACTCTAGTTCTTCGATACGATCAACATCACCGGCCTCTTTCGCTTCCGCAAGCTGTTTAGACAAAAGCTTACGCACAGACTCCGGTAGGAAACCACTGTCTTGCTCGCGAAACTTATGCACCATCACCATATTGGTATTTGACGTATCGTTTGCTAGTTCTACCTTCGCATCTCTCGTATTTTTAATGACAACGACCTTGTCACCAATTAAAGCCGCTGTATTAGTGAGCTGCTCTTCAAGATCATTTCTGTCGTTGACCATCAGCACTTTGTAGCTTTTCAGCTCAGGATGGCGACGAAGCTTACGCACCAAGAACACCATGGTCAGGCTTTTTCCGCTTCCCTGTGTGTGCCAAACCACACCGGAGCGTTGAATGCCCGTTTCGCCCTGCTCCATACGCTCAATGATTTTCTGCACCGCGCGAAATTGCTGGTAACGGCAAATCACTTTTACGCGAGGGCCGTTGTCGGTATCCATAAACAGGGTAAAACAACGGGTGATATCAAGCAGTCTTTGTGGGTGAAGCATACCCTGAACGAGCTTTTCCTGGCTGCGATGGGTGCCGATTTCCGGTGCGATATAGGGCTCTGTGTCAGGGTAGATGGTTTTCCAGTTGAAGTAGTAATCTTCATTTGAGGTGATGGTGCCCACTTTGCAATCATCACCGAACGTGCTGATCATCAACTGATTGGTAAAGAACAGAGCGGGTTCTCCCTCACGCAGCTTACTGTGTTCAGGCTCACGCAAGTCAGCATAACGACGCAATTGGTCAATGCCAGCTGCCATTGGGTTGCAGCAATGCTGTGACTGCTCTTTACACTCAATCACCACCAGCGGCAGGCCGTTGACGAACAGTACAATGTCAGGGCGAATGTGCTCTTTACCTAGCCCTGGGGTATCAACGCGGAACTGGTTGATGGCAGTGAAAGTGTTGTTTTCCCAGTTATCAAAATCAATCAGCTTAACTACTGGGTCATCCTCATTTTCCAACTCGTTGCGGTCGATCTGCCACTTGTGCAAACGGCTAATAAACTCTTCATTGGCCGCCAGTAATTTGTGAGTACCAAAGTCGGTGACATCATCAAGCAAGATATCCAGTTGGCTATCCGTCAGCCAAGGCTTGCCGTCATCAGTGGTATTAATGCGGTGTACTGCGGTTTTAAAAATGTCTTTTAAAATGACTTCACGAAAAGAGCTGCGAAAGCTGGTGGTAGGGTCGGTCGGCACACCTTGCCCTAAATCCGTTATATCCCAGCCCATGCTTTTAAGCTGGTTTAGCAGCGGCTTTTCAACCAATTGGTACTCTGACATTGTTTGATATCCTTATTGCTGGCAGCGAGGTGTTTGCCTGCTGCCATTTTTCTTATTTTTTGTTATGCGGGTACGGGGACTTTGCCTGTTAAGAGGTCTTGCATTAGGCCAGTCTTTTGAAGTTTCAGCTTGTCCAATAAGATCTGATTAACTTCAATATGATTATTTAAATTTGCATAACGTTCATAGATCACTTTTTGCTCTGCTGACGGGGGAACGACTAGCTTCAGCTTCTTAAGCGTTTGAGACTGGATTGCATCCATAACTCCCCCTTGCGATTCACGCCTAAACCAACTTTCAGCCCAAGGCGAATGGTTCAATTGCCAACAAACTAGTTCAGGTAATATCTGCTTCTTATCAAACGTCATTGTCCATAAATGCTTAGACGATAAAGCCAGCCCTATGGATTCGGGAATAACGCACGATCTTCCGACAGTTCCCATTATCGTAATGACCACGTCTCTTTCTCGAACGGCATAGCGAGATAATTCTCTAAACTTCCGCTCAGTCACAAAGCGCTTATAGTTAGCCTTGAATTGCTCAACAAAAATATTATCTATACCTAATAAGGGAATACCTTCACTGACCAGCTCTTCTTTCAACAGAGCACTACCAAATGGTCCACTTCGCATTGGAGTGGTTACATCATCCAAAAGGTTTTCTAACTC